>DATLEY010000072.1:0-40142 GCA_035525215.1 Thermoanaerobaculia bacterium | reverse complement strand
GCGCGCTCGGCGAGGGTCGCCACCGCGATCGCCAGCGGCAGGTTGATCAGCGTGGCGACCGTGGCCATCTCCGCCGTGAAGAGAAGGATCTCGGAGGCGGAGCTCATCTCGGGGGAGATATATCAGAGAACGAAGCTCGTGAACGCTGGTTGATGGCTCGAGGCCCGGTTGCCAAGGGGGTGAGTCAAAAACCGTTCACGGGACGAGAGCCCGCGAAGGCGGGCGGGGGTCATTCAGAGGCCGCACGCGCCAGCCGCGCAGAATACGAGATGGCGTCGCGGCCGAAGAATCTCAGCCGCGATGATCGCTGTCGGGTTCTTATGCACGTTCAGGCTCGTTTTTGCGATGCGACTGCACCGTCATAAGAACCCGATGACGGTTTACGCATTCTGAGATTCTTCGGCCGCGAGACCAATCGGGCCGGTACTTCGTCCTCCCGTGCGGCCTCTGAATGACCCGCCCTTCCGCCTTCGCGGGCTCGCGAACCCGTGAACGTGCCCGTGCCCGTGCCCGGCTTTTGACTCGCCCACTCGCGATTCGGCCCGGACGTCACCCCAACCCCGTGGACTTTTGCTCTTCCCCTTCGCGGTTATCGCCGCCGTGCCGGAGGGAGACACGATTTACCGCGTGGCGCGGACGCTCCAGATCGCAATCGGCGGACGAACCGTCACTCGCTTTCAGTCGGAGTTTCCCCACCTCAACCGGATCGACGAAGATCATCCGCTCTCGGGAAGATCGGTCGAAAGCGTCGCGGCCGCCGGAAAGCATCTTCTGATCCGCTTCTCCGGCGACCTGGTCCTCCGCTCTCACATGCGGATGAACGGGAGCTGGCACGTCTACAGGCCGGGCGAGCGCTGGCAACGTCGGCGATCCGATATGCGCGTGATCATCGAGACCGGCGAATGGATCGCCGTCGGCTTCTCGATTCCGGTGGCTGAATTTCTCGATTCGAAGTCCCTGGCGCGCCAGTCCGATCTCTCGGCGATGGGGCCGGATGCCCTCGCCGCGACCTTCGATCGAAACGAAGCGCTCGACCGGCTTCGCGCCCGGCCGGATGAGGAGATCGCGAACGCTCTTCTGAATCAACGCGTCATCGCCGGCATCGGCAATGTCTACAAGTCAGAAGTTCTCTTTCTCTGCCGCATCAATCCGTTTCGAAAGACGCGCGAGCTCTCCGATGAAGATCTCGAAAGGATCCTGGACGCTTCGCGGGCACAGATAAAGGCCAACGTCATCGATGCCGAGCGAAACGGCGTGGCGTTCCCGCGCGCCATGCGAGTGACGACCCGGCGCATCGATCCGAACGCGAAGCTCTGGGTCTACGGCCGGAAGGGAGATCCCTGCCGTACATGCGGAACGCCGGTCGAACGACGAAGCCAGGGTCCCGACGCTCGCGCGACCTACTGGTGTCCCTCCTGCCAGCCCTGACCCCCCGCGAATCGCGACACGGCCATCATGCCTCGCTCGCGTCGGCGGGATCCTCCAGATCATCCTCCACGACCTCCGCCGCGCTCTCCCTGAATCTGAAGCCCGAATGAACGCTCCGGAGCTGGAGCCCGAGCGCCGTGACGTGAAACCCGGCCTCCGTGAAGTAAGGCGCCAGCGGATGCTCGATCGCGGGAAGGCCGTCGATCTGCTCGATCAGCATCGCCTGCCTCGAGCCTCGCGCCAGCACCAGGGATGCCAGCGCTCTGGCTACCTCTCTGGCGAAAGCGCTGCGGTCAGGCTCATCAGCGGGGAGAAACATCTTCACGTTCCTGTCGCCGCGAGAGAGGTGCGCGGCCAGGCCTCCGTTCACCAGGATCACCTTCGTCCCCGCCGACCGCGTCGCGCCCCCTCCTTCCGCTGACTCCGGCCAGCGGAAAACGCTTCCCCAGGGATTCGCCGGATCCGCCGAGGCGATGAGATGCGTTTCACGCGTATCGTCCCCTTCCCGGAAGGAACGGAGAAGATCGACCGCGGCAGGGACCGCGAACTGCGTCGCGGTCATACCCGCCACGAAGTACCCTCGCCTGACCCGGCCGCTCTCCTCGAGTCGTTTGAAGACCTCGTAGACGCTGCTGAATCCTCCGGGAAGAACCTCCGCGCTCACCATGTCGCGGCTCACGATGCCGTAGCGGTTCAGCAGCTGCTGGGCCAGCGCGTGCGCGCGCTCGGTCGAGTTGCCGCCACCCGCCGCGAGATCCTCGACCAGCGACCATCGCCCTTCGCCGGCGGCGGGCGTCGATCGCCGCGAACGGAAACCGGCGCCCCGCGTCCCCTTCCGTTTCGATCCGCGCCGCGTGAATCCGCGCAGCGCATGGAGCGAGTCGTTCGTCACCACGCCCTTCCAGACGAGCCTCCAGAGCGCGTCGATCGTCTCCCCGGGAAAACCGGCGCCCGCGGCTTCGTGAATGGGAGCGAAAAAGGACGCGCCGCGCTCCTTCAGAAGATTCACGATCGCCCTCTCCATCTCGTCGAGCTCCGAGGCCGCCGCGGGGACGTGGAGCAGCGGAAGGCGATCCGTCAGGTAGAGGGCGATCCGTCCGTCCCGATCCCCCACCCCCTCGATTCCGATCCAGACGGCTTCACCCGCGGCAAAAAGCGTGTCGAGATCGGAAGAGCGGAAGTCATCGATCCTGGCGGGAAGAACCTCTGTCTCCAGGATCGATGCCGGAATCGGAAAACCCTGCAGCGTTTCGATCGCGTCGAGAATCGCGTTCAGCCCCTGGCGTTTTTTTCCCACACCCTGCCACGCGGTCAGGAGCCGTCCGAGGGTCGCCCGCTCGAGCGGCTCGATTTCCTTGCGCAGCTTCGCGAGAGACTTCCGGCGAATCGAGTCGAGGACCTCGGGGTGACACCATTCGCGCTGCGAGCCCCCGGGCCGGAACTCTCCCTGAAGCACTCGCCCTTCTCGGCTGAGCCGTTCGAGCTCGCTGCGGGCCAGCGCAGGCCCCATCCCGAGCCTTCCGGCTAGATTCGCGACGGTGAAAGGCCCATGCGTGCGCGCGTATCGGGAGATCAGGATTCCGACGGGATCGTTGCCCGGCTCGAGAAAAGCCTCGGGCAAACCCGGAGGAAGCGGCGTTCCCAGAGCGTCCCTGTAACGCGATGCATCCTCGGACGCTATGAATCTCCGTTCGCCGCCGACAGCGACTTCGATGATTCTTCTCGCCCGCGACAGTGTGTCGACCGATTCCGCGATCTCAGGCGAGGCGCTTCGCCGCGCGATCTCCTCGCGCGTGAGATCTCCAAGCCGAAGGAGAAGATCGTGTATCCCATCCATGGTCCGCGCCTGGAACCGCGGCGCGAGGTGTTGAAGCTGCTGCTCGGTCTCTTCGATCGCCCCAGCATCGAGAAGCTGCCGGAGGTCGGTCTCTCCGAGGAGCTCGCGCAGCTGATCGCGATCGATGGTGAGGGCCTGGGCGCGGCGCTCCGCCATAGGCGCGTCGCCGTCGTAGAGGTAATTCGCGACGTACCGGAAGAGAACCGTCGCCGCAAACGGCGACGGAATCTCGGTCTCCACCGTGACGACGCGCATCGAACGCCTTTCGATCGCTTCGAGAAGGGCAATCAGCGCCGGCAGATCGAAGACGTCGCGGAGACATTCGCGATAGGTTTCGAGAAGGATGGGAAAAGAACCGAATCGGGACGCGACTTTGAGAAGGTCGGACGATCGCTTCCGCTGTTGCCAGAGCGGCGCCCGTTGTCCCGGTCTGCGCCGCGGAAGGAGAAGAGCTCTTGCCGCGGCTTCGCGGAATCGGGCCGCGAAAAGCGCGCTGGAGGCGAGCTGCCGGACGACGAGCTGCTCGACCTCGCGTGATGAGGGGAGAAGAAGATCGGTCTCCGGGGGTTCCGGAGTGTCAGGGAAACGAATGACGAAGCCGTCATCGCTCCACATCGACTCGAGGTCGATACCCTTTTCGTCACGGACCTTCGCCAGCACGGCCATCGCCCACGGAGCGAGGATTCGTCCTCCCAATGGGGAGAGAACACAAAGGCGCCAGTCGCCCAGCTCGTCCCTCACGCGCTCGATCAGGATGGTCAGGTCATCGGGCACCGCCTCGGTCGCGGCCACCTGATCGTCGACGTAGCCGACCAGATTCTTCGCGGCCGAGCGGTCGAGCTTCGACTCCCGGATCAGACGCTCGAGCGCCTCCGCGCGAGGAGCCTCGCGAACCTCGCGAGTCAGCTCGCCGATCCGCCGCCCGAAGTCGACCGTGCGGCCCGCCGAATCGCCGTGCCAGAACGGCATCTTCCCCGGCTCGCCCGGAGCCGGGACGACGATCACGCGGTCATGTGTGATCTCCTCGATCCTCCAGCTCGACGCGCCGAGGACGAAGACCTCGCCCGGCGAGGACTCGAAGACCATCTCCTCATCGAGCTCGCCGACGCGGGCCGCCCCTTTGTCCGCGCCGGCGAGGAAGACGCCGTAGAGTCCGCGGTCCGGAATCGTTCCCCCGTTCGCGATCGCGATCTTCTGCGCGCCGGGACGCCCGGTGAGCCGATTCTCGATCCGGTCCCAGGTGATCCGCGGACGCAGCTCTGCGAACTCGTCGGAGGGATAGCGGCCGGAGAGCATGTCGAGAACTCCGTCGAAGATGGTCCGGGAGAGAGATGCCCAGGGAGCGGCGCTGCGCACGAGATCGAACATCTCCCCTGCGTCCCACGGATCCATGGAGACCATGGCGACGATCTGCTGCGCGAGAACGTCGAGAGGATTGCGCGGATAAGCGATCGGCTCGATCTCTCCCGCGAGCATGGAGCGCACCAGGGATGCGCAGGCCAGAAGATCGCCGCGGAACTTCGGAACGATCACGCCCTCGCTCGCTTCTCCGACGTGGTGGCTGGCCCGTCCGATCCTCTGCAGACCGCTGGAGACGGACGGGGGGGATTCGATCTGAACGACGAGGTCGATCGCTCCCATGTCGATCCCGAGCTCGAGGGAGGAGGTCGCCACGAGGCCCGGCAGTTTCCCGGATTTCAGTTTGTCTTCGATTTCCACTCGTTGTGGACGCGCCAGGGAGCCATGATGCGCGTGCACGACGGTTTCTCCGGCCAGCTCGTTGAGCGCGGCAGCGAGCCGCTCCGCCAGCCGCCGGCTGTTCACGAAGATCAGCGTGGAGCGGTGCGCGCGAATCATCTCCAGCAGCTTCGGGTGAATGGCAGGCCAAATCGAAGGCCGGGAAGGACCGCGCGCCGCGGGACCGCTCACGATCTCGACCGGCTCGTTGAGCTTCGCCATTTCTTCGACGGGCACTTCGACGCGCAGCTCGAGCCGTTTGCGCTCCCCGGTATCGACGATGGTGACCGGCCGATAGTCGATTCGCATCGCCGAGTCGGCTCGAGGTAGGACGTCGCCCGGCTCATCCCCCGGAGGGAAGTCGATCTGCGGCGGAGGGTGGATCGCTGCCACTCCTCCGAGAAAGCGGGCGACTTCATCGAGCGGCCGCTGCGTCGCCGAAAGTCCGATCCGCTGGGGCGGCCGGTCGCACGAGCGTTCCAGCCGCTCGAGTGAAATGGCCAGGTGCGCTCCCCGTTTTCCCGGGACCAGCGCATGGATCTCGTCGATGATCACGGTGTCGATGCCGCGCAGGACTTCGCGGACACGGGAGGTGAGCATCAGATAGAGCGATTCCGGAGTGGTGATCAGAATGTCAGCCGGATCGCGGCGGAAGCGCTCCCGGTCGGCGGATGGTGTATCGCCCGTCCGGATGGCAATGGTCGGGACATGAAAGGGTAGAGCCGCCTCTCCGGCGGCCCGGGAGATCCCGATCAGGGGAGAGCGGAGATTGCGCTCCACGTCGACCGCCAGCGCCTTGAGAGGGGAGACGTAGAGAACCCGGCAGCGGCGTTCACGAGGAGGAACCGCCGCGAACATGAGACGGTCGATGGCCCAGAGGAATGCCGCCAGGGTCTTCCCGCTCCCCGTGGGAGCCGAGACGAGGGTCGACTCCCCAGCCGCGATCGCGCGCCAGCCGGCGACCTGGGCCCCGGTAGGGCGCTCGAACGACCGGATGAACCAGTCACGGACGATCGGATGAAATGGGGCGAGCGGGGATCCAGTGCCTCCGCCGGAGCGGCTCACCATCGATTTCCGCCGCCTTTCGCCGAAACGCCATTTTGCCTTTGCTTTACAGATGAGGGACTCGGCTGCAACAATAAAGCGCGCATGCCCGCAGACACTTCGCGTTTCCAAGCTGAATTATGCGACTGAAAGTCCTCGGCGCTTACGGATCGTCGGACGCGACCCACAACCTGACGGGCTATCTCATCGAGGATCGCATCGCCGTCGATGCGGGCACTCTCACCTCCAAGCTCAGCCTTCTTCAGCAGGCCAAGATCGAGATCGTCTACATCACTCATGCCCACGCGGACCACATCCGTGATCTCCCGCATCTGATCCAGAACCGGTTTGCCCAGAACGCTCCTCCGCTCACCATCGCGGCTTCGAAGGATGTCATGGAGCAGCTTCGAAATCACGTGTTCAACGGCGAGGTATGGCCGGATTTCGAGCAGTTCATCTCCCCCGAGACGGGTAAGCAGGCGCTTCAGTACAAAGCGCTCATGCCTGGCAAGCGCACTCCTCTTGCAGGCGCCCAGTTCACGGCCGTCAACGTCACCCATTCCGTCGTCGCGGCCGGCGTCATCCTCGAGGTCGGTGATCAAGCGATCGTCTTCACTGGCGACACCGCGCCGACCAGGGAGATCTGGAAGAGGGCCAACAAGACGCCAGGCGTCGTCGCTCTGATCACGGAAGCTTCTTTCCCGAACGACTATCAGCAGCTGGCCGTAGAAAGCGGACATCTGACCCCGAACACCCTCGCCGCAGAGCTTGCCAAGATCGAGATCGACGCCCCCGTCTACGCCAGCCATCGGAAACTTCCGTATGAACGGAAGATCGAGTCCGAGATCAAGAATATTCGCGACCGTCGCGCCCGTATCCTGGTCGAGAAGCAGTACACTTTCTGAAGCCCGGCTCAGAAGCCCGCCGCCGGACTCCCCGGCTCATCCGATGGCCAGACGCCCTCTCTCCGTACTCATTCACACCTTCAACGAGGAAGAGCTCATCGCGGATTGTCTGCGGTCGGTTTCCTGGGCGGATGAGATCTACCTGCTCGATTCCTTCTCGACCGATCGCACGGTCGAGATCGTGAGGTCGGAGTTCCCCCAGGTCAGAATCGAGCAGCACCGCTCTCTCGGATCCGCCGCCCAGAAGAATTACGGGATGGATCGGACCCGCCACGACTGGGTCCTGGTCATCGATGCCGACGAGCGGGTCATTCCCGCTCTGGCCGCCGAGATTCAGAGCACGCTCGAGAATCCGCGCCTCTGGGCTTACTCGATCGGACGCCGAAACTTCGTACTCGGGGAAGAGCTTCGCTTCAGCGGGCTGCAGAATGATCGCGTGAACCGGCTCTTCCACCGCGCGCATGCGCGTTATCCCAATCGAAGGGTCCACGCGGATCTCGTCGTCGATGGTCCGGTCGGCGCGCTTCGCTCCAGGTTCGATCATCTCTACGTCAGGTCGCTCGAGCACATGCAGGCCAAGATGACCCGTTACGGAATCTGGGCTGCCGCGCAGCTATTTGTCGATGGAAAGAGCGCGGGCGTCGCGGAGGTTTTTCTCCGCCCGATGATCCGGTTTCTCCGGGATTACATCGTTCAGCAGGGATTCCGCGACGGCATGCGGGGCTTGATCCTGGTCCGTATGCACGCCTTTTACGTCTTCTGGAAGTACGCGAAGTTGTGGGAGATGCGTTGGCAGCAGCGGCACGGCATCGAGCCGGTGCTGCCTGAGATGGAGAGGGACCCCGCGATCTGGCGACGGCCATGGGAGAGCTCGGCCCCGCGCGCTCCCATTCGCGCGGAGCCGGCGCGCCGCGAAGGGTGACCGGCGGCGCAACGAGTCAACGCCTCGTGTCCTGTTACAGGACACTAGCTACGTGGCTCCTTTTCGTCCGGGGAGCTCACCTCGAGATCGCGGAAAGCGGAGCGGGGGGTGCGGTTCGCCAGGCGGGGCCGTCCGAGGATATCCGAGGCGAACGACGCGATCCCCCAGGCCAGGAAACAGGTGACCGCTACCGTGAAGAACTGAGCCGGGGTCCGGAGCGGGATGAAAAAAAAGAGGATCGCGGGCACCGCGATCCCCATGACTACCAGACCAATCACCAGACGTTGCCCGTTCATCCGTTCATTTCAGCACAACCACGCCCGTTTTACCGCCCGGCGTTGACGCTACCCGCCACGACCGCCGCGTTTCCGTTCTCGAGAACCTCGGCGATTTTCCCCGAAACCTTCGCCTTGTACTCCTTCTCGGCGAGGGCAACCTTCTTCACGTAATTCCGCGTCTCCTTGAACGGAGGAACGCCGCCGTATCGCCGGACGTTGCCCTCGCCCGCGTTGTACGCCGCCAGCACCTTGACCTGATCGCCGTCGAAACGCTCGTTCAAATACTTCAGGTACTTCGTCCCGGCCTTGACGTTGTCCGCCGGATTCGTCAGCTTCGTCGCGCCCATCCACTTCCCGGTACGCGGCATCAGCTGCATCAATCCCGTCGCTCCGACTCCCGAGCGGGCGGTCGGCTTGAAGTGCGATTCCGTCTGGACCACTGCCGCGACCAGCTCGGGATCGATGTTGTTGTGCTTCGCTTCCTTGTAGATGATCGAGCCGAACGGAATCTCGGTCTTGAAGTAATCCTCGCGGACCTTCTCCGTCATCAGTTCCATCTCGGCTTCAGAAATCAGCCGCTGCTCCACCGCGCGACCGACAGGGATGGCCTCGTCGATACCCCCCGCAACGCCACGCGCAATATCGCGCGCGAATGCACCCACCAGGCTCCGCTCAGTCCCTCCCTCGGTATCCACCATCCGGCTGGCCGTAATCGGAACGAGTCCGCCAACGGCCAGCGAGGCCCCCAGCACCATCGTTCCGTAGCGTTGGCGGAGCTTGTGGAAACGCTTCCGCTTCGCCTTGAGAGCTTCCTGCCGCAGGCGCGACCGATCGAAGCCTTCGATGACGCGCTCCTTGAACGGGCGGTCTGTCTTGATGGGTTCTTCCATCGGCTGCTCCTTTCTAGCTGCGTGTTGCTCCCTTGGATATGTTTCAATAACCATACCGTTTTGCAAAGGTTATTGTGAGCAACTCAATGAAATATAACGAGGAATAACCATCTGAGATTTCAATTATTTAAGCCGTGGTCGGATGACCTCGGTCGCAGGTCGAACGGAGTGAATGGGTTACAGCGGACTTCAACCAAAATAGGAAAACGAACCGCCGGGGGCTGCTACGCAGCCGAGCTCGCTTTTTTTATCGGTCGGGCTCACGCGCCGGAGGCCGGCGGTACTCTGGTCTCGCGTGAGCCTGCCCGTGCTTGGCGACCGGCCGGAGGCCGGCGGTACTCTGGTCTCGCATGAACTGGGAACTCGGAACTCGGAACTCGGAACTCGGAACTCGGAACTGGGAACTGGGAACTCAGCACTCAGCACTCAGCACTCAGCACTCAGCACTGCCTCCGCAGCTCAGCCCGCGCTTCAGGATGAACGGTCAGGCAAATTCAGGCAGAAGCGGCTTCCCTCGCCGGGAGTGGAGTCCATCTCGATCGTGCCGCCTAGTCCTTCGCTGATCCTTTTGGCGACAAAGAGGCCATAGCCGGGACCGGTCCCGCGCTGCTTGTCGAGCTTGAGGCCCAGGTCGAAGATCTGGGCGCCATATTTCATCTCGAATCCGAGGCCGTTGTCCCGGACGCAAAGGCGGAACTCGCCATCGGCTCTGTCGGTGGTCACTTCGACGATCCGTTCACCGGCCCCGCGGTCGGTAAACGTCAGGGCATTGCTGAAGAGCGCGGAGATCGCCTCCCGCAGACGCTCCGGATCCGAGTTGATGACGGGAAGATCCTCCGGAATGCGGACGTCGACCTTCCCTTCATCGATCAGATTCGCAAAGCGAAGTCTGATCTCCTCGAAGAGATCCTTCAGGGCGACCGGGCCGATGACCTGCGGACGGGAGAGGAGCTTGACGACATGGGACATCTCGTCGAGCGTGCGTTTCATGTGACCGACGCTCGACCGGATGCGCGCGAGGAAATCCCGGCCGTCCTCGTCGAGCTTGTCGGCGTAATCCGACTGCAGAAGCTCGCTGAATCCGTCGATCGAGAAAATCGGAGATTTCAGATCATGGGAGAGAACGCCGAAGAGATTCAGCATTTCCTCCGAGGTCAGCGTAGGCACGGTCTCGGTCTTTTCGGTCACACAACTCTCCTGTGGCGGCTTCCGCGGCCACCCCAAGGTGCCGCGGCCATCCTCGCAATCCCTCGTCTCATTCGATCCTCTCCAATACGGGAGCTTCATGATCCCGGATTCCCGTCGCCACCACCCGCTCGCGAACGATCGTCCCTTCCGGGTAATCGACGCCCTCGAGCCGGCCACAGATCAAGGCTCCCCGAACCGTGGCCCCTCGGGGGATTTGAACATCTCGTGCCACGATGGATCTCTCCACCACAGCCCCCTCCCCCACTTCGACACCCTCCCATAGCACAGAGTCGCGAACGCGGGCGCCGGATTCGAGTCTCGAGCGCTCGCCGGCGACGCTCGACTCCAGAGAGGCGCGGATCTCGGCACTGCCGGCAACGATGGAATTTCCCTTTCCGGCCGAGCCCCGAGGAACAGCGAGCTTTCCCTCGAGCATCAGCGCCCGCACTTCCTTCGTCGCCTCCAGGTAGCGCCTCGGGGTTCCAATATCGAACCAGTGCCCGTCGTGCACCAGCCCGGCCAGAAGAGGGGAACCGGCTCGCACTGCCGGGATGTAGACGTCCTCGGTGATCCCCGAAAAGTCCCGATCGGGGAGGATGTCGAAGATGTCAGGCGAGATGGCGTGAGCGCCCGCAAACATCAGCGCATCCCCACTTCCCTCGCCAAACCCGCGGATGAAACGGCCATCGAAGAAAACCTTCGTGAATCGGTCATCGGCAGGGGGGTGGCGGAGAAGGAGAGCAGCGAGCGCTTTCTCGCTCCGGCAGCTGGAAACCAGCTCAGCGAAGGGTGGCGAGTGCACGGTATCGCCGTTCGCAAGAACGAAAATGTCGTCGCCAAGGTGTTTTCGGGCCCGGCGGATTCCGCCGCCGGTTCCGAGAATCGACTCTTCCCGGGAGAAGGCGAAGTCGGCGTCCTTCCCGTATTGATCGAGGAGATGCCGCTCCAGCGTCCCGGGGAGATGGTGGAGGTTGACGACGATCTCCCGGATCCCAGCCGCGAACATCGCTTCCAGCGCCCAGCCGATCAGCGGCCGGTTGCAAAGCGGAATCATCGGCTTCGGAATCTCGTAGGTCGCGGGGCGGAAGCGGGTTCCAAAACCTGCCGCGAGGATCATTCCCTTCATGCGCTGGGCAGATCTTGCGGATCGAATACCATGTGCTCCGGCAGATCCGCTCTGACGCGGCGCTGCTGCCGATAGAGATCCGCGTAGCTCAAACGAATCGCCTTCTCGATCGAAAAATCGAGGTCACCGGCGACGGTGCGAATTGTTTCCATCGGTCCCTCGATCTCGAGAAACTCACCGATGGGCGTGCGGTCGAGGACGACTTCCACGTCCTTGACCTGCCAGACTTCGCGGAATTTCTGGTAACGGAAGACGGGCTTGAAGCCGAGCGCGTCGAACAGGGTGATTCCGCGCTCGAAGCTCTCCATCCCGGTCTGAATCTCTTCACGCGACCGGATCGCTCCGTTGAACGAGGCCGGCCCCTTGTAGGTCGCGATGACGTAACGGCCGAATTTCCGCAGGCGGAGGAGAGACCCGCGGGTCTTCAGCTCGCCGCGACGATCGAGAACGATGTTGTCTTCGAACGTTTCCGGATAGAGCTGCACCGCACCGACGAGGGTCAGCCGATCGAGAACCCTCTGACGATCCTCGACGGCGAATTTGATCTCGATTTCCTGAGCCATGATGATGTGGGTGCGCTTATCCGGCCTGTGCCACGAGCGCCTCGACGCCCGGCAGCGCCTCCCCCGCGATGAACTCGAGAGAAGCTCCTCCTCCGGTCGAAATGTGGCTGATACGGTCCGCGAAACCGGACGCTTTCACGGCTTCCACGGATTCTCCTCCTCCGACGATGGTCGTGGCTCCCGAAAGCGAAGCGATTGCCCCGGCCACGGCGCGAGTCCCACGCGCGAAGGGCTCCTTTTCGAAGACCCCCATGGGTCCGTTCCAGAAGACGAGCTTTGCGCCCTCGAGCCTTTTCCGAAACTCCTCCGCGGTTCGCGGCCCGATGTCGAGCGCCATCCGTCCTTCGGGGACCCCGTCCTCCCGGTTGGCGATCTCTCCCTCCGAGTCGTCCAGCGAACGACCGGTCACCAGATCGAGAGGAAGGACGATCTCGGCCTTGCCGCGATCGAGGATCCGGCGCGCGACTTCGATCGAGTCGCGATCCACCAGCGACGATCCCATCTCGACCTTTTCCGCGGCGAGGAACGTGTTGGCCATCCCGCCGCCGATCAGGAGCATGTCCGCCTTGTTCGCCAGCACCTCGAGGGGCTCGATCTTCCCGGCGATTTTCGCCCCCCCCAGTACCGCGACGAAAGGATGATCGGCCGAGCCGGTCACCTTCTGGAGGAATTCGAGCTCGCGCGCGAGCAGATACCCTCCCGCTTTTTCCCCGGTCGCGAAAAGCCTCGGCAGCGCGTCGATCGAAGCGTGGGCGCGGTGAGAGGCGCCGAATGCGTCATTCACATAGACATCAGCGAGGGCGCGAAGCGACCGCGCGAATGCGGGATCGTTCTTCTCTTCGCCCGGATGAAATCGAAGGTTCTCCAGAAGGAGAATCTCGCCGTCCTCGAGGTCGGCCGCCGCCGCCTCCACCTCCGGACCGATGCAGTCGTCGGCGCCGCGAACCTCGCTGCCGAGAATCTCGCCGACTCTTCGACGAACCGGAGCGAGGGAGTCCTTCTCAGTCCGTCGTCCCTTGGGACGGCCGAAATGGGCGGCGAGAATGATGCGCGCCCCTCTCTCTCTCAGAAACCGAATCGTGGGGAGAGTCGCCTCGATGCGCGTAGTATCGGTGACTTCTCCATCCTCCATCGGAACGTTGTAGTCGACGCGACAGAAGACGCGCTTGCCTCGCAGGTCGAGGCGGTCGACCGTCGGAATCGTGATCATGCAGAGCTCCTCGGGGGACGCGCAGAGGAGGATCCGGGTCTGCCCGCTCCTCCCGGCGTCATCGGGCGGCTGAGAGTGATTCCTTCTTCTTCGATCCGACGAAGGCGATCAGATCGAGAACCCGGTTCGAATATCCCCATTCGTTGTCGTACCAGGCGAGGACTTTGTGCATGTGCGGATCCACCGAGCGAGTGTAAGAGGTATCGACGATTCCGGAGTGCGGGTTGCCATTGAAGTCCACCGAGACGAGCTCCTCATCCGAATAGGAGAGGATTCCCTTCAGCGGCCCATTGGCCGCGTCGCGGAGCACCGAGTTGATCTCATCGACGCTGGTCGCCTTCTCCGTCTGAAAGCTGAGATCCACCAGCGAGACGTTCGGGGTGGGAACGCGGACCGAGATTCCGTCGAACTTCCCCTTGAGCGCGGGGAGCACGAGACCGACTGCGGCAGCGGCTCCGGTGGAGGTGGGAATCATCGATAAAGCCGCAGCCCGGCCGCGGCGCAGATCCTTGTGCGGCAGGTCGAGAATCTCCTGGTCGTTCGTGTAGGAATGGATCGTGTTCATGATCCCCGCGGTGATGGTGAATTTCTCATGGAGGATCTTTGCGATCGGAGCCAGGCAGTTCGTCGTGCAGGATGCGTTCGAGATCACCTTGTGCTTCGCGGGATCGAACTCGTTTTCGTTGACTCCGATCACCACCGTCAGCTCCGCCCCCTTGGCCGGCGCGGAGATGATGACGTGCTCCACGCTGTCGCGAAGATGGAGAGCCGCTTTCTCGCGCGCCGTGAAACGCCCCGTCGATTCGACGACGACCTCGACTCCCTCCTCGGACCAGGGGATTGCCGCCGGATCCGGGCTCGAGAACACGCGGATCTTCTTCCCATCCACGACGATCTCGCCTTCGGACGAGGTGATTTCATTCGGGATCGATCGGTGAATCGAGTCGTACTTGAGCAGATAGGCAAGCGTCGAGGGTACCGTCAGATCATTCACCGCGACGAACTCGACGCCGCTGTCGCGTTGCAGGGCGGCTCGCAGAACGGTGCGCCCGATCCTTCCGAATCCGTTGATTCCTACCCGTACCATGGAGTTTTCCCCTCCTCCTGAAAATCGTGAGAACGCAGATTGCAGTTAGGGTTCCAGTTGCAGCGATTCGCCGCGGGCGCGGCGATGGCCTGATTTTCACCCGCAGTATAGATCCGATTGTGGCGCGGGCAAGGCTCGGGGTAGGCTGCACCCCGAGCACAATTCCCCAATGAATCCCTCACTCTCACCGCTCCTCTGGCAGGGCGACCGGCTGCTGATCCTCGACCAGAGGAAGCTTCCGCATCAGGAGGAGTGGCTCGAAGCGGTCACGGCCGGCGAGGTGGCGCGCGCGATCCGGGACATGGTCGTTCGCGGAGCTCCAGCCATCGGAATCGCCGCTGCCTACGGGCTCGCTCTCGAAGCGTCAGCCGGAGAGGGGGAGACGATCCCGGCCCGACTCCAGGCCGCCGCAGCGGTACTGAAGGCGAGCCGCCCGACCGCCATCAACCTGGCCTGGGCCGTGGACCGGATGATGAAAAAATCCGAGGAGCTGGCTCCTGGAAACGTGGCAGCGGGACTTGCGGCTGAAGCCGCCGAAATTCATGAGGAAGACCTGCGGGGAAACCGGGAGATCGGGCGCCTCGGGGCCGAGCTTCTCGGCGCCGCGCCCCGCATTCTGACCCACTGCAATGCCGGATCTCTCGCGACGGGGGGCTATGGCACCGCGCTCGGCATCGTGCGCGCCGCCGAGGAGGTCGGGAAACGAGTCACGGTGTTCGCGGGGGAGTCACGACCCTATCTTCAGGGGTCGCGACTGACGGCCTGGGAGCTCGACCGCGACGACATCAGCGTCACCCTGATCACCGACGGGATGGCCGGGTACTTTTTCAACCAGGACGCCTTCGACGCCGTGATCGTCGGGGCGGACCGGATCGCCGCCAATGGAGATACGGCGAACAAGATCGGCACCTACGTGCTCGCCGTTCTTGCGCACCACCATGGCGTTCCTTTTTATGTCGCTGCACCGACATCCACGGTCGATCCGGGAATGGCGGACGGCAAGGCGATTCCGATCGAGGAACGCCCATCCGAGGAAGTGCGGCAGTTGACCGGTTTCGACGCGCAGGGGATCTCCCGAACCGTGCAGACTGCCCCGGCCACCGTCCCCACGCGCCACCCCGCATTCGACGTGACTCCCGCGGGACTGATCACGGCGATCATCACCGAGCGCGGAGTCGCGCGACCTTCCTACTCGGTCTCGCTCGCAGCGCTTCTCGAACGGCCCTGATCGTCCGAGAATCGCTTCGAGGATCGAAAGGCCGCGGCTCATGATCGCGCCACGAGCGGCTTTCCCTCGATGTCGTAAAGGCCGACCGGATGCTCGAGCGCTCTCAGCGGAGCATCGATTTCCTCGACTCTCCCCACGACCACGATCGCGATTCGCGACGGGTCCAGATACTTCTGCGCCACGCGGCGGACATCCGTGGTCGACACCGCCGCGATGCGCTCGCGGTAGTGATCGAAGTAATTCTCGGGGAGCCCGTACAGCTCGATCTCCTGCAGACGCGCGGCGAGATCGTGGGCCGTCTCCACCGTGGCGGGAAACACCCCTTCCATGTAATCGCGCGCGACCGCGAGCTCCTCGCTCGTCAGCTCGCCTTCCCGAATGGCGGCGAGCTCCGTCAGGATCTCCCGCACCGACGCCGACGTCACGTCGTTCCGGACGGCCGTGCTGACCACGAAAGGTCCTCCCTCCCGTCTGAACGAAAAGCTCGAGCGGATCCCGTAGGTATATCCATGGCGCTCCCGCAGATTGAGATTCAGCCTCGAGGTGAAGACTCCGCCCAGAATTCCGTTCATCACGAGGAGTGGAAAGTAATCCTCGGAGCTTCGGGGAACTCCCGAGTGACCGATCCGAATCTCGGACTGCACCGCTGAAGGACGATCGACCAGGTAGATGCGTGCATCGGGGAGCGGCGGTCCGGCAGGCGGCTCGTGAACGGCCTGCTCGCGCGGCACCCATGAGCCGAAGATCTCTCTGGCGAGCGAGATCACCTCGTCGGGATCGACGGCTCCGGTGATCAGAAGCGAAGCGTTGTTGGGGGCGTAGTGCCGTCCGTAAAACGATTCGGCATCCCCGCGGCTGAATGAAGCGACCGACGACTCGGTGCCCACAGCCGGGTTCGCGTATACACCCGACCCGAAAACGAACCGGTTGAACAGCTTCCCGGCGACCGATGCGGGGTCGTCCCGCTGTTGCCGGATGGCGCTGATTCGTTCGTCGCGGAGACGTTCGAGCTCGTTCTGGGGAAAGTCCGGTCGAAGAGCGAGATCCGCGACGATGCGCATCACGTCCTCGAGATGACGTCCGAGGGCATCGATGGAGATCACCGAGCCATCCCAATCGGCGCCGCAGTAGAGCGCGGCCCCGAGGTCGCCGACGTGCTCCGCCATCTCCATCGAACCGCGGCCAGCCGCTCCCTCCTCGAGCATCTCGGCGGTGAAGATCGCGATCCCCGGCTGATCGAGAGGGTCGTGAGCCGCTCCCGCCCGGACGACCATCCGTACCGTCATCAGCGGGGCCTCGCTTCGCACGGCGACCAGAATGCGCAGCCCGTTCTCGAGAACCTCGCGCCGAACCGGAGGAAAGCGGTAGGGACGGGGAGGAGTTGGAAGGGGAGGTGTCGAGCGGAATTCGCTCATTGCGCCACCACCCCGACCGTCGCGAGGCCCGGCTGCGGCATGACGCGAAGGGTCGCGCGATTCTCCGCGCGCAGGCAGCGTTCTGCCAGAGAGCGAAGCTGCTCGCTCGAAACGTCGCGATAGCGCTCGACGAAAGCATGCACTCTCGAAGCGTCCCCATGAAAGGTCTCGAAGGTGCTGAGCAGATCAGCCCTCGAAGCGAAGGACTCGAGCTCGCGCGCGTACCCGGTCTCCGCCTGGTTCCGGGCCCGGGTCAGCTCCTCCTCACGGATCCCACCATGGATCAGCTCCTGAATCTCCTCGTCCATGGCCTCCTCGAGCAGAGCAGGATCGACATTCTCCTTTGCCGTGGCGACGAAGATCATCATTCCGGTGGCCTCGGTCTGAAGCAGAAACGATCCGACGTCCTGCGCGATGCGTTTCTCGTAGACCAACGCACGCTCCAGCCGGCTTGCCCGCCCGCTCGACAGGACGTAGCTGAGAAGATCCCCCGCGATCCACTCGGAGGCTCCGAACGGGGGAAGATGGTAAAGGCGATAGACGCGGGGAAACTGCACTGAAGAGTGGGACTCTCCTCGCCTTTCTCCCTGGAGGGGGAGCCGCTCGATTTCGAAACGGGGCGGGTCAGCGGCCCGCGGGATCTCGGCGAAATAGCGGTCGATCAGGCGCCGGGCCTCACTCTGGTCGAAGTCACCCGTCAGGGTCAGGACGGCGTTGTTGGGCACGTACCAGGTCCTGAAAAACGACGTCACATCCTCGAGCGTCGCCGCCTCCAGATCCGCCATCGACCCGATGGTGGGCCAGTGATAGGGGTAGTCCGGGTCGTAGGCCAGGCCGAGAAGCTGCTCGAGCGCCAGGCCGTAAGGGGCGTTCTCGTATCGGAGTCTCCGCTCTTCCTTCACGACCTCGCGCTGGATGTCGAATTTCTCCTGCGTGATCGCGGGGAGAAAAAATCCCTGCCGGTCCGATTCGAGCCAGAGACCCAGCTCGAGGTGATGGGACGGGAGCGTCTCGTAATAGTTCGTCCGATCGAAGGTCGTCGACCCGTTGAGCGTCCCTCCCACGGACTGCACGTGACGGAAGTGCTCATTGTTTCCGACGTGCTGAGATCCCGAGAAGAGCATGTGCTCGAAGAGATGAGCGAATCCGGTGCGGCCGGGGCGCTCGTTCTTCGAGCCGACGTGATACCAGAGATTGATTGCCACCAGCGGCGCCGCGTGATCCTCGTCGAGAACGACGCGAAGCCCGTTGTCGAGCGTATAGCGTTCGAGATGCAAATCGATTCCTCCCGCCGGGATTCTACGCGGGGCCGCATCCGGGACGACTTGCAGACCCCCGGAAGAGTGAAACCTGCGTGCTATCCTGATGCCGGATCGGCCGCTCCGACGATGGCCCGGCCAACCGCCGCCGGTTTTCAGGCGCACCCCGGGAAATTCACGGAATTTCTGAGACACTAAGCCTGAATGACCCTTCCTTTCCGTTACATCGCCGTCGAGGGTCCGATCGGCGTGGGCAAGACCTCGCTGGTCGAACTGCTCGCCAGGCGATACCGGGGAACGCGCGTCCTCGAGGATGTCGACAATCCCTTCCTCGCCGACTTCTACAAGGACAAGAGAGGAGCGGCGTTCCGGCTCGAGCTCTTCTTTCTTCTTTCCCGCTTCGAACAGCTTCGCGACGTCTCCCAGCGCGATCTCTTCACGGAGCTGGTCCTCGCCGACTACACCTTCACGAAGAGCAAGATCTTCGCGCATCTCACCCTCGAAGACTCCGAGCTGTCGATTTACAAACGCCTCTCCGATCTGTTGTCCGAAGGTCTCCCGAAGCCGGAGCTCGTCATTTACCTCGAGGCCGGACTCGATACGCTTCTCAAGAGGATCAAGAAGCGGGGACGCGATTACGAGAAGGCCATCTCGCCCGCCTACCTCAAGGAGGTCAGCGAGGCCTACGCACACTACTTTTATCGGTATGACGAAACCCCTCTGCTGGTCGTCAACACCACCGAGATCGATTTCGTGCATACCCCCGAGCATTTCGAGGCCCTGGTCCGGCAGATCGAAGCCGCCGGCAAGGGAACTCAGTACTATGTGCCCCACGGTGCCTGACTCTCCGGAGCGGCTCCGTGGCCTGCCTCGTGAATAGAGACAGAGTGCCTGCTGTTTGGAAGCTCGACGCAAGCCCGCTCCGGAAATCGGAGCGCGCAGGGAAAATCGAAGTCAGGCCGCCTGGATCCCCGAGGGACCGGGACGGATGCGACAAGGATGACCGGCCAGTCCGGTTCCCTGCAGCGATCGACGATCGAACGGTGACCGCGCTTCGCGGCATCGAGTCGCTCGGCAACCCGCTGCCCGCCCGTTCTCCCCTCCCGGATTCAGAAAGGGGTGAACGATGAGCGATATCAAGCGAGTGACCGTCCCCGCCGTTCGAGCCATGAAGGGGAAGAGCCGGATCGGAATGATCACGGCGTATGACCACCCCAGCGCCCGCCTCGTCGACGCCGCCGGCGCGGACATCACCCTCGTGGGCGACTCGCTGGCCATGGTCGTCCTCGGCCATCCCGATACCCTCAGCGTGACCGTAGACGAGATGATCCATCACACCCGCGCGGTTGCGCGCGGCACCAGCCGCTCCCTCGTCGTCGGAGACATGCCCTGGCTCTCGTATCACCTCTCCCCCGAGGAGACCGTGCGGAATGCTGCCGCATTCATCCGCGCCGGCGCACAGGCGGTGAAGATCGAGGGAGGAAAACCTGCGCGGATCGCCATGGTTCGCGCCATCCTCGACGCGGAGATCCCCGTCATGGGCCACGTCGGCCTGACTCCTCAGTCCGTCCACGCCCTGGGAGGGTTCACGGTTCAGGGGAAGGGCGCCGACCAGGCTCGCGAGCTCCTCGAGGAAGCGAAGGCACTGGACGAGGCGGGCTGCTTCGCCATCGTGCTCGAGTGCGTTCCTTCCGAGCTCGGCGCATGGATTACCCGGAACGTCTCGGTGCCGACGATCGGAATCGGCGCGGGGCCTGCCTGCGACGGCCAGGTTCTCGTCTTTCACGATCTCCTCGGCCTCTATGACGGTCACACGCCTCGCTTCGTCCGCCGCTACGCGGAAGCGGGGGAAGTGATGCAGAGCGCGCTGACCCGGTTCCTCGACGACGTGCGCGAAGGACGATTTCCCGACGAGGTCAGCGAATCGTTTCATGTGTCGAGTCCAGAGGACCTGCGGCGGCTCTACATTGCCGCCGGAGTCGCTTCGTGATCGTCGAAGCATCAATTGAAGGAGTACGCGAGGCCATCGCCGCAGCGCGGCGCGCGGGGAAGATCATCGGCTTCGTGCCGACGATGGGTTTCCTGCACGAGGGACATCTCTCGCTGATCGATCTTGCGCGGCGCGAGGGTGCCGGCTTCGTAGTCGTCTCGATCTTCGTCAATCCGCTTCAATTCGGTCCCACTGAGGATCTCGATCGCTATCCTCGTGATGAGGCCCGCGACCGGGCGCTGCTGGAACGGGAGGGCACCGATCTGCTCTTCTTTCCCACCCGGGAGACGATGCTTCCGACGACGTCGACCACCCGGGTCAGCGTCGCCAGCGTCGCCGCTCCTCTGGAGGGGGAGCGCCGCCCCGGACACTTCGATGGCGTCGCCACGATCGTGCTGAAGCTCTTCAACATCGTTCAACCCGATCTCGCGGTCTTCGGTCAGAAGGACGCTCAGCAGTGCGCGGTGATCCAGAGAATGATTCGCGATCTCGATCTTCCGGTCCGGATGGTGACCGGCCCGACGCGCCGTGAGGCCGACGGTCTGGCCATGTCCTCCCGCAACAGCTACCTCAATCCCGCCGAACGGCAGCTCGCTCCGCGCCTGGGGCAGGCGCTGCAGGCGGGGGCGAACGCCATCGCGGGGGGCGAATCGGACCCGCGGCGGATCGAGAAGGCCATGGTCTCGATCGCGGAGAATGATCCCGGGATCGAGATCGATTACCTGCGCGTCGTCGATCCGGCCACGTTCGAAAGTCCAATCGATATGGATCGGGACATCCTTCTGGTCGGCGCGATCCGGATCGGCGCGACCCGATTGATCGACAATCTTCCTGTCGGCCGCGAGGCCGCGAGCGGGAAGCGGGAGCCGCGCGCAGTGGGAGAAGTCGCACGATGATTCGCAGCTTTCTCCGATCGAGGATCGAGGGAGGACGCGTCACCTCCGTGAATCGCGCTCTGGATGCGTCGATCGCCATCGATGCGCACATCATGAATGCCGCGGGGCTCTTCCCGTTCGAGCGAGTCCAGGTTGACAACCTCACGCGAGGCGAGCGTTTCGACTCCTACGTGACCGAGGCGGAGGCGGGAAGCGGAACCATTGCCATCAACGGCGGCGGTGGAAGTCGGGCGCAGATCGGAGACGCCATCGTGATCGTCTCCTTCGGAAGCCTCCACCAGGGCCAGATCGAGACGCATCGCCCCCGCCTGGTGGTGGTCGATTCCGCGAACCGGCTGAATTTGCTCGAGGAGGCCGGAACCTCCCCGAGCACGCAGGCTTGAGCTCAGCCGCTCAGAAAATCCACTCGATGCCGAGTCCGAAACTGCGAGGCAGGCCGGGGCGAAGTCCTGCCGGACGCCGCGCCGCGATGTAGATCTCGTCAGAGAGATTCCGCCCCGAGAGCACCAGGCGCATCTCCGGCCGGATGACGATCTTTGCCGTCGCGTCGAAGGTCAGCGCGGATCCTGTCCCAGTTCCCGGCGCGAAGTCCCCCTGGCCGGCAACCGTGCGCATGCTGCTCGTATAGGCCGCGGTGAGATGTCCGGACCAGCGCGGCACGATGTATCCGATCGTGGCGGCGATCTGATTCTCCGGGAGATAAGGGAGCTCATCTCCCTTATCGACCTGAGGCGCCCAGTCCTCGAATTCCGTCTCGAAGCTCGTCTCGAACTCCCCGCGCGTATGAGTCAGCGCAATGCGGAGCGGAATCGATGCGGAGGACCGGAGGGCCGGAGCAAAGTCGTGATCGACGGAGGCTTCGAGGCCCCAGACGGTCACTTCGCCGCCGTTGAAAAGGTCTCCGGAACCGGGGCCTCCGGACGAGAGCGTGTCCCTGCCGAGGAGGTTCTGATAATCGCTGAAGAATCCGACGACCTGGGCCGCGGTGCCGGCCTCGGTCAGGCGGAATCCTGCCTCGTAGTTCATGCTCTCTTCGGGCCGGGTCTCGTCGCTGGTCCCGGGCCCGGGAGGAGCAAACCCGCGGTGCACGCCGGTGAAGAGCGCGATGCGATCCGTCGCGCGAAAGGTCATGCCGATTCCGGGGATCCACTCTTCGACGCTGTTGGTTTGCTCGACGAGGTTCGCGCCGGTTCTCGCAGGGTCATTCCGCCCGTAGTCACGGCGCGTGAAGTCGATCGATTCGAATCGGACTCCCGGGGTGACCGACCAGCGTCCGAACACGATCTCGTCCTGGACGAAGAACGCGAGCGCCGCGGCTGAGCCGATCCGGTTCGCGTTGCTTCCGGGAGCGTTCATGTTGAACAGGGACATCCGCCCACCCTGCATCGACCACCGCTCATCCTCCTGGAACCGGTCCTCGGCGTCCTCGTGATAACGAAGGCCGAGCTCGAGCGAGTGAGTGGCGCCACCGAAATTCGATCGCGCACCAACGACCGACTGAATTCCCTGCCCGTAGTAGTCGCGGCGGTTGTTGCGGATCGTGAGCGCTCCGTCGGCGTTGGCCTCACCGCGAATGATCGCCATCTGCTGCGAGTAGAGCTCCGGGTCCGCGAGGATGGCTCCGGCCCCGACGCCACCGACGGAGTCGAGCTTGTGCCAGTTACGGAAGAAATCATTCCGATAAACCGACGTCGTGATGTCCCAGTTCGCTGAGGGCGCGATGAAATGCCGGAGCTGGATCTGCTCGTGCTCGGTGTCGATCCGGTCGCTTGCAGACGCGCGGTAGCGCCGGGTCGGGTTCGCGAAAAAGTCCTGCTCGCTGAGACCGAGATAGGTCTCATCGCCCCCCTGCTCGGTCATTCCCAGCTTCAGCTCGAGAATCTGCTGAACCGGAGCCGACGAGTCGCTGCCCCAGCGCAGCTTCCCCATGTAGTCCCGCAGGTCGAACCCGGTCCCGCCGCCTCCATCGAGCTCCTTGAAGCCATCGGTTTTAAGTTGATACGTCTCGATGAGCCAGCCGAAGCGGCCGGCGGAATCCCCTACGCTGGCATGCGCGCGATATGTGGAGTCGGTGCCGATCTCCGCTTCGAAGCGCCCCCCGAAATCGTATGGGATGCTGGTCGAGATCAGGTTGAGCGCGCCGCCCGTGGTCAGGGGGCCTTGCCGGATTGCGCTCGACCCTTTGCGGACTTCGATTGCTTCCATCCGTCCGGGGGTCGGAAAGTAATACGCCGCGGGCGCCGAGTAGGGGGCGGGCGCGATCAGAATTCCGTCCTCGAGAAGCGTGATCTTTGCGCTTCGCTCGGTTCCACTTCCGCGCATCCCGATGTTCGGCCGCAGCCCATAGCCCTCTTCCTCGATGATGATCACGCCCGGCACCTGCCGCAGCATCCGATTGATGTCGGTGTACTCATGCCGCTGGAGCTCCTCGGATCCGAGGTAATGAGCCGAGCCCGGGACGAGGGCTGCTTCCGCCTCACCGCCCACGACCATGAGGCTCTCGAAGAACTGCGGAAGTGTCCGAGTCTTCTCCTCATCGGGCTCGGCGGCGGCAGTCTCGGAAGAATCGGAAGACTCCGTGGTCGCTGAATCCTGCGCGGATAGAGGCGCGGTTGTGAGGAACAAAAGGAACGAGAACAGCAGGGCGAGGCGCGACATCGGGAACTCTCCAGTCATCGAGCGATGCAACTGAGACTCTGTCTCAGGAGAGCCATTCTAACCGTCGTCCCCCAGCCCTTGTCAACAAGCTGCCGGCGTCCCGGGGCAGCACCTCCAGCACCATCCCGGAACCGTGGGCCAGCCTCACCTCATCATGCTGAGCGCTTCCCGCACCCTTCTGGCGCGGGCGACGGCTCCCGGAGTGTCTCCATGCAGGACGAGCGTGTCGAACTCGATCCGGAACGGCTCGCCCAGGTCCGTGACGACCTCGCCTCGCTCGACCAGGCCGAGCGCCTGATTCACACTCTCATCCCCATCGATCAGCACGGCACCATCCCGGGATCGCGGAACGAGGGATCCGTCCCCCTGGTAGCGGCGGTCGATGAATGCCTCGCGTATGACCGCCATGCCGGCCTCTCGAGCCGCTTCGATCAGAGCCGACCCCGGCGCAGCGACGATGGCGAGATGTTCATCGACGGCTTCCACGGCCTCCACGATGAGCGCCGCGAGCTCGCGGTCCTCGTGGGCTTCGTTGTAGAGCGCGCCATGCGGCTTGACGCGTGTGACGACGGTACCTTCGCCTCCGGCGATTTCGTGAAGGAATGTGACCTGTTCGATGATCGAGCGACGAAGGTCCACGCCGGAGATCGCCATTTTGCGCCGGCCGAATCCCTCGCGATCCGGATAGGAAGGATGAGCGCCGAGAATCGTTCCGAGTCGCGCGGCGGTCCGGGCAGCGTCGCGCATGGAGCGCTCATCTCCGGCATGCCCTCCGCACGCGACATTCGCCGCGTCGATGAAGTTCCAGAGAAGCCTCTCGACTTCCTCTTCTTCGGGATTGGACGCTTCGCCGAGATCGCAGGAGAGCTCGAACCGGCTCATCGGGCAGCCGCCGGCTCACTGGAGTGTCCGCTGGTCAGTGCCTGTCCCTTCGTTTCGGGAAGAAGCCAGACCAGGATGCCGGCGAGAGCGAAAAACGACGCGTTGATTCCAAGCGCCACTCCGAGACCGCTGGTTGTCGCGGCGACTCCAATCAGAAACGGTGCGAGAGCCGAGACCAGGCGCCCCGCGTTGTAGCAGAAGCCCTGCGCGGTTCCGCGGATCTCGGTCGGATAGAGCTCCGAGAGGAGCGCGCCGAAAAGCGAGAAGTAGCCGGAGCCGAAGAAGCCGACCAGCGGTCCGACCAGGGCAAGGACCATCGTCGATGGCGCGAGGGCATAGAGAGGGACGACCAGAGAGGCTCCCACCATGAAGAGCGCAAACGCGGGACGGCGTCCGAGGCGGTCGGCGAACCAGCCGAAGCTGACGTAGCCGGCGAAGGCGCCCACCTGGATGAGGATCATCCAGGTCGCCGAGCGCGTGATGGTCAGGCCCGCGCCGCCTCGCTCGACCGATGTCGCCAGAAAACTCGGCAGCCAGGAGAAGAGTCCCCAGTACGCGACGAGAACCGAGCTGGCCAGCGCCGTCGCCAGAACCGTGTGCCGAAGGTGCGGCGCGCGGAAGAGCCTCGAGAACACAGGGGACGCCGACCGCTTCTGGACTTCTCGCGACCGCTGCCAGATCTCAGGCTCGGCGACGTTTTTTCGGATCACGAAAGCGACCAGCGCCGGAAACGCACCCACCAGAAAGAGAACGCGCCATCCGTAGCTCTCGAGAAGAAGAGCGGAGAGCCCCGCGGCCACCAGCGCTCCGATGGCCCACCCCGATTGCATCAGACCCATGGCCTTGGCCCGATGCTCCGCCGGCCAGGTCTCCGCCACCAGAACCGATCCCGCGGACCACTCTCCCCCCATCCCGATGCCCAGCACGGCCCGCCAGAGAACGAGCTCGAATACGGAGTGGGACGTCGCGAGAAGGCCCGTGGCGAGCGAATAGATCAGGATGCTCCACGTCATCGCCCGAACGCGCCCGAACCGGTCGGCCAGACGTCCGAATAAGATTCCGCCTCCCGCCGCCGCGACCAGAGCCACGGAGGTGAGCAGCCCCATCGTCGAATCCTGGAGGAGGAACTCCTGCTGAATGGAACGAAGCGCGAATGTAAACAGGAGGAAGTCCATCGCATCGAGCGCCCACCCCAGTTGGGCCGCGAACAGCGCCTTCCATGCGTTACGATTCATCGCTCATCCCGAGAGTATCCCGCGCAGCCGGGAGCCGCAATCCGCATCAGTCCACGAATCCGGCATGCCCGGCAACGATTCTGCAGGCCGAAGACGCCAGAAAAAACGAGGAGGAAAAGAAAAACCGCCCATGAAATTCGATGGAAGAGATCGCGTCCTCATTGAAGGCGTGAAGCCGCAGATCGACTGCGGCCGATTTCCGATCAAACGGGTCACGGGCGAGAGCATCGAGGTCGAGGCGGACATTTTCGCGGATGGGCACGATTCCATATCCGCGGTGCTCCTCTGGCGTCGCGCCGGGGATCACGACTGGACCGAGGTGGCCATGGAGCCGCTGGGCAACGATCATTGGACCGCCAGCTTTCCCGCCAGCGAGCTCGGACCGATGGTCTACACCATCGAGGCCTGGATCGACCACTTCCTCACCTGGACAAAGGAGCTCTCCAAGAGAATCGCAGCGGGCCAGGACATCGCCATCCCGCTCAGCATCGGCGCGCGCCAGCTGCGAGAGGCCGCGGCGCGGGCGAAGGGAACTGACCGTACGCTCCTGGAAACGCTCGCGAGCCGGCTGGAGAAGTCGTCGCCCGAGGACGTCGAGATCCTGGTCGCCAGCCAAGCCGCTCCGCTGATGGAGCGTTACCCCGACCGCTCGCGCTCGACACGCTTTCCGCGGGAGCTGGAAGTCTTCGTCGAGCGGCCGCGCGCGCGCTTCTCCACCTGGTACGAGATGTTCCCGCGCTCAACGTCTCCCGACCCCGGGAGGCACGGCACGTTCCGGGACGCGGAGAAGCATCTTCCTACCATCGCGGCGATGGGATTCGACGTCCTCTATCTTCCGCCGATTCATCCGATCGGCCAGACGAAACGAAAAGGGAAGAACAACGCGGTCGAGGCCGCGGATGGGGATGTCGGCAGCCCCTGGGCCATTGGAGCCTCCGAAGGGGGTCATACCGCGATCCACCCCGGGCTCGGCACCCTCGCAGATTTCCAGCATTTCACGGAAGCCGCGCGTGCTCACGGCATCGAGGTCGCCCTCGATATCGCCTTCCAGACCTCTCCCGATCATCCCTGGGTCAAAGAGCATCCGGATTGGTTTCTCTGGCGGCCCGATGGAACCGTGCAGTTCGCCGAGAACCCTCCGAAGAAATACGAGGACATCTACCCATTCCATTTCGAAAGCGAGAAGTGGAAGGAGCTGTGGGAAGGACTTCGCGACGTCTTCCTCTACTGGATCGAGCAGGGGATCCGGATTTTCCGAGTCGATAATCCGCACACCAAACCTCTCCCCTTCTGGGAATGGTGCATCGGACAGATCCGGACGAAACATCCCGACGTGATCTTTCTGGCCGAAGCGTTCACCAGGCCACGCCTGATGTACTGGCTGGCCAAGGCTGGATTCACGCAGTCGTACACCTACTTCGCCTGGCGCAACGAAAGCTGGGAGCTGCGCGAATACTTCACCGAGCTGACGCGAACCGAAGTGCGTGAGTACTTCCGTCCGAACGTCTGGCCGAACACTCCGGACATCCTGACCGAGTTTCTGCAGCACGGCGGGCGGCCTGCGTTCGTGCAGCGCCTCATCCTCGCGGCGACCCTTTCTGCGAGCTACGGCATTTACGGACCTGCCTACGAAATGGGCGAGCATCTTCCCCGTCACGAAGGAAGCGAGGAGTACCTCGACTCCGAGAAGTACCAGATCCGCCGCTGGGCGCTCGAGGATGCGCGCCCCATGCGCGAGCTGATCGCCCGCGTGAACCGGATCCGGCGGGAGCACGAGGCGCTGCAAACCAACACCACGCTCACTTTTCATGAATCGAATAACGATCAACTGCTGGTCTACAGCAAAACCAGTCCGGATGGGCGGGAGTCGATTCTGACGGTCGTCAGCGTCGATCCGTTCAACGTCCAGGCGGGAACGATCGAGCTCGACCTGGAAGTGCTCGGAATCGAGCCGGGACAGTCGTTCCAGGTCCACGATCTGCTCACCGACGCCCGCTACTCCTGGCACGGACCCGGCAACTACGTGGAGCTGAATCCGCACGTGGTCCCGGCGCATATTTTCCTGGTGCGCCATCGAGTGCGATCCGAACGCGATTTCGACTACTACTTGTGACGCCGCGGAGTGGAGCGGAGCGCGGATGCTCCGGCGTCTGTTCGCTCCCACGCCCCTCGAGCCACCGGAAGGGGATGTACGGATGGCCCGCAATAGAAGAAAAGATCCGGTTCTGGAAGATGATCCCCTCTGGTACAAGGACGCGATCATCTACCAGCTGCACGTCCGCGCCTATCACGACAGCGACGCGGACGGCATCGGTGACTTCACGGGCCTGACCCAGAAGCTCGATTATCTCCAGGACCTCGGCGTCACGGCGATCTGGACGCTCCCCTTCTATCCCTCTCCTCTCAAGGATGACGGATACGACATCGCGGACTACGGCGACATCAACCCGAGCTACGGGGATATGAGGGACTTCCGTCAGTTCCTGAAGGAAGCCCACCGCCGCGGCATCCGGGTCATTACGGAGCTGGTCATCAATCACACCTCCGACCAGCATCCATGGTTTCAGAAATCCCGTCGCGCCAAACCCGGAACCGCCTGGCGCGACTACTACGTCTGGAGCGATACCGCGGAGAAGTACAAGGATGCGCGCATCATCTTCAAGGATTTCGAGACTTCGAACTGGACATGGGATCCGGTGGCTCAGGCGTATTTCTGGCACCGCTTCTACCATCACCAGCCCGACCTGAATTTCGAGAATGAAGCCGTACACCGCGCTCTGGCCCGCATCCTCGATTTCTGGATGGACATGGGAGTGGACGGTCTCCGCCTCGACGCGATCCCCTATCTGTACGAGCGTGAGGGAACGACCTCGGAAAACCTCCCCGAGACCCACGTCTATCTGAAGAAGCTCCGGACTCACGTCGACTCGAACTTTCAGAACCGGATGCTTCTGGCCGAGGCGAACCAGTGGCCCGAAGACTCACTTCCTTATTTCGGGGACGGGGACGAATGCCACATGGCCTTCCACTTCCCGCTGATGCCCCGCCTCTTCATGTCCGTGGCGATGGAAGACCGGTTTCCGATCATCGACATCATGAATCAGACACCGGACATCCCGCCGGCCGCGCAGTGGGCGCTCTTCCTGCGGAACCACGACGAGCTCACGCTCGAAATGGTGACCGATGAGGATCGCGATTACATGTGGCGGACTTACGCGCAGGATGCGCAGGCCCGCATCAATCTCGGCATTCGGCGCCGGCTCGCACCTCTCATGGGGAACCATCGCCGGAAGATCGAGCTGCTGAACGGACTCCTCTTCTCATTCCCGGGGACTCCGATCATCTATTACGGCGACGAGATCGGCATGGGGGACAACATCTACCTCGGCGACCGCAACGGAGTGCGGACTCCCATGCAGTGGAGCTCGGACCGGAACGCGGGATTCTCGAGAGCCAACCCGCAGAAGCTCTTTCTGCCGGTCATCATCGATCCGGAATATCACTTCGAGGCGATCAACGTCGAAGCACAGCAGAACAACCCCCATTCGCTGCTCTGGTGGACGAAGCGGCTGATCTCCCTCCGCAAGCGCCACAAGGCCTTCGGCCGGGGCACGCTCGAGTTCCTCCATCCCGACAACCGCCGGGTCCTCGCATTCCTGCGACGCCACGAGAACGAGACCATCCTGGTCGTGGCCAACCTCTCCCGCTTCGTCCAATGCCTGGAGCTCGATCTCTCCTCACTGGCCGGAATGACTCCGTTCGAGATGTTCGGCTATTCACCTTTTCCCACCATCAGCGAGAAGCCCTACTTTCTGACTCTCGGGCCTCATTCGTTCTACTGGTTCGTTCTCGAGAACGCGGAAACCTCGGGGGCCGTCACGCTGACCTCATCGGCGGACCTGCCGGCCATTCAGGCGACCACGCTCGATGAGCTCTTCACCGGAAAGTCGCGATCGAAGCTCGAGTCGATCCTGGCCGGCGCGCTCCGCAGCCGGCGCTGGTTCGCGGGCAAGTCGAGAGCGATCAAGACTCTGAATGTCGAAGACGTGATCCCGCTCGACTCCCGCAGCGCGATCACGATCATCAAAGTCGCCTATCGCGAAGGCGACGACGAAACCTACGTCCTGCCGCTCGCCCTCACGCCGGTCGGGGATTTCGATCTCTCCCGCGAGGAGAACCGCATCGCGGCGATCGCGCGGCTGCAGGGCAGCGCGGGAGATCTCGTCCTCTTCGACGCGGTCTATGACAAGGCATTCGCGCGTCAGCTTCTCGACATGGTCGGACGGAGGAAAGACCTCGATGGAGAAAGCGGCGAGGTCACCACGGTGGCGACGCGCGCCTTCCGCGGATTGCGCGGCAGCGGCATTCTGGATCCGCACGTCTCCCGCGCCGAGCAGAGCAACTCCTCGATCATCTTCGGGGAAAAACTCTTCCTCAAGCTCTTTCGAAAGGTCGAGAGCGGGATCAACACCGACTTCGAGGTCTCCCGCTTCCTCACCGAAAATACGGACTTCCCGAACATTCCGCCGCTGGCCGGCGGAATCGACTACCGCAAAGGGAAGTCCTCCATCACGATCGCGCTCCTCCAGGGCTTCGTGCCGAGCGCGGGGGACGCGTGGGGGATGACGCTCGACTTCATCGACCGCTACTTCGAGCGCCTTCTGAGCGAGCCGGCTCTCCTCGAGAAGGTCAATCAGGCCGTCCCCGTCGAGAGCGTGGTCGATCTCTCGCGAAGAGAGCCCGACGAGCTGGTCAAAGACCTTCTCGGAGGGTATGTGGAAACGGCCGGCCTCCTCGGGGAGCGTACCGCCGAGCTTCATCTGGCCCTCGCTTCACGCCCGGACGATCCCGTGTTTGCGCCGGAGCCTTTTACGCCTCATTACCAGCGTTCGATCTATCAGCACATGCGGACCCAGGGAACGCGAACGTTCCAGCTTCTCAGGAAGCGAGGGGCCACTCTTCCCGAGCCTCAGGCCAGCCAGGCCGCCATGGTCCTGGCGCGGGAGAGCGAGATCATGGAGCGCTTCCGCGACGTCCTCGCCCGAAAAATCTCGACCTTCCGGATCCGCACGCACGGCGACTTCCATCTCGGCCAGGTGTTGAACACCGGCAAGGACTTCGTCATCATAGACTTCGAGGGAGAGCCGGGCCGCCCGCTGGGCGAGCGACGTATCAAGCGCTCCGCGCTGCGCGACGTCGCAGGCATGCTCCGGTCATTCAACTATGCTCCGTTCGCCGTCCTCATGGGTCAGGGGTCGGGCATGTTCCGGGAGACCGACGCCTCCACCCTCGCCGATGCCGCGCGATTCTGGCACCGCTGGGTCAGCGCAATCTTCCTGCGCCGGTATCTCGATAAGGCGGCTGGAAACTCGATCGCTCCCGGTACGGATGACGAGCTCGACGTGCTGATGCGCGCGTACCTGCTGGAAAAGGCGCTCTACGAGGTCAGCTACGAGCTGAATAACCGGCCGGACTGGGTCTCCATCCCGCTTCAGGGCATCTTCCAGCTACTGGACGAGGAGATCTGAGCGATGGAGCCGCTCAACCGGGAGCTGCGCGAGCTCGCGTTGCTTCACTCGATCCAGTTGTCGTATCGCGATGCGAACGGCAGGCGCACCCGCCCAGGCACCAAGGGAGTGCTGGCGACCCTTCGCGCGATGGGCGCGCCGCTCGAGACGGTGAGGGATGTACCGAACGCGCTCGCTTTGCGAAGGGAAGAGCTCTGCGCCCAGGGTGTGAAGCCGGTGACGGTCTGGTGGGAGGGGGCGCCTTCCCACGTCCGGCTGACCCTCCCCTTCGCCGAGCAGGAAGCGAGCGTCTCGATTCAGCTCACCCTCGAAGGAGGAGGGGCCACCGTCGACGTGTCGATCTCGCGCGATCGGGTGATCCGCACCCTCGACTCGGGGGGGAAACGCTGGGTCGTCCGCGAACTGGAGCTGGCCAGGCCCTCGATTCCCTTCGGATATCACACGCTGACCCTCGCATGGGGACGCTCCCGTCGGACATCGATGCTGATTCACGCTCCTGCTCGCGCCTACAGCGGCCGGCAGCGGCGGGCGTGGGGAGTCTTCGCGCCCGTCTATGGCCTTCGCTCATCGCGGAACTGGGGAATCGGCGATCTCACCGACCTGGCCGCTCTCATCCGTGCGACGACGAGCCTGGGCGGCTCCGGAGTCGCCACGCTGCCGCTGCTCGCTACTTTTCTGTACGAGCCGTTCGAGCCGAGCCCTTACGCTCCGGTCAGCCGACTGTTCTGGAACGAGATCTATCTCGATCCGACGCGCATCCAGGAGCTCTCCTCATCGGAGGCCGCGCGCCAGCTCGTCGACTCCGCCGAGTTTCAGGAAGAGGCGGAACGTCTGCGGTCGACTGACCTGGTCGACTACCGGGGCGTCGCCAAACTCAAGCGCCGCGTCCTCGACCTCCTCGCCACGGAGTTCTTCGAGGACGCGAACGAAGCGCGGCGACGCGACTTCGAACACTACGTCGCGTCGGATCCGAGAGTCGACGCCTACGCCCGCTTTCGAGCGGCGGTCGAAAACGGGCGGTGGCCAGATCGACCAGCCGCGGGGACGCCGCTGGCGCTGCAGCCAGCCGAAGAGCCTGGCCATCGCTTCCACCTTTTCTGCCAGTGGCAGGCGGTGAGACAGATGGAGTCGGTGGCCGCGCTGGCGCGGTCCAGCGGATTCGGCTTCTATCTCGACTTTCCGCTGGGAGTCCATGGCGGTGGATTCGATGCCTGGAGCGAAGGGGACCTGTTCGTCCGCGACGCTTCCGCGGGCGCGCCGCCGGACCCGTTTTTCCAGCGCGGGCAGAACTGGGGTTTCCCACCGATGCATCCCGACGTTCTCCGCCGGACGTCCTACCGCTATTTCATCGATTCGCTGCGCACCATCATGAGATACGCCGGGATCCTTCGCTTCGACCACGTGATGGCCATGCACCGGCTGTTCTGGATTCCGCGCGATCTTCCCGCCAGCGATGGCGTTTATGTCCGCTACGAGACGGACGAGACCTTCGCGATTCTCGCAATCGAATCGCATCGTCATCGCACCGTCGTGGTCGGAGAGAACCTCGGCATCGTCCCCGCGGTCGTTCAGGCACGCATGAATCGCCATGGCGTGCAGGGGATGTACGTGCTTCAGTACGAGATCGGCCCGAACGGGCAGCTGCGCGACCCCCAGCGATCATGCGTGGCCAGCCTCAATACGCACGACATGCCCCCCTTCAACGGGTTCTTCACCGGAAAGGACATCGACGAGAGGGCGCGACATGGCCATGTGAAGGACGTGGAACAGGAGCGGCGGACACGTGAGGAGACTCGATCGTCGCTGATCACCTTCCTGTCGCGTCGCGGCGCTCTGAATGGCGACGCTGACGCGGGCAGCGTCTGCGACGCTTCATTGGAATTCCTCGCGCGGAGCGACGCCGAGCTCACGCTCGTCAACGCCGAGGATCTATGGCTGGCCACCGAAGCCCAGAACCTGCCCGGCACTCACCTCGAACATCCGAACTGGCAACGAAAGCTCGCTCATGAAGTCGACGAGCTTTCCACCGACGCAGATCTCTCCGGCCGTCTGAGAGATCTCGACACCTGGAGACGGCAAGGGAGATCCCGATGAATCCAAAAGATCAAGACCCGAAAAAAAGCTCGAAGAAGCCATCGCCGTCCCGAAAGGGAAAAGGAGAGGCGGCTCCGTCTCCCGCGCCGGCTCCTGAAGAAAAGAAAACGCGAGCTCCCAAACAGACGCCATCCGCGTCGCGCGCGCCGGAGGTTTCAGCGCCTGCCGGAAAACAATCCCGCCCCGCGACCACGGAGCCGGGTCCGGTGGAGAAAAGCCCCGCCCGGGAAACGGCCGCCGCGGCTCCGCCAGTATCAGGAAGCGCGCCGCCTGCGAAGCCATCCGAGAGGCGGCCGCCGGCACCATCGACCCCCGACCGCTTCTCGCTCCTGACCGAACAGGACGTTTATCTCTTCAACGAAGGGACGCACAGCCGCCTCTTCGAAAAATTCGGCGCACATCCCAGGACCGTCAACGGAGTGGCCGGAACCTACTTCGCGGTGTGGGCTCCCGACGCGACGGAAGTCTCCGTGGTCGGCAGCTTCAACGGCTGGAATCGCGACTCCCATCCCCTGGAGGCTCATCACCATTCAGGAATCTGGGAAGGCTTTCTGCCGGAGGTGAAAAAAGGCGACCTCTACAAGTTCTTCATCAAGTCGCGCTTCCATCATTACGCCGTCGAGAAGGCCGACCCTTTCGGCCTCCTTCATGAAACACCGCCGAAGACCGCCTCGGTGGTCTGGGAGCTCGACTATCAGTGGAAGGATCAGGAGTGGATGCGAGCGAGAGGAGCGCACAACGCGCTCGACGCTCCCTCCTCGGTCTACGAAGTCCATCTCGGCTCATGGCGACGGGTGCCGGAGGACGAGGATCGCTGGCTGAGCTACCGCGAGATCGCCGAGCCTCTCGCCGAATACGTGAAGTGGATGGGGTTCACGCACGTCGAGTTCCTCCCTCTGATGGAACACCCCTTCTACGGATCCTGGGGATACCAGACGACCGGCTACTTCGCTCCGACCAGCCGCTACGGAACCCCTGAAGATCTGATGTACCTGATCGACGTCCTGCACCGCGAGGGAATCGGAGTGATCCTCGACTGGGTGCCGTCGCACTTTCCCGGGGATGAACATGGGCTGGCGTACTTCGACGGAACTTACCTCTTCGAGCACTCCGATCCGCGGAAGGGATTTCATCCCGACTGGCAAAGCTACATTTTCAATTACGGAAGGAACGAAGTGCGCGCCTTCCTCCTCTCCAGCGCGATGTACTGGCTGGATCGCTTTCACATCGACGGCATTCGCGTCGACGCCGTCGCGTCGATGCTCTATCTCGATTACTCCCGTAACGCGGGCGAGTGGATTCCCAACAAATACGGAGGACGGGAGAATCTCGAGGCGATCGAGTTTCTCCGCCAGTTGAACCGAGACGCATACGGCGCGTTTCCGGACATTCAGACCACCGCGGAGGAGTCGACCGCCTGGCCGATGGTTTCCCGCCCGATTTACGTCGGAGGTCTGGGGTTCGGGCTGAAGTGGGACATGGGATGGATGCACGACACGCTGCACTATCTCGCTCGGGATCCAATCCATCGCAAGTTTCACCACGGCGAGCTGACTTTCCGGATGATCTACGCCTTCAACGAGAACTTCGTCCTTCCGATCTCGCATGACGAGGTCGTTCACGGCAAAGGATCGCTCATCGGCAAGATGCCGAACGATCCCTGGCAGAAGTTCGCCAACCTGAGGCTCCTCTACTCCTACATGTGGTCCCAGCCCGGCAAGAAGCTGCTCTTCATGGGATGCGAGTTCGCCCAGTGGGCGGAGTGGAACCACGACTCCAGCCTCCAGTGGCATCTCACCGACGACGAGATGCACTCCGGCATTCAACATCTGATCAGGAATCTGAACCGGCTCTACCGCGATATGCCCGCGCTCCATCAGCGCGACACGGACGCATCCGGATTTCAGTGGATCGATGGAAGCGATGCCGAACAGAGTGTCCTCAGTTACCTGAGGCAGGGCGCCGAGGGATCGAGCCCCGTCGCCGTCGTCATGAACTTCACGCCGCTGATCCGGTCGAATTATCGAGTGGGAGTTCCGTCGGATGGACGATGGGCCGAGATCTTCAACTCCGACGCAAGCGAATTCGGTGGAAGCGGTCAGGGCAACTTCGGCGGGGTGGAGGCAGCTCCCATCCCGATGCATGGACGCCCCTACTCGATCACCGTGAACGTTCCCCCGCTGGGTGCTGTCTTCTTCACTCCGGAGCGGTGATGAGTCCCTATCAAGGAAAGGCTCAGGGCGCCTTCGTCGGGGCGGACGGCACGACCGTGTTCAGGATCTGGGCGCCGCGGCACGAACAGCTCCATCTGGAGGTCGACGGACAGCTCGTTCCGATGGATCGCGACGACCTCGGATTTTTCGCGGCTTCACACCCCGCGCCCGCGGGAACGCGGTACCGCTATCGCGTCGGGGAGGCGATGTTTCCCGATCCAGCATCGCGGTTCCAGCCGGACGGCCCTCATGGCCCCGCGGCCGTCGTCGATCCCCGCTATCCATGGACGGATGAGGAATGGAGAGGAGTTCGCCTCGAGGACGCGGTCATTTACGAGTTGCACGTCGGCACCTTCAGCGAAGCGGGCACGTTCGAAGGGATCATTCCTCATCTGCCTCGTCTCGAGGAGCTCGGCGTGACGTTGATCGAGATCATGCCGGTCTCGCAGTTCCCAGGGACGCGGAACTGGGGGTACGACGGCGCGTTCCCGAATGCGGTCCAGAACAGCTACGGCGGCCCGGCGGGATTGCGGGCTCTCGTCGATGCTGCTCATCGCGCCGGCCTCGGAATCTGCCTCGACGTCGTTTACAACCACCTCGGTCCCGACGGCAACTATCTCGAAGTGTTCGGACCCTACTTCACCGACGCGTACTCGACACCGTGGGGGAAAGCCGTCAACTTCGATGGGGCGGAGAGTGATGCGGTCCGGGAGCTCTTCATTCAGAACGCGCTCATGTGGATCGAGGAGTTCCATGTCGACGCGCTCCGACTCGATGCCGTTCACGCGATTTTCGACCAGTCGGCCTACCCCTTCCTTCATGAGCTGGCTGACCGCGTCCATGAAGCTGGAAAGAAGGCCGGACGCCAGGTTCTCGTTTTTCCCGAGAGCGATCTCAATGATCCGCGGATGGTCCGGCCGGCGGAGAACGGCGGCTACGGCATGGACGCCCACTGGAACGATGACTTTCACCACTCCCTTCATGCGCTGCTGACGGGCGAATCCACCGGTTACTACGCGGACTTTGGAAAAGTCGCGGACCTCGCCGCGGTCTTCGAGTCCAGCTATGCGTATGCCCGGCGATATTCGCCGCATCGCCGCCGGCGCCATGGAAACCTCGCTCAGGGCGTCGACGGATGTCACTTCATCGTGGCGACCCAGAACCACGATCAGGTCGGGAACAGGATGAACGGAGAGCGGCTCACGGCTCTCGTCAGCTTCGACGAGCTGAAGGTCGCGGCCGTCACACTTCTCCTTTCGCCGTTCGTTCCGCTGATCTTCATGGGCGAGGAGTATGGGGAAAAGGCGCCGTTCCTCTATTTCGTCGACCATCAGAATCCCGAGCTCGTCGAGGCGGTCCGGAAGGGACGCCGCGAGGAGTTCGCCGCATTCTCGTGGCAGGGGGAGCCTCCCGATCCGCAATCCGAGGAGACGTTCGCGAAGAGCCGGTTGAACGCCTCGCTGACGGATCCCATGAGCACGGCGCTCTGGAACCTTTACCGCGAGCTGATCTCGCTGCGAGGGAAATACGATTCACTCGGCCCTGGGAAAGCCGGTTCGGTCCGGTCATTACCCTTCGAAGGGGAGCGGGCGCTGGTCGTGATCCGCGGCGGAGAGAGATCGAAGGCGGTCATCGCCCTCAATTTCTCGGCGGAACCCTCCCGCATCCAGCTGGAAGTTCCTTCCGGAACCTGGCTTCCCGTTCTGGACACCACCGCGCCGCAGTGGCTCGGCGCCGCGGCCGGGGAGCCGGGACCCTTGCAGGCAGGACGCGACGCCGCGATATCCTTGCCTCCCCGTGCGGCCATCGCGTGGGTGAGCGAAGAATCCTCCTGATGCGATCGATCTGCATACACGGGCACTTCTATCAGCCGCCGCGCGAGAACCCCTGGCTCGAATCGATCGAGCTCCAGGAAAGCGCGCTGCCGTATCACGACTGGAATGAGCGGATCGCCGCCGAGTGCTATGCGCCGAACGGCTCGGCGCGCATCCTCGATGCCCGCGGACGGATCCTCAAGATCGTCAACAACTACGGACGCATGAGCTTCAACTTCGGCCCGACTCTGCTCACGTGGATGGAGAGTGAGGCGCCGGAGACGTATGCCACGATCCTCGACGGCGACCGTCAGAGCCTGACGCGGTTCAACGGTCATGGGTCGGCGATGGCACAGCCGTACAACCACGTGATCATGCCTCTGGCTTCGCGGCGCGACCGCGAGACGCAGATCCTGTGGGGCATCAGCGACTTCGAGTCCCGCTTCCAGCGCAAGCCGGAAGGGATGTGGCTTCCCGAGACCGCGGTGGATCTCGAGACCCTCGACCTGATGAGCGAAGCGGGAATCCGATTCACGGTGTTGGCGCCCTATCAGGCCAAGCGGGTCCGGCGCGGCCAGGGAGACTGGAAGACCGTCGGCGAATCGATCGACACGACTCGCCCCTATCTCTGCCGGCTTCCGTCAGGACGGGAGATCAGCATTTTCTTTTACGACTCACCCGCGTCGAGAGGAGTCGCTTTCGAGGGGCTGCTCAGCAGCGGCGAGCGTTTCGCGGATCGCCTCATGTCGGGATTCGCGACTTCCACGGAGCCGCAGATCGTCAACATCGCCACGGACGGCGAGTCCTACGGCCATCATCACCGCTACGGCGACATGGCCCTGGCCTTCGCGCTGGATACGATCGACCGCCGTCCCGAAGTCAAGCTGACGAATTACGCTGAATATCTCGCGCATCACCCGCCAACGGACGAAGTGGAGATCGCCGAGTACACCTCGTGGAGCTGCGCGCACGGAGTGGAGCGGTGGCGAAGCGACTGCGGGTGCAGCACGGGCGGCGATCCTTCATGGCATCAGCGATGGCGGAAGCCGGTTCGGGCCGCTCTCGATTGGCTCAGCGCGAGCCTGGCTCCCCTCTTCGAGGAAGAGGCGCTGAAATACGTGCGCGATCCCTGGCGCGCGAGAAATCATTTCATTTCTGTCGTTCGCGACCGCTCCGAGGAATCGGTCTCCGCGTTTTTCGCCGAGCATGCCATCCGGCCTCTGGACCAGCCGGAGATCGTGCGCGCTCTTCAGCTTTTCGAGATGCAGCGGCACGCCATGCTGATGTACACGAGCTGCGGCTGGTTCTTCAATGAGGTCTCCGGAATCGAGACCGTCCAGGTGCTCCAGTACGCCGCGCGCGCCTGCCAGCTTGCCCTCGAAGCGAGCGGCGCCGACCTGGAACCGGGGTTCCTGGAACGGCTGGAGTCCGCCGAGAGCAATGTCCCCAGCTATGGCAATGCGCGTGCGATCTATGAAGCGGAAGTGCGCCCTGCCATGCTCGATCTTCCCCGGGTCGCCGGACACTTCGCGGTCTCTTCGCTCTTCCACGAGTACGCGCCGGCCAGCCGGATCTACTGCTACGAGATCGATCGCGAGGATCAGACCGTGCTCGAAGGGGGCCGCCCCCAGGTCGTTCTCGGCAGAATCCGCATCCAGTCCATCCCCACCCGCGAGTCCCGCACGTTCACCTACGGCGTTCTCCACCTCGGGGAGCTGAATCTCACCGGCGCCGTCCGCGAGTTCGCCGGCGATGAAGCCTACCAGAAGCTCTCGAACGATCTCGCCGAGCCGTTCCAGCAGGGTGATTTTTCCGCCGTGATCCGGGAGCTCGACCAGGAGTTCAGCGGGCTGACCTTTTCAGTCAAGTCGCTCTTCGGAGACGAGCAGCGCCGCATTCTCGACGCGACGTGGAATGCGAGTCTCGAAACGTCGGATCCGATCTCTCGCGAGCTCTATGAGAGGTACGTCCCTCTCATGAGATTTCACGCCGAGCTGGGGATTCCTCTTCCGAGAATTCTCAGGGTGGCCGTGGAGTTCGCCTTCAACATGCATCTACGGCGTCTGCTGGATCGGCCGAACCCATCGATCGCGCAGATCAAGAGCGTGCTTCAGGAGATCCGGGCGCAGGGGATCGAGCTCGACCAGACGGTCCTCTCTTACGCCGTCACCCGCGCGCTGAATGACGCGACCGCCCGCCTGGACCGCGATCCCTCTTCGGTTCCCAATCTCAAGCGCTTCGACACTCTGCTCGAGCTCGTTGCCGCGCTTCCGTTCGGCGTGGATCTCTGGAAAGTTCAGAACGTCTATTACCGTCTCATGCAGACGATTGGCCTCGAGTATCTGGACCGCACGGGCTCGGGAGATGAACGGGCCCGGATCTGGCTACGTCACTTCCGTTCAATCGGAAACCGACTTGCCGTCCGGGGAGATGCATGAAGCGAGCTGACACGCCGGTGGCCACATACCGGCTGCAATTCAACGAACAGTTCAAATTTCAGAACGCCACCGCGATTCTCGATTACCTGCGCGAGCTCGGCATCACGGATGTCTATGCCTCGCCGATCGCCACCGCGCGCAAGGGAAGCACTCACGGCTACGACGTCACCAATCCTCAGGAGATCAATCCGGAGATCGGGACCGTCGAGGACTTCGAGCATTTCGCCGCCGAGCTGAGACGCCGCAGGATGGGCCTTCTCCTCGACATCGTCCCGAA
>DATLEY010000067.1:0-41314 GCA_035525215.1 Thermoanaerobaculia bacterium | reverse complement strand
CTCACATGAAGTTCGGAGTATGCAGCGCCGAGATGGTCTCGGCCTGGGCGGGCGTGAAGCCGGCGTGCGCGAGACGCTTGAGACGATTGACGTGCATCGTCGCGAGCAGCTCGCGAAAGGCCTCATGGCCCCGCGCCACCGCGCTCGTGTCCGTGCTTCCCGCCGCGAGAATCGTCAGCGCATCCTGAAGTGGAGCGGGAACGCCCGCGACGCCCGCGAGCGTGGCGGCGCGCCGCCGGACGGTTTCCTCCAGCCTGGGATACAGCGTGGGGTCATGTTCCAGCGCCCAGCGAACGTGCGACAGCCCGAAATGGACGTGGCGAGACTCATCGGCGCGGGTGCGGCGCGCCACCTCTTCCGTCGCTTCATCGGGCGCGAAGGTCTCGACGAAGGTGAGCAGATCGAGAAAGGTTCCCTCCCCCAGCACCGAAAGCAGAAACGCCGCCTCGGTGAAGTCGCGCGTCTCGAGAAGGGATAGAAGAGACCGGGACGTCGTGACCGAGGAGATTCCAAGTCCGCCGCCGCCGATCCGAGCCCTCTTGAGGAAGACGTCGATGTGGCGCGCTTCGTCCGAGAGCTGCGACGCCAGGAACATCGCGACTTCCGCGAATGCAGGGTGGATCTGCGCGATGAACCGCGATGGGAGGTAAAGCGCCGACAGCTCATTCTCTGCGAGGAAGGTCATGATCTGACCGACGGCCCGCTCCAGCTCAGGTGAAAGTTCACGAACGTTCTGCCAGGGAATGTCGCGGTTCGCATCCCATTGCGCGGCGACGGCCTGATCGTAGAGTCTGGCGACGTCCGGAGGGGCCACGCGGTCCCGCTCGACCAATGTGAAGGGGTAGGCCGGGCCGCCGGGCTCGATGCGCGCGCCGCGCGGAGCGAATCCGCTGTCCGCCGGAGCGTTCTGCGGCATCGGCACGGCGTCCATCATGGCCGCGCTGCTCGGCCGGTGGTCGCGACCCTCGATGGAAAGCCCTTCCTCACGTTTCCCCTGAGGAACGGAAAAGCCGCCGCGCACGATCAGGTGGCGGTCGACGCCCTCGCTGACCCGCTCGCAGCCGCCGTACTCATGCCGCTCGGCGCGGCACCAGGAAGGAAGGTCCTGTTGCGCGGAAGCGCTTCGAGAGAGAACCGCCAGAACGCCCCCAGGCTCCAGGAGATCGAGCGCCGGACGAACGAGCGCGAGCAGCCCTCCCCCCAGGGTCAGCTCACCCGCTTCGATCGCGACGGCCGCGGCAGAGCTCTTCAGCGTCATCGCTTCCCCGACGAGAGGGCCTCCTCGAGACTGCGATACCCATCCTCCCGGGGCGGCATCCATTCGCGAAGCCCCTCGAGCTCGAGGAGACGCCGATGCTCCGGCACATCCCACTTCATCGCGAACAGCACACGCTTGAAGTCGCTTCTTTTCTTTTCGGGAAGTGAAGGGAGCGCGTCGAACATGCAGTGATCGAAGGGTGGCGTCGTGTAGAGGACCTCGATCTTCGCGGGATCGATACGCCCTGCGGCCTGTTCGTTCACCCAGATCAGATCGCCGATCGCGCCCCCCTCCGCGGTTCCCTCCTCGAGAGCGCGAAGGACATCGAGCTCGCTCGATCCGGTGTCGCCATGCTTGCCGAGATCCGTGTCGAATGGCAGGAGCGTGACTCGCGAAAGATCGACTCCTTCCCTCTCGATGAAATGAAGCGGGAGGATGCGAGCCTGGGTCGAGTCGCGGCTGCCGACCGCGAGAGTCTTCCCCTCCAGGTCCGCGAGGCTTCGAATGCCGGAATCCTTGCGCACGATGATCTTCGCGTGAAAGTCGCGATCGGAATCCCGCATCCCGAGGGAGACGGACTGCCCGCTGGTGCAGGCGCGGACGCGGACGTGCGCCAGCGGCGTGTTCCATGCGATGTCGATGTGACCGGCCAGCAGCTCCTCCACCTGGCGCTCGTAGTTCGAATAGAGCGCGAAGTCGAAAGGAACCCCTTCGCCGTTGAAGTAGTCCCGGATTCCTTCCCAGATCGGAACCACCTTGGCGTCGTAAGCGACCGCCCCCAGCAGAATCGTCTCATCGGTCCGCATTGCGATCTCCTCCTCTCAGAACAGGGGGAGCCCAGTGAGCGCCCGGCCGATGAAATCCCGCAGATGATCGACGGTCGGGGCCATGACCCACCCCGCCCTGGCGTCGCGAAAGAGCCGCTCGATCGGCAAGTGCTTCGAGAATGCCGCTCCGCCGCACGCTTTCATCGCCAGGTCCGTCACATCCACCGCCGCTTCGAGCGCGGCGAGGCGCGACTGCAGCACATAGAGAGGAGTGATCTCCGAGGGATTCTCCATGAGTCCCAGCGTGTAGGCGAGGAGCGCGCGAGACTGCTCGGTACGCACGCTCATCTGCGCGATCCGGGCGCGGAGGTTCGGAAGATCCCTGAGCGCCGTTCCGTCGTGCTCGAATCGAGTGGTCATCAGATGGCCGCTCGTGGCGCTGACTGCTGCGCGGCAAAGGCCGTTCGCCATCGCCGCGGTGCCGATCGAGAACCAGGGGAGCACGACCTGGAGCATCGTGTTCGCTCCTTCGCCGAGTGGTGAGATGAAGTCTCCGTTTCGCACGACCATCTGCTCGAAAGCGACGGGCGCGGACTCGTTGCCGCGAAGGCCGAGTCCATTGAATGTGTCCGTGACCTCGACCCCGGCCGCCTTCGGCCGGGCGAGGTAGACGACCGACTCGAGAGGAGAGGCGGCTCCCGGCCTCTGTCCCGATGAGACGTAGGAGCTCGCGTGTCGGGCCGCCGTGACCCAGGACTTGGACGCGGTCGTCGCGAATTCTCCATTCGCTCCGGTCAGCTTCGAGACCGGAGCCCAGAACTGCGATCGCGACCCCTTTTCGGAGAAGGCCAGCGTGGAGAGGTGTTTCCCCGCGGCGATCGCGGCGAGCAGCTCGGTGCGGTCGTCGAGAAGATTGGACGAGGCGATCGCTTGCGCCGCGGTGACGTGCATGACATAGATCATCGCCGTCGACCCGCAGGCCGTGGCCAGCTCCTCGGTCACGGCGGCGAAGGCTCGTGGCCCCTCCCCGATCCCTCCGGCCGCCTCCTCCACGCAAAGTCCGAGCAGTCCGCTTCGAGCCAGGGCATCCATGCTCTCGCTGGGGAACCGTCCCGCGGAATCGACGTCCTCGGCTGCCGGCAGCGCGACGTCGATGGCGATCTGGCGCGCAGATTCTGCGAATCGCTGCGATTTACTGGTCAGACCGTACAACTGGATTTCCTCCTGGCTGGCGCCGCGGCTGGTGTTTTCGAATCGGTGCCGGTGCGGCGTACGGCGCAACAGTACCGGATTCAAGCGCGCATGCGCCCTAAAATTGAAGGTCTTCGCGTGTTTTTCCGGTGACGGGACAGGCGGCGTTTTTGCGGCGGGATAAAACTAAAGCGGCCACCCCGGGGTGGCCGCTTCGGTCGACGATCGGTCTGGGCCAAACTGCTGGCAGATTCGGGCCCTCCCCAGGTTGGTTCAACCGCAGGAAGAATGGCCGCAGCCGCAATTTTCGCCGGCGGTTTTTCCCTGACGGCAGGAATCGGAGCAGTAGCCATCCGCCTGCGCTTCACACTGACACGACTCGTGCTTGCACTCGTTCATGGAAACCCCCTTTCAACAATGATGACTGCTGCAGGATCCGTTCCGTGTGATCGTTCTGGTGATCGCGTGAGCGAGCGGGTACCATCGCGATGATCATCATGATCTCGAAGCGCCTGAGCGTCGCCGGTCTCGTAGCACTCATGCTCTCCTGCTCGCTTCGCGACGCTGCGGTCGAACAGCGAAAGCTTCCTCGGGGGCGGGAGATCGACGTCCGTTCCGTCGGTGCTTTCTTCTCGTCGGACGATCCCTCCGATCCTTCCGCGGAGGAACGCTTCAAGAACATCCGCGTCCTCAAAGGCCTCCCCTCCTCCGAGCTCTATCCGGTGATGGCGCTCTTCGCGAACTCGCTCGGCGTCGACTGTTCTCACTGCCACACCATGTATTTCGACGAGGAGACGAAGCCGGAGAAACAGATCGCGCGGCAGATGGTCCTTCTCACCCGCGGGATCAACGAGGCGCAGTTTCAGGGTGAGCCGACGGTCACCTGTTTCACCTGTCATCAGGGACGTCCCTATCCCGCGACCGTGCCGCGTCTCGACGATGCGAAGTGGGCGGCGACTCCTCCGGATCCGCGACCGCTTCCCTCCATGGACTCGATCCTTGCCCGCGCTCCCGGCGCGAGTGCACCTCCATTCACCGCCTCGGGAACGATTTCCGTCGAGGGGGGTCTCGACGAGTCGAGGGTCGGATCTTTCTCGATGATCTGGGATCCGGAGTCGGGGGCGACGCTGACCGCGGATGTCGAGATCCCCCGTCCGGTCGAGAGCGCCATCAGCGCCAGTGCATTGGGAGGCTTCGATCCGTCGCGCTTCAGGTCGCTCGAGGCGTTGCGATGGGACCCTTCCACCGGCGCCGACGCGATGGTTGCCCTCGGCGAAACGACCGAGGGGGCCTATGAGTGGCTGACCTTCGATGCGCGAACGGGAGAGCTGCTGGCAATCCGCGGCGGGACGCCGACACAGCTCGGCTTCGTTCCGGAGGAAGTCCGTTTCTCGGCATGGCGCCCGCACGGAAGTGGAACGATTCCGGGCACGATCGCCTGGGCGCGAGGAGATTTCCTCGTGACGCTGCGACTCGATCGCGTCAATTGACCAAGGAGGTGAATTGAAAACCACCACCCCCGCACTCGACCGGGACCGGCTGCTGAGTCGATACCGTCAGAATCGCGAACGAAGCAGAGGTCTCTTCGGGATGATTCCCGACGAATCCTGGCTCGACCGCCCGATTCCGCTGCGTCACGCGATCGTTTTCTACGAAGGCCATCTTCCGGCATTCAACGTCAATACGCTGATCCGCAATGGTCTCGGGCTCGACGGAGTCGATCCTCGATTCGAGATTCTTTTCGAGCGAGGGATCGATCCCGGCAGCGAAGACGAGGCGAACGACCTGACGATCGAGTCGTGGCCCTCTCGAACGGCGGTCCAGGCCTACGGAGCCGCGACCGACCGCAGGATCGAGGCGCTGATCCTCGAGGCGGATCTCGAGCGCGACGATCGCCCCGCCATGGCGGGGGGAGAGGCTCTCTGGACGATCCTCGAGCACGAGCCGATGCATCACGAGACGCTCCTCTACATGTTCCACGCGCTCGACCCGGCTCGGAAACGCATGCCCACGCGGTCATTCTCCCCGGGTCGCGCGGCCACTTCCCGCGAAGAGCGAGTGGTCGTGCCGCGAGGGCGCGCGCGGATCGGCAGCCGCCGATCCGAGATTCCGTTCGGATGGGACAACGAGTTCGAGGCGATCGAGGTCGATGTCCCGGAGTTCGAGATCGGCGCTCACAATGTGACCAATGGCGAGTTTCTCCAGTTCGTCGATGCGGGTGGGTATGACAATTCCGAGCTATGGCGGAAAGGCGAGACGCCGCAATCGTCGCATCCGCATTTCTGGATTCCGTCCGAGGCAGGGTGGAAGATCCGGACGATGACCGGAGAAGCTCCTCTTCCGCTCGACTGGCCCGTCTGGGTCACGCAGGATGAAGCGAGCGCATTCGCGCAATGGAAAGGGATGCGGCTTCCGACCGAGGCGGAATATGACCGGGCGGCGTGGGGAACGCCGGACGGATCGGAGCGGAAGTTCCCATGGGGAGACGAGGAGCCGGGGGCGCTCCATGGCAACTTCGATCTCCGCGCGTGGGATCCGATGCCGGTGGGAAGTTTTCCAGCCGGCCGGAGCGCATGGGGAATCGAGGACCTCGTGGGCAATGGATGGGAATGGACCTCCACCCCATTCTCGCCGCTTCCGGGATTTCAACCGATGGCCTCCTATCCCCTCTACTCGGCGGAATTCTTCGATGGCGAGCACTATGTACTCAAGGGAGCGTCACCCGTGACCTCGAGGGATCTGGTGCGGAGAAGCTTGAGGAACTGGTTCCGTCCCGATTATCCGTACCTCTTCGCCAGCTTCAGATGCGTGAGGTGACAGGAGCCACCACCGCCGCTTCCGCGATGGTCACCGTTCCCGCATCCGCGTCGATCGTGCAGTTCATGCCGATGGGGAGCGTCAGCTTCTGTTCGATGTGACCGAACGCGAGGCCGGCGAAGACCGGGACGCCCAGCCGGCCGAAGTGGTCCTCCAGAACCTGCTCGAGGCTGAAGCTCGCCCGCTCGGCGGGACAGTCGCTGCAGAATCCGAATGCCACGCCGGCGATGCGCTCGAAGCTTCCTCCCTGAGCGAGCTGAGTGAGCATCCGATCGACGCGGTAGATCGCCTCGCGCACATCCTCGAGAAAGAGGATGGCGTTCGAAGTGTCGATCTCGTACGGCGTCCCCATCAAAGCGGCCATGAGCGTGAGATTTCCGCCAACCACACGGCCTGAGGCCGTGCCGCCGCGCAGCGTCCATGTCCGGTAACGCCGCTGCACGAGCTCCGTTTCCCGCTTGGGAGGGTTGGTGAGCGTTCCGATCGGCTCGCTGCTCATGATGACTCGCCGCATGTTGGCGAGCGAGTACGGCTCGAAATTCGTGGAGGCCACCGGTCCGTGGAACGTGACGAGGCCCGTCCTCTGGTGGATCACATTGATGAGGGCCGTGATGTCGCTGAATCCGATGATCACTTTCGGATTCCGGCGGATCATCTCGTAATCGAGGAAGGGAAGGATGCGCGGCGTCCCCCATCCACCGGTGTAGCAGAAGATGCCGTCGATCGCCGGGTCCGCGAACATCGCATTGACGTCAGCGGACCGCTCCCGATCCGTTCCCGCAAAGTAGCCGTGGCGGTTCACGGCGTTCTGGCCGACCCTCACTTGGAAGCCGAGAGCCTCGAGCTGCTCGCGCGCCATCTCGATCTCGTGGGTATCGAACTCCATCGAGGCCGGAAGGACGAGGCCGACCGTGTCGCCTTCCCGAAGCGCCCTGGGCCGGATGAGTGGAAGCTCACGTGACGTTGCGCGGGTGCTCGCTTCGGTGATGAAAGGAGCTGCCGCCCCGGCCAGGCCAGCCGCTGCAGCGAAGCGCGCGAAGGACCGACGGTTGATCATGGCCGGCGATTGTAGCGACTGTGCGGCGCGCGTGGCGATGGTTTCCTGAACGGCGGCGTTACAATCGCCACCCATGTCACGGCTGACAACCCTTCTCCTGTCGCTCCTTCTCCTCGCCGGTTGCTCGAGCTCTCGGGCTCCGCTCCCGGCCCACGCGCCACTGGACCTGAAAATCATCAATGGTCGTGTCGTCGACGGAACGGGAAGCCCATGGTTCCGCGCCGACGTCGGAATCCGCGCCGACACGATCGTGGAGATCGGCGATCTGTCGGACGTTCCTGCGGTCCGGACCCTCGATGCCCGCGGCATGATGGTCGCGCCCGGCTTCATCGATCTCCTCGGACAGTCGCAGGGAATGGTCCTGATCGATCCTCATCTCGAAGGAAAGATACGGCAGGGCGTCACGACGGAGGTCACCGGCGAGGGGTGGTCACCTGGGCCGCTGGCCGGGGACGCCGAGAGGGAGCGGCGGTCCGAGGGGCAGCCGGCGTGGACGACCCTGGGGGAGTACTTCGCCGTGCTGGAAAAGCAGGGGATCGCGACGAACTTCGCGCTCTTCGTCGGGGCCACCAACGCCCGGGCCCTGATCGTGGGAAATCTCGATCGCGCGCCGAGCGAAGAAGAAATGCTTCGGATGGAAGCGCTGGTCGACCAGGCCATGCGCGAAGGGGCCATCGGCCTCTCGACCTCACTGATTTATGTCCCCGCCACGTTCGCCGAAACCGACGAGCTCGTGCGACTGGCCCGCGTCGCCGCGCGTCACGGCGGCGTCTACTTCACGCACATCCGCGACGAGGGAATCGAGATCATGAGGGCCCTCGACGAAGCATTCCGAATCGGGCGTGAAGCGGAGATCCCGGTGAACATCTGGCATCTCAAAGTGAGCGGTCCAGGGAATCATGGTCGCATGCCTGCGGTGCTCGAGAAAATCGACGAGGCCCGCCGCAACGGTATCGATGTGGCAGCCAATGTCTATCCCTACATCGCTTCCTCCACCGGTCTGACCATGCTCGTTCCGACTTGGGCTCTGGAAGGGACTTACGCCGATTTTCAGGCACGACTGAAGGACCCGGAGCAGCGCGCGCGAATCCGTCAGGAGATTCTCTCGAGCGGACTCCCCTCCCGCGTGACGGGAGCGGACGGCGTTCTGGTCACGCGGATCCCCAGCGATGCGCTCGCGGAGTATCAGCGGAAGAATCTGCAGGAAATCGCCACAATGATGCAGCTCGAGCCGGTCGACGCGCTGCTCCGTCTTTACGAGGAGAGCCCGAGCGCTCCGGGAGCGGTCTACTTCACGATGAGCGAGGCCGACGTGCAGACCGCGCTGCGCCACCCGTTCGTTTCCATCGGAGCGGATTCCGGAAACGTCCCGGAAAGCCGCCGCAGCGCCGGAGCTCATCCCCGGGCCTACGGCACTTTCCCCCGCGTCATCGGCCACTACGGGCGCGACCTCGGACTCTTCACGATCGAAGAGGCCGTGCGTCGCATGACTTCCCAGGCAGCCAGCCGCGCTCAGCTTCGCGATCGCGGAATCCTCCGAAGCGGATTGAAAGCGGACATCGTCGTGTTCGATCCGGAAACGATCATCGACCGCTCGAGGTTCGAGGATCCGCACCATTACTCCATCGGCGTTCAGCACGTCCTGGTCAATGGCAAGCCGGTCCTCCTCGATGGGGAGATGACCGAAGCTCTGCCGGGACGCGTGTTGCGCGGGCCGGGATGGTCGGGCCAGGTCCCGAAGTGACCGTTGACGTGGCGGTTGCCGTTGACAGTTCCCAGTTGAGCGAGAACCGAGGCTGACGCGAGACCAGAGTATCGCCGGCGTCCCGCCGGTCGCCACGGCCGAGCAGGCTCACGGGCGCTTTCTTTGTTGAATGAGAAGAACCACCGCGCTAAAGCGCGCCTCACCGGCGGTAGAGAGTGGCGGGCGGCGTCTCGCCGCCCAGCCGTTCATCGACGGATCACCAGCGCGCTTCGCGCGCCTTACCGGCCGGAGGCCGGCGGTACTCTGGCCTCGCGTCACAACTAGCAACTCGGAACTCGGAACTGGGAACTGGGATATGCGGCTCGACGCACGCGGCGCTCGCCCCTCCCGTCGCGACGTTCCATCCGCTAGCGAGACGGACCGGCGCGCCTCCGGCGGGAAGCGCGGCCATGATCCCTTTCCTGGTGAGAACGAGGACCGGGACACCGATCTCCCGCGCGAGCGCGCGATCTCCCGCCGAGGGAAAAGGAAGGTGATTGGGGTGGGTGTGAGCGATGGCGAGGGTCCCCGCCGGGATCGTGCCGCGGAATGATGCCTGCTGAAATTCCGGCGCGAACGGCCAGAGCACGCATCGGACCGTCCCTCCCTCCCCCGCGACCAGGAAGGCGGCTCGCTCGATCGCAACCCTTCCGTACCCTCCTTTGGCGTAGAGATCCGCCAGGAGAGCGGTGGTCCTGTCGTCCAGTGTCATGGCCGGGAGACTCGAGAAGGGAACGAACACCAGACACGCGAAGAGAAACGCTCTCGCCATGTCATGACGATCGCGCCTCCCCGCGATGAAGTCTCAGCCGAGTTCCAGGGATTTTCCAGGGATCATCGGCGCCGGCCTCCGGTTCCGTAGAATGAGCGGGTGGCCAGGCAGATCCGATTCGGAGCGTTCTCGCTCGACCGTGAAAGCAGGCAGCTTACTCGTGGAGGGAAACGGGTTCCCCTCCAGCCGAAGCATTTCGATCTGTTGACGCTGCTCCTGGATCACCATCCCGCCGCCGTCTCGAAGGACGAGATCTACCGCGTCCTCTGGCCCGACGTCGTCGTTGAAGAGGCAAACGTCCACAACCTCGTCTCCGAGCTGAGGCGGTTACTGAAGGATCCGGAGCACAGCTGGATCCGCACCGTTCACCGTTTCGGATATGCCTTCGCCGGAATTCCGGACGCCGTCAGCGCGTGGGAGCTCCGCGTCGGGGAAAGGCGCTTCCCGCTTCACCATGGCGAGAACATTCTCGGGCGCGACGAACAGGCCGACATTTCGATCGACGCCCCAGGCGTCTCCCGCCGTCACGCCCGGATCGTGGTCGAGCCGGAAACCGTCACGATTGAGGACCTGGGAAGTAAGAACGGTACGTTCGTCGGGAAGGCTCGGGTCGACGAGCGTGTGACGGTCGGCGACGGCGACAGGATCCTGATCGCTCATGTCGCAGCAACCCTGGCGAAGATCCGCTCCCGCGCGGCGACGATCACCGAGTAGCTGCCACTCTTCTAGGAGCTCGCCCGGGCCTCGGCTCCGAAGCTCTCGAGCGCGGTTTCCTCGTCCTCGTGGACGTCGAACAGCGGGAGAAGGTTCGATAGGTGCAGCGTCTTGCGGACTCGCTCCTGAGGACGCAGCAGTTTGACCGCGCCGCCGGCGCGCTGGGCGATCTTGAAACTCTGAACCAGGTCACCGAGCCCGCTGCTGTCGATGTAATCGACCTTCGAGAGATTCAGCAGAATCTTCCTGAACTCCTCGGCCACCAGCTCGGTGACGATGCGTGACACGAGCTCGTCCGTGACTCCCACGACGAGGCTCCCGTCGAAATCGACGATGACGATGTCTTCTTTCTTCCGTACATCCACATTCATTGAGGCGGATGATATATCACGTGAGGTGGCGCCGGAGGCCGGCGGTAGAGAGTGGCGGGCGGCGTCTCGCCGCCCAGCCGTTCATCACGGATCACAAGCGCGCTTCGCGCGCCTTACCGGCCGGAGGCCGGCGGTACGTTGGTCGCGCGTGAGCCCGCAAGTGCATGGCGACCGGCCGGAGGCCGGCGGTACTCTCACTCAGCACTCAGCACTCAGCACTCGCCACTCAGCACTCTTACTCCGTGACGATTGCCGCCTGAATGGCCTCGGCGCGCTCGGCGAGCTCATCGAACCACGCGGCGATGTCCGTGAGATCCTGCTCGGCCGCGCGCTGGCGAGCCCGTCGGGCCATCTGGACGAAGGTCTCGATCAGCCGGTTCAGCTCTTCCCCTCCCCCCATCCCCACGATCGACGCGGCCTGCAGTTCGATCGTTTTCAGAGCCTCGACGGCTTCGGCGTACTCCCGGCTCGCATCGCGAAAACCGGCGAGTGAATCGGGGGGATCCTGTTCTCTGCTCATGATTTCCGCTCCAGTTCGGCAGGTCCGTTCTATGCATAAGTCGACCCACAAAAACCGCCCGAACGGGCCTTCCAACCCGAACAGACGGAACCCCGGCCAGATAAGGAACGACCTGATGAGCGTCGAACGAGCTCCTGTGCGTGAAACCACGACTCCTGCGGCCCGCGGAGCCAAACGAAAAAAATCGACCCGAAGCAATGGGAACGGCGGAGGCGGCGGAAGCGACGCTGGCCTCAATTCCCGTGATCTTCTGAAGGTGCTCAATCAGGTCCGGAAGGGCGACTTCACGGTCCGGCTGGAGTCCGATGACGTCGGAATCGGTGGCAAGATCGCCGACACCCTGAACGACATCATCGAGCAGAACGAGCGGATGGCTCGCGAGCTCGAGCGGGTCAGCACCGCGGTCGGAAAGGAAGGGCGTCTGACGCAGCGGGCCGCCATTCCTGGCGCCACCGGGAGCTACGCCAGGTCGGTTGAATCGGTGAACTCGCTCATCGGCGACCTGGTTCAGCCCACCTTCGAGGTATCCCGCGTAATCACGGCGGTCGCCCGGGGCGACCTGTCTCAGGCGATGTCCCTCGAGCTCGACGGGCGTCCGGTCAAAGGAGAGTTCCTCCGCACCGCGAAAACGGTCAACACGATGGTCGACCAGCTCCGCTCGTTCGCATCCGAGGTCACGCGCGTCGCGCGCGAGGTCGGGACCGAAGGGAAGCTCGGCGGCCAGGCAGAAGTCAAAGGTGTCGCTGGAACCTGGAAGGATCTCACGGACTCCGTGAACTCGATGGCCTCGAATCTCACCGGTCAGGTCCGCAACATCGCCGAAGTGACGACCGCAGTCGCGAACGGCGACCTCTCGAAAAAAGTCACCGTTGACGTCAAGGGCGAGATTCTCGAGCTCAAGAACACGATCAATACGATGGTGGATCAGCTTCGCTCGTTCGCTTCGGAAGTCACGCGCGTCGCGCGCGAGGTCGGAACGGAAGGAAAGCTGGGTGGGCAGGCGGATGTGCGGGGGGTCGGCGGAACGTGGCGCGATCTCACCGAAGGCGTGAACTCGATGGCCGCCAATCTGACCGGCCAGGTGCGCAACATCGCCGGAGTGACCAAGGCGGTCGCCCGCGGCGACCTTTCCAAGAAGATCACCGTCGACGCCAAGGGAGAGATCGCCGACCTCAAGGAGACCATCAACACGATGGTCGACCAGCTCAACTCCTTTGCCTCGGAAGTCACCCGCGTGGCCCGCGAAGTCGGAAGCGAAGGGAATCTCGGGGGGCAGGCCAACGTGGCGGGCGTCGCCGGAACGTGGAAAGACCTCACCGATTCGGTGAACAGCATGGCGCGCAACCTCACGAATCAGGTGCGCAACATCGCGGAGGTCACCACGGCCGTTGCGAACGGCGACCTCTCGAAGAAGATCACCGTCGAGGTCGAGGGGGAGATCCTCGAGCTGAAGATGACGATCAACAGGATGGTCGATCAGCTTCGATCCTTCGGCGCGGAGGTGACTCGCGTGGCGAGAGAGGTCGGCACGGAAGGGAAGCTCGGAGGTCAGGCCAACGTCGAAGGAGTCGGCGGGACCTGGAAGGACCTCACCGAAAGTGTCAACAAGATGGCCTCGAATCTGACGGGCCAGGTCAGGAACATCGCCGAGGTGACGACGGCAGTCGCCCGCGGCGATCTCACGAAAAAGATCACGGTCGAAGTTCAGGGTGAGATCGCGGAGCTGAAGCAGACGATCAACACGATGGTCGACCAGCTCTCCTCGTTCGCCTCCGAGGTGACGCGTGTGGCCCGCGAAGTCGGAAACGAGGGTCAGCTCGGCGTGCAGGCCGAGGTGCGCGGCGTCGCAGGCACCTGGAAAGACCTCACCGACTCCGTGAACACCATGGGGGAGAACCTCACCAGCCAGGTGCGGAACATCGCTGAAGTGACGACCGCCGTCGCGAACGGAGACCTCTCCCGCAAGATCACCGTGGAAGTGAAGGGAGAGATTCTCGAGCTGAAGAACACGATCAATACGATGGTGGATCAGCTCAGATCCTTCGCTGCCGAGGTCACTCGCGTCGCGCTCGAGGTCGGCACTGAAGGAAAGCTCGGCGGCCAGGCCAACGTCGAGGGAGTCGGCGGCACATGGAAGGACCTGACGCAGAGCGTCAACCAGATGGCCTCTAACCTCACTTCCCAGGTTCGGAACATCGCCGACGTCACGACCGCCGTCGCGAACGGAGACCTCTCCAGAAAAATCACCGTTCAGGTTCAGGGAGAGATCGCGGAGCTGAAGTACACGATCAACACGATGGTGGACCAGCTCTCCTCCTTCGCCGCCGAGGTCACGCGGGTAGCCCGCGAGGTCGGCACGGAAGGAAAGCTCGGAGGCCAGGCGGAGGTCAAAGGAGTGGCGGGTACGTGGAAAGACCTCACGGATTCGGTGAACTCGATGGCCGAGAATCTCACGGGCCAGGTTCGCAACATCGCGGAAGTCACCACCGCCGTCGCGAACGGCGACCTCTCGAAGAAGATCACGGTCGAGGTTCAGGGGGAAATCGCCGAGTTGAAGGGAACCATCAACACGATGGTCGATCAGCTCTCTTCGTTCGCCGATGAAGTGACACGAGTCGCACGCGAGGTCGGAACTGAAGGGAAGCTCGGCGGCCAGGCCGACGTCAAGGGAGTCGCCGGCACATGGAAGGACCTCACCGACTCGGTCAACTCCATGGCCTCGAATCTCACGGGCCAGGTGCGGAACATCGCGGAAGTCACGACCGCTGTGGCAACGGGCGACCTCTCGAAGAAAATCACCGTCGAGGTTCAGGGAGAGATCGCTGAGCTGAAGACGACGATCAACACGATGGTCGACCAGCTCCGATCGTTCGCGGCCGAGGTCACGCGCGTAGCCCGGGAGGTCGGCACGGAAGGACGGCTCGGCGGCCAGGCCAACGTCAGTGGCGTCGCAGGCACCTGGAAGGATCTGACCGACTCCGTCAACTCGATGGCGACCAACCTCACCGACCAGGTACGGAACATCGCCGAGGTCACGACGGCCGTCGCCCGCGGAGATCTCTCACGCAAGATTACCGTCGACGTCCGGGGCGAGATCCTGGAGCTCAAGGACACGATCAACACGATGGTGGATCAGCTCTCCTCCTTCGCCGATGAGGTCACGCGCGTCGCGCGGGAGGTTGGAACGGAAGGAAAGCTGGGCGGTCAGGCCGAGGTACGCGGCGTCGCGGGGACCTGGAAGGACCTCACCGACTCGGTCAACTCGATGGCGTCGAATCTCACGAGCCAGGTGCGGAATATCGCCCAGGTGACCACGGCGGTCGCCAACGGTGACCTCACCAAGACGATCACCGTCGAGGTGAAAGGCGAGATCGCCGAGCTGAAAAACACGATCAACACGATGGTCGATCAGCTCTCCTCGTTCGCCGACGAGGTGACGCGCGTTGCGCGCGAGGTCGGATCGGAAGGAAAGCTGGGGGGGCAGGCCCGCGTCAAGGGAGTCGCCGGAACCTGGAAAGACCTCACCGACTCGGTCAACTCGATGGCGTCGAATCTCACCGGACAGGTGCGAAACATCGCCGAAGTGACCACCGCGGTTGCGAAGGGCGATCTTTCGAGGAAGATCACGGTCGACGTCAAGGGGGAGATCGCCGAGCTGAAGAACACGATCAACACGATGGTCGATCAGCTCTCTTCGTTCGCCGCGGAGGTGACCAGAGTGGCGCGCGAGGTCGGATCGGAAGGAAAGCTCGGAGGACAGGCGGAAGTACGAGGAGTCGCCGGGATCTGGAAGGACCTCACCGACAACGTCAACATGATGGCGACCAACCTCACCGACCAGGTTCGGAACGTGGCGCAGGTGACCACGGCGGTGGCGGGCGGGGATCTCTCGAAGAAGATCACGGTCGATGCTCGCGGCGAGATCCTAGAGCTGAAGAACACGATCAACACGATGGTCGATCAGCTCAACTCGTTCGCCGCCGAGGTCACGCGCGTTGCGCGTGAGGTGGGCACGGAGGGTCAGCTCGGCGGCCAGGCCGACGTCAAGGGCGTGGCCGGCACGTGGAAAGACCTCACCGACAACGTCAACGTGATGGCAAAGAACCTGACCAATCAGGTGCGGGGAATCGCCAAGGTCGTGACGGCGGTGGCTGGAGGCGACCTCCGGCAGAAGCTGACGCTCGATGCACAGGGGGAGATCGCTTCCCTCGTCGAGACGATCAACGACATGATCGACACGCTGGCCACATTCACCGAGCAGGTCACGAGCGTGGCGCGCGAGGTCGGCGCCGAGGGACGGCTGGGAGGCCAGGCCCACGTCCCCGGGGCGTCCGGCTCGTGGCGCGCTCTCACCGACAACGTCAACGAGCTCGCCGCGAACCTCACCACGCAGGTACGTGCCATCGCGGACGTCGCGACCGCGGTCACCAAGGGCGACCTCACCCGCGCGATCGACGTGAAAGCGAGCGGAGAGGTGGCGGCTCTCAAGGACAACATCAATGAAATGATCCGCAATCTCAAGCAGACCACCGAGAAGAATGCGGAGCAGGACTGGCTGAAGACGAACCTCACCAAGTTCACGCGGATGATGCAGGGACAGAAAAACCTCCTCGAAGTCTCCCGCATGATCCTCGGAGAGCTCGCCCCGACCACCAATGCCCAGCACGGCGTCTTCTACCTGGTGGACTCCAACGGTCCGGAACCCTTGCTCAAGCTCGCCAGTACCTACGCCTACAAGAAGCGGAAGAACATCTCGAACGTCTTCAAACTGGGCGAAGGGCTGGTGGGAGAAGCGGCGCTGGAGAAGGAACGTATTCTCGTCACCAACGTTCCGCCCGATTACATTCACATCACCTCGGGGCTCGGTGAATCGGCTCCCATGAACGTCGTGGTCCTCCCGATCATCTTCGAGGAGGAGGTGAAGGCGGTCATCGAGCTCGCTTCCTTCACCGAGTTCAACGAGACCCTTCTCTCCTTCCTCGACCAGCTCGGCGAGTCGATCGGCGTTGTGCTGAACACCATCGCCGCCAGCATGAAGACGGAAGACTTGCTGGTGCAGTCTCAGGCCATGGCCGAGGAGCTTCAGGCGCAGCAGGAGGAGCTGACCGAGACCAATCGACGGCTGGAAGAGCAGGCTACGTCGCTTCAGGCCTCCGAGGAGCTTCTCAAGACTCAGCAGGAAGAGCTTCAGCAGTCCAACGAGGAACTGGAGGAGAAAGCCCGCCAGCTCACCGACCGCAACGTCGAGGTGGAGCGGAAGAACAGGGAAGTGGAGGAAGGAAAGCGGCAGCTCGAGGACAAGGCCAAGCAGCTCGCCCTCACCTCGAAGTACAAGTCCGAGTTCCTGGCGAACATGTCCCACGAGCTGAGGACGCCTCTGAACAGCCTGCTGATTCTCGCGAGACTGCTCGCCGAGAATGCCGAGGAGAACCTCCTGCCGAAGCAGATCGAGTTCGCGGAGACGATCCACTCCGCGGGCAACGACTTGCTCAACCTGATCAACGACATCCTCGACCTGTCGAAGATCGAGTCCGGAATGATGTCGGTCACCGTCGACGAAGTTCCCTTCGACGCGCTGATCGAGTTCGTGGATCGTTCCTTCCGCCCCGTCGCGGATCAGAAAGAGCTCGCCTTCGAGATCGAAAAGGGGCCGGACGTCCCCGAGGCGATCTACACGGACGACACGCGGCTGCAGCAGGTCATGAAGAACCTCCTCTCCAACGCGTTCAAATTCACCGAGAGTGGCAAGGTCACTCTCCGCATCGACAAGGCCGAGACTGGATGGACCCCCGGCAGGAAGGCGCTCGACGCGGCCTCCGAGGTCATCGCGTTCTCGGTCACGGACACCGGAATCGGCATTCCGGAAGACAAGCAGCGAATCATCTTCGAGGCTTTCCAGCAGGCCGACGCGGGTACCACCCGCAAGTACGGCGGCACCGGCCTCGGGCTCTCCATCAGCCGCGAGATCGCCGGACTCCTCGGCGGGGAGATCCGGCTGCAGAGCACCCATGGCGAAGGAAGCACGTTCACCCTCTATCTCCCGAAGACGTACGTGGAACCGGTCGTCCCCGTGCTCCAGGAAGGTTCAGAAGGGTCGACCGGTCGGGCGCGGCAGCAGCGCTCTTCCGCGGAGATCGCCGACAGCATCCTCGAAGGAGGAGCTGCTCCAATCGACATCGAGAGTCTTCCCAACGATCTCTCCGACGACCGTTCGACGATCGAGGAAGGAGATCGGATCATCCTCATCGTGGAGGACGATCCTGCGTTCGCCGCGATCCTTCTCGAGATGGCGCGGGAAAAAGGGTTCAAGGGGATCGCCGTCCACCGCGGGGAAGCGGCGCTGGCGATGGCGAAGCGGTTCCGGCCCGATGCGATCACGCTCGATCTCGGCCTTCCGGACACGGAAGGATGGACCGTGCTCGACCGGCTCAAGCACGATCAGGACGTTCGCCATATCCCGGTTCACATCATTTCGGCTCAGGATCAGACCGCGCGCGGCCTGAAGCTCGGGGCCTACGCCCAGCTGCAGAAGCCCGTGACGCGGGAAGCGCTGGCCGGAGCGCTCGAGAAAATGAAGGATTTCGTCGAGTCGCCCACCCGGCGTCTGCTGGTCATCGAGGACGATGAGATTCAGCGGAAGTCGATCGTGGAGCTGGTCGGCGACGAGGATGTCGTGATCAGCTCGGTGGCGTCCGGTGAGGAAGCACTCGCCGCGATGCGCGACACGTCATTCGACTGCATCGTTCTCGACCTCGGACTTCCGGACATGACCGGCGTCGAGCTGATCCAGCGGATGAAGACCGAGCTCAATCAACAGCCGCCGGTGATCGTCTATACCGGCAGAGATCTGACCCGGCGGGAAGAGAGCGAGCTGCAGCAATTGGCCGAGGCGATCATCATCAAGGACGTCCGCTCACCGGACCGCCTGCTCGATGAGACTGCCCTCTTCCTCCATCGCGTCGAAACGCAGCTCCCCGAGGAGAAGCGCCAGATTCTGGAGCAGCTCCATCAGTCCGATCCGATTCTGGCCGGGCGGAAGGCGCTGATCGTGGACGACGACGTGCGCAACATCTATGCGCTGACCAGCCTGCTGGAGAGGCACAAGATGGAAGTAATCTATGCGGAGAGCGGGCAGGAAGGCATCGAGGCCCTGAAGGCGAATCCCGACGTCGACGTCGTTCTGATGGACATCATGATGCCGGAGATGGACGGATATGACGCGATGCAGGCGATCCGCGCCGAGGACCGATGGCAGGATCTTCCGATCATCGCACTCACCGCGAAGGCAATGAAGGGAGACCGCGAGAAATGCATTCAGGCCGGGGCCTCGGATTACATCATGAAGCCGATCGATGACCGTCAGCTGGTCTCACTTCTGCGAGTCTGGTTGTACGCGCAATGACCTCGGAGACCGGAACGCCCATGCGCGAGCGGAGGAGCGAGGAACCGGACGTGACCAGTCTGGAGACGCTCGAGATCGAGCTGCTCACGGAGGGAGTCTATCGCCGGTACGGGTTCGATTTCCGCGACTACTCGCTTCCCTCGCTCCGGCGACGGCTGCTCAAACGGATGCAGGGGGAAGGACTCGGATCGATCTCCGCGCTGCAGGAGCGCGTGCTGCACGACTCGGCGGCCATGGAGCGTCTGCTTCTCGATCTCTCCATCAACGTCACGGCGATGTTCCGGGACCCGACCTTCTATCAGGCGGTGCGGTCTCACGTCATTCCCCTGCTGCGGACCTGGCCGTTCATCCGGATCTGGCATGCCGGCTGTTCCACGGGCGAAGAGGTCTACTCAATGGCCATCATGCTGGCCGAGGAAGGTCTTTACGACCGCTGCCGCATCTATGCGACCGATATCAACGAAGCGGTTCTGGAGAAGGCGCGGAAGGGTATCTTTCCTCTCGCCGCGATGCAGGACTACACCGGCAATTACCTGAAGGCCGGAGGTCGAAACGCCTTCTCCGATTACTACACGGCGAATTACGAGTACGCGATTTTCAACTCGAAGCTGCGCGAGAACATCGTCTTCGCTCAGCACAACCTCGTCACCGACTCGACGTTCAACGAGTTTCACATGATCGTCTGCCGGAACGTGCTGATCTACTTCAACCGCGAGCTGCAGGAGCGCGTTCTCAAGCTTTTCTGCGACTCGCTCCAGAGGTTCGGCGTGCTGGGGCTCGGACGGAAGGAGTCCCTCCGCTACACCTCGGTCAACCCGTGCTACGAGATTCTCCATGAGGACGAACGTCTCTACCGGAGAATTGCATGAAACCGCGACGACGCCCCGCCCTGCCGCTTCCGCCGGATCCCGATCTGGTCGTGATCGGCTGCTCGCTGGGGGGGCTTCAGGCGCTTCAGAAGATCCTTACGCGGCTGTCGGATGACGTCGACGTTCCGATTGCCATCGCTCAGCACCGCCACCGCGATTCCTCGAGCATGCTCACCGATGTTCTCCAGCGCTCCACCAGGTACGAAGTCAGCGATGCCGAGGACCAGGAGCCCATCCGCCGGGGTCGGATCTTCCTGGCTCCCGCCGACTACCACCTGCTGGTCGGCGATGGAGTCTTTCATCTCTCGACCGAGGGACCTGTCCATTACTCCCGTCCATCGATCGACCTCCTCTTCGAATCCGCGGCCGAAGCATTCGGCGAGCGGCTCCTCGGCATCCTTCTGACCGGAGCGAATCGTGACGGAGCTTCCGGGGCGATGCGGATTCGCCGGGCCGGAGGGGGGATGCTGGTTCAGGATCCGAAGACCGCCGAAGCCCCCGCCATGCCGACGGCCGCAATCGAAGAAGGGGCGGCGACCAGAGTTCTCCTTCTCGAGGAGATCGCCGAAGCGATCGACTCCTGCTGCGTCAGGCGGGAAAGCGAGGGTGTGCGGTGAACGGCGCGGAAGTGAATGTTCTGCTGGTCGACGATCAGCCCAACAACCTTCTCGCGCTGGAGGCCATGCTGGCCGACCTCGACGTGCACTGCGTCACCGCGGATTCCGGGACTCAGGCGCTCAAGCGGCTCCTCGAGAAGGAGTTCGCGGTGATCCTGCTCGACGTTCAGATGCCGGGAATGGACGGATTCGAGACCGCCAATCTGATCCGGAGCCGCGACAAGTCGAGGCTGACGCCGATCATCTTCGTCACGGCGCTCTCCCGCCACGAGTCGAACGTTTTCCACGGCTACTCGGTGGGCGCCGTCGACTATCTCTTCAAGCCGATCGTTCCGGAGATTCTCCGTTCGAAGGTTCAGGTCTTCGTCGATCTCTTCCGCAAAAGCAGGGAACTGGAGAAGCAGGCCGCGGAGATGGGTCACCTCAGCCGGCAGAACCAGCTCATCCTGGACTCCGCCGCGGATGGAGTCGTCGGCGTCGATCTGCAGCGCCGGGCAACATTCATCAACCTCTCCGGTGCCCGGCTCCTCGGGGATGCACCCGCACGGCTGATCGGTCGCGACGTTCACGAGCTGATTCATCCCGCCCGGCTGACCGCATGTGTTCCCGCGGACTGCGAGCTGAAGAACGCTCTCGAGGGCCATGGGCATCGCGAGCTCCACGAAGATCTGTTCAACAAGCGCGACGGCGCCCGGTTCCCCGCGGAGTACAGCGCGACGCCGATGCGAAACGAAGAAGGTCAGCCCATCGGTTCGGTCCTGACGTTCCGCGACGTCAGCGAACGTCATGCTGCCGCAACCGCGCGGGACACCGAGCGGCTCTACAGAGAGGCCGAGGCGGCCAACAAGGCTAAGGACGATTTTCTCGCGACGCTCTCCCACGAGCTGCGTACTCCGATGACCGCCATCCTCGGCTGGAACGAGATCCTGGCCATGGGCGAGATCGACGACAACACCCGTCGCGAGGCCGTCGAGGCCATCCGCAACAGCGCCCGCATCCAGAAGCAGCTCATCGACGACATGCTGGATGTCTCCCGGATCATCATGGGGAAATTCGGGATCGACCTCCGGCCCGAGACTCTCCCGGAGATCGTGGATCGAGCCATCGACACGGTGAAGCATCAGGCCGTCGAACGGGAAATCGAGATCACGGCCCAGATCGATCATTCGCCGGTCCGTGTCCTGGCCGACGAGTTCCGCCTGCGCCAGGTCATCTGGAACCTGCTGAGCAATGCAATCAAGTTCACCGGAGACAGCGGTTCCGTCGAAGTCAGACTCGAGATCGCGGATCGCGAGGCGTGCATCACGGTGAGCGATCAGGGAAGCGGAATCGATCCGGGCATGCTACCGCACATCTTCGACCGGCTCGTGCAGACCGAGGACGGCAAGTCGAAGGGAGGCCTCGGACTCGGTCTCGCCATCGCCCGTCACATCGTCGAGCTCCACGCCGGTCGCATCGAAGCGCACAGCGAAGGACTGGGTAAGGGCGCGTCGTTCACTGTGACGCTGCCCATCTGGGTCGAAGAACCAGCGCAGGATTCTCCGGAAGCCGGTTCGCCGCAGAAGCAGGCGCGAACCAGCTGAGCTCGTGGACTAGTCGCTCCGCGCCGCTCCCGCCCGGAAGGTCGAGGAAAAGAGCGGAATGATCTCTTCCATCTGGAAGGGCTTTCTCACCACTTTCCCCACCAGGGAGAGCTCGGGGTCGTCCCACCGGCTCGAATCCGCGGTGAGGACGATCGTGATCGGCAGAAGCTCGGGCTTCTCGGCGTTCAGAAAGCGGATCACGTCGAAGCCGTCCGCCCGGGGCATCATCAGATCGAGGATGATCCCGTCGAATTTTTCGGCGCGCACCAGATCCATCGCCTCGACTCCGTCCCGCGCCTCGATCGGGTGGTAGCCCTCTCGGTCCAGAATCGTGACCAGCAAGCGTCTGATCCAGAGGTTGTCATCGACGACGAGGATGCGGAGGAAGCTCATGCGTGAAGGGCCCGGACGAGCTTGAACCGCAGCAAGATGCCCGCCACCGGCCGTTAGCGGGGGGGAGGGGGGTCATTCAGAGGCCGCACGCGACAGTCGCGCAGAATCAGTAATGGTGTCGCGGCCGAAGAATCTCAGCCGCGGCGATCGCTGTCGGGTTCTCATACACCTCCAGACGCGCTCGTATGACGCGACTGCACAGGTATAAGAACCCGATGACGGCCTGCGCATTCTGAACTACTGCATCCTAAAACTTCCGCACCGTGCGCAGTTTTTACGGTAGGAGCTTGAGAAGACTGGAGATATCGGCGCCACTTTTGGGCTGCGGGCGAAGCCCGCGCTGAGATTCTTCGGCCGCGAGACCAAGTGTCTCTCGACCTCGTCCTCCCGTGCGGCCTCTGAATGACCCCCGCCCACCCAGCCGGCTGAAAGCCGGCCCCACAGAACCGGCCGGAGGCCGGCGGTCAGTGGCAGCTCAGCACTAACACTCACCACTCACCATCAGCACTCAGCACTCAGCACTTTCCGGTTGACACTAACGACCCTCGCGATCTACCCGTCGCTGGGCGAAGAGCCACTCCGACAGCTCTCGGTTACCGTAGGCGGGATCCCACGCGTTGTGGTTGCCGCCAGGAAGCTCGGTATATCGAACCGGGGCTCCCACGTCGCGAAGGGCAGCGGCCATCTGCCGCGATTCCTCCACGGGCACGACCGTGTCGTCGTCGCCGTGCCAGATCCAGACCGGCATAGTGCGCAGGTTTTCGGCGATCGATCCGTAAGGGCGTTCCGGGTCGTAGCCCGATTCGCGGAGGTCGCGTGCATACTCCGGCCGGCCGGCCATCGGCACGACCCAGCCGCAGACCGCGACGACCGCTGCGAATCGCTTCGCGTGCTGATTCGCGATCGACCACGTTCCCGCTCCCCCCATGGACATTCCCGTCAGATAAACCCGATCGGAATCGATGCGGAACTCGGCAATCGTCTCATCCAGCACCGCCATCGCGACGGTCTCCGCCTCCCCCGCCCACTCCTCCCCCACCGGCGTCTGCGGAAAGAGAACGATGGCTGGCCACCGATCGGGACTGAATCGGATCGCCGATCCGATGCCGACCGCCGTCGGGCGGAGCCCTTCGGAGCCGCGCTCGCCGCCGCCGTGGAGAAAGAGAATCAGCGGAAAGTCGGCGCTCCCGTCGTATTCATTCGGGACGTACACCGAGTAAGGCCGGGACGATCCTTCCACCTCGATGGAACGAAGGAGAAATCCTCGCTCCGCCGAAGGAAAAGATGAAACGCATGAAATCGCCATGATCGAGAGGAGGAGCGGCCAGCGCACGGCGCGATTCTAGCGGAGACGAGGAACAATTCCAGTCACCGCGCGGCGCGACGTTCGTACGTGACGAACGTATAGGCCCAGCGGTTCTTCTCGTCGGGTTCGTGATGCTCCCGCGATGATTCCGTCCACTCCGCGGGATCGAACTCGGGGAAGAAGGTGTCCCCTTCGAACTCGCCGTCGATCCAGGTGAGGATCATCCGGTCCGCGATCGGAAGCGCCATCCGGAAGATCTCCTCCCCTCCTCCGACGAAGATCTCATCGCCATGCTCCTTTGCCACCTCGAGCGCCTGCTCGAAGGATCGGACGGCGATCCCCCCCGCCGCCTCGTAGTCGGGCCGGCGCGTGATCACGATGTTCGTGCGGTCCGGAAGCGCTCCATCGAACGATTCGAACGTCTTCCGTCCCATGACCAATGGATGCCCCGTGGTGGTCCGCTTGAAAAAACGGAGGTCGGCGGGAAGCCTCCACGGCAGCTCGCCGTCCTTCCCGATGACGCGATTCTTCGCGACGGCGGCGATCAGCGTGATCGTCATACGGCGATCGGAGCCTTGATCGACGGATGGGGATCGTAGTTCTCGATCGCGATGTCCTCGTACTCGAAGTCGAAGATCGAGCGCCGCTCCGGGTTCAGCCGCAGCGACGGCAGCGGCCGCGGCTCACGCGTGAGCTGCTCGCGCGCCTGGTCGAGATGATTCTGGTAGAGATGGGCGTCCCCGAGAATGTGAATGAGCTCGCCCGGGCGAAGATCGGTCACCGAAGCCACCATCATGGTCAGAAGGGCATACGAAGCGATGTTGAAAGGAACGCCGAGAAAGACGTCCGCGCTCCGCTGATACAGCTGGCAGGAGAGCTTGCCGTTCGCAACGTAGAACTGGAAGAGCGCATGGCAGGGCTGGAGCGCCATGCGGTCGAGATCCGCCACGTTCCACGCACTGACGATGAGCCGGCGGGAGTCGGGATTCCGTCGGATCTCTGCGATCACGTTCGAGATCTGGTCGATATGGCGCCCGTCGGGTGAAGGCCAGGAGCGCCACTGATGGCCGTAGACCGGTCCGAGCTCGCCGTTCTCGTCGGCCCACTCGTCCCAGATCGTCACCTTCCGCTCCTGCAGCCACCGCACGCTGGTTTCCCCGCGGAGGAACCAGAGCAGCTCGTAGAAGATCGAGCGGGTGTGGAGCTTCTTCGTGGTCAGGAGCGGAAACCCGCGCTCGAGATCGAAGCGCATCTGGTGACCGAAGATGCTCAGCGTTCCCGTGCCGGTCCGGTCGCTCTTCGGCGCGCCGTGTTCGAGAATATTCTGAAGAAGATCGAGATAGGGACGCACGGGGAAGTAGTTTAACGCGAGAGAGAGTCAAAAGATGAACGCAGGACGCAGAACGATGAACGATGAATTTAGAAAGGGCCGGCGAGGACGCGCCTGGTGGCGTGACGCCCACCCCGGCGCTTTTCATCGTTCTGCGTTCTACGTTCTGCGTTCTGCGTTCGGGTTTTGCCTTTTCGTTCCGCGTTCTGCGTTCGGCCTCTCCAGAAACATTCCCGCCCTGTACTCCGTGATCTTTCCCGTGAACGCCGAGGCGGCGACGGTGAGAGGCGAAGCGAGCCAGAGTTTTCCGGGGCCGCTGCGTCCCTTGTAGTTCCGGTTGATCGCGCTCACGGTGACCTGGTCGGGAAGCTCCGACACGCCGGGACCGCAGCCGATGCAGGCGCCGCAGCCCGGATGGAGGATGGTGGCGCCGGCCCGCTCGAAGGTGTCGAGAAGGCCGTTGGCCCGGCAGAATTCCTCCACCGCCGCGGATCCGAACTGGACGAAGAACTTCACCCCGTCCGCCACCCGGATGCCGGCATCGACCGCTTCCTTCGCCACCTGGTGATAGAAGAGAAAGTCGTCGACTTTCCCGGCGGTGCAGCTTCCGGCGTAGGCGATCTCGATCGGCACGTCGCCGATCTCGTCGACGAAAGCGCCGTTGGTCGGATCCGAGGGAATCCCGCGATCTGGATCGCCGGGGTGGGCCACCATCGGCCGGATCCCCGAGAGATCGATCACGTGAGTCCCCCCCGCGTACTCCGCGTCGGGATCGGGCGCCACGGCACGACGGCGCATCGAGTCCACGTCCGCGCCGGGACGATGCGACGCGATCCAGCGGAAGGTCTCCTCGTCCGCCTCGACGATCGCGCCGCGCGCCGCGCATTCCGTGGCCATGTTCGCGAGCGTGGCCCGCTCGTCGGGAGAGAGTCCTCGAAGACCGGACCCCGTGAACTCCATGACCCGGTTGAGTGTCTTCTCCGGCTTCGCGTACTGCAGAAGGATGTGGAGCATCACGTCCTTCGCCGTGACGTTGTCCGCCAGCCGCCCCGTGAGCTCGAACCGGATGGCCTCGGGGACCTCGACCTGGGTGAAACCGGAGTGGACGAGATTCGCATACTCGGTGGCGCCCACTCCCCAGGCCAGAGCGTTGTTCACCCCTCCCATGCAGGTGTGGCTGTCGGTCGCCTGGATGAAGTCGCCCGGATCGATGAACGCCTCGCGCGCGACTTCGTGGCAGATGCCGGGGGAGATGCCGTCCTTCGCCGAGAAATCACGGACTCCAGTGTGCTGCTGAAAATCCCGCTGGAGGTCGCGGAGCGTCTGGATCTTGTCCATGAAGGGTCGCATCTTCGCGACGTCGTCCGCGTAGATCAGATGGTCCTCGAAGACCGCGAACTTCTGCGGATTCTTCACGGTGTAGTCAGGCCCGTATTCTTCCTGGAGGAAGTAATGGACCTGAGCGGTGGTGAACTCGTGCGAATAGCCCCCGTCCACCGAGACCAGGATCGCGTCGCCCGGTTTGACCCACCGCTCTCCTTCCGCTCCCAGCATCTTCGAGGCGAGCACCTTCTCGGTCATGTTCATGGGGCGGCGCGGAGTCCCTGGAACCGGCAGGGTGACCTCGCCCCGGACCAGCTCTTTGGCGAAGGGGAACATCCCCCCCTCCTGAACGATGAGCTGAGTGATCGGATCGTAGTCGCGATAGAACTCCTCGAGTGGGACGCCTTCACCATTCTGCAGGCGGCGGAGAATTCCGTAGTCCCCCATGAGCACGCCCTGGTTGATGTTGTTCGCGGCGTGAATCGGCGCGAATGACTCCGCGATGGCGATCCGGATCCCGCTCCACTTCTCCGCCTGGACCGCCGTCTCCCGCGAGCTGCCGACACCCTTCCGGTAGCCGGAAACGATCACTTCGAACCCGCCGCGATAGAGCGCCTCCCGCTCGAAAATCCGGTTCCCTTCGACGATCAGCCCCGCGTAAGCCTCCCGCGCCAGTTCGTCCGGCCGGTGGTTGAAGCAGACCCAGGCCGGGGTCATCGCATCCGTATTGATATCGTCCAGAAGATCCCTCGGAGCATCGACGCCATCCAGGGTCAGGTTGATCTCGCCGGTCAGCTGCCGGCGGATCAGCTCCGGGTCCTTGGTCATGAAGAGGACCCGTTTACCCGGCGTGAGTCTGACGATCTGCGGAGGTTTCATTCGTTCCCCGTCTCCTCGTTGAATACCCTGATCTTCCTCGCGATATGGCGTACCGCTGCAAGGAAACGGCCGAGCCGTTTCCTCCCATTACAACCGCGGCTCGATTCCCATTTCTCTCAGCAGGTGGTCCGCCTGATCCACCGCGTCCATGACCCAGAGCATGTAACGGGAATCGACGTGGATCGACCGGGAGATCTCGGGATTGACCACGAAGTCGAATCCCATCGACTCGTAGTTGCCGTCGAACGCGAGGCCGACCAGCTCTCCTTTCCCGTTCAAAGTCGCCGAGCCCGAGCTGCCGTTGGTGATGTCGCCGGTGGCCAGGAAAGCGACGGGCAGCGAGCCGAGATCGGGATCCGCGTAGGGACCGAACCTCTTGGCGCGGATCATCGAGAGAAGGGCCGGCGGAGCATTGAACGGCGCCTCTCCGGTCTCCTTCTCCAGAATTCCTTCCGCCGTGGTGAAAGGGGCATAGCGGACCGCGTCGCGCGGCTCGTATCCCTTCACTTCGGCGAAGGAGACGCGCAGCGTTCCGTTCGCATCGGGAGCGAGCAGCTCCCCTCTGACGGCGCGCAGCGCTTCCATGTAGTGAGGTCGCAGGCGAGCGAACGCCCCGTCATCCGCCTGTTTGCGAGCCTTGTTCGCGTCGACCAGCTTTCGCAGATCCGCCGCGAAAACGATCATGGAGTCGTTGCGCGCCGCGATCTGCGCCGTCGTGTCATCGAACAGATCCTCGCGGAAGCTGCGGTCCGCGATCTTCGTCCCGCCGTAGAGGCCATCGAGGAACGCATCGATCTGCTCCTCGGTCGTCGCCTTTCCCGTCGCCGCCAGAGCGGCATCGACGGCTTCGATCCGCTGGTTTTCCGGAAGCGCGACAGCCTGCTGGAGAATATTACGGAGGCCGGCGCGGTCACTGCCCGGCTCCACCGTGCGCTGCGCGCGGGCGATCCTGCTGCGGATCACACTCCAGTTCCGTTCCTGATAATCGGCGTCCCGTTCGACGTCTTTTTTTGCGCGCTGCCGGCTGAGCTCATAGAGAGTGTCGGCCTGGGTCAGCATCGGCGAGGCGGCGTAGAGCCAGGCGAGGACCGTTTCGCGCTCCCGGGTCGCGCGCTCGCGCGCGAAGATCGACCGCAGCTCAGCCATGACTTCTCCGTGCCGCTGCACGAGCTCTGGATCGTTCGACATCAGAGATCGCATCCGCGACTCCTCCTCGGTGCGCCGTGACAAAAAGTCCGCTCGCTCGAAGGCTTCGAGCGTGCCCCGATACTTCTTCATCAAGTTGGCGAGGCTCCGGATCCGCGATGCGTTCGCGATGCCGACGGCGCGTCCCCGCTCTCCTTCCCGTTCCAGGATCTCGATCAGCGCCTCGCGGTAACGGATCGACTCGGGGAGGGAAAAGTCGATCCGATCGCGGGTTTCCTCCGCGGTCTCGTACCGGTACGTGGTGCCGGGATAACCGACGAGCATCACGAAGTCGCCTTCGTCCAGATCGGCGGAAGAGACCTTGAGCCAGTGTCTGGGGTGAAAGGGAACGTTGTCGGCAGAATGCGCCGCAGGACGTCCGTCGGGACCGACGTAAGCGCGCAGAAATCCGAAATCGCCGGTGTGGCGCGGCCACATCCAGTTGTCGATCTCCCCGCCGTGGTTGCCGATCGATTGGGAGGGGGCGTAGACGAGCCTGACGTCGAGGATCTCCATCTGCGTCGTCCGGAGGTATTGCGTGCCGGCGAAGAAAGAGTCGACGCGGCAACGCACTCCTCCCGGCTTCTCGCAGGAGGCCACGAGTTCCTTCCTGCGGCGTTCGATGGTCTGGGCCCTGACTCCATCCGACATCCGGTCGAGCCTCGAGAGCACCTGCGCCGTGACATCCTCGATGCGCGTCGTAACGAAGATCTTCGCGTCCGGCGACGCCTGAATCTCCTCCGCCCGTGAGCCCGCCAGGAAGCCGTTCGTCAACAGGTCCCGCTCGGCGCTCGAGTTGTACTGAAGGTACCCGTAAACGCAGTGATGGTTCGTCGCGATCAGCCCTTCAGGAGAGACGAATGACGCGCTGCATCCTCCCGTCGACACGATCGCTCCCATCGGGAAGCCGGTGAGATCGGCGAGGCGGGTGGGATCGATTTCCAGGCCGCTCTCTTTGAGCCGGCCGGCCAGCTCGGGGACCTGCTGCGGCATCCACATTCCCTGAGCCGCGGCCGCGGCCGCCGCCAGAGTCAGAGGGAGGGCAATCTGCAGGATTCGTTTCAAGTGAGACTCCTTTCAAGTCGTGAACAGCGAAGCGTCAGGCGGGCGGCTCACACGCGGCTCAGAACAGCCTCGCCTGCCGCTTTCGTACCCAGCGAACCGCCGAGATCCTTCGTGGTCGCCCCCTCGCGGATCGCGCTCTCGACCGCGCTCTCGATCCGCCGCGCCGCGCTCTTCTCTCCGAGATACTCGAGCATCATCGCGGCCGTCAGGATGGCGCCGGCCGGGTTCGCCACATCCTGACCGGCGTACTTCGGCGCGCTGCCGTGAATCGGCTCGAAGAGCGAGATTTTTCCGGGATGAATGTTGCCCGACGCGGCCACGCCCAGCCCCCCCTGAAGCGCCGCCCCGAGATCCGTGATGATGTCGCCGAACATGTTGTTCGTGACGATGACCTCGAACATCTCCGGCATCCGCACCATCTGCATGGTCAACGCGTCGACGTACATGTGAAAGTGCTCGATTCCGGGATACTCCGCCGCGACTTCCTCGAAGGTCCGCGACCAGAGGTCTCCGCCAAAGCGCATCACGTTGTTCTTATCCGACATGCAGACGGACTTCCGGCCGTTCCGTTTCGCGTAGTCGAACGCGTAGCGGATGATTCTCTCCACCCCGAGGCGCGTCGAAACGTCCTCCTGAATCGCGATCTCGTCGGGAGTTCCCTTCCGGAAGTTCCCCCCCATCCCGACGTACGCCCCCTCGGTGTTCTCACGGAAGATCACGAAGTCGACATCCTCGAGCTTCTTCCCCTTCAGGGGACACAGCCGCTCGTCGATCAGCCGCACGGGGCGGTAATTGACGTAGAGGTCGAGCTGGAATCGCATCCCGAGGAGGATGTCCGCGGCATGCTTCATGTCCGGGACGCGGGGATCGCCGAAGGCACCGAGGTAGACGGCGGCGTAGTTCCGTCGAAGATCGTCCATGGCGCCGGGAGGCATCGAGATCCCGGTCTTCAGATAGTTGTCGGCGTTCCAGTCGAAGTGAGCGAAGTCCAGTCCGAGCTTCTCCTCACGGTTCACCTTCTCCAGGACCTTCATCCCGGCCGCGATCACCTCGGGACCGATTCCGTCACCGGGAACGACGGCGATTTTTCTCTGCATCGATTCCTCCGGCGCGAACTATACAAGCGGTCGGCGGAACAAGCGACGCCGCGGTGTCAACGGGGCGGGCGGCGTTCATTCAGAGTAGGGAACGTCGCGAGCGCCTGTGGAATGGAGATGGCCCTGACTGAATCGCGAGCGGTGAGTCAAAAACCGTTCACGGGCACGGGCGCGTTCACGTTCACGGGAACGGACACGGAGCCCGTGAAGCCGCGGAAAGGGCGGAGGGTCATTCAGAAACCGCACGGGAGGACGAGGTTGAGAGACGATTGGTCTCGCGGCCGAAGAATCTCAGAATGCGCAGGCCGTCATCGGGTTCTTGTGCCGGTGCAATCGCATCCTACGAACGCGTCTGGACGTGCATGAGAACCCGACAGCGATCCTCGCGGCTGAGATTCTTCGGCCGCGGAACCATCTCTTATTCTGCACGGCTGGCGCGTGCGGCCTCTGAATGACCCCAGTGCCGCTGCGAGTTTCGTGCTCGACGGTCATCTCCGCTCCACCGGCGCTCGCGACGTTCCCCCACTCTGAATGACCCACCGCCCGCCCGCTCGCCCGCCCGCCCGCTCGAAGCGCCCTCGCGGAATCGCTTTCGCGCTGGTCCGGTTTGCGCAGGGCACCGCAACCCGACCCGGCCGAATGACGATCCAGAACCCAGCTGAGCCCGAGAGACCGGAAGAATCCACCGACGATCTCCGCGGGAATCGCCGGCGGCTTGCGCTCATCCTCATCCTGCTCTTCATCGGGGCGGCGGGCTTCTACCTCTCCCCTCTCCGCGAGCTCGTCGATCCGGGACTGATGGCGCGCTACCTGGAGGATTTCGCGGCGTCGTGGTGGGCGCCCGCGGCCTTCATCGGCATCTACATCATTCTGACTCTCTGCGCCTTTCCCGCATTTCCGATGACCATCGCCGCCACGATCATCTGGGGATGGTGGCTCGGAGGGATCATCGAGCTGGCCGCGGCCATCCTCGCGTCGATGCCTCCCTACCTCATCGGCCGCTCCGCCGCGGGGGACTGGGTCGAGATCCGGATGCGCCGCCGGGTCGGAATCAACTATGACCGCATCCGCGCCCGCGTCACTTCGGCGTTCTTCCTCCTCCGCCTCTTTCCCATCGTTCCTTACCCGGTGCTGAACTATCTCGCCGGGCCTGCCGGCATCCGCCCCCGCCCCTACCTGATGGCTACGACCATCGGATCGATTCCCATCGTCTTCGTCTCGACATATTTCGTCGACGCCTTTCGCGCGGGAATGGTGAGTTTTCGCGAGGCATCAATCCGGATTCTGATCGCCGGGGCGATCTTCGCGGCGATCTACCTGGTCGCCAGCTTCGTCGCTCACCGGCTCGGCAGCAAGATCTGACCTCTATGGCAGCCGTCTGAAATCGAGGAGCTTCAGACCGCTGCGGGGATCCGTGGCTGCCGGACCCGTCGCTGCCGCGGCGGCATTCTCTGCGACGAAGGCGAGCACGCCCCCGTCGGGAATCCGCACGACGGCCTTCCCCGCTTTCTGTTTGCCGATCGTCAGGGCACCGATGAAACGCTCGTCGACATAGATCCTCACCACTTCCTCATCGTGGGGGTACTCGGAGGGCACCTGAATCGTCGCCTCTGCCCTGAACGCTCCCTCCGGCACGACGATCGCCGCCTCGGGGCCCATCCAGCGGAACGAGGTACCGTCCGTACGATACGGGCGGCTGATGCCGACCAGCGGCTCATAGCGCTCGAGCGGCGGAAGCGGGACGACCGAAACCACCCGCGGCGCTTGCGTCCCCAGAAGATGAAGAGGCGGAGTCTCGGGCCACCAGAAGCGGGCGGCCAGGGGATTCCGGTCATCCCCGTCGGCGAGAATCCAGGCTTCGATCTCACTCTTTCGCGAGATCTCGGATAACCCCTCGTCCAGCGGAAGAATCTGATCCGGCGGAAGAAGGTGGAAGGCATGCGCGCGAAGCGACGGATCGAAGAGAACGCGCGATCGGGTAGAGAGATTGGAAGCCCATTCCGCCGCTTTTACGGCCGGAGAGGGATTCGCGGAGCGGACCTGGAGCAGGGGGAGAGTCCAGAAAAACGAGACGCCCGCGAACAGCACTGCGGGAACGAGCGCCATCCGCGTTCCCCACCTCGGGAGCAGCGCCGCCAGGGCCGCCGCCGCAAGACCCGCGACCATCAGGGCGCCGGCCAGCCCGCGTCGCGGACCGTCCGCCGGGGAGAGAAGAAGAGCCGCCAGAATCAAATGAGGAAGACCGGCGCCGAGAAGAACCCAGAGCCGGCGGTCCCTCCCGCGGAGAAGAAGGGTGAGCCCTCCCAGAGCGAGGAGAATCACCGGAATCGCGAGCCAGAGCGGACCCCACGGATCGAGGACGAAGCGCTCGATCCTCTCGAGGGCGCCCCCTTCGCGTCCCTGGCGGAGAAGGGCCCTGAAACCTTCGACCTCCCAATCCCACCATCGCCCGAGGCTGCCGAAACCTCCCGTCAATGACATCACGCAGAGAAACGAAGTCGCGACGAAGCTTCCCGCAATGATCCCGCGCCCCCGCGGCTGACGGACGAACCAGATCCCCACGAGCAGAAGCGGGATGGCCGAGAGCGACCATCGCGGGCTGAATCCGATCGAGGCGGCGCACGCAGCGCCGAAGATCAGAAGATCCGGGAGGGGCGGATCCGCATCCATCCTTTCGAGCCGCATGGCCCAGGCCATGGCTGCCGCGACGAACGCGGCCGCCGCCATATCGGGCACTGCCATCGCGCCATACAGAAGAGAGACCGGCGCGAAGTTGAAGATGATCGCGCCGCCGATCCCGGCGCCGATCGAGCCGGTCATTCGAATGAGCGCGATCGCGAGGGCGAGGAATGCGGCGACGCTCGCTACGATCGAGAGGGCGGAGAGCGCTTCGAAAGGCGCTCCGAGGAGCGGGGCAATCAGCTGCGCAATGCCGACGTGAAGCGGAAAGCCGGGTGGCGGTGGAAAGCCGGACAGCGGCTGATAGCGTTCGACCGCCTCCGCCAGCGCCGCCTCCAGGCCGGTCAGGATGGTGCGAGGCCGAAAGAAAATCAGGATCAGCGCGACCGGCAGAGCGGCTCCCGCAATCTCTACCCGCCCCCCTCGTCGACCAGACTCAGCCATGCAGGGACCAGTATCCCGAAAGAGCGCGCATCATCACAAGCAGTTTCCGGTCGTTCCGGGTTCAATCCCGTGAGTCAGAGCACAAAGATGCCGATGGTATGATCGCGCGCGCCGAAAACGAGGGCAAAAGGAGCATTTCCGTGAGTCATTTTCCCGGCGTCGATTATCTGGAAGTCGACTCCCTCTTCAGCGAAGAGGAGCTGATGATCCGCCAGACCGTCCGCGATTTCGTCGACGACGAGGTTCTTCCGATCATCGAGGATGCTCATCGGCACGAGAAGTTTCCGGCGCATCTGGTCCCGAAGATGGCCGAGATGGGGCTGTTCGGCTCGACGATCACCGAGTACGGGCTGCCGGGGCTCAGCAACGTCGCCTACGGTCTCATCATGCAGGAGCTCGAGCGGGGAGATTCCGGCCTCCGCTCCTTCGTCTCGGTGCAGTCCAGCCTGGTCATGTACCCGATTTACACTTACGGCTCGCAGGCGCAGCGCGACCACTGGATCCCGAAGCTCGCCTCCGGCGAAGCCATCGGATGCTTCGGGCTGACCGAGCCCGATTTCGGCTCGAATCCCGGAGGCATGCGCACGCACGCCCGCAAAGACGGGAACGACTGGATCCTCAATGGAGCCAAGTCATGGATCACGAACGGCTCGGTGGCCCACGTGGCGGTGGTCTGGGCCAAGACGCCCGACGGGATCAAGGGATTCATCGTCGAAAAGGGAACTCCCGGATTCAGCACCGCTTATCACATGGGGAAGTTCTCGCTCCGCGCCTCGGTCACCTCGCAGCTCTTCTTCGAGGATTGCCGCATCCCGGGAGAAAACCTTCTTCCCGAGACGGGTTCCATCAAACACCCTCTCGGATGTCTTTCGCAGGCGCGCTACGGAATCGCATGGGGCGCGATCGGAGCGGCCATGGCCGTCTACCAGACGGCCCTGGACTACTCGAAGCAGCGCATTCAGTTCGGAGGGCAGCCTATCGCTTCCCACCAGCTGGTCCAGAACAAGCTCGCCTGGATGATCACCGAGATCACCAAGGGACAGCTGCTCGCTCTGCAGCTCGGGAAGTTGAAGGATGCGGGCAAGATCCGCCCGCATCACATCTCGATGGGCAAGATGAACAACGTCCACATCGCGCTCGAGTGCGCGCGATCGGCGCGTGACATTCTCGGCGCCAACGGCATCTCGGACGAGTATCCGGTGATTCGCCACATGCTCAACCTCGAGTCGGTCAAGACCTACGAGGGAACTCACGACATCCACAATCTGATCATCGGCGAGGCCGTGACCGGCATCCCCGCCTATAACCCTCCGATGACTCAGAAGGACGCCCTGCGGCAGGAAGCCGCGGCCGAAACGGCCGGGAAACCCACCTGATCCGGAATCAATCATGAATGCCCGGCACGCCGGGCGGGAGAGCCGATGGAATCGAGTCTCGAGCTGGGATTTCTAAGAGCCACGGAAAAGGCCGCGATCGCCGCAGCCCGCACCATGGGATACGGGAACCGCAAGTACTCCGATCAGGTCGCGGTCGAGGCGATGCGCGAAGAGCTGAACCAGCTCCGGATGCGCGGACGCATCGTCATCGGTGAGGGAGAACGCGACAAGGCGCCCATGCTCTTCGTCGGAGAACAGGTCGGCAAATGGGAGCAGGGACAGATGGAGATCGACATTGCGGTCGATCCGCTGGAGGGCACCAACCTCTGCGCTCTGGGAGCCGCGAACTCCATTGCCGTCCTGGCAGCCTCGGAGAAGGGCGGCCTCCTCCACGCTCCGGACATCTACATGGAGAAGCTGGTGGTCGGCCCGACGGGAGCCGATAACGTGAGCCTGACGAAGAGCGTCAAGGAGAACCTCGAGGCTCTGGCCCAGGCGTTCGGACGCGAGGTCAACGAGCTGACCGTCACCGTCCTCGATCGGGAGCGTCACGCGGATCTGATCGCGAAGATCCGCGACGCCGGAGCGCGCATCCAGCTGATCAGCGATGGAGATCTCTCCGCCGGAGTCTCCGCGGCCATTCGAGGCACCGGAATTCACTGCACCATGGGGACGGGAGGCGCTCCGGAGGGGGTGATCACCGCCGCGGCAATGCGCTGCCTCAGCGGACGGATGCAGGGACGCCTCCGGCCTCTCGAGAAGTGGCAGGAAGACCGGATGCAGGAGATGGGGTTCACCGACTCGGGGAAGATTTACGAGACCGCGGAGCTGGCGTCGGGCAGCGACATCATTTTCTGCGCGACCGGCGTCACGGATGGCGACCTACTGCGCGGGGTCCGATTCTTCGCCGGCGGCATCCGAACTTCGTCGCTCTTCATGTCCCAGAAGACGAACACCATTCGGTTCGTCGACACCATCTACAAGGACGAAGGGCCGGTCGCCGTCGTGTTCCAGGGGTAAAGCTCGTGAATATCGTGAAGAACCAGCATGAAGGGATCACCATCCTCGACATTCAGGGAGTGGTCAAGCTGGGAGAGAGCGCCCGGGAGTTCTCGGGATCTCTCGACGCGGTGCTCCATGAGGAGAGCGGTCCGGTCCTGATCAATTTCGAAGGAATCAACTACATGGATTCCACGGGCCTCGGAGAGCTGATCGGTTACCTGCAGCGCTTCGAGGACCGGAAGCGCAAGATGGCACTGCTCAATCCGAACCACCGGATCCAGGCGCTGTTGCGGATCACCCGGCTCGACTCGATCTTCAGGGTGTTCGAAGGGCGAGAAGAAGCGATCGCCTATCTGACACCCGAGCCGGATTGAAGAATGTTGAATGTTGAAAGTCTAGGCGGACTGAAGGTCACGTCATCCCTCGCTCACGCTCGGGATGACGTCTTCAACATTCAACATTCAACATTCCCTTGATTCCCTTCTCCTGCGCGGGTAGCATTTGCCCGCCCTCGAGGCCCGCTTTCGCCGGGCTGGCGACCACCGCTCGCCGGAGACCTTCATGACCCAGTCATTCGTCCCGATCCTGATGATGCTCGCCTTCGCGGTTCTCCTTGCGGGGATCCTCCTGAGCCTCTCCTGGTTCGTGGGGCGGCATCAGCGCAACCCTTCGAAGCTCGCTCCATACGAGAGCGGCGTTCCTCAGCTCGACGTCTCCCGCAAGCGCGTGAACCTTCGCTTCTATCAGATTGCCATGCTGTTCATCCTTTTCGACATCGAGGCCGCGTTCCTCCTCCCCTGGGCGGTGATCTACCGCGAAGGCACACTGGGCGTGGACGGGATCGCGTGGTTCCTCTTCCTCGAAATGCTTCTCTTCATCATTTTGCTGGGCGTGGGCTATGTCTACGTCTGGCGCAAGCGCGCTTTCGACTGGACCTGAGATGGCCGAGCTTCGTCCCGACAATCCTTACAGACCCGAGCGCTTTCCGAAGCCGGCGAGCTCGCTCGAGTTTCCTCCCGACGCCAAACGAAAATTCGAGGAGATCCTCACCAAATACCCGACGGCGCAGGCCGCGCTCCTTCCAACGCTGCATCTGGCGCAGGAGACCTGGGGATGGATCTCCCCCGACGTCGTTCTCTACGTGGCCGAGCTTCTCGATCAGGCTCCGGCCAGCGTGTTCGGCGTGGTCTCGTTCTACAACATGTACAACCAGAGACCGGTGGGCAAATACCACCTGCAGGTCTGCACGAATCTTCCCTGCATGGTTCGAAATGCATATGGGATCTACGACCGCCTCTGCCGCGATCTCGGCGTCCATCCCGGCGAGAACACTCCCGACGGCCGTTACACCGTCGTCGAGGTCGAGTGTCTCGGTTCCTGCGGCACCGCCCCCGTCGTCCAGGTCAACAACGATTACCACGAGAACATGAGCGTGGAGAAAGTCGGAGAGCTCCTCGCCAAGCTCCCCTGATCGCGACCAAGCCATGGAACCTCTGAAAATTCTGACCGCGAACATCGACAAGCCGAACTCGGCGTCGATCGATACTTATCTTCAGAGCGGCGGCTACGCCGCGTTGAAGACCGCTCTGGCGATGAAGCCCGACGAGGTGATCCAGGCCGTCAAGGACTCCGAGCTGCGGGGGCGGGGCGGCGCTGGCTTTCCGACCGGAATGAAGTGGGGATTCGTTCCGAAGAACAGCGGGAACCCCACCTATCTCCTCTGCAACGCCGACGAGTCCGAGCCGGGCACGTTCAAGGACCGCTTGATCATCGAGAAGGATCCGCATCTGCTGATCGAGGGGATGATCATCTCCGGCTGGGCCATCGGATCCTGCCCCATGGCCTACATCTACATCCGAGGAGAGTTCCATTTCGGAGCGATGGTGCTGATCAAGGCCCTGGAAGAGGCTCGCGCGAAGGGCTACCTCGGAATGAACATCCTCGGAAGCGGCTTCGACTTCGACATCACCGTCCACCGCGGTGCCGGAGCGTACATCTGCGGCGAGGAGACGGGTCTCATCGAATCGCTCGAAGGGAAGCGCGGCCAGCCCCGAGTGAAGCCTCCTTTCCCCGCCGTGGTCGGCGTCTTCGGCGGTCCCACCGTCGTCAACAATGTCGAGACTCTGGCCTGCGTGCCGATGATCATTCAGCGCGGCGCGGAGTGGTTCAAGAGCATCGGAATCCCGAAGAACACCGGGCCGAAGCTCTATTGCGTCTCGGGTCAGGTGCGAAAGCCCGGAGTCTACGAGTTTCCGATGGACATCAATCTGAAGGAGCTCATCTTCGAGCACTGCGGCGGCATTCCGGACGACCGGAAGATCAAGGCCGTGATCCCGGGAGGCGCTTCTGCTCCCATGCTCACCCCGGACGAGATCGATCTCCCGCTCACCTTCGACGCCGTGATGAAGGCGGGCTCGATGCTCGGCTCGGCGGCGGTGATCGTGCTCGACGAGACCACCTGCATCGTCGAGGCGACCTGGCGGCTCGCGAAGTTCTTCGCCCACGAGTCGTGCGGACAATGCACCCCATGCCGCGAAGGAACCAACTGGCTCGAATCGGTTCTCTGGAGAATCGAGAACGGCGAAGGCAAGAGCGACGACACCGAACTGCTTCTGGACATGTCCGACAACATCGGCGGAAAGTCGCTCTGCGCCCTGGGCGATGCGGCCATCGGTCCGGTGATGTCGTCCGTCAAGAAGTTCCGCGACGAGTACGTCCACCACATCGAGAAGAAGAGCTGCCTGCCGGGAACGCGGCGCTACCGGATTCAGGAGCTCGCGCTGGCGCACTGAGCTCTGCAACGGCGCAGTGTCGCCCCGGATCCTCCAATCGTCAGTCTCCCGGAATCACGCCCTTCAGGACGCCACTTCCATGGCGGCGATATCCTACAGGCTCCGGTGCCGTTCGGGAGCCGTCCGGTCGATGAGCTCTCGGAACGATGAAGGGGCGCCGTTCTCGAAGCGCATCGCCTTTCCCGTGGCGGGGTGCTCGAAGCCGAGGATTCGCGCGTGCAGAGCGAGCCTTCCGAGAGGGTTGGTCGCGGCGCCGTATCGATCGTCGCCCACGATGGGATTTCCCTTCTCCGAGAGATGGGCGCGGATCTGGTTCTTCCGTCCCGTCTCGAGAGTGACTTCCACTTCGGCGTAACGGGAGCCGGCTCCGAGAGTCCGGTAGTGAGTCACGGCCAGCTTCGCGTTGGGATAGGCCGACGGATCGACGCTGCGAACGGTGAGATCCCTCCCTTCCCAGAGATGGGAACGGACCATTCCGGCGGGGGGCTGCGGCGCTCCCTCGACGACCGCGGAGTAGACGCGGTCGATGTCGTGCGCGGCGAAGCGCTCCTTCAGCATTTCGCGGATCTCGTGCGACTTGGCGAAGACCAGGATCCCCGAGGCTTCGCGGTCGAGGCGGTGAACGACGTGAATCCGGGAACCCTTCCCCGTAGCGCGGAGGTATCCGTTGAGCATCGCCTGGAGCGTCCGTTCGCGCTCCCCCGCCGTGGCGACGGTGAGGAGTCCCGGCGGTTTCACGACGACCATGAGCGCATCATCTTCGTACAGGCGGGCGACCTCGGCGGGAAGAAGGGAGTGCTGCTCGCGGCTGCCGATCGAGACGACGTCGCCCGGCTTCAGCTCGAGGCGGGCCACCTTCTCCACGGCGCCATTGACCTCGATCCGCCCCGCGGCGAGCATCTGACGGAGCGTGGTCCGCGATGCTTCGGGAATGATGGCGGCGAGCGCACCGAGGAGCGGCCCTCCAGCCTCCACGACCTTTCTCATTCGCGGAACTATAATCCCCGTATGGCTCTTCTGCTCCGCTGGCTGCTCAATGCTGTCGCCCTCTGGATCGTCACCCTGGTGATTCCAGGGGTTCACGCCGACTCGGTCGTGGCTCTGATCATCGCGGCCGCGGTGCTCGGGATCGCGAACGCGCTGGTGAGGCCGATCCTCTTCTGGCTCACTCTCCCCTTCACCATCCTCACGCTGGGGCTCTTCGTGATCGTGCTCAACGCCCTGATGATCGAGCTGACCGATCTGCTGGTGCCGGGATTCGAGGTGGAAGGGTTTCTGACCGCGGTGATCGCCTCGCTGCTCCTGAGCGTGATCTCGTTCTTCACCAACCGGATCGGCGGGTCGAAGAAAGCTTCGTGAGGGACTACTGCCCCGCCGGAGTCTGCCGGCGCGGCGCGATTGGAGGGAAGAACTCGGGATTGAACTCGACCCTCGCTCCCTTCCTCAGATCGTCGATCGCCGCTTCCATCTGAAACTGTTGTCCGGAGCGAACGAGAGCCTGCTCCACTTCTTCGAAACTGCGCGTCTGCTTTCCGTTGATTTTGAAGATGTGAACACCGTAGACCGTCTTCACCGGATCGCTGATCGCCCCCACGGGAAGCGAGAAGATCAGGTCGTCGACTTCATCCGGGAACGTTCCGTGACCGATTGGTCCGAGATCTCCGCCGCGCTGCGCGGACTCCCTGTCCGCGGACTCCTGCCGTGCCGTCGCGGCGAAGTCGGCGCCTCCCTTCACCCGAGCGACGATCTGTTCCGCCTTGCGCATCGCCTCGGTTTCGCTCTGCGCGGTCTGATCTCCCGCCACCACGCTCCCCTGATAGGGGACCACGATCTGGCTCAGCTGCACACTCTCGAACTGCCGGAGGTTCTGGTCGTAAAGCTCGCGCGGTGATGCGGGCTGTTGTCCAGCCATGATGTCCCGCAGCGCGGCGTTCGCGAGGATGTTTCCGGTCGCCACTGCGAGCCGCGCGGAGATTTCCGGATCTTTTTCCAGTCCTTTCTGCCGCGCGTGCTGCTCGAGGATCTTCATTCGAACCAGCTCTTCAGCCAGGGCCTTGCGCCCCGAGGGGGACGCGATGGGAGCCTGCATCTGGGGAGGGAGGGAGGCGACGGCCGCGTTGAACTCCGAAGCGCGGATCGGTTGCCCGTTCACGCGCACCAGCACCTCGTCCGCCGCGGGCTGCGAGCGTCCCGCGCCGGCACCCGCGGCATCGTCCCGCTTGAAATCTCCGCCGATGGCTCGCCATAGCGAAACGGCCAGCAGCGCGATGGCCACCAGCAGGATGAGCGTCACCAAAAAGGCCGCCGCTTCGCCGGGTCGCCTGGCTGGGGGCTCCACCGGCTCGGTGGAGCCCGGGGAAATCTGCGTTTCGGGATGGCCTGGTGTTCCGGTCGCGTCCATTCGCTCACTTCTTTCCGCACGAATTTTGCGCTCCGCGGCGCGTGAGGCAAAACGGGAGGTGCCGGGATGGCATTCCGGAAGGGAGAAGGGTAGACGAGCGAGGGAGAAGGGAAAGGCTGAATCACGCGAGGAGGGGCGGGTCATTCAGAGGCCGCGAAGCCATTTCATGATCTGCACGGCTGGCGCGTGCGGCCTTCTAATGACACCGGGGCCCCGGCTGTCAGCGGGGAAGGGCGGAGGTCATTCAGAGGCCGCACGCGAGAACGGAGTGGCGGGAAGATTGGTCTTGCGGCCGAAGAATCTCAGAATGCGCAAACCGTCATCGGGTTCTTATGCCGGTGCACTCGCATCGTACGAACG
>DATLEY010000043.1:0-14790 GCA_035525215.1 Thermoanaerobaculia bacterium | reverse complement strand
TCGAGCCGGGTCGCCGGATCGGCAATTACGATCTGAAGCTCCCCTTCGGCCCGCGCGGCATCCCGTTTGGCCAGAAATGCCCGCGACCGGATCAGGGCTGCCTGTGCCGGATGCATGGAAGCCGCGAGATCCGCATGAGCGCGGCTGAGATTCTTCGGCCGCGACGCCATCTCATACTCTGCGCGGCTGGCGCGTGCGGCCTCTGAATGACCCCGCGCCGCTGCGAGTTTCGTGCTCGATGGTCAAGCCGCCGTTCGCCGGCTCAAACCCCGGCTGATTTTCGAAGCGCCTCGAGAATCTGCGTTTCCGCGTCGCGATGAAGCTCGCGAGCTTTCTCCCAGGCGCGATCGGCGCGAGCGAGAAGATCGCTTTTGCGCTCGTCCCCTTCCAGGTTCTTCAGATTGATGCAGACATTCTGATAAGCCCCGGCTGCGGCCGCTCGCGCGACCTGAGCGCCGACCCCGGCATCGGAGAGAGAAGCCTCGAGCCCGATCTTTCCCACCAGGCTGCAGAGCTGGATCACTTCGGGACAGGCCTCCAGGACGCCGAGCGGAATCTCGCTCGCCACCACGGTCGCATCCGCGATCGCGCGCTCCCTCGCCGCCGCCTGCTCCGCGGTCGATTTCGGCATCCGCATCGCGTCGAGCAGGCGGTCGAACGCATTCGTGTCCGCGTCGACGGCGGCGAGCAGCAGCTGCTTGAGCTCATGGGCTCGCGCCGCGATCCGGTCGAGCTCCTCCTGCTTCGATTCGAAACCCTTCCTGGTATGAGACAGAACGGCGACCATCGCCGCCAGCCCCGCGCCCATCGATCCTGCCAGCGCCGAGACCGATCCGCCGCCTGGAGCCGGCGACTCGCTCGCCAGCTCGTCGACGAACTCCTCGATGGGCATGGCTGCGAGTGGCGCATTCACAGCTAGGCGGTACTCGATCACTCGTTCCCGTGGATCGAAGGGCTTGAGCTCGTTGAGGCCGAGGGTTCGGATTGCAACCTGAACGAGGGCTCGCTCGGAGACCCCCGAGGGCCGTCCCATCCGCTCGAGGTAATGACGGCCGGCGTCCACCAGAACCGACAAAGGCACCAGTCCGACCAGCTCGGATCCCGTCACGCGGAGCCCGCGCGCCCGGGCGCGCTCGTCGCAGGCATCGAACACCACATGCAGAGGTGTGACGTCGAGATCGGTGAGATTGATGGAGATTTGCGCGCAGCCGAACTCCGGGATGGTCCAGCCGACTGCTTTCACCGCTTCGAGCAGACCCGGTTCCCAGACCGGCTCTCCATCCGCGCCGGTGATGGGGTTTCCGTCGGCGTCTCTGCTGGCGCGCCCTTTCTCCCGGATGTCGAAGGCCACGCGGTTGGCGAGCCGTTTATCGAGGGTGTTCAGGTTGACGTTGTAGGCGACGAGGAACTTCCTCGCTCCGATGACGGTCGCTCCGGACCGCGGCCTGAACTCAGCGGGACCGAAGTCGGGGCGCCATCGCGGATCCTTCAATTTCCGGGGGATCCCTTCATACTCGCCTTCGCGCACGTCGGCCAGGTTCCGGCGGTGAGGGGCGCTCGCGGCGTGCTCATAGAGGTAGACGGGAACACCGAGCTCGGTGCCGACCCGCTCCCCAAGGCGGCGGGCGATCGCGGCGCATTCGTCCATCGTCACGCCGGCGACGGGGACGAACGGCACGACGTCGACGGCGCCGATCCGGGAGTGAGCTCCCCGGTGATGGGACATGTCGATCAGCTCAATGCCCCGCTGCACCAGCGCAAACGCGGCTTCGAGAACCGCCGCGGGGTCACCGACGAACGTGATCACCGTCCGGTTGGTCTCCACTCCCGGATCGACGTTCAGAAGCGTAACCCCCGGAACCGATCCGGCAGCCTGCGCCACGGCCTCGTAAATTTCGGGCCGTCGTCCTTCGGAAATGTTCGGTACGCACTCGACCAGTTTCATCGCTCGAATGCTATCAGAGGGGCAGCCGGCGCCATGGGCTCGGATGAGCTCCCAGTTCCCAGTTCCTTAGTTGAGCAGGCCCACTGTAGCGGCGGCCCGCGGGAGGTATCAGCTGTTGTCGTGATGAAGGGCTGGGCGGCGGGACGCCGCCCGCCACTCTGCAGGCATTTCGCGCGCATGCGAACAGGGAGTGTCCGGATTCGAACACGCATCGAGGACCTTCTTCCGCGAAGCAGCTGGAGAATCACGCGTTTTCATGCGGCATCCCGATTGAACCGGGTACGCCGTATGGACCGTCTGGCGCAGGACTTCCGCTTCGCTCTCTCTTCGATTCGTCGACGCCCCCTCGTCGCCTCCGCGATCATCCTGACCCTCGGCCTCGGGATCGGCGCGAACGCGGCGATCTTCCGGGCGTTTTCAGCGGCGTTTCTTCGTCCGCTCCCGTTCTCGAACGAGGAGAGGCTCGCGCGCCTCTATCTATCTGATTCGACACGGGACGCGAACCTCTCTCCACGCGCCGACGTCTTCCTCGCCGTCCGGGAGCAGGCGCGATCGTTCTCCGGGCTCGCCGGACAGCGTTTCAATGACTTCACGGTCGTGATCGGCGGCGGGGATCCGCAGCGACTGGCAGGCATCGAGGTCTCGGAGGGCTGGAGCCGGATCCTCGGAGTCAATCCGCTGCTGGGGCGGCCCTTCACGGCGGAGGAAGAGCAGCAGGGAATCGCAGCGGGAGTGGTCCTGATCAGTCACGGCGCGTGGCTCTCCCGATTCGGTGGCCGCGACGACGTCCTCGGCGAATCGCTGACCTTGAACGGTCGACGGGTCACGGTCGTGGGGGTTCTCCCGGCCGGACTTCGCTTTCCTTACGAGTCGGAGCTCTGGCTTCCCACGCGTTTCGACGAGCAGCTCGAATCCACCTGGGCCTTGAATATCGTGGCGCGCCTCCGGGACGGAATCAGTCATGAGGAAGCGGGAAAGGAGCTGGAAGCCCTCAGCGGCCGGCTTCCTGAAGTCATGGCGCACCAGGGGATGACCCTGACGGCGGTGCCGATCCGTGAAGTTCTCATCGACGACGATGGTCCGCTTCTGATGGCGGTCTCGCTGGCGGTGTTCTTTCTGCTCGTCCTGGTCACCGTGAACGTCGCGAACCTGCTGGTGGCGCATTCGCTCTCCCGACGACGCGAATTCGCGATCCGGAGCGCGCTCGGCGCGGGCTTCGGACGCCATCTCCAGCAGACCATGACCGAGGGTCTGGTACTGGCCCTGGCTGGGGGGGCTCTGGGCCTGCTGATCGCGGAAGCGTCGGGGTCGATCCTTTCTTTTCTCATCCCCGAGGATTTCAGCTATGTCATGGAAGAGGTTCCTTTCGACGCGCCCGTCATCGCGTTCACGATTCTGATTGCGATCGTTGCCGGTTGCGCGTTCGGCGCGATCCCGGCCCTGCGCGTGGCGCGCACCGATCCTGCGGGCGCCCTGACGGGGGGTGAGCGCGCGACCGACGCGCGAGGCTCGATCCGGACGACCCGTCTTCTCACCATCGCGCAAATTGCTCTGGCGCTCGTCCTGGTCACGGGAGCGCACGCGATGATCCGGGACTTTCAGCGGAGAGTCGCGCGGGATCCCGGCTATGACCAGAAGGATCTGCTGACGCTGAACCTCGTTCTGCCGAGCGAACGGTACCCGGAGGCCGCCGAGCGAAATGCCTTCCTCGACCGCATCGTGGAGAGCGTCGAGGCCGTGCCCGGCGTCGCCGGGGCGGGAACCGTGAACCTCTTTCCCGCGGCCGGTCAGGGATCGATCATGTCGCGGATCGAGGCGGAGGGAGTCGAGCCGCGCGAGGATGCGCCGGTGATCGCCGCGAACCGGATGGTGCATGGCGCGTTGATGGAGGCGATGAGTCTACGTGTGATCCGCGGCCGTCTTCTCCACGAGGACGAGCTGCGGCGGGGAGACCGGGTCGTTGTCGTGAGCCGTTTGCTGGCGCGCCGGCTCTGGTCCGCCGCGGAGCCGCTCGGGAGACGGATCCGCGCGTCACGCGCCGAGGACGCGCCGTGGCTCGAGGTCGTGGGCGTGGTGGACGATCTCGAAGAATTTTACGCGGAGACGGGATACGCGGTCTGGGCACCGGTCAAGCTCTACACCGAGCTTCCCCTCACCGCACAAATGGTGATCGTCGCCAGGATGGAATCGGGCCTCGACACCGAAGCGATCCTGCCGCCGATACGGGAAGCGATTCACGAGATCGATCCGCAGCTCGCGATTTTCGATGTTTTCAGCGCGGAGGATCTGCAGACGGAGTCGCTGGCTGGCCGTCGCTCCGCTCGCACGCTGACCGGAGCCTTCGCGATTCTCGCGCTCGTTGTGGCCACGATCGGAGTTTACGCATCGATGGCATTTGCGATGGCGCGCCGTTCGCGGGAGATCGCGGTGCGGATGGCGCTGGGAGGATCGCGGCGCGTGGTCGCAGGCCATTTCCTTGCGGGAGCGGCGGGACTGATCGCCGCCGGCGTGGCGCTCGGTGCGAGCGGCGCGTGGCTTCTGGCGAGGAGCTCTCAGGGCATCGCCGCGGACCTCGGAGAGCTGTCTCTGCAATCCCTGGCACTCGCGAGCTTGATTCTCGGCGGGACGGCGCTCGTCGCCTCGTGGCTTCCGCTTCGCCGCGCCACTCGAATCGAACCTGCCAGCGTCCTTCGAAGCGAGTAACGCACGACCGAAGAGAGGAGCAGCTGTCCTCCACGGCCCGGCTCGCTGCCGATTGGATTGCCGTGACCGTAAGCCGGGCGGCCGGGCATACAATTCGCCCTTCCCATGCCAGGAGAAGGACGATGACCACGATTCCAACCGAGCCGATCGGGAGCATCCCGCGGCCTCTGGAGCTGATTGAGGCCGTCGAGAAAATCGGCAACGCGAACGATCCGGCGCTCGATCGTCTTTATGAGGCGGCGATCCGCGATACCGTGACGCAGTTCGAGGCGACGGGATCTCCGGTGATCACGGACGGCGAACAGCGGAAGTACCATAATTTCTGGACCTATTCGGTTCATGGTCTTACCAACACTTCGCCGGATGGATTCAGGATTCCCTTCTCCGCGGGCCATGTCCGGAGAATGCCCATTCTGACCCAGGGACCGTTCCGCTATAAGCGACGGGCGGACAGCTACCTCGAGGTCGCACTTCGCTACGCGAATCGGCCAATGAAGCAGGCCGTGATCTCTCCGTCGGCACTGAGTCTGATGTATCCCGCGGAGGGGATCGAGGGATATTCGCGTGAGGATTTCCTCGAGGATCTTCTGAACGAGCACGAGGCCGAGATCCGCAGCTGCCTGGCCATGGGCGCGCACAAAGTTCAGATCGACTTCACGGAAGGCCGGCTGGCCGTGAAGATCGATCCTTCGGGGAGTCTGCTCAACAGCTTCATCGATCTCAACAATCTCGCCCTGGGACGTTTCTCCCCCTCGGAGCGTCAGCGCATCGGTGTGCACACCTGTCCGGGAGGGGACCGGGATTCGACGCACAGCGCCGAAGTCGATTACGCGGATCTGCTGCCGAGTCTCTTTCAACTGAGAGCCGGAAACTTCTACGTTGCGCTGGCCGGCGAGCAGGATCGTGATCAGGTTCTGAAGATGATCCGCGAGTACCTCAAGCCGGATCAGCGCGTCTTCGTCGGCGTGGTCGCCCCGATCGACCCGCGGGTGGAGACGGCGGAAGAAGTGCGTGACCGGGTGCTCCAGGCGGCCGAGTACATTCCGGTCAATCAGCTTGGAACGACCGACGACTGTGGCTTCTCCCCGTTCAGCGACGACACCTCGACGACGCGGGAAATCGCTTTCGCAAAGATCCGCGCGAGGGTCGAAGGCACTGCGCTCGCTGCGGAGCGGCTGGGAGTCCGATGACGATGGGCAACCCCTCCGGCGACGAAACAGATCGCATCCGTGCCGTCGCCATTCAGAACGCGCAGAGCATCATGCTGGCCAGACAGCGCGCCGAGCAGAATCTGCTCGCGGCGAAGGAAGCGCTGGAACTGCGCACCGCGGAGCTCGAGCGCGCGAACAGCATCATACGAACGATCGCCGAAAACGCGGCATCCTCCCTCCTGATGATGGATGAGAACGGTGTGGTCAATTACCTGAACCCGGCCGCCGCGGAGGAGACCGGCTACTCGCTCGAAGAGTTCTCCAGAGCTCCCTTCCACGAGGTCCTTCATGCCCCGCTGAAAACCAGCGGCCACTCCATCGAGAACTGTCTGATCAAAGTGGCTCGTGAGAGCCTCACTCCGCTCAAGAAGCATCGCGACATCTTCGCCCGAAAAGACGGATCGATGTTTCCGGTCATCTGCTCTCTCTCGCCGTTGCAGCGCGACGGCCGGTCCGTGGGGGCAGTCCTCGAGTTCCGGGACGTGACCGACGAACAGCTCGCTCAGACAGCGCTCGAGGACTCGATCCGGAGAAAGGACGAGTTTCTCGCAACACTCTCCCACGAGCTCCGCACACCCATGACGGCGGTGCTTGGATGGGCGCGGATGCTGCGGCTCGGTCTGGGGGAAGAAGAAGCGCGTGAGGCGATCGAGGCGATCGAGAAAAGCGCCGAAGTTCAGGCGCAGCTCATCGACGACGTTCTGGATGTTTCACGAATCGCGGCTGGAAAAATGACGTTCACACCAGCTCCCGTAGATCTCGCGACGGTCGTGAATGCGGCAATGACCACCGTCCACCCCGCGGCGGCCGCCAAGGGCGTCGAAGTCCTGGTCAGCATTCCTCCTGGGCTCCCACCGATTCTCGGGGACGAGGGACGCCTGCAGCAGATCATCTGGAATCTGCTTTCGAATGCCGTGAAATTCACGCCGCGGCGAGGAAAGATCACGATCCGGCTGACGCACGTCGGATCGGTGCTCAAGCTGGTCGTTCAGGATACGGGCAAGGGAATCGAACCTTCCTATCTGCCTCACGTGTTCGAGCCTTTCACCCAGGAAGACGGCTCGATGTCGCGATCTCACGAAGGAATCGGCCTGGGACTGTCGATCGTCCGCTCGCTGGTCGAGCTTCACGGCGGGCGGATTCGCGTTTCGAGCGACGGGCCGGGAGCGGGAGCCACATTCACCGTGGAGTTTCCCATGGTGGAGTCGGCAGCCACCATGACCTCCCCGCGGCAGGAGAAGAAAACGGCCGCGGCACCGCCCCGGGGGGAATCGCCATTCCCCGACCTCAAAGGCCTGCGCGTTCTGGTGATCGACGATCAGCAGTTCACGCGTGACCTGGTCGCGGCAATCTGCCGCAAAGGGGAAGCCGAGGCCGACGTCGCGAGCTCGGTTGGTGATGGACTGACCGCCTTACAGCGCGCGAGACCCGATGTCATCGTCTGTGATCTGGCAATGCCGGGGGAGGACGGATTTGCCTTCGTCCGTGCTCTCCGTGCTCTTCCCGGCGATCTGGGCTCGACGCCAGTGATCGCGCTGACGGCGTTCGGCCGGCCGGAAGATCGTCAGAATGCGCTTGCCGCCGGATTCAACGACTACCTGAAAAAACCCGTCGACCCCGAGGAGCTGGCCATGGCCATCGCAGCGTGGAAGAAATAGGGGCCACCTCGGCCTGGGTGAGGGACTTCGATTCGCGGAGCTGCCTGAGGATGGGACCGTACATCGACGCCGAGTCTGGATCCGAAATGCCAGTTTGGCAATAATGCGTAAATCATTGTCAAATAGGAAATTCTGGTTTATCGTTCTTCAGCGTACACTTAGCCATCACAAGACGCCTGAACCTGCCGGCCGCGTCAGTCTTCGCGCTCTCCAACTCAGACGATCTCGAAAGGTTGGGCCTCATGAAGCAAAAACTCCTCGGAATTTTCGCTCTCCTCGCTGTTGTGCTGGCATTCGCTCCCGCATCGGCGTTCGCGCAGGTCCCGCTCGGCACCTCCAACACCTTCGGCGTCCTTGGCGGATCGACGGTCACCAACACCGGGGCGACCGCGGTCAACGGTAACGTAGGCGTCTCTCCCGGCACCGAAGTCACGGGCTTTCCTCCGGGCGTGGTGGTGGGGGGAGTGATTCACGCGGGGAACGCCACCGCCGCGCAGGCGCAGACGGACCTGACCGCCGCCTACAACTTCGCCGTCTCCATCGCGTGCACGGCGAACCTGACCGGGCAGGACCTCGGCACGCAAACGCTGACGCCCGGGGTCTACTGCTTCGATTCCTCGGCGGGGCTCACAGGAATCCTGACGCTCGATCTGCAGGGCGACCCGAACGCTTTCTTCCTCTTCAAGATGGGCAGCACGCTGACCACGGCCAGCGGCTCTTCGGTGGTCCTCGCCAACAGCGGCGGGACGACCTGTCCGCAAAACATCAACTGGCAGGTCGGCAGCTCCGCGACCTTCGGCACCAACAGCGCATTCATCGGCAATGTGCTCGCGCTGACGAGCATCACCCTGACAACCAACGCCAATCTCAACGGACGGGCGCTGGCTCGGAACGGTGCCGTCACGCTCGATTCGAACGTGATCACGCCCTGCGGCGCCCTCGTCCCCGGGCCACCCGCGCCTCCTGTGCCGCCGGCCATCCCGGCGCTCGATTTTCTTGGACTCGCGATCCTCATCGCGATTCTCGGCGCGGCAGGCCTCTTCGTGATGAACCGAGGCGCCTGAGCCAGTAAGGCACTCCGTTATTTTCTGCGACCAGGGGCGGCGTCACGAACAATCGTGACGCCGCCTGCGTGCCCCGGCGCTATCCTGCTGCGTCCTCCAGGCAAGAAAACAAAAAGCGCGACCTCTCGGTCGCGCGTCTCGTTAACGGTTGGTTGGTGGAGCCGATCGGGATCGAACCGACGACCTCCTGAATGCCATTCAGGCGCTCTCCCAATTGAGCTACGGCCCCCAAAGCCTCGGGTCGCGAACGCTAGCATCCGCGTGAGGCAGGGTCAAGAACGGGGGGTCCAAGGTCGATATTTCGTCCTCGCAGGATCCTGGATCGATGGCGCCGAGACGAGTGCGTTGCGCTCAATCTTCCGTTCTGGAACATTCCCTTCCCGAGGAACCTTTATTCTGCGAGAGACGTCACGTTTCTCGGAGACCCTGGTTGTCGCGCCCTTTTCACTATCTCGACGAGTCACCTGAACCCGAAGGGACCGCGCTCGGCATCGGAGTGTCGCTGACGCTCCATGTCGCCGCGCTGCTTTTCGCGTTTTTCGGAATGACGAGGGCCGCGGCGCCGGAAGAGTCGCCGCTCCAGTTCGTGGAGCTCATTGCCCCCGCCGCTTCTCCTTCGGAGGTGTTCACCGAAGCGCCGGGACCGCGGGTCGATCAGTCGGTCTCGTCTCAGGCTGCCCTCTCCGACGCCAACCGCCGGGCGTCGGCTCCGATGGCGACGGGCGACCGTCCGACTTCGCGCCCCGGAGACGGATCGGACCGGGGTTACATTCCCGGCAGGCAACCCGTAGCCGTCCCCGGTTCGCCTTCTGCCGCGCAGCAGACGCGCCCCGCGGCCTCGGAGAGCACACGGGCCTCGGAAGAGTCGCAGACGATCCCCTCCGACGGCCTGCAGTATCGAGTCGACAGACGAGACGACGCTTCGCAGGTGGCCGGCGCGGCGATCGACTGGAACTCTGCGATTCGTGAGGCAGGGAGAGCGATCACTCCGGGGAGTGGCGGCGTCACTGGAGGGGAGAAGGGATTCGCCGAGAGCGGACCGATCTCGTTCGAGAGTCAGTGGTACGACTGGGGTCCCTACGCGGCCGCAATGATCGCGAGGATCCGCCTCCACTGGTACAACAACATGCCCGACATCATCCGGATGGGGGTCCAGGGCGTGGTCGTGATCCGCTACACGATCCAGAGGAACGGCGACGTCACCGATCTGACCATACTGCAGTCGAGCGGCATCCCGCCGTTCGACTTCGCGGCGCGAAAGGCAATCGAGCTCGCTTCGCCGCTCGCGCCGCTTCCCGCCGATTTTCCCCAGCCCTACGAGCGCGTCACCGCCGCCTTCTACTACAACAAGACGCCTCCGGCACGGTAGAGGTCTCCGTTACAATCGTCAGCGGAGGCTTCCGATGACCGAGGCACCGACCGGCACATTCGACCTGACTCGCCCGTTTACTTTCGTCGCCGACGATCCGCGATGGCTCCAGAAGATTCTCGTCGGCGGGGTCGTGAACTTCCTGATGCTGGTGTTGATCGGGATCCCGCTGATCTTCGGTTACCTGGCGCGGCTGGCGCGAAACGTCGCGCGGGGCGAAGCGAAGCCTCTGCCGGAGTGGGATGAGTGGGGGAGGGACTTCGGAGAGGGACTCTCTCTCGCGGTGATCGGGCTCATTTATTTCATTCCGGTGATCCTCCTCTTCATCTTCACGATCGGCGGCTCGGCCGTCGTCGGCGCGATGACGGACGCGGCCTTCGAAGACGGCTCTCCGCTGGCTGGAGGTCTGTTCGGGATCGGCGCCTGCTTCGGGTATCTCCTGGCGCTGATCGTCTCGGTGATTCTGCCGGCCGCGCTGACGCGGGCCGTGATGCTCGAACGGTTCGGCGCGGCCTTCGAGCTCGGAGCGATCCTCCCTTACATCAGCGCGAACCTGGGAAACTACGTGATCTCGATCCTCATTCACCTGGTGGCGAGCTTCCTCGCGAACTTCGGCGTGGCTCTTCTCTGCGTGGGCGCCTTCTTCACCGGATTCTGGGCATTCACGGTGACCACGTTCGCATTCGCCGAGACCTGGCGCTTCTCGAGGGTGAAGTGAGACGAACGATGCCTCTCGATCGGACGCTGCTCATCGCGGCGTTTCTCTTCACGGTGGCGGCTGGCGTTCTTCCTCTCGCCTCGTATGGAACCGCGCTGGCGCGCTCGGCGGGGGCGCCGGCCTGGATCGAAGCGCCGTTCCGGCTGGCCTGTCATGGAATCGACTCCCGTTCGCTCCATGTCGCCGGGACTCCAATGCCCATCTGCGCGCGCTGTTTCGCGATCTACGTGGGAGCGCTGGCCGGGATCTGCCTCTTTCTGGCCATCCCCCCGCTCCGGCTCCAGCTTCCCGCGCTGGTCCTCCTGTTTGCGGTCATTCCGATGGGAATCGATGGCTTGACGCAGGCCGCAGGGTTTCGTGAAAGCACGAACACGCTGCGCGTGGGGACTGGTTCGCTCGCTGGAGCGGTCTTCATGCTCTGGGCTCTGGGAAACGTCGCGCGCGCGCCGCGCGTCATCCCTGACGAATCGACTGAGCCTGCGCGATGAAGCCGGCGCTGGCGCGGCTGTTGTAGGAGCATCACTGGCCAGCCATGAGCATCCAATCGTCGAACCCGCCATCCGTTGAGTGGACGACCGAACCGTCAGCGCACATCGGGCGGACTCTCGTCGCCCCCGGTCTTCCGGATGAATACGGCCTCTTCTACACGATGACGGATTTCAGCGGCCGTCTCTCCGGAGACGACGCGGCGGCTCTGCGCGCTCACATCGAGCAGCGGTGGGGGAAAGACATCGGGCTTTCCACCTGCACGCAGGTCCACGGCACCGCGGTCGAGTTCGCGGGCGATCCTTCGACCGGATGGCGCGAGATCGGCGAGTGCGATGGTATCTGGAGCGACCGGCCGGGGATCGCTCTCGGGATCAAGGTCGCGGATTGTCTGCCGGTGACGCTGATCGATCCCGAACATCGCGTCATTGCGAATCTTCACTCCGGATGGCGTGGCGCGGCGCAGGGGATCGTTCCTCGAGCGATCGAGGAGATGCGGCGGCTCTCCTCCTTCGATTCCTCATCGGCATTCGCCTGGCTGGGACCTGCCATCCGCCAGTGCTGCTTCGAGGTCGGCGATGAAGTCGTCGCTGCATTTCGTCAGCGTTACGGTCCGGTAGACGATTGCGTCCGCGCCGGCGCGCGGGGCCGCCCTCACTTCGACCTCGCTGCGATGACCCGCCGTCTGCTGGCGGCGGAAGGAATTCCGGCGGATCGGATCGCCGACGCGGCCCTCTGCACCCGTTGCGAGGTGGACCTTTTTCACTCGTATCGCCGCGACGGCGCGGGCTCCGGACGTATTCTGGCCGTCGCCATTCAGGCATGAATTTCCCATCAGGCAGGGTCAACCATGCCTGATTCGACACCCGATCCGACCCCTGTTCCCGATACCCCACCGCGGCGCCGGCGGCCCAGCCGTAAGACCACCTTTCGCATCCTCGCCTGGGGGAGTCTTTCGATCCTGGTTCTCTTCGTCGCCCTGGGGCTGTGGGTCTACATTGAGGCTGTGCGCACGTTCGAAGTGCGCCGCGTTTCACTTCCCACGCGCGTTTTCACGGACAAGGTGACTCTGGTCAGCGGCGCGCCGGTCGGCGCTGAAGAGCTGGGAGAGAAACTTCGGCGGCTCGGCTATCGCGAAACCGACTCGGTCGATCAGCCCGGCACGTTTCAACGCGGCGAGGAGGGGTGGAGGATTCACATCCGCGCCTTCGACCACCCCGAAGGAGACCAGGAAGCCCAGCTGGTCACGGTGACGACGACGAAGGATGGCATCGAGACGGTGACCGTGGCGGACGGCTCGGGCACAGCCGCGCTGGAGCCCGAGCTCCTCACTTCGATCATGGGGGATCAGCTCGAGAACCGGAGTCCGGTACCGCTCGACGCGATCCCGCAGCATGTCATCGATGCGGTGGTGGTCGCGGAGGACGTCCGTTTCTTTGCGCATCCGGGCGTCGATCCGATCGGAATCTTCCGTGCCCTGATGCGGAACATCCGCTCTGGTGGAGCTTCCGAGGGTGGCTCCACGCTCACGCAGCAGCTGGTCAAGAACTACTACCTCACCAACGAGCGAACGATGCGGCGAAAGATCGTCGAAGCGTTCATGGCACTCATGCTCGATGCGAAGTACTCGAAGAAGGAGATCGTCGAGGCCTATCTCAACGACATCTATCTCGGCCGCGACCGCTCCATCTCGATTCTCGGAGTGGGGCAGGCTTCGCGCTTCTACTTCGGCAAGCCGGTCACCGAGGCGACGATCAGCGAAGCGGCCGTCCTGGCCGGGATGATTCCGTCGCCGAACAACTTCTCCCCGTTTGCGAACGCGGAGAAGTCGAAGGAGCGCCGCGACCTCGTCCTTCGACAGATGCGCCGGAACGGCAAGATCACCGAGGAGCAGCTCCGGGTCGCGCTGAATCAACCGCTTCCCGAGAAGCCGACCCGTCAAGCCTCGGGACTCGGCTCGATTCCCTATTACGTCGATCGGGTTCTTCAGGAGATCCGCCGCGACTACGGGATCGAAGAAGTCGAGGGGCGCGGGCTGCAGATTTACACCGCGATCGACCTCGAATGGCAGGAAGCGGCAGCGAAGCAGGTGGAGGCGAATCTGGCGCGCCTCGAGGAGGGGAACCGGCGTCTCCGCAACCGGGACGAGCCGCTGCAGGGCGCGGCAATCGCGGTCGACGTAGCGACCGGCGAGATCCGCGCTCTGGTCGGTGGCCGCAATTACGAAGTCAGCCAGTTCAACCGCGCCACCAGCGCGAAACGCCAGGTCGGTTCGCTCTTCAAGCCGTTCGTCGCGGTCGCCGCGTTCGAGCCGAGCCTTTCGCGTCAGAACATCACCCCCGCGACTCTGGTCAACGACGCCCGCTTCGTCCTGGAGCGCCGGTACTCGAAAGACTGGTCGCCGCGAAACTACGAAGGGCACTACTACGGGGTGGTCACCGTCCGCCAGGCCCTCGAGAAGTCGATGAACTCCGCGTTCGTCCGGCTCGGACTCTCCTCCGGTGTCGATTCCGTGATCAAGACCGCGAGCGTTCTCGGAGTGGATACCGAGATGGCGGACAACCCGGCGCTGATTCTCGGCGCGGTGGAAGTTCCCCCGGTTCAGATGGCCGAGGCCTATACGACGCTCGCGCGGATGGGATCCCGCCTTCCGCTGCGGACGATCCGTTTCGTGACGGACGAGGATGGCGATGCCGTCGCCAGTGGAAGGATCGACCCTGTTCAGGTCTTTCCCGCGCGCGACGTCTATCTAGCCGTCCATCTCATGGAAGGCGTCATGAACCGCGGCACCGGGGCGGGCTCCAGAGCCCTCGGGTTCAGGAAGACAGCCGCGGGAAAAACTGGAACGACGAACGATCAGCGCGACGCCTGGTTCATCGGTTTCACGCCGGACACACTCGCTCTGACCTGGATCGGCTTCGACTCGAATCAGCCGGTCGGCATCTCCGCTTCGGACAGCGCAGTCCCGATGTGGGCCCGTCTGATGACGGAGATCACCGCCGGGCGCGAGAGCCGTGACTTCCCCGTTCCGGGAGGAATGGTGTTCGCGGAAGTGGATGCCACGTCCGGCGGCCTCGTCACTCCACAGTGTCCAGGCAATCAGGTCGTTCAGGAGGCGTTCAAGGCGGGAACCGAGCCGCGCCATCTCTGCCCGATCCATGAGATCCGCCAGCCGATGCTCGTCGACGCATACGGGATGCCGCTCCCCGGAATGGAAGGCTGGACTCCGCTCGATGAGGATCCGAGGTTCGGCAGCCTTCCGCCCACCGAGCCGGTCTCCCCGCCGATCTCCACCGAGCCGCGACCCGATCCGGTGCTGGGCGGCGGAAACTTCCCGACGCGGACCGTTCCTCCGACTTCGACGCGGCCGCCCGTCCGGCTCCCCGTCCCGCTGCCGGGGGAGCGCCCCGAAAATCCGCCGACTTCGACGCAACCGACGACGACCCAGCCGACGACGACGCGCCGACCCCCTGCCCGGCCGCCGGAGCAGTCGGCGCAGCAGCCCCCCGCCTCTGAGCCTTCAGAGCCCGAGGAGGATCCGCCGGGGAATTGAAAGTTGAATTTTGAATGGTGAATGTTGAAAGCCGGCCCGGGTTGTAATCGGCGGACCGTTATAAGGGAAGAGGTAGACGAGCG
>DATLEY010000025.1:0-19615 GCA_035525215.1 Thermoanaerobaculia bacterium | reverse complement strand
TGGGTCGTGAGGCGCGATCCGTCCTGCTTCAGCATCGCCAGAACCCGCTGCCCGGGGACGTAGACCGGCGTGGTCGAAACGAATACCGCACGGTCCCCGACGACCCCTCCCTCCTCCGTGATCCTGACCTCGGAAGGGTTGACCCCTCGAACCGATTCGGAGACTCGAAGGATCGTATCCGTGAAGATCTTCCCCCCCTCTCCGTAATAGGAGTAGCTGGCGAGGACGTCTCCGATCACGATCGCATCGGCGCTCTCGATGAGCTCGCGGTCGGAAGGAACGATGTAGCTCCCGGCGAAAAGGACGGCGGGAACGAGCAGCAACAGAGAAGCGAGAATCGAACGTTTCACAGGTGATCTCCTTGGTCGTCGAACCGGCAGATTATATTCTCGGTCGCCATCTACTGCCCCGGCACGTAGGTCGGATCGCTGGTCCGGTTATCGATCACCGAGGCGTAGGCGGCGACCCGCCCCTCCCCGCCGATTACGGTGATGGAGATCCGGCCGTTGTACACATTCCCTCCGAGGTTGAGAACGTCCCGAAGAAAGGCATTGAACTGCCGGAACTCGTTCGCCTGAAGCGTCAGTTCGAGGCTCGGAGTGACCCTCGCTTCCGGCGCAACGGCCGTGATTCGGATGGTGACCGGTTTTCCAGTCAGCTCGATCAGCCCGATGTTGGTGCGGAAATTCGCCGACTGCTCCAGCTGGAAGACCTCGACCGAGCCCTCACCCAGTCCCGCGCCTTCCGTGGGCAGTAGCGCGGGGATGAACTGGCCGTAGGTTCCCTTCGCGGCGCGGCTGAAGGTCCGGCCGGTGACGATGAGCGAAGAATCAGAAGGAGTTTCGAAGTGCAGCGCTCCCGCCGTCAAATCGAGATCGAAGATAGCCTTGAGAGCATTGTCCCACCCCAGGACCTGGCCCGGCTGAATCGTCACCTGCCCGACGGCTCCGGTGCCGACCGTGAAACCGGTGAGAGGAACGAAACGAATGGTCACACTGGCGGGCGCAGAGCCGGCGTTGTACACCCGCACATCGGAGTAGAAGTTCGAACCGCCCGGATTATCGACCGCGGCCACGCCGGGGAGAATGTAGCGGCGAGAGCGCACATCATCCGGTCGCGCGGCCGCGACCAGGAACGGGTCGCTGGTCTCGTTGTCGATGACCGAAGCGTAAGCGGTCACCCGCCCCGGTGAGCTCTCGTCCATCACGACCTCGGCGCGCGCATCCGCGATCGAGATCCCGAGATCGCGGAGAGGCGCCGAAAGCTGCCTCTGCTCCGCGGGTCCGAGAGTGAAGGGGGTCTGGTGGAACACTTCTCCCGCTGGTGTGTAATAGAGGATGTTCCCGGAGGCGCCGAGTCCGGTGGCCTCGAGAAGCCCGATATTCGTGCGGTAGCTGCCGTTCTGCGCGAGCTGCTGGAGGCTGATCTTGCGCACCGGCGTGGGCGCCGGCTCGCCGGGCACCGTCGCGGGCGTGCCGATGAACTGGGGAAAGGGGACGCCCGGAATGAACTGGCCGAGAGTTCCAAGCGTCGTCGTAGCGTACGTCCGGCTCGAGGCGAAGCTGGTCGTGACGAGGGTCTTCAGGGGGCGGATCTCCAGCGCTCCGGAGACGCTGTCGGTCGGTCCGGCATAGCCGAAGAAGTTCTTCACGATCGCGTTGAGCGCGGCGGTCTGGCCCGACTGCAGTCGGATGATCGTTCGCTTCCCGTTGAGGAGACCGTTCGTCAGCGTCGGTGTGAAGAAGAGCTCGTAGTCGAGGGTGGAGCTGCTGAGATTTCCAAGGCGAACGTCGGACTGGAAGAACGCGCCACCCGCGACGTGAGCGACCGCCGGAATGAGCAGCGAGTTGCTGGCGGGGGAATCCTTCCCGCCGGAAGAAACCGGCGTCACCAGAGTCACGGAGACGGGGATGTTCTTCGTCCCGCCGCCGAGCGCTCGCTTGCCTCCACTGGCAGCCCCGAATGTCACGGTGAGCGTCGCCGTCGTCGCGCCGACCGGAAGCTCGGCGGGATTCGCGGTGATCGTCAGGGTGACACCATCCGGTCCAATCGTTCCGGAAGCGGGCGTCACGGTCAGCCATGGCTGATCGACTGCCGCGGTGAATGTGGTCGTCCCTCCCGGCGAGGGGACGAACACCTGCTGAATCAGCGTCTGAGTCGTGCCCAGGGGAGCGACGAGATCGAAGCGCGCGGACTCGGGGGCCGCGGGAGGAACGACGACCGTCGTTGCGACCGTCGAGAATGCTCCCGGAGAGCCATTGCAGTTCGTGACACGAACGCGATAGTAGTAAGTGGTCGCTGCAGTGACCGTGTGCGTGAAGGAGGTCGAAAGGCCGGTGATCGTTCGGGTGATGACGCCCGATGAGAAATCGGGAGTCGTCGACTCCTGGATCTCGTAACTCGCCCCCTCGAGCGCCGCCTGGCTCCAGACGACGTCGTAAGTCAGGCCCGAGGGGACCGTGCCTGGCGCGCCGAGCCGTGGAACGCCGCAGGAGAGGGTGATGACCGCGGTCGCCGACTCGCGGCTCCCGCAGGAGTTCGAGACCTTCACCCAGAAACTGCTGTTCGCGGTGAGAGCGCCGGTCGAGAACCCGCGAGTGGTCGCGCCGCTCACGGGGTTCGAAACGTCGGGCGCCGCGCCGCGGTACCACTGGAACTCGAGGGAGCTGCCGGTCGCTTCGACCGTCAGGTTCGCGCTCTCGCCGAAGGGAATGGTCAGCGACTGCGGCTGCGTGGTGATCTGCGGAGCGAAGCAGGTCGACTCCACGGTGATCACTGCCGTGTTGCTTGCGGTCGAACCGCACGCGTTGGCCAGTTTGACCCAGAAGCTCTGCGTGGCCGTGAGAGGCCCCGTCTGATATGAGGACGAGGTCGCACCGGAGATGGGAGAGGATTCATCTCCCGCCGGTCCTTTGAACCACTGCCATGAGCCAACATGGTTCGCCACGACCGTCAGCGTCGCCGATTCGCCCGGTGCGACGGTCTGAGACTGAGGTTGCTGCGTGATCAGCGGCGGATCGCACCGCGCCACCACGGTGATCGTCGCGGAAGACGAGGTCACGCTGTCGCAGCTGTCGGTGACGATGACGTCGTAGACGAATGTGCCGGCAGGAAGGGGGCCCGTATCGAAGCTGGAGCTCGTCGCTCCGTTGATCGGAGCTCCGTTGAATCGCCACTGATAGGAAAGGTTCTCTCCCGTCGCGCCGACGGCGAGAAGCGCCGATTCCCCCTCGTTGATCGTACGGCTCTGGGGCTGTGATGTGATGGAAGGTGGAGTGCAATACGATCCGTCACCGTAGACATGATTCGCGGCTTCCTTGTCCCAGTTGAGCAGCGTCGATCCGCGTCCCGATGGGAAGATGCTGTACATCAGCGCGTCGTTCGATGCGGGAGTCCCCTCGTTGGAGTGGCGTAAGCCGAGGCAGTGACCCATCTCGTGCCCCACCGCTTCCTCAAAACCGATTCCGCTGAGCCCTTGCTCGATCCAGACGTCACACTCGAGCGCGGTACCGAACGGGGTTCCCGAGTTATGGAACTGCCAGGCGTAGGCGACGATGGATCCGGAGAGATAGCCGCTGTTGGGCATGTCGAGGAAGAGAGTGTTCTCGCCATCCTGCTGGGGGACCGCCGTGACATCCGGCTTGGGTTTGTTGCTCTCCCCTCCCCCGCCGATGTTGATGGTCGCCGGGGCGCCGTTCCATACCTGGGCGGCAGTAACAATAGAATCTTGTAGACAGGGCGACCCTGCGCAGGGGGTCGCTCCCTCGATCAGAAACGTGAAGGCGCCGGAAGGCCAAACGCCGGCGAAGAGGTAGTCCGTCCCTGAACGGTGCGATCGGGCGGTCACGGATCCTGTGTCGGGCAGCGCGGCTTCCACGAAATAGTCCTCGTGAAGCTCGCCGCCGCGGGCGGCCTCGCGGATGCTCGCGATGAAGGCGCGCGCGTCGCGCCGCTTCTCGAGATGGCGTCCTCTGAGCGGATCCCATCCGCGGATCTCCCTCTCGGACGATCCGCGGACGAGAAGCTCACGCCCACTCGTGTCCTCGACGAAGCTGAAGCTTCCGAGCTGGAAGTCCAGGAGTTCCCGCCCCGAGAGGAAAAGAAGGACGCGCTCGCCGTCGCGATATACGGGAGCGGCTGAGAAGAAGAGTCCCCGTTTCGCAACCTGGCCCCCGGGAACCGTTACGGTGACTCGGGCGGCAGCCTCCCCCTTGAGGACGTCCTCGACCACGAAACGATGGTCGGTGACGATCGCGCCGCGCTCGTCGAGGTAGCTGACGCTGCTCTCGAGAACGGCGACGACGATCCGGTCCGCCCGCTCGATCAGATCGTCATCCGGCGGGACGACGTAAACGGCGGCGGAAGACGCCACAGCGAAAAGGGTGAACAGTAGCGACAGCAGAGGTCGCTGTATCGGTCGCACGGGAGACTCCTATGGGAACGAAGGGACGCGGACACTTTACGCCTGTTCCGGCGGGAGGTCGAGGGAGGAAGCGGCCTCATGGTGGCGGGCGGCGTCTCGCCGCCCAGCCCTTCTCGACGAGATCGATCTGCTCGCGGGGCGGCCCCACGGTGGCGGGTGGTGTCTCGCCGCCCAGCCCTTCTCAACGAGATCGATCTGCTCGATACGAAGCGCACTTCGCGCGACGCCCCGGCGATCTCTGTCACGGCTCCGCCGTGCGAAGCCCCGCGAAGGCGGGGCGAAAGATTTGACAGTCCCGGCCGTGAGGCCGGGGTCCCACCGGCCATACAAAATATCCTGAGCCCGCGAAGGCGGGCGGCACGACGGACAGGTACCGGGAAGGTCCATCCGAGGTACACTCCTCCACGGAACTTTCGCGGTCGATAAAGACCGCATGAGCAGTTACAACTCAATCTTTCTTCACATCGTATTCGGAACGTATGATCGCCGACCGTTTCTCGTCCCCGCGATACGCCCTCGCGTTCATGCCTTCATCGGCGGAGTCCTGAAGAACCTTCGCTGCGAGCCGCTGTCGATCGGGGGAGTCGAGGATCATGTTCATTTCCTGACCCGGCCCGCCACCACGATCGCCACAGCCGATCTGGTTTCGAAAGCGAAATCGAACTCCAGCAGATGGTTGCGTCAGATTTCCGGATTCGAAAGCTTCAACTGGCAGGCCGGCTACGCGGCTTTTTCCGTCAGCTACTCGCGACTCACCCAGGTTCGCCGCTACATCGAGGGGCAGGAGGAGCATCATCGTCGCGTGAGTTTCGACGACGAGATCCGTTCGCTGCTCGAAGCCTCAGGAATCGAGCTCGACCCACGATTTTTTCCACGGAGGTAGACCGGCTCGTTTAACGGCCGGGCTGTCGTATCTGCCGCCCGCCTTCGCGGGCTCCGGATATTTGGATGGCCATCGAGAAACCCCGGCCTCACGGCCGGGGCTGTCGTGTCTGCCGCCCGCTTCGCGGGCTTGGCACGGCTCCGCCGCCGTGCGAAGCCGGCCGGAGGCCGGCGGTACGTGAGCCTACGGCCGGCCGGCCGAGCGACTACGGGATTGCGTCGACGCCACGGCGGCGGCGCTCCCCACGGATCCGCACCCGTTCGTGACCCTCACCCACACCGCCTCGGAGCGCGACAGGGAGGGCGTGGTGTAGGAGGTTCCGGTGGCTCCGGCAATGGGGCTTGATTCATTGCCCGATCCGCCGCGGTACCACTGATAGCTGGTCGCTCCGGAAGCTGTGACCGAGAAGGTCACGGTCTGCCCCGTTCCCACTCGCCTCGACTGAGGCTGCACGGTGATCACGGGCAACTGGCAGGCTGGAAGTACGGTCACCTTGGTGACGAGCGATTCGGCAGCTCCGCAGGAGTTCGAGACGACGACTGAAAAGAGCTCGTCGGCAGTCAGGGGTCCGGTGTTCAGCGTCGACCCTGTCGCTCCGGCGATCGCCGCGCCGGTCGTCGAGCCTCCGCCGCGGTACCACTGAAACGTCAGATCCTCCCCTTCCGCGTCGACGGTCAGCGAGGCGGATTGGCCGGCCGTGACCGTCCGGACATGGGGATGCAGGCGGATCAGGGGATCGATGCAGTCGACCACGATGCCGTAGACATGGGCGGCCGCCTCCCGGTCCCAGTCGCCGAGGACAGGTCCTCGTCCGCTGACCGATGAGTTCATGAGGGCGATCGTGCTCATCGGCTCTCCCTGATTCGAATGACGGAATCCGAGGCAGTGGCCCAGCTCGTGAGCGACGACTTCTTCGAACGTGTGCCGCGTCATCGCTCTCTCGATGAGGATGTCGCAATCGACGGCCGTGAAGTAAGGATGTCCGTTGAACTGATGCTCGGCGCTGGTGGCCCATAAATTCGCAAGGCCGACGGTGCTGCCGCTCAGCTTTCCTTCGTTCGGCTGATCGAAGTAGATGTTGTTCTTCTTGTCGTTGGTGCCGTGGGTTCCGGAGCCGGGCCCAGTAATCTTGATTTCGATCAAAGACCCGGGATCGTCATTCCACGCTGAGAGAGCGGTGGCCAGCGAAGCTGTGAGATCGGAGATGCCGGTCTGAGTTCCATGGGTCCCCATTTCGAATCCCATTTGCTGCCATCGCGCGCCCTGCTTGGTTCCGCTGATGGAAAACTCCATCAGGTAGACGCTGCCATTCGGAACGTGCGAGCGGGCCTGAACGGCGCCAAGCGATTCGTCGAGAAAGTAATCGCGGTCGCCGTGACGGCCGGCCGCGACGTCCTCGATGAAGCGCTCGAATTTCACGGCGTCGCGGATGCCCTCGGCGTGGCGACGCCCGTATGGATCCCACCCGAAGATCTCCCGATCGCTCGCGCCTCGAACGGCGATGTTTCGCGAGGCCGCATCGGTCACCAGCGAGAACTTTCCGAGCTGATGGTCGAGCGTGGACCAGCGCGAGCCGTTCCTGGCCAGAAATGCGATGGCCCGCTCTCCGGATCGATACGACGGGGCCGCCGAGGAGAACATCGCGAGATCCCCGACGACGCCGCCCGCTTCGGTGACCGCCATCATCGTTCCCGCAGCGGCTCTTCCCTTGAGTGACTCCTCCACACGCACGATGCTGTCGGTATGGATCGCGCCATCCGGAGCGAAATAGCTGAAGGATGACTGGACGGTCACACGGACGATCGCATCCGCCCGGGAGACGAGATTCTCGTCGGCGGGAACGATGTACGTCGCGGCGCCGGCGGACGATGCGAGAAGGGCGAGCGAAAGAGCGGGAAGGAGGCGCTGGATCGGGGAAAGTCTCATCGGGTTAGGCAACGTCCGGTCCGCCGCGAGAACTTCCCGCCCTGGCCCGGGGTCATTCAGAGCGGGGGAACGTCGCGAGCGACGGTGGAGCGGAGATGACCATGTGAATCGCGGGCGAGTGAGTCAAAAACCGTTCACGGGCACGGGCACGTTCACGTTCACGGGACGAGAGCCCGCGAAGGCGGGCGTCAGATGTGACAGCCGGGGGCGTGAGCCCCCGGTCCGTGAGGCCGTGCGAAAAATCGAGACCGCGAAGGCGGGCGGCACATCGTTGCCCCTCATCCCCGACCCTTCTCCCCGAATGCGATTTCATTCGGATGAACGTGCCGGACGGGGAGAAGGGGGCCCCCCCTCCCCCGCGGTGTCATTAGAAGGCCGCACGGCTTAGAACTGGTATCGGATCCCGACGGATACGAGGATCGGCTCGAACTCGAGTTCCTCCTGGACTCCGAAGACGGAAATGCCCTCGGATCCGGTCTCGAACGGAACGTATTTCACGTCTCCGTTGATGAACCACCGTTCGGAAATGGCGATGTCGAGACCTGCCGCGAGCACCAGACCGGTATCGTTATCGAATGAGATTCTGTCGTTCCCTCCCAGGCGAAGGTCGCGGAACTCGAAATGGGCCACGCCAACGCCGAGGTAGGGATCCCAGTCCCCGCTGAAGTCGGGCCGCCATTGGAGGACCGCGGTCACGGGAATGATCTCGACGTCGTCGAGAATGAGGACCGCGATGGCATCGCCGACGCGTCGCCGCACGCGGGTCTCCATCCTGCCGTAAGCAACTTTCCCTTCGAATGCCCAGTTCCTGGAAAACTGCCAGAGAAGCCCGCCGCCGATCGCCCCTCCGAGGTCGAAGTCGAAGTCGACCGTGGTTCCCTGGATCTCTTCCTCCCCCAGTCCTCGCCCCGTGCGGTCAAGAGCGAATCCCGAGACGATGATGCTGAAATCCCCCGAAACCGCGTCGACGCTCCCCATGAGCGTCAAAAGGGCGGCGACCATGATCGCTTTCCGCATACTGCACCTCCGGAAGGCTCATTCAGCAAGAGGCGGGCCCGGCGGGGGGAGGAGGGTTCGCAGTTCCCAGTTCCCAGGGGGAGTTCCCAGTTCCGAGGGGGAGTTCCCAGTTCCCAGTTCACAGTTCACAGTTCACAGCGGAGTTCCCAGTTCCGAGTTCCCAGTTCCCAGTTCGCCCCGGCTGGAAGCCGCCACGGAGTCGCCGCAAGCCGGTTGCCTCGGGAACGGCTTAAACCGCCTGCCTCCGGCCGGTCGCCTTGACAGTTCACAGTCGCTCAACTGGACACCTGGCAGCTGGGAACTCTGAACTGGGAACTCTGAACTGGGAACTCCGAACTCCGAACTGGGAACTCGGAACGCCACGTCAGACGCCGTAATAGTCGCGATACCAGTCGACGAAACGGCGGACGCCGACCTCGACCGGCGTGTCCGGTTTGAATCCGACCGCGGCGCTCAGGGCGGAGGTATCCGCCATGGTGGAGGGGACGTCGCCCGGCTGCATCGGCATCATCTCCATCTCGGCCTTCCTGCCGAGACATTCTTCGATGACTTCGATGTACCTCAGAAGCTGAACCGGCCGGTTGTTTCCAATGTTGAAGATCCGCCAGGGGGCGTAACTGGTCGCAGGATCGGGGTCATCGCCGTCCCACTCCGGGTCGGGGCGCGCCGGCTGGTCGGATGCGCGCACGACTCCCTCGACGATGTCATCGACATAGGTGAAGTCGCGCACCATGTCTCCATGGTTGTAGACCGGGATCTTCTCGCCGGCCAGGATCCCGCGGGTGAACTTGAAGAGCGCCATGTCGGGACGTCCCCACGGGCCATAGACCGTGAAGAACCGCAGGCCCGTGGTGGGGAGATCGAACAGATGAGAGTAAGAGTGAGCCATTCCCTCATTCGCCTTCTTGGTCGCCGCATAGAGCGCCATCGGGTGGTCGACGCTCTGATGCTCCGAGAACGGCTGGCGTGTATTCGCCCCGTAGACGGAGCTGGTCGAGGCGTAGACGAGATGCTCGATCCCGTGATGACGGCATCCCTCGAGGACGTTGAGAAAGCCGGTGATGTTGCTGTCGATGTACACATGCGGGCTCTCGATGGAGTAACGGACACCGGCCTGCGCCCCGAGATGGATCACGCGCTCGATCGCTTCTTCACGGAAAAGGCGCTCCATCGCATCGCGGTCCGCGAGATCGATCCTGCGAAACGAGAACTGCGGACCCTGGAGCCGCGCCAGCCGCGCCTCTTTCAGCCGGGGATCGTAGTAGTCGTTCAGATTGTCGATTCCGACGACGCGATCACCGCGCTCGATCAGCTTCCGCGCCGTGTGAGATCCGATGAAACCTGCCGCCCCGGTGACCAGAATCGTTTTCATCGGCGCGTATTGTAGTCGCGGAGCCGGATCAGCACCCCCGCGATCAACCCGAATACGAATCCGGCCACATGCGCCCACCATGCGATCCCCGCGACCTCCTCGGTTCCCTGTGCACTCCGGAGGGCCAGCCATCCGTTCAGGAACTGAAGCCCGAACCAGAAGGGCAGAAGGACGAGGCCGGGAACCTCGAGAAGAATCCACGACACGACCAGAGGAATCAGCGTCGTGATGCGCTCACGAGGCATCAGCACGAGGAAAATTCCGAGGAGTGCGGCGATGCATCCCGACGCTCCGATGGAAGGAATCGTGGAGGTCGGAAACATGAAGGCGTGCCCGAGGCTGCCCGCAATTCCACCGGCAAGGTAGAGCGCGGCGAACATGCCGTGCCCCACTTTCCCCTCGATGGCTGCTCCGAAAACCCAGAGGTATAGAAGATTCCCAGCGAGATGAACCCACCCCCCATGGAGAAGCTGCGAAGTGATGAGAGTGGTGAGCACTTCGAACCGGGAGTAGTCGAAGGCTGAAGGGTCGAAAAAGCGCGCCGGAACGAAACCGAACACCCGCACCAGCGCGTCCCCGAGCCGCGGGCTGGCTGCCTGAACGATGAATCCGATGGCCAGAACGAAAACGATGACGCGAGTGATCAGCGGGCGTATCTCGCTCTGCGAGGCGATCCTCAACGGAATCATGGAGGCATTGTAGAAGCAGGGATCAGGGTAGAGGAGCGAGGGAAGAGGGGAAGGCAGAGTCAGGGATGAGGGTAGGGGAGCGAGGGAAGAGGGAAGGCAGAGGCCTGCGCAAGAGTGGCGGGCGGCGTCTCGCCGCCCAGCCCGTCTCAACGAGAGTCTCTTCGGAACGAAGCGCGCTGGCTTTCTCGTCATCGACAAAAAACACCGCGCGTGCGAGGCGACCGGCGGGACGCCGGCGGTACATTGATCCCGCGTGAGCCCGCGCGGGCATGGCGACCGGCGGGACGCCGGCGGTACATTGATCCCGCGTGAGCCTGAGCGTGCATGGCGACCGGCGGGACGCCGGCGGTACAGTGGATTCGCATGCCTTCGCGGGCATGGCGACCGGCCGGAGGCCGGCGGTACTCTGGCCCGACCGGCGGGCCTCTCCCCTCCCCCCTCGCTCCTCCCCCCTCTTCCCTGCCCCCCTCGCTCCTCCTCCCTCTTCCCTGCCTCTCTACTTCAACGCCACGGTGATTCCATCGACGACCTCTTCGATCTGAGCGCGGGTGAGATCTGGAAAGATCGGGATCGCCAGGGTCTGCTCACTTGCCGCTTCGGCCACCGGGAAGCGCCGCTGCGCGCCGGGGAGATGCGCGAAACACTTCTGCGCCGGCAGGGTCAGCGGGTAATAGACCTCGCACCCGATTCCCATTCCCCTCAATGTCTCCATCACTTTGTCGCGTACCGCGCGTCCCTCGGGGAAGCGGATCACGAACTGGTTCACGACGTGACGCCGGTCGGCAAGAAACTCCGGAAGCTCTACCCTTCCCTGGAGACTCTTCGCCGCGAACAGCTCGCGGTAAACCTTCGCATTGCGCTGGCGCCCTTCGGTCCAGGAATCGAGATGGCGCAGCTTCACGTGAAGAATCGCCGCCTGCAGCGCGTCGATCCGAAAATTGCCGCCCACGGCGTGATGAAAGTAGCGAGGTCTCATTCCATGGACCCGGTAGTCGACCAGCTTCTCGTGCAGGGCAGGATCGTTCGTCGTGACCGCTCCGGCGTCCCCGAAGGCTCCGAGGTTCTTGGAAGGAAAGAACGAGAAGCATCCCATGACGCCAATCGAGCCTGCCCTCCGGCCTCCCAACTCGGCGCCCACCGCCTGCGCCGCGTCCTCGATGATGGGAATGCCACGGGGACTCGCGATCTCCGCGAGAGCGTCCATCTCCGCGCACTGCCCGAAAAGATGGACGGGCATGATGGCGCGCGTCCTGTCGGTGATGGCCGCGGCGACGAGCTGCGGGTCGATATTGAAGCCTCGGGGCTCGATGTCGACGAATACGGGGACGGCTCCGAGGCGCTCGACGACTCCAGCCGTGGCGAAGAACGAGTAGGCGGGGACGATCACCTCGTCGCCGGCCTTGATGTCCAGCACCATCAGGGCAACGAGCAGGGCATCCGTGCCCGAGGAGACTCCGACAGCGAAGGGCGTCTCGCAATACGAGGCGAAATCCCTTTCGAAGCCGTCGACGCGTTTTCCGAGGATGAAGATCTGAGAGTCATAGACCTCCTCGGTGACCTGCAGGACTTCATCCCTGATGGTGGCGTATTGCTGTTTGAGGTCGAGAAGCGGAACGGCCATGCGGAGGGGATCCTTCGAGCGAATTTGGCCGGCGGAGGGGCCGCGGCGGAGTGTAGCAAAACCAACTCCCGGAAAACGTTGGCCTTGCGTTAGCATTGGTGCGCCTCAGGAGGAACTATGAAGACTCGCTGGATCCTTGCTGCCTTCGCTTTCACCATTCTCGCCCTCCCCGCTCACGCCCAGATCGACATCGCCGTCTGGGGATCGATGCTGGAGCCGCAGGGAAGCAACGTCTTCGAGGATCCGCTCGATCCGGATTTCGATTCCGAGCTGAACTTCGACTCGAACATCGGCTTTGGCGTCAGCGCAAACATCTTCTGGACCGAGCGTGTCTCGACCGAAATTGCCGCCTACGCGGTGGATGCCGATACGACGCTGAGCTTCCCCGGCGGACCCGACTTCGATCTCGGCCCGCTCGAGCTCACGCCGATCACGGGAACCCTCCAGTTCCACTTCGCTCCCCGCTCGACCATCAGCCCGTATCTGGGTGTCGGAGTCGCCCACATTCTCTCGAACGAGTTTTCCAGCAACGATCTCGATCTCCTCGAGATCGGCGAGATCGACGTCGACGACGCAACGACGTGGCTCGCCAACGCCGGCCTCGCTTTTTCGATCACGCCTTCCTTCGGAATCATCCTCGATGCGAAGTATTTTCCGTTCGAGCCGGCCACACGGGCCGCGGGAGATCCCCAGGATCTCGACATCGAGATCAATCCGCTCCTCCTCTCCGTAGGGTTGAGACTGCGGTTCTGAGAAAGCGAAATTCGTAGCTCCAAAGAAAAGGGGGCGGCCATGGGCCGCCCCCTTTTTCATTCAGATCCAGTCGGCGCCGGTTTTCGGCCACGCTGTACGCGCTACGGATTCCCACGAACCCTGCGCGCACGGCAATCCTTCATCTAGCGTCGCCCCCATGGGAGCCGCGGTCCGCCCGGCAGAGAATGGGGGTAGTACTCATTGGTCAGCCAGAGTGGAAGGATGTTGAAGTAGAGCGGGCCCGGAACTCCGCTGACTCCGCCGGGGAGAATCGATTCGGAGACCATCAAGCCGTTCCCGGCCTCTCCCACGAATCGCCGTGACGGCCCGCTGCCGAACATGAAGCCGTTCAGAGTGGCCGCGCGAGGACTGTGCGCGGAGGCGTCGACGACGCCAAACCCGCCGTCCGTCGGAATGCCGGAAAGTCCCGGAAGCGGATGAGGCCAGGCTCCCCCGGCGGGAGGAATGGAAAGTGGGCCTCCGAGGGCGTGGCGGAAGACGATGCGGTGGAGCTTGCCCCACCGGTAATCCATCGGATTCGTCGAGTTGCCGAATGCCGGCGCGAACTCGTCGCTCGACAGGAGAGTCAGCGCATCCGCCAGGCTCTTCAGAAAAATGATGTCGCGACGATCTTCCGCGCTGGAGACACCCGTCACGTTGAAGAAATTCACGCCCGAGATTCCGACTCCCTGACGTTGGGGAAAGCGGTCGATCAGCTTCTTCAGCGCGGTGAGAGCGGTCGCTCCGTCGGGCCTCGGCAGGCCGCCGGCGGCGAGCACGCCATCGACGGTGTTCTTCAACACCTGACCGCGCCAGACACTGTAGACCGTGGCGGCCACGCTTCGGGAGATCTCGGCGGCGCTCGGTTCGGAGAGCTGGCCGTTCACATCCGCGGCGTCGTAGCCCTCGCGAATCCCGGTCGGCGTCGAGAAGTCCCACATCTGCAGCGCGCCCACAGCAGCCGCGATGGCGGGGCTGGCGCCGAGTCCGGCGAGGAGCGGATTCGCGCTTCCCTGCGACCGGGTATAGGCGTTCACGATGTGCGGCACGAAGAACTGCGCGTCGATCATCACCGTGTCGGCCTGCATCTGTTTCATGTCGGCCAGGGAGAACTTTCCTCCGGCGGCGAGCTTCTGGCGGATCATCTCGGTGATCCGCCCCCCCCTGAATCCGTCGTATCCGGGACTGAGGTAGAAGATTCCGCCGCCCGGGCGGAGCTGATTCAGCGGATCGTTGTCGAGGGTCGTCCCGGCCGGGTCGTTGTTCGAGTTCACGAACCATCCGGCTGGCGGATTGATCACGTGGGGCATCTCATTCGCGGGAAGAATCTCGAATGGGATGGCCTGTCCTGCCGGAGGGTTCGCAAGGCGAACCCAGTCGTTGCCGCCGCTGCCGTCACGCAGGAAATACGGCGGCAGTCCTTCCACGGTCTGATTCTGCAGATCCTCGCGGATCGGCATCTCGGCGCTGGTGAAATAGGCGATGTTGCCCTCGACGTCGAAGTACGAGAAGTTCTGCGATCCGAAGTCGAAGTATTGGAGACCTTCGCGAAACTCGTCGAGGTTGGTGGCCTCGTTGAAGCGGATGAATGCTTCGAGCTCACGGGTCGCCCAGAGACCGGTGAACTGCACGGAGACCGCGACGCCGGCTGCCGCATCGAGACTGATGATCGCGGCGTTCTTTCGCGGCACCACCAGAACCGCCTGCGGGATCGCTCCCCCCGCGGGCACCACGGCGAGGTTGTCGTTGATTCCGTCGCCAATCACATTCCTGCGGAAGGTCTGGAGAATCGGGAAGAGCCACTCGCGCTGGCCGTTCCAGATCGTGCTCAATTGAGCGGGAGCGGTCGGATCGATCACGACCTGCTCCTGATAGATGTCGGTGACGTCCATCGGGTTCACCGTGGCTCCCCATCCGATGAACTGATTCCGCCCCAGAATGACGCCCGGAACTCCGGCAAAGCCCACTCCTGTGACATTGAGCCGCCCCGAGCGGAGGGAGATCGGATAGAAAGTCGACGGCGTGCTCAGCGAGAGATGGGGGTCGTTCGCCATGAGCGCGTTGCCGGAGGTGGTATGCCGTCCCGCGATTGCCCACTCGTTCGAGCCCGCGCTCATCTCCTCGACGTTGATCGTGCTGAAGAGCGGCGATTGGGACATCTGCCGGCGATAGTCCTGCAGCATCCCGAGCATATTGGGATGAATTTTCGAGACCGCCCTGCTCACGCCGTCCGAGGTGACGCCAGCCAGCACACCGTTCCCCTTGAAGGCCGGGCCGCTGGCGTCCGGAACGGTCGATGCGGACGTGAACGGCTCGGAACGGAAGAGATCCTCGAAGAAGAGTGCCTGCCCGTTGAACCCGACCTGCTGCCCCGCTCCGATGTACGTCAGCAGCGCGACGGTGCGGTCGATATCCGAGAGATCGAATGAGAGGTTGAAAGCGATCGCTTTCCCCACCGTGAGCGTGTCGACGGGGCTCCAGGGCTCGACCCTGCTGATCTCGAGTCCGGCGTATTCAGGCGGAAGAGGAAAGCGCGCAATGCCGGCGTTGACGCCAGCAGCATACGCGTTGATCGCGGCCCGCACGTCAGGGGAAAGAGCTGCCAGGCTCGCCTCGGCGGCACGCCGGAGACCGATGGCTCGCGCCTGGACGTCGCCCGCCAGGCCGGCGCTCCCGACCAGTTCCGCGAGGGTCCCGCTCCCCGCGCGCCGCGTCGAGTCCATCTGAAACAGACGGTCCTCCGCGTGAACGTAGCCCTGCAGAAAATAGAGATCATGCCGGGTCCACGCATCGATGTGCGCTTTGCCAAGTGAGTCGCGAGTGATCGTACCGGGGAAGTGCATCCCCTGGATCTGAACGTTCTCGACGGAGTTGGCCGTCGCAGCCAGCGCGGGGGCGGTCGCCAGAGCAAGGAGAAGGACGAGGGAAAACAGCTTCTTCATTGAGACCTCCGGAAGGGGTGAGAGAGAGAGGCGCATTCTACCTTCTGGAGCGGGGGAAAAATCAAAATCGAGAGCGGATGGCGGAGACTCGTGGCCGAGTCGTCGAGTGGGTGAGTCAAAAACCGGGCACGATCTCAAGCGCCTGCTCGAATCTGGCGCGGCCGAGGCACGACGGCACTTCGAAGCCACGCTGGAGCGCGTCGAAGGGACGATGAGGGCGAGCGTGAATGGCCTCAGTCCCCAATCCCGGGACGTCAGCGCTGGTGGCGACCCATGCGCCCGCTTCAGGATCCCAGACTGCCTGAACGTGGCAGGGTCTTCGACTCCATCTCAGCTGGATAGCAGCTGATGGGGAAGTTTGGGCGAAGAGCCGGCTCCGTGAGCAAACGGCACGTACCTCGGCCTCCCCGTGATCCAGGAGGGCCTTCAGGCATTCGCCGATCCGCGCGCCTACCGCACAACTCGCGAGGCCATGCTGGCGCAGCCGAGTGAAAAGTTACGATGGATTGGTCAATGGGTCGATCGGATCATCTGGCCGGCAACGGAGGGATCGCGCCGGGATTTCAATGCGTCGAGGACTCGAGACGCTCGACGCGAGCCTGGAGATCCGACACGGCGTCTTCCAGGGAGCGGTGGCTCTCCTCGATCGCGCGGACCCGGCGGTCGAGCTCCGCGTGGGAGAATCGGATCATCGCCTGCGTCTCGGCGGCAGTCCCTCGATCTTCTTTTCGAGAACGGACGCAGTCCGCTCCAGCTTGCTGTCAAGGAGTGCGACGCTTTCGGCGAGCCCGTTGAATCGTGCCGCCATCCGTTCGACCGCGACATCGAAGTACCGGCGCGTCTCCCCATGATCCGAAGCATTGTCCTGGCGCATCGAATCGAATTGGCGTCGTAGCTCCTCGTCAGTCATGTCGTCATTTTATGTCATGAGAATCGATTCTGCTCTCCAGGCGCTCGGCCTCACGTCGAAATGTTTTCCTTTCACTCGAACCTGTACGTGAAACCGGAGCGGTGGCGTGGGTGCGTGGAGTGGAGTCACCCACCAGCGATCGACGGCAGCACACGCCAATCTGCGGATCCCGTCTGACTCTGGAAATGCCGCCGGGTATAACTCGAGTTATACTCAGTGCCATGAAAACGGCGATCTCCATCCCCGACGCCCTCTTTGCGACGGCCGAAGAGCTGGCCGAGTCTCTCGACGTTTCCCGGAGCGAGCTCTACGCGCGGGCGATCGCGGAGTACACGGAACGACACGGCGCAACGGCGATTCGGGAAAAGCTCGACGAGGTATACGGCCGGGAGGAGGGCTCGCTCGATGAGGGGCTTGCGATGATGCAGGCGATCTCGATCCCGCCGGAGACGTGGTGAGGCGCGGCGAGATCTGGTGGGCCTCCCTTCCGCTGCCGCACGGGAGCTCTCCCGGATTCCGTCGCCCCGTCGTCGTGGCTCAGGCCAACCCGTTCAACGAAAGCCGTATCCAGACGGTCGTCGTCGTCGCCATCACGTCCAATCTGCATCTGGCGGCTGCACCCGGCAACGTCCCGGTCACGGCGCGCGAATCGGGCCTTCCTCGAAAATCCGTCGTCAATGTGTCGCAGATCCTCACCGTCGACAAGGCGCTCCTCACGAAACGGATCGGCAGCCTGACGGGCGCCTCCCTGGATCGCCTCGATTCGGGACTTCGGCTCGTGCTGTCGCTGCGCGCGTGACGCGCGCCTGATCATTCGCTTCGGCGGCCGGAGAGCTGCGAGCTCTCGGTTGATCGGTTGACACGTAATCCGTGCGCACGTATATTGTGTGAGTGAACGTTACCCTGTCCATTGATGATGAGATTCTCGCTCGCGCCCGCGAGCTGGCCGCGCGCCGTGGGAGCTCCGTGAATCAACTGATCCGCGACTACCTCCAGGAGATCGCCGCCGATCTTTCTCCCGACGATGTGCTCGCCGAGCTCGAGGATCTCTGGACCCGAGGTTCGGGCGACTCCGGCGGACGCGGGTGGACTCGTGAGGAGCTTCATGCCCGCTCCGGCGTTCGTTGACACGAATATCCTCGTCTACGCCGACGATCGGGCCCAGCCGGCGAAACAGTCCCGCGCTCAGGACCTGATCCGGCAACTCATTCGAGAGAGAACGGGCAGGCTATCGACCCAGGTTCTGGCCGAGTATTTCGTGGCAGCGACCCGCAAGCTGGGGCTCGATGCCGCCGCGGTGCGCCGTCGCGTCGAGCTCTATTCGCGGTTCGACGTCGTCTCGCTTCAACCGGCCGATGTTCTCGGCGCGATCGATCTCCATCGTCTCCACGGCTTCTCCCTGTGGGACGCGCTCATCATCCGCGCGTCACTCCTCGCGGGCTGCCGCCGGCTCTACACGGAGGATCTCCAGTCCGGCTTTCGCATCGAGACGCTGGAAATCGTGAATCCGTTCGCGTGACGAGAATACCATTGTCGTGGTAGACTACTACCATGCAAGCTACCATCGATAAGGCAGGGCGCGTGGTCATCCCCCGGGAGGTCCGGGAGAAAGCGGGATTCGGGCCCGGCACCGAGCTCGAGGTCGTCCTCGAGGGTTACAGCGTGCGCCTTTCCCGCAAGGCGGCGGGCCCGCGGATCGAGAAGCGGGGAAAGCGCCTCGTGGCACGCTCTACGGCAAAGAGCGAGAGCCGTCCGGAAGTCGACCTCGAAGCCCTGGTTCGGGAAGAGCGCGAGCAGTCGTGAAGCTGTTCGTCGATACGAGCGTACTCGTCGCCGGAATCATCGACTTCGGAGCGCAGAGTCGCGCCCCGCAGTCGATCTTCGACGCAATCGCCGAGGGAAGGATCGACGCTCCCTTGACGACATGGCACTGCTGTCTCGAAACCTACTCGGTTGCGACGCGCCTTCCTGCTGAGTTTCGGCTGGAGCCGGAGGACGCAGTCGAGCTGATCAGGCACGAGATCCTGGAGCGCTTCGAGATCGAGACGCTTCCGGCACGGCGTCGCGTGCCCTTCTTCGACACGCTCGCCATCGACCGGATCGCCGGGGGGCGCGTGTACGACGCACATCTCGCCGAGGTGGCCCGCGCGGCAGGCGCGAACGTGGTTCTGACCGACAATCGCCGCGACTTCATCGGACTTCTCCGTCACGAGATCCGCGTGCTCACCGCGGCCGAGTTCGCGCGGGAAGCTCTGTAAAAATTGATCGCCGCGTGGACGCTGCTGCCGTCCAAACACGCGCGCTTCCTCCGGCATGCGTTCTGCTCTTCCCCTTCGCCGAAAGGAGTCCTCATGAATCCTCGCGAGCTCACGGCGGAGGTCGTCGAACGCTTCCGTGAAACCGAGTCCCCTCTTCCTCAGAATGTCGATACAGCGGAGCGAATCTTCTCCGCCCTTCTCGGTGTAGCACTCATCTCCTTTGCCCATACGCGCGAGAACGGTGGCGGAACCCTCGCGACCCTCGTCGGTGGCGCCCTCATCGCCCGCGGCGCGCTCGGCTACTGCCCGATCAATCATGCGATTGGCCGCGGCCACGATACCGGTCAGGCAGAGTCCGCCGTGCTCGAGCATGACGAAGGGGTGACCGTCGACAGGAGTGTCACCATCATGCGCCCCGCCGCGGACCTCTTCTCTTTCTGGAGGAAGCTCGAGAATCTCCCCGAGGTCATGGCTCACCTCGAGTCCGTGACCAGGATCGATGAGCGCCGTTCGCGATGGGTCGCCAAGGGTCCCGCCGGAACGAGAGCGGAATGGGAAGCCGAGATCATCCAGGAAATCCCGAACGAGATGATCTCGTGGAAATCGACGGAGGACTCCCGGGTGCCGAACGCCGGCTCGGTCCACTTCACGGCCGCCCCGGGAGATCGAGGCACCGAGGTGAGGGTCCGTCTCCGCTACGACGCTCCGTTCGGCGCGGCGGGACGACTCGCCGCGAAGCTTCTCCTCGAGGATCCGAAGCTCCAGATTGCGGAAGATCTCCGCCGATTCAAGCAGCGCATGGAAGCTGGAGCGAATCCGAC
>DATLEY010000021.1:0-21354 GCA_035525215.1 Thermoanaerobaculia bacterium | reverse complement strand
AAAACCGTTCACGGGCACGGGCTCGTTCACGTTCACGGGACGACGTGGCGCCGTCATCGTTAAGCGTGAGCGTTGCCCGATGGACACCCGAAGAAGGGTGAATATAATGGCGCGCCCTCCTGTTGGGAGCCGGCTGACGGTCGGATCTTCCGATCGGCTGGAGTGACGACAAGCCGTTGTAGCTCAGTTGGTAGAGCAGCTGATTCGTAATCAGCAGGTCACCGGTTCAAGTCCGGTCAACGGCTCCACGTCGACCCACTTCGTTCTTCGACGCTTCAAAACTCGCAACCCGGATGGCAATCATTTTTGTCATTCATTTGCAATCATTATTGTTATGAGTCATTATCATCAGTTTCCCAGCCAGCTCGCGGGTGAGGAGATGGCTCCAGTCGGAATTTTTCGGTCCCGCTCTCCCTTCGCTTAGAATCGCAACCCCTCTTCCATCCCGGAAGAGATACTGACAATTTGGCTAAGACTCCTTGGGCTTCGTCCGTGCGGAGCCCCGTCAGGCCAGAAGGAGGATTCATGAGGACTTACGAAGTCCTGTTCATCCTGACTCCGCAAGCAGCGGAGGAGGAGACACAGACCCTGATCGGTGATTTCAAGCAGATCGCCGAAACGGGCGGCGCCAAGCTCGTGGGCGAAGAAGCCTGGGGGCGCCGGCGGCTCGCCTATCCCATCCACAAGCTCAACGAGGGGATCTACCACCTCTTCACGTTCGAAGCGGACTCCCACTCGCTGTCGGAGCTCGATCGAAAGATGAAGAACTCCGACCTCGTGATGCGCCATCTCATCTCCCGAACGGACGAGGGATTGAAGCGCGCCGCGAAACTCGCGAAGAAAAACCCCAAGAAGGTCCGGGTGCCTCGCGAGAGCGCGGCCGCGGGGTCGGCTGCATCGCCTGCCCCGGCTGCGCCTCCGGCTGCTTCCCCCGAGCCCACACCCGAAGCGACCCCCGCCCCGGCCGAATCGGCGCCGGCGGCCGAGTAAGGAGAGAGCCCATGAGCATGAATCCAACGGCTGGACGGCCGCAAGGTGGCGGCGGAGATCGCGGTGGAGACCGCGACCGCGGGGGAGACCGTGGCCCTCGCCGGGGCGGACCCGGACAGGGCGCCGGCGGCGGCAAGAAGAAGTTCTTCTATCGCAGAAAGCGCGTCTGCAAGTTCTGCGTCGAGAAGATCGAGTACATCGACTACAAGGACATGAAGATGCTCCAGCAGTTCATCCCGGAGCGGGGCAAGATTCTGCCGCGCCGCATCTCGGGTACCTGCGCGTTGCATCAGCGCAAGCTCCAGAACGCGATCAAGCGGGCCCGCATCATGGCTCTGCTGCCGTTCGTGACGGATTGACCGGCGGACGCGAGCGATGGCCGGAGCGGAAACCAACCTGGGCGCGATGACGACGGAGACCCGCAGCGGCGGGCCGATGGGGCGGAGCATCGCCCTTCACGGCCTCGCGGCCGCTCTGATGTTCATCTCTCCTCTGGTCGTCTTCGTTCCGGCGGCGATCATCAGCTCGGGCCTTCGCAACGGACGTCGCGGCCTCTGGTTCTCGACCATCCTCGCCGCGGGGCTTCTGGCCATTCTCTTCTCGGCTGCCGAGACGCCAGCCGCTTACACCCCGGTGGCACGAATGCTCTTCGAGGTCGGCGTGCCGAGCGCAGTGGGGCTGGAGCTGATCCTGCGCGGTCTGATGTTCGGGCCGGTGCTTCTCGCGGTGCTCGCGGCGAGTTTCGGTGGCTTCGCGATCGTCGAAGTCGTGATGCGCAGCTTTGCCTCGTTCTCGCCGTATCGCGGAGTGGTCGAGAACTTCCGCTCCGCGTCGCAGGCTCAGGTCGAAGCGTATCGGACGGCCGGCGTTCCCGCCGACGCGATCTCGATGATGGAGAGGGTGACTGAAACGATCGCCACCTCGTACATGCCGGCCGTCCTGGTCATCGTCGCCGCGCTGATGTTCGCTCTGAGCTTCGTGATGCTGCCGCGGCTGAAGAGCGGGCGCTCGCTGTTGCCGCGCTTTCTCTTCCGGAACCTTTCTCTTCCCGACGCGCTTCTCTTCGGCTTCGTCCTGGGGGGAATCGCACCGCTTCTGAAAGGGATTCCCCGCACCCTCGGCTTCAATGTGCTGGCGGTGGTCGTCGTTCTCTTCATGCTGCAGGGGCTGGCCGTTTTTCGGTATCACCAGACCCGGCTCCGGCTCGGCATTCTCGGTACGGTGCTGGCGATTCTGACGCTCCTGCTGCTCACCCCCTACGGCGTCACGCCGTTCGGTCTTTTTCTGATCGGCCTGTTCGATCCGTTTTTCGATTTTCGAAATTTCAATCGAAAGGAAGCACCCAATGAAAGTGATTCTGATTGACGAAGTTCGCGGCCTCGGTGGCCGCGGCGACGTCGTGCAGGTGAAGGATGGTTATGCCCGGAATTACCTCCTTCCGAAGAAGCTCGCTCGTGAAGCGACCACCGGGAATCTGAAGGCCGCCGAGGCGGAGCGGAAGAAGTGGGCTTCGCTCACCGAGCAGGAGAAGGCCGCCGCCAGCAAGGTCGCCGAGCGTCTCCGTGGCGTGACCGTGGTCATCCACAAGCGTACCGGTGAGACCGGAACGCTTTTCGGATCGGTCACCGCCAACGAGATCGCCGACGCTCTCACCGCGCGCGGATTCGAGATCGACAAGCGGCGCATCGAGCTCGGCCATCCGATCAAGACTCTCGGCTCTCAGCAGGTCGAGATCCGTCTCCATCGGGAAGTCGACGCGACGATCTCGGTCGACGTCGTCCCTTCCACTGGCGACGAGTCGGTGTCCGTCCGGCTACCCGGCGACGAGCCGGCTCCGGCGCCCGTCGAGGAATCTGCAGCCGAGCCGGCGCGCGCGAGCGAGCCGGTCGCCGCCGAGCAACCGGCCGCCGAATAGCTCCAATCCCCATCGTCATCGAAAGGCGGCCTCCGGGCCGCCTTTTTCGCTTCTGGCTTTCGTGCGCGCCCGCAGATCCCGGCCACCGGGTTCAGCTCCGCCTCATCAGTCGAGCCGGCGTTTGCGGCGGGCCCGGATGGACTACACTTCCGAGCGATGGCTGAGGAGCGGCTCGTCGATTCGCCACCGGAAGGACTGGGAGGGTGGCGCCGGGTCTGGAGCGAGGATCGGCGCTTTCCTTCCGCGGATCGCGGCCTGCAGGGAGCCCTTTTCGGATTCCTCCGGCGGCTCTTCCGCCGCGCCTCGCGCGAGGACGCGGAGCGACAGAGGAACTTCAATCTCGCGATGCTCGAGATGCTCGAAGATCAGCTGCGTGAAACGCGAGCGTTGCGCGAACAGTTCGCCTCGCAGCTGCGTCAGGCTCAGCAGTGGAACACCACGGAGCTGAAGACCGTCGTCGAGCGCAACGACGCCCTTCTCTCGGCGGTCGACCGGAAAGCCGAGACAGCGCTGGCCCGGATTCGCGATCTCGTGCTTCCATCCCTGGCTCCGCAGGGCCCCACCACGCGACGCGAGGATTGGCTCTATCGCCGCCTCGAAGAAGGTCTTCGCGGGAGCTCCTCCGAGGTCGAGAAGGCGATGGCCGAGTACCTTCCCCTGCTGGATGGACACCAGCCCGTGGTGGACGTCGGCTGCGGAGGGGGAGAGCTGCTGGCGCTTTGCAGGGAGAAAGGGATCGACGCGCGAGGCTACGACACCAATGAGCGCTCGGTCGCGGCCCTCGCCGCGAAGGGTCTCGACGTCGCTCTGGGCGCCGTGCCCGACTGTCTCGCGCCCCATCCTCCCGAGAGTCTGGGAGCGATCGTCGCCACTCATGTCGTAGAGCATCTTCCAACGGGCGCGCTGATCGAGCTGTTCGCCGCGGCCCGGCGGGTCCTCCGTCCCGGAGGCCTTCTCGTCATCGAGACTCCGAACGCCGAGTCGCTGGCGATGTCGGGGTCGGACTTCTGGCGGGATCCGACGCATCTCGCGCCGCGCCATGCCGCCGCTCTCGTCCTGCTCGCCCGCGAGTACCAGTTCGGCGTCCATCTCGCGACCACCGTTCACCCCTATCCCGCGTCGCGCCATCTCGAAGTGGATGAAGGCGCATCGCCCGAGGTCGCGAAGCTTGCCGCCCAGATCGATGCGATTCTCTTCGGGGATCAGGATCTTCGTCTGGTGCTCGAGCGGAAATAGAGTTACGGCGCCTCGCGGCGCGGCGGTTCATAAGCGCTCGACTCCACAAGAACCTCGCTCGGAGGAGGCGGCGGAATCCGGTGCGGCGCAAGCCCCAGGAGCAGGCCGCAGGCGAATCCGCCGATGTGCGCGGCGTTGTCGATGCCGGGCATGAATCCGATGATGATGTTGATGCCCGCCCAGAGGATGAGCTGCTGCAGCAGTCCGCGGGTCCATGCGGCGTGACGGAAGCGTGGAGAGCGGCGGATCGAGACGATCAGCGCTCCAAGAACGCCGAAGATCGCGCCGCTCGCTCCCGCGGCCACGCCGTTCGAGGCGATGAAGATCGCGCTGGTGAGCGAAGCGACGATTCCCGAAACGAAATAAGTCACGGCGAAGCGCCGCGATCCGAACAGCATCTCGAAGACGCCGCCGAGCTGGTACAGAGCCCAGAGGTTCAGAAACAGATGCAGGATGCCGATGTGGAGAAACATCGCGGCGACGAGCCGCCACCACTCGCCCCGTGAGAGGAGGCCTGGAACGATCGCGCCGAGGTCGACGAGCACCTGGACGCTGCTCGATCCGCCTGCCAGAACCTCGAACATGTAGACCACGATGATCACCGCGAGGATTGCGAATGTGACGGGGGAGTTTCGCTTCAACGGCGCTTCCTTTCCAGCCATTGCGAGACTCTTCTCATCGCGAACTGCGCCGGGCCCGGCGCGATCTCCTTGAATCGGATGAACGCCGCGGCTCCGGCGGGAACGATGATCCGGGCCCGGCCGCTCTCGACCGCTTTCACGATCACAGCTACGACGCGCTCGGGTGGAATCGCCAGGATCAGCCGGGATGCGCCGGGCATCTTCCCTTTCTCCGCGGTCACGAAGAAATCAGTGTCCGTCGTGCCGGGGCAGATCAGACTCACCGCGATCCCTTGATCCTGCACTTCGGAGCGGAGAGCTTCAGTGAATCCGGTGACCGCGAACTTGGTCGCGCAGTAGCCACCCATGCGAGCGTAGCCCATGAGGCCGGCGATCGAGCCGACGTTGATCACTGCCCCGCCCCGGCGCCGGAGCATCTCCGGGAGCACGGCCTGCGTGCACCAGACCGTTCCGAAGTAGTTGGTGCGCATCATCGATTCGAGCGCGGCCGGCTCCGTCTCGGCGATCGGATCGAAGATCGCGAAACCGGCGTTGTTGATCAGGACATCGATGGCTCCCCGTTCCTCCGTGGCCACCGTGGCGAGCCGGAAACACTGCTCGCGCACCGAGACGTCGGTGACCACCGATCCACATTCGGCGCCGGCGTCGCGGCAGGCCCGAACGGCTGCGTCGAGCTCCGGCGCCCGCCGTGCCGCGAGAGTGAGGCGGGCTCCGCGTTTCGCGAGAGCGAGGGCGGTCGCCAGGCCAATTCCGCTCGACGCGCCTGTGATCACGATGTGACGCCCCCGGGGATCCATGAAGGAAGGTCTTTTTAGCTGACCGGTTGCGGGAATGCAAATGGTCACCGTCGTGCCGGCATTGACTTTGAGGAGGTGAAACCTATACTCGGATCGCACGCCGCTGGCCCATCGTTTTACCGCTGAGGAGGCCCCTCCGAATGGCTTTCGACGATGTCAAAAAAGTCTGGATGAACGGCCGCATGATCGATTATGCGGACGCGAAAGTTCATGTCTTCACTCACGCGCTTCACTACGGATCCGCCGTCTTCGAAGGCATCCGCTGTTATCGCACCGAGAACGGACCCGCCATCTTCCGTCTCCATGAGCACATCCGCCGCCTCTACGACAGCTCCAAGATCTACCGCTTCGAAGTTCCGGTTCCCATCGAGCAGTTCGAACAGGCCTGCATCGACGTCATCGTGGCCAACGACTTCGAGGACTGCTATCTGCGGCCACTCGTCTACCGCGGGCACATGTCCCTCGGTGTCCACCCCGGCAAATGTCCCGTCGACGTCTGCATCGGCGCATGGAAGTGGGGAAAGTACCTGGGTGAAGAGGCCATGGAGAACGGTGTCGACGTCCGGGTTTCATCATGGACCCGCATGGCGCCGAACACGTTCCCGGCGATGGCGAAGGCCACCGCGAACTACATGAACTCCATCCTCATCCGCTCGGAAGCCGGGATCGACGGCTACGCCGAGGGGATCGCGCTCGACGTATCCGGATACGTCTCCGAGGGTTCGGGCGAGAACGTCTTCGTCATTCGCGACGGCATGATCAAGACTCCGCCACTCGGTGCCTCGGTTCTTCCGGGGATCACGCGCGACTCGGTGATCCGGATTGCCGCGGAGTACGGCTACGAAGTCCAGGAGACGTTGATCCCTCGCGAAGCGCTCTACATTGCCGACGAGGTGTTCTTCACCGGAACCGCGGCGGAAGTCACGCCGATCCGCTCGATCGACAGGATCGCGATCGGTTCCGGCCGTCGCGGTCCCATCACTGAAAAGATCCAGAAGCACTTTTTCGATTACGTCGGCGGCCGGATCGAAGACCGCTACGGCTGGCTCACGAGAGTCCCCGTGGCCGCGAAGAAGTGAGGATCGCCTGCCGTCCTGAGCGTCAGCGACCACGGGAGGGCGGGCCCCCTTCTCCCCGTCGGGATTGTGATTCGAATGAAATCGCATTCGGGGAGAAGGGTCGGGGATGAGGGGCGCGAAGAACGCGTGGCTTGGGTAGGGCACGAGAGCGTCGATTCGCTCGTTCCAAGTCGCGAGGTGGAAGGGCGGGTCATTCAGAGGCCGCACGGGAAAACGAGGTCGAGAGACGATTGGCCTCGCGGCCCAAGAATCTCAGGATGCGCAGACCGTCATCGGGTTCTTGTGGCGGTGCACTCGCATCGTACGAACGTGTCTGGACGTGCATAAGAACCCGACAGCGGCCTGCGCATTCTGAGATTCTTCGGTCGCGACACCATCCTCGAGTCTGCGCGGTCCTCCCGTGCGGCCTCTGAATGACCCAGCCCTCTCCCGCGCTCGTCTGCTTCCTCACACCGCTCCCCTCTGCCGGAGCGAGACGAACTGATTCGCGCCGAGGATCAGGTGGTCGACCAGGTCGATCCCGAGGAGCCTCGCGGCCTCGGAGAGCTTTCGCGTGAACGCGATGTCTTCGGCCGAGGGGGAGGGGTCGCCCGAGGGATGGTTGTGGAACACGATCAATCCTGCAGCGTTCTCGTCGAGCGCGATCCTGAGGACGTCCCGCGTCGACACCGTCGCGGCGTTGAGCGTGCCGACGTAGATCTCCCGTTCGCGGATGACCCGGTTCTTCGCATCCAGGAAGATCGCGCCGAGGCGCTCCTGAAGATAGTGTGAATAGCGGGCGATGAGGGGGCGGGCGATGGACTCCGCGTCGCGGACCGGGTCGCGGCTCCCGTCATTCCGAGCGGCGAGACGCCGGCCGATCTCGAGCGCCGCGGCGATGCGGCAGGCCTTTGCCGGACCGACTCCGGACGCATGCCGCCCTTTCGGCCATTCCCGTCGCGAGAACGCGCTCAGTCCGCCGCTCAGCATGTCACGGGCGACGTCGATCGCGCTGCGGCCTCGCGTTCCCGAGCCGAGCAGGATCGCGAGCAGTTCCGCGTCGCTCAGCGTTCCCGCGCCGTGGAGGAGCATTCTCTCGCGGGGCCGCTCGTCGCTGGGGAGATCAGCGATGAGGTCGCGGCTCATGGCAGGCTCTTTTCGATTGCCGCGACGAGGCGCGGAACCACCTCCGCCGCCGGGGCCTGGATCGAGAAGCGCGCCAGTCGTGAGAGGGGAGTGCGTGCCGGGTTGACCTCGATGGCCTCGCCATGGCGGAGCATCGAGACCAGGCCGGCCGCCGGATGCACGACTCCCGAGGTTCCGAGGACCATGAGAAGGTCGGCGCGCGCGACGGCGTCGGCGGCCCTTTCGATGAAACCTGGCGGGAGCAGCTCGCCGAACCAGACGACGTCGGGCCTCAGCAGCGAGCCGCAGTCGCATCGGGGAGGCATCTGATCGAACGGGTCCATCCGTTCCGAAACCGTTTCCTCCTCGAAGCAACGAACCCGGAAGAGATTTCCATGGAGCTCGATGAGGCTCGACGATCCGGCTCTGGCGTGAAGCCCGTCGACGTTCTGCGTGATCAGCGTCAGCTCGCCGCGGCCGGCGATGGAGCGCTCCAGACGCGCGAGCGCCTCGTGAGCCGCATTGGGCTGTGCCTGGCGCACCAGTGCCCGGCGGGACTCGTACCAGCGCCAGACCAGTGCAGGATCGCGTGCGAACGCCTGTGGCGTCGCCAGCTCTTCAGCGCGGTACGTTTCCCAGAGGCCGCCGGCATCTCGGAACGTCGGAATTCCGCTCTCGGCGGAGACTCCAGCTCCTGTCAGAACCGCAATATGGGAAGGGTGATGGCTTTCGATCCAGTGAATCGCATCGCTCAATGCATCGGGCATGACGGGTCGGCCGGAACCCGAGCGGCGGGGAAGGTGGGCGGATTGATTGTACAGGAACCTGAGGCCGGTCGCAGCGAGCCAGGCGCTCTCGAACGATCAGACGGTCGGTAGATTCTCCGCGAACACGTGCACGAATGCATCGGTTCGAAGCCGCTCGATGTACGCCTTGTAGTCGCGCTGAAAGGTCTCCTCGTCGGCTCCCCGACGAAGCTGGTCCTTGATCGCGTCGAAGGAAGGGATCTCCGAAGGGTGGCGCTGCTCGACGCGAAGGACATGGAATCCAGCGGCCGTCTCGACGGGTCCGGCAATCGAGCCAGCGGGCGCGGCGAAGACCGCGGCATCCAGCGTCGCGAGAAGCTCTCCCTTGGCCACCGTGCCGATGTCTCCCCCCTGCGCCTTCGACGGCGAATCGGAAAGCTCGGCCGCCAGGGTGGCGAAATCTTCCCCGGCAAGAGCTCGTGCCGCAGCCTGCTCCGCGCGGGCGCGCGCGGCTTCTTTCGTCGCTGAATCGGAGCCCGCCGGTACCACCATGACGATTTCCCGGAGGGTAGCGCGCTCGGGCATCCGGTAAGCGTCTTTCTCCCGCTCGTAGCGCTCGCGAAGCTCCCGGTCGGAAATCTGTTCACGAGAGCGGAGCTCCCGCCCGAAGACCTTGTTGGTGAGGAGCGAGTCCCTCAGCCTTGCTTCCATCTCGGAGCGGGTCAACCCTGCATCCAAAAGCGACTGATTGAACGCATCTTCCGACTCCATGTTGTACTGCGTCATCAGGCGGCCGATCGCATCCTTGATTTCCTGAGCCGTGACTCCGATGCCGAGCCGGTCGGCCCGGTCCTTGATCAGGACCTCGGCGAGCATCTCGTCGAGGAGAGTTTTCCTGTATTCCTCTTTCCTCTTCGCCGCCTCGGCCTGCGGAAGGGTGCGCTCGATTTCCCGGTAGCCGTCATCCAGGCGGGTCAGGTACTGGGAGCGGGTGACGATCCGATCGCCGACTCGGGCGAGGACGGCCTCGACGACTTCAGCCGAAGCGGATACGGCGAATGAGGCAAGGGCGAGGGTGAGGACGATTTTCTTCATCATTGACGTTCCATTGAAGACGGATTGGAGCGGTCCGGAGTAACGGTCCGAACAGGATGAAAAGCGTCTTTATTCGGTCGTCGAGGCGGTGTAATTGCCCGTGTACGCGAAGGGGAGCCTTCGCGCGAAGATCTTCACCGGGACGACTCGGCGGGCGGAGATCAGGGCGTTGCCCATCTGTTTCCGGACGGCTTCCTCCACCAGACGCTGCCGGATGAGCGGCTCCGCGGCCGCGGCGCCCATCGTCCCTGGGGGCTGCCTTTCGGTCACTTCGAACAAGTAAAAACCGGTGTCGGTACGGATGACCCCGCTCCGCTCGCCGTCGGCGAGAGGGAAAATCGCGTTCTCGAAGACCGGCGGGAGGTCAGCTCGGGTCATCCAGCCGAGATCACCGCCGCTCGGGGAGTTGGGCGCGAGCGAGTGCTTCGAGGCCAGCTCGCTGAACGAAGCGCCTTCCTGGAGCTGATCTGCGAGATCCGTGGCCACCTCTTCGTCATCGACGAGGATCTGGCTTACGCGAACCCGTTCGTCGAATCGGAAGTCCTGGATGAACTGCTGATAGTAGGCGCTGATCTGGTCCGGCGTCGGCGGGGGATCCTCCCCGGAAAGCTGAGCCAGCAGGTCGTCCCGGCGCATCTCGTCCCGCTTTTCGGTGGCGGTGGATCCGGGATCACTCCTGACAGCGCCCGCCACCCGCTCCGCGCTGATCTCGATGCCCCGCGTCGCGGCATACTCCGAGAGGAGAACTTCCTGCACGTACTGGTCGAGAAGAGCGCTGGCCGCCTCCGGGACGATCTGCGCGATGTCGGAGCCCGCGTTCCGTTCCAGGTAGCGCTCGAAATCGGCCAGGGCGATCTGACGCGAGCCGATCTGCGCCACGACTTCCGGCGGAACGCTTTCCTTCGCCGTGCAACCGGCGAGGATCACCAGCATGAGGAGCGTGAAGCGAGGGGTCATGGGGGCGGATTGTAGGGAAAAATCAGGGAAGCTGGAGCGAATTGCTCAAAATTTCGAGGCGCTCGCCGTCCCCAAGCGGAAATTCGATGTTGTTGCGCCAGGCATATTCGCCGGAAGGGAGGCCTTCGGGGACCGGGTAGGGGAACGAGTCGGTCTGGCCCGGCCTCAGGGTGCGGAACTCCATCGTACAGATCAACCGCGTCGGAACCTCGATCCAGCTGTTGCCGCTCCGGCGGACCACCGAACTAGTGCAGAGGTTATAGCCGACGGCATCGTTGGAGTGGTTCGTGAGGGTGAGCCGGACCGATTCGGTTTCGCGTTTTTCAGCGGTGAGGGTGACCTCAGAGATCGCTGGCTGAGATACGGCGCCGGTGCCGGCTGACCCGGGAAGGGGAGCGCACGCTGCGCAGACGAGGAACAGGAGCGCCATCCCTGCCGGAAGGGCCTCGCCAGAAGGCAAACCTGTGGAGAGCATGGTTGTCAAGCGTCGGGGTGAAGGCGCGATATTGTAAACTGAGAATCGAGCCGGATGTCACGAAGAATTTACAGCAGCCTCATCTCCCCGAAACACGCCCCCCCAACAATTCGACGCATCGGTGAACGGAGGATTCTCATGAGAAGTGCCGAGAGGCTCGTTTTCTTTTTCATCGCCTGCCTGGCCCTCGCGGTCCCAGCCATCGCTGGAGACGTCGGAGGCAATGTCTATTCGAATCCGGGAACGATTACGCTGCGGCTGGAATGGGGCTCGAGCTTCGAGAACGCGAAGGAGATTCAGAAGAGCGGCGACGGTAGCTATTCGTTCGGCGTCAACATCCGGAACAACACGAAGTACCGCGTTCTGGGCAAATCCGCCCCAACCGGCTGGCTTTGCCGGGGCAAGCTGATTGAAGAGTTTTTGAGCTCGTCGGGGGCGACCCAGACGCACGTTTATTGCGGCTCGTCGAGCTCCGCCGGTATCCGGATCGGCTCGTGGAATCTGGAGTGGTACGACAGTGCGGACGCTATCGAGAAGAAGCGGGCGATCGCGGAGATCCTGAACCAGTACGAGTTCGACGTCGTCATTGCGAACGAGGTCCTCGACGCGGCGTCGTGGAGCGAGTTCATACAGAATCACCTCGGCAATGCGGCCGACTGGGACTACCGCATCACGGCGTCTGGATGCTCTCTGCGACAGGTCACCATGTGGAGGAAGAGCGCGGTGACCCTCGAATCGGGATACGAGCTCGCCTGCGCCAATTCGAACTGCATCATCGATGAGAACGGCTCGACATGGGACGACTGCGCGGGACGCCGCCCCTATGTGGCGACCTTCTCTGTGAACGGCACCACGCTCCAGTTCACGACCGCTACGGTCCACTTCAAGGCGAATACCACCACCACCGACTGCCAGCTCAGAAAAGATCAGGTCGACTCATTCGTGACGTGGGCCGACTGGGCCGGTATGAGCTCCCGCAACTTCATCGTGGCCGGCGACTTCAACGACACCTTGCCCGGCACGGGGAATTGCAGCTCGATCGATACCCTGGCCACCATGGAATCCCACTCCGGCTACCGCTTCGCCACCGCCCAGCCGGACTACTTCTATTCATCCATGATGGGGAACGGTCTGGTGACTTACGACACCAAGAGCTTCCAGAACACCCTGGATCACTTCTGGGTCACCAACAGCGTATTCGATCTGCTCGAGACGACGGTCGATACTTACGGCAATAAGGCGAACGCCGTTCAGGCGAACATGTACTTTTCTCCCTGGGACGAGCCGGATCACAACCCTCCGTACATCGTCCTCGGCTCGGGCGGGGGTGGCGGTGGGACCGGCGACACCACCGCTCCGACGACTTCGATCACTTCTCCTGCCGATGGAGCGACCGTCATGGGAATCACCTCCGTACTCGCCAGCGCCTCTGACGACGTGGGCGTGGCCAAGGTCGAGTTCTATCTCGATGGAGTGCTGAAGGCGACCGACACCTCCTCTCCCTACGAGTGGAACTGGGATACCACGACGGTCGCGGACGGCTCTCATGCCCTCAACTCGAAGGCTTATGACGCCGCGGGCAACGTCGGCACCTCGAGTGTCGTGAACGTGACCGTGGCGAACTCGTCGCAGTCTGAGAGCATCACGCTCACGGCGTCCGGCTACAAGGTGAAAGGATTGCAGAAGGCGGATCTCTCATGGAGCGGCGCCACCTCGACCAGCATCGATGTCTTCCGTGACGGAGCGTTGATCGCGACGACCTCAAATGACGGTTCATACACCGACAACATCAACGTCACCGGCGGAGGGTCTTACGTTTACCAGGTTTGTGAGTCGGGCACGTCGACCTGTTCGAATCAGACGACCGTGACATTCTGATTCTCTGTAGTCAGGACTGAGAAGGCTCCGCTTCGGCGGAGCCTTCTTGCTTTCTTCGCGCGACGATGAGCTCAGGCCAGTTGCGCTTCGGCCTCGGGCTCCGGCGGAGCGGCGATCGCGGAGAGCGACCGCTCGAGCTGTCCGATGATGTCGAGCGCCGGGCCGCCGAGGGGGAGAGAGAGGACGCCGGTTGGGGAGAACCGTGCTTCCTGCTGATCTTCCAGCAACGCAAGGAGACGGTCGGGATCGATGCGGGCCGTGGGAGCGAACTTCACGGCGGCCAGCTCCCTCTCCCGGACGATCGAGATGACTCCGATCGATTTCGCGAGGAGCCTCAATCTCACGAATGCAAAGAGGCTCTCCACGGTTGCCGGCAGCGTGCCGAAGCGGTCGCGCATCTCCTTGCGCAGATCGTCGATCCTGGCTTCGCTGCCGGCGGCGGCGATTTTCTTGTAGAGAGTCATGCGGATGTTCTCGTCCTCGATGTAGTCCTTTGGGATGTAGATATCGAGGGCCAGACTGATCTGGGTCTCCACTTCCTCCTCGATTTTTTCGCCGCGAAGCTCGCGGATGGCCTCCTCCAGGAGCCTGGTGTACATCTCGAATCCAACGGCCGCGATCTGGCCGGACTGTTCGCCGCCGAGGATATTGCCGGAGCCGCGGATCTCGAGATCGCGGGCGGCGATCCGGAATCCTGCGCCAAGGTCGGAGAACTCCTGAATCGCGGCGAGCCGTTTTCGCGCGTCGCCGGTCAGTACGCGATCGGAAGGGACCAGAAGGTAGCAGAACGCCAGGCGGTCGCTGCGGCCGACGCGGCCGCGCAGCTGGTAGAGCTGCGAGAGACCGAAACGCTCGGCGTGATTGATGAGCATCGTGTTCGCGGCCGGGATGTCGATGCCGTTCTCGATGATCGTGGTCGCCAGCAGAAGGTCGTGTTCCCTGGCGATGAACGCCATCATGGCGGCTTCGAGCTGCTTCTCGTCCATCTGTCCATGGCCTACCACGACGCGAAGGCCCGGGACCAGTCTCTCCAGGTAATCCTTCATCGCGTAGATCGACTCGACGCGGTTGTGGAGGAAGAAGATCTGTCCTCCGCGCGCGAGCTCGAACTGGATCGCTTCGCGGATGAAATCGTCCTGGAACGCGACGACCGCGGTCTGAATGGCCAGCCGGTCCTTCGGCGGCGTCTCGATGAGGGAAACGTCCCTGATTCCGATGAGGGACATGTGCAGCGTTCTCGGAATCGGAGTTGCGGACATCGCCAGGACGTCGATCGATTTCTTGAACTGCTTGAGCCGTTCCTTCTGCGCCACGCCGAAGCGCTGTTCTTCGTCGATGATCAGAAGTCCCAGCTCCTTGAATTTCGATCCCCTGGAGAGGAGACGATGCGTCGCGATCACGATGTCGATTTCCCCCTCCTCGAGCCTGCGGGCGATCTCCTTCTGCTCCGCGGTGGAGCGAAAGCGCGACAGCAGCTCGATGGTCACCGGAAAGGATGCGAAGCGCCGCTGGAAAGTCTTGTAGTGCTGGAAGGCCAGAATGGTGGTGGGGGCGAGGACGGCTACCTGTTTGCCGTCGAGAACCGCTTTGAACGCGGCCCTCATCGCGACCTCCGTCTTCCCGTATCCGACGTCGCCGCAGAGGAGCCGGTCCATCGGCTTCCTCGACTCCATGTCGTTCTTGATGTCGTCGATCGCGGCGGCCTGGTCGTCGGTCTCCTCGAACTCGAAGGCTTCCTCGAACTCGAACTGCCAGGGGCTGTCCTTGCTGAAGGCGTGACCAGGGACCATCTGCCTCGTGGCGTAGAGCCGTAAGAGCTCGTCGGCCATGTCGCGCATGGCTTTCTTGACCGACGCCTTCGTTCTCGCCCAACTCGTGCCCCCAAGGCGATCGAGCCTGGGAGGCGCCTCGCCGCCGCCCGAGTATTTCTGAATGAGATTGAGGCTCTCCATCGGCAGGAGGAGCTTGCCGCCGTTCGCGTATTCGAGCTGCATCACTTCCCGCTCGTTCGCGCCGAAGGCGACGCGCTGCAATCCGGAGTAGCGGCCGATTCCGTGATCGACATGGACGATGTAGTCTCCCGATTTCAGATCGCGAAGGTCGGCGGCGAACGTCTCCGTGGTCTTTCGCCGTCGCGCCTGCGCACGCGTGCTCGCCGGAGGTTCGAACAGATCCCATTCCGAGAGGACGGTGAGGCCGATCTCCTCGATCTCGAATCCGCGCGCCAGGTCACCGCGAGCGACGACCAGGTCGGCTGCGAGCTCTTCTCCCTGGTCGATGAACGGAACATCGAACTCCCGGAGAAGGCGTTCGACCTTCTCCCGCCCTCCCTTCGTCGCCGCGAAGAGGACCTGCCGCCGTCCCTGCGCCTTCCCGGCGTTGAGATCGCGCGCCAGCTCCCCCAGCCGGTTGATCCAGCTCTTCGCGGACGGAGCGTGGATGCGGAGCTCCTCGTACTCCTTCGAAGCCATATGAAGATCGCTGAGCGCCATTTCGGCGCGCCCGAGCATCTCCAGAACATGAGGGGAATTGACCAGGAGTTTCTCGGGTGGATAAACCGCCTTTCCACGCTCGACCGCGGATTCGTGCTCGGCGCGGAGCAGACCTTCGTACTTTCCGATGGTCGAGACGATCTCGTCGGGCTCGACGACGATCAGGCGCCAGTCGGCGAGCATGTCGGGAAAGGTGGTATTTCCTGCGGCCTGCGGCAGGTAGTTCTCGAGTCCCGGGAACGTCCCGTGTTCATCGAGCCGCTCGATCTTCTCCGCGAGGTCCCGCTTGAACAAGGTTCCCGTGAAGTCGAGCGAAAGTCTCCGGGCCAGCGCCTTCCTCGCTCCACGTGAGGCGCTGAACTGCGACATCGGATCGAGCACGGCGCTCTGGACCGGGTCGAGCGAGCGCTGAGTCTCGACGTCGAACTGGCGGATCGAGTCCACGGAGTCGCCGAACAGCTCGATTCGCTGCGGCGAATCGCTTCCGGGAGGGAAGACGTCGAGGATCCCCCCGCGAAAAGCGAGCTCGCCGACTTCGCCCACGAGATCGGTTCGCGTGTAGCCGTTGTCGATGAGTGATTCGAGAAGGGCATGAAGGTCGAGCTCGTCTCCGACGCGAATCTCCCGCACCCGTCCGGCGAAATCGTCGGGCGATGGCAGCCGGCGGAGAAGCGATTTCGCCGTGAGAATCAGGAGGTCCGCTTCTCCACGCACGATGGCAGCGAGCGCCCGCACTTCGTCGCGCGTCACCGAGAGTGAGGTGTCGACCTCCTGATAAGGAGAAAGCGATGGGTTCGGATAGACGACTACTCGATCGGGCCGCGGGTGGAAGAGACGGATTGCCGCCGCCAGATCGGGGAGGCTCGCATCGGATGGCGTGACCAGCGCGAATCGCGTGCCGGTGAACCGTTCCGCGAGCGCTGCGAGGATCACACCGCGGGCCTCGATCGAAGTCCCGGTCACGTCGAGCCGCCGGCCCTCCGTGATCGCAGCAGCGATGCGGGTGGCGACCGGGCTTTCCGCCACGTGTCGGCGGATCGAGTTGGCGAGAGGAGCGCGAGGCTCGTTCATCGGCGGCAGGATGACGGCCGTCCCGTTTCGGAGAGGGAAGGCTGCCGGTCCGGATCAACGGCGGGGCGGGTCTTCGGATTCCGCGGGTCAGACGCGAGCATCCCGCGCTCGCTCACTCAGTCGCATAAATGCGGCGGTACTCGTGCAGGTTCCGGGTCACCGTCATCACGTAGAGACGCGTTTCCGCGTAAGGGATCGAGTCGATGAAGAGATCGAGATCCTCGATTGGGGTGCGGGCCACCCAGCGGCGCACCGGCGTCTCGCCAGCGTTGTACGCGGCGATGGCCAGAACGGGATGATTCTCCATCGCGTCGAGTTTCTGCCGCAACTCGGCGGTTCCGACCTTCACGTTGACCAGCGGATCGAAGAGATCTCTGCGATCGACTTTTCCGATGCCCGCAGCTTCGGCAATCCGAGGCGCTTCCTGAGGCATGATCTGCATCAGCCCCACGGCGCCGGCGTTCGAGACGGTCGTGGGCTCCCAGGCGCTCTCCTGACGGATCACCGCGAGCGCGAGCCACGGGTCCACTCGGGCTGCTTTTGCGGCTTCCTGAATTTCATCCCAGTAACGGCGGGGATAGAGAACTTCCCAGAACTGATCGGGAAGGCCCTCCCCTCCGTGCCGAATGATGTCCTTGAAAGTCCGGCCGAGCATCGAGAGGCCGCGGAGGTTCTCGCCGGCGTCCGCATAGAGCTCGGCGAGGCGCCACGCCAGCACCGGATCGTCGGGTGCCGCTGCGGCGATTCGTTTGAGCTCCGCGGCGGCCGCGCGCTCCAGCCCGGCCGCCCTCAGTTCCCGCGGCACGGCCAGCCGTGGATCGGCGGCACCGGGGGTGAGTGTGGGGAAGCGATGTCCCGACGCGATCTCGTGCGGAGGTAAAGTCGTGTCCCCGAGGATCTCGCGGGCTCTGTAGCTGTAATAGGTATAGGGATAGAAGGAGATCAACCGCTTGAAGAAGCGGTCGCGCTCGGCCTGATTGCCGAGCCGCTCATGGATCTTCGCCGACCAGAAAAGGGCGTTCGAGGTGTAATCGGCGTCGGGATAGCGCTGCAGATATCGGTCGAACGTCGCCAGAGCTTTCTGATTCTCTCCGGCGAGAATCCACGTCCACGCCAGAGTCCAGAGATTCTGACCCTCGGTGCCCGCCCCCCGCGCCGCGATCCCTTCTTCGAGCAGGCGCGCGGATCTCACGAGGTCCATCTCGTCGGTCTGGTAATACTTCGCGAGCTGAAATTTCGCATCGCCAGCCTGGTCGCTCTTCGGATGCTCGCGGATGATTCGCTCGATCCCGGCCACGAACTGTTCGGGACGCTCGGAACGCCAGTAGGCGCGCGAGCGAAGCATCTCGATGGCGAGATAGTGCGGTTCACCAGGAACGGACGGCTCCTCGGTCATCCGCCGGTAATTGCGAGAGTTGAATAGCGACCGGGCCCGTACGAAGCGCAGTTCGGCGGAGCGTTTCTGGTCGGGAAAGCGTCGCTCGATCCGGTCGAGAAGGTCGAGCGTCTGATCGTATCGATTGGCCCGGCCGATGCGATCCGCCAGTCTGAGCGACTCGGCGAAGGAAAGCTTTTCGAGCGGCGACTCTTCGCGCGGCAGAGCGGCCAGCGAACCGTAGTGCTCTTCGGTCCATCGGCTCGCGGGATAGTCCATGAGAATCCGGAGACGAAGGGCTCTCGCCTCCTTCGTGAACCCAGCCTTCTCCAGACTGCGAGCGAGGGAGGCGAAATCCTCGTCGTTCCATTCGTCCAGCTGGATCGTCATGACCCGTTCGATCGCCGACGTGGCCTTTTCTCTTTGATCGGAAAGAGCGAGTGCCGCCGCCAGACGAATGGACGCCCACTGCGCCAGTGAGCTTCGAGGCTGATCGCCGGCAATCGCCGAGAGGCTCGCCGCCGCCTTCGCGTGCTCTCCCATCTGGCTCTCGACCTCGGCTTTTTCGAGAAGCAGATAGGACCGGATCAGCGGATTCGCGTCCGCGGCCTCCTGGAAAGCGGTGGCCGCCTCAGCGAAGCGCTTTTCGGTGCGGAGCAGGGCGCCCAGCCGGGCCAATGCCTGACGGCGCGTCGCCTCATCGGTCGAGCCGGCGAGCTTGAGAAGCTCCGCCTCTTCGTTGGGTAGCTCAGGGGGAGAAGGCGCCGAGGGGGGGGCCTCCTCGCTGGCGGAAACAGCCGCGGCGGCCGGATGGGGCGAGCCGCCGCAGGCGATCGTTGAAAAGGGGAAGAGGAAAAGGACGAAGAAAAGGGGTCGATTCACCAGGGTTCACTCCAGACTGAGCACGAGCGTTTCGCCGCTTTCCACAAAACCAAGCCGTCGAAACGCCTCATCGAATGGGGTTCTCTTGCGAAGGACGAGCCGGGAAGCGCCGCGCTGGCGGGCGAGGGCGGCGAGCTCGCCGATCATCACCCTCCCGACTCTTTTTTTCCTTAAATCAGGTCGCACCACGAGGTATTGGATCTCGGCCTCGGAGGGGGAAAACGAGACTCCGGCGACTGCGGCAGGAGTCCCGACGAGGAAACCGATGAGCTGTTCCGTAGCGAGTTCTTCAGTAGTAACATTGTGGTTTTCCAGGAGTTTACGGATCGATGTGTCGTCGGACTTCGTGGCCGGACGCACGAAGAGCCTCTGTCCCTTCACTGAGTGCGCCCCGCTTGTCGAGACAGATTAGAGCTGCAAATAACCACCGAAAGATAGAGGGAATAACTATCGAAATTTCTTGACAATGGCTTCTGAAACCTTACACTGGCACATCGGTCCTTCAATTATTTAGATTCCCCCTCAATCCGGCCCATTATGGACGCCCAACAGGCTATCGAACAGTTCCTGCGCCACGGCCAGACCGAGCGCAATCTCTCGGATCGCACCATTCGAGCGTACCAGTCCGACCTGACTCAGTTCCGCGACCATGTCAGCGTGGCCGAGATCGGCGGGATCACTTCGTCCGACCTCGAGAACTATGTGACGAGCCTGGGCGAAGGAACGTATCGGGACACTTCGATCCGCCGCAAGGTCGCCGCGCTGAAGGTTTTCTTCCGCTATCTGGAAGAGAGCGGGGTGGTGGGGGAGTCGCCGGCCAGCAGGTTGCGGATCCGCCAGCCCATCGAGTCGCGAGTGCCGAACGTGCTGACGGTCAGGGAAGTGAAGGCACTTCTGTCGGCTCCGAAGAGACATATCGAGGACCTGACGGATCAAAAGGAAGTGTCCGTGGGCGCGCGGAACCGCTTTTTCTGCGCCGTCCGCGACAATCTGATCATCGAGCTTCTCTTCTCGACCGGCATCCGGATCGGAGAGCTGGTCGCTCTCGACGTCGAGGACGTTCATGTCGACGCGGCCGCGATTCAGGTGACGGGCCGCGGGACACGCGGACGGCTGGTCGAGGTTCCCTCGGAGGCCGTGCGGGACGCGCTCTCCTCTTATCTCGAGCTGCGCGCGGGACGCGAAGTGGATACGCCGGCGCTTTTCGTCGGCCGGTCCGGGACTCGGCTGACGATCTATTCAATCGAGAACATCTTCAAGAAATACGTGCGGAGCGCCGACATCAAGCGCCACGTCACCCCTCATGCGCTCCGGCACACCATGGCGTCGATGATGATCTCCGGCGGCGCCGACATCCGCACCGTACAGGAGATGCTGGGGCACGCTTCGATCCTGTCGACGCAGGTCTACACGAAGCTCTCCATCCCGCGGACCAAGCGGTCGAGCAACGGTGATCAGCGCGTCTCCGTCGATCCATCAACCCGCCTCTCCATCCGCCGGAAGTAAGCGCTCTGTCGCGGTTTTCCCTCCTGTTGTAAGATTTCGCGGCTGCACCGGGCGGGCATAGCTCAGTTGGTAGAGCACAAGCTTCCCAAGCTTGGGGTCGCGGGTTCGAATCCCGTTGCCCGCTCCAGTTTCCGGCCGTTCCGGTCAGCCCGCCGTTTCGAGCGCATCGATCGCGGAGCTCAGCACTCCGGCCGACCGCTCCAGCGCGGTTCGCTCATCCTCGTCGAGATCGGGCGTGAAGACGCGCTCGGCGCCCTGTTCGGTCACCAGCGTCGGTAGCGAAAGCGCTACGTTTTCGACTCCGGCCACTCTCTCCTGAAGCGATGAGACGGTGAGGATTCGCCGCTCTCCTTTGAGGATGCCGCGAAGAAGCTCCGCCGTGACCAGCCCGATGGCGTGATTCGTGGCGCCCTTGCGGCGGATGATCTCGTATGCGGCCCTGCGAACTTCGTCCGCGCAGGAGAGCTCGCGCTCTCGGATCCATCCTTCCCACTGGCGGAGCGGGCGGCCTCCGACGTGCGCGGAGGACCAGAGACAGATCTCGGAGTCACCATGCTCTCCGGCGACGTGAGCATGAACCGACCTCGAATCGATTCCGAGCTCACGCCCCACTACCTGGCGCAGCCTCGCGGAATCGAGCATCGTTCCGGTTCCGATGACGCGGCGGGGCGGCAGCCCGGAAGCGCCGCAGGCGACGTAGGTCATGACGTCCACCGGATTCGTCACGATGACCAGCAGGGTGCTCGAGCCGCGGAAATGAGAGGCGATCGATCCGACTATGGCGGCATTCGCGCTGAGAAGATCGAGCCGGGTCTCGCCCGGCCGCGAGCCTCTGCCCGCGGTGATCACGGCGGCGTCGCAGGTCTCGGCGATCTCGGCGAGGCCGGCCGCTCTCACGGAGATGTCGCCGTGGAAAAGACCTCCGTGCACGAGATCCATCGCTTCCCCCTCCGCCAGATCGCTGTTGATGTCGTTCAGCAGGAGCTCGCCCGCCACACCCCGGTGAAGCGAAGAGATGGCGACGCTTGCCCCCACCCACCCCATTCCGATTACGGCCACTCGCGGTTGCGTTACGGATCTCATCGCTGGAAATCTCTCCTGGCCGTTGCGTCAAA
>DATLEY010000011.1:0-2702 GCA_035525215.1 Thermoanaerobaculia bacterium | reverse complement strand
CGCTCCGCGAAGAGGAAGTCGCTGCGATTCGAACGGATCTCTGGCTGAGGGGCCGCGGTACGGGATATCGTTCGATCTCATGAGCAGACTGGGCAGGATGCTCGACGAGATCCCCTACGCGGCGCTCTTCGTCGCCGCGATCGTGGTCGGCATTCTTCCTCTGGGGGACCCGCACCTGATGGAAAAGACATCGATGCTTCTCCGCGGCGATCTGCGCAGAGCGATCGACGTTTTCGATCTGTTCATGCACTCGTTTCCGCTCCTGCTGATTCTCGTGAAGGCAGTGCGGGACGCGCGATCCGGCTCCAACAGGTGAGATTTCCGGCATGGCAGTCATGAAAGCGACTGGAAAGGAGCGAACCGGGAAGCAGCACCGGAAGCGGGAAGGCCCGCCGGTTTCTCATGTTGCATTTGCCGACGAATCGAGCTGGAACGAAGGACGGTACCGCTCGATCTGTCTGGTGTCAGCCCCGCGATCCGCGGCGATCGAGCTCCACCGCGACCTGGAGGAGATCATCAGCAAGAGCGGGTTTCACGAGTTGAAATGGTCGCGTCTCCGGAGCGCGCGCACCAGAGAAGCTTCTCTCCGGGCGATCCTTTCCGCGGTCGAGGCGGTGAATCGCGGCGCGCTTCGCGTCGACGTCCTCTGCTGGGACATCGAGGACAGTCGGCACAAGGTCGAGGGGCGGGACGACATGGCGAATCTGCAGAGGATGTACTTTCATCTGCTGCGTCGCGTCCTGAGCGATTCCTGGCCGGATGGAGCGCGGTGGGGGGTCTATCCCGACGAGCAGGGAACGATGGACTGGAGCGCACTCGAGCAGTACCTCGACCGGCGCTCGGAGCGGTGGGAGGACATGGAGGATCTGGCGCCCGGCGAGACCGGTGGTCTCCGGTACCGTGATCTGTTCCGCATCGAGAAGCTCGTTCCCTCCCGCTCTCACGAGCTCCCGCTGATCCAGCTCGCGGATCTCTTCGCGGGACTCTCGGTGTTCTCCAGAAACCGGTACGGCTTCTATCGGGAGTGGGCGGATCTGAATCTGGGCCAGGTGCCACTCGACGCGCAGGACAAAGGTCCCGGCAGCCGTGCGGACCGCCATCGTTTTCTCGTCCTCCACGCCTTCGACGAGGTGTGCAAGCAGAATGACCTCGGCATCTCGCTGCGAAGGTACCGCGGATTGCGATCCTTCCGCCCCTCCGATCCGATCGACTTCTGGTGGTGGGAGCCGCAGGGGAGCTATGACAAGGCTCCGACCAGACGGTGAGAGTTCATGAGTTCATGGGTTCATGAGTTCATGGGTTCATGAGCGGGCGAGCTGGCGGACGGTGTGGGCGAGGTGGACGACGGAAGGAGATTCCTTCAGTGTCACTCGCCGAATTTGTCGATGGTGAACTTGCCGACCGAGACCTCGATGGTGAATTTGCCGAAGGAGACGCCGAGGTCTACTCCGCTGCCTTTTCCCGCAAGGGCGAGGGACACCTCGCCTTTGGTGAGAGCGGAGACTTTCGCTGACTTCGACGCACCCGCGTGCGCTTCGGCCTGCGCGTAGGAGCCGAACAGTTCCGAAATGTCGTCGACCTCGCTGAACTTTCCGATCGCATCCTTGATCTTCGACCGGCCGAAGGTCACGCCTCCACCCTTCGAGGAGAGCCTGACGTCGGCCTTCTGTCCGTTGTCGCAAGAGATCGTGCCACTGCCGCTCGACGTCTTGTAGAAGGCCGACCAGCCGCTCATGCTGAACGTCATCTCACAAATGGTTCCCGCTGTTGCCGGGAATGCGAGCAGCGCGATGATCGCTGCGAAAATCGATCGTTTCATGATGGCCTCCATGGGAGAAGTATACGGTGCCAAGAGGCCAGAGGCTCGTCGGACGAGTCGGACTGGCTCGCCTCTCGCCTCTCACCTCTCGCCCCGAAGTCCAGTAAGCTACGCGCGTGCAGGCGGTGGAGATCGGACCGGTTCCCCCGGAGCGGAGGACGCAGACTCCGTTCGACATCTTTCTGATCTTCGCCGCGGCCAACATCGTCGCGACCACGCTCCAGGTCGGAGCGAGCCTCACGCCTGCCTTCTCTTTCAGCACCGCAATCGTCGTGATCATTTTCGGCACCCTCGCCGGCTCCGCTCTGGTCGCTTCCCTGGCGCCCGTCGGCCCGCGCCTCGGAGTCCCTTCGATCATCGCAACGCGTGCAGCGCTCGGTCTGCGCGGGGCCGCAATCGTCGCGGTCTTTCTCTACCTGATGAACTTCGCGTGGATCGCGATCAACAACGTGATCGCGGCCTCGGCGATCTCACAGGTCGCTGGAGGTGAAGGTCCCTACTGGGCCGTCGGGCTGGGACTGATCGCGACCGGCATCGTCGCCGCGGGGCCACGGATTGTCGCGATCGCGGCGCGCGTGGCCGTACCGCTTCTCATTCTCGTGGGCATCGCTTTCACCGTGGCCGTTTTCCGGTTCCCCGGCACGCTCGTCTTCGCTCCCGGCAGCGGCGAGACTCGATGGATCGTGGGACTCGACATCGTGATCGCTTACCAGGTCTCGTGGATCCTGATGTTCGCGGACTACACGAGGTACACGCGCTCCGAGGGAGGGAGCGCGGTGGCCGTGTTCAGCGGATTGGGCCTGACGAGTCTCTGGTTCATGCCGCTGGGGTTCGTGGCGGCGCGCGTCGCGGGATCTCACGACCCCGGAGCGATGACCGCGGG
>DATLEY010000171.1:0-16125 GCA_035525215.1 Thermoanaerobaculia bacterium | reverse complement strand
ATCAATCAGCTCCTCGACGGGTCAGCCGTCGTCGCGCTGGAACGTCGGTCGACTCGATTCTCCAGATCGACCCGTTATGGTTGGCCACGTAAAGCTCTCCCTGCTCGTCCTCGCCGAATGCGCTGATGTTGAGCGTGGTATCCGCGAGTAATGTAGTGTTCCAGTTTCCGGCCGCGTCGCGCCGCGCTCCCCATATCTTCCCAGAGCAGTAGTCTCCGTAAAAGTAGATTCCTCGCAGAGAGGGCCACGCCCACCCGCGGTAGACGTAGCCTCCGCTGACCGCGCAACCATCCCCGCGGCCGTACTCGAGGATGGGCATGTCCAGCCCCGCGGTGCTGCATCCTTCAGGAGGATTGAAGCAGTGCATCCCCTCCATGATGCGCCACCCGTAGTTTTTCGGCGTCAGGGGAACGTTCGGCGTGAAGTGGATCTCCTCGAATCGATTCTGGCCGACGTCACCGATGTAGAGATCTCCGGTGAAGCGGTCGAAGGAAAAGCGCCATGGGTTGCGGAGCCCTCTCGAGAAGATCTCCGCGCGTCCTCCGCCTGAAGCGAAGGGATTGCCCGGCGGTATCGAGTAAGGATTTCCGGTGTCGACGTCGATGCGAAGCAGCTTCCCGAGAAGAGAGTCGACGTTCTGCGCGAAGTTCTGCGGATCGCCGCCGGAGCCACCGTCACCCATGGCGATCCAGAGATAGCCGTCAGGGCCGAAGTGCATCTGCCCGCCGTTGTGATTGGAGAACGGCTGGTCGACCGAGAAGAGAACGCGAACCGAAGAGAGGTCCGCGCGGTCGGGATTGGTCGCCGAGACCCGGTAACGCGCCACGACCGTATCGCCGGAGAGGTTCGTGTAATTCACGAAGAAGAGGCCGTTCTCCACATACCTCGGGTGAAACGCCGTGCTGAGAAGCCCACGTTCTCCTCCCGAAAGGACCTGAGAACGGATATCGAGGAACGGAGTCGAAAGGAGACTCCCGTCGCGCCGCAGCATGATCCGACCGTCCTGAAGGGTGATGAAGAGCCGCGACGAGCCATCTCCCGCGTGGGTGATTCCCACGGGAGAGGGGAGTCCGGAGAGGTGTGGCGTCAGTGCGATCGATTGAGCGGCGGCGACCGAGGGGAAAATGAGGGCGAGACCGATGAGGAGGGCTTTCATATATGGCGTGCGCGGCAAGAAAGGGACCAGAAGAGCCCTTCGCGCCGAGCGTTGACCGGAATGGAACGGGTCAGCCGGCCCGGTCCTCCGCCTCGTGGGCGACGGCGTCCGCCATGTACGACGATCGGACGAACGGTCCGGCGAAGACAGCCGAGAACCCCATCGCTTCGCCGGTCAGCCGGTATTCCTCGAAAACGTCGGGATGGACGTACTCCACCACGGCCAGCTTCCGGAGGTTGGGCTGGAGGTACTGACCGATGGTCATGATCCGGACGCCCGCACCGAGCAGGGCCTGCATGACCTCGTGCACTTCTTCCTTCCGTTCGCCGAACCCGAGCATCAGCCCGGATTTCATGACCATGGAGGGCGACGTCTCCTTCGCCCGCCGTAGCACCGCGAGGGACCGATCGAACTTCGCCCCCTTTCTCACCACGTCGTGGAGGCGTGGGACGGTCTCCACGTTGTGGTTGAAGTAATCCGGCAGCGCCCGCGCGACCGTCTCGACGTTTTCGAGCTGTCCGCGGAAGTCCGAGGTCAGCACCTCGACCTTCGTCCCGGGAAGCTCGCGGCGGAGCTCTTCGATCGTTCCGACGAATTGCATCGCGCCGCCGTCGGGGAGGTCGTCTCTGGTCACGCACGTCACGACGACGTGCGCGAGGTTCATCCGCCGCGCCGCTTCCGCGATATGCCGCGGCTCATCGGGCGAGGGAGGCGCGTACGGCCTGCCGGAGGTGACGTTGCAGAAGCCGCAGCTGCGGGTGCAGACGTCCCCGAGGATCATGAACGTAGCGGTTCCCCGGGAGAAGCACTCGCTGCGATTCGGGCACGCCAGCGATTCGCAGACGGAGTTGAGCTCCTTTTCCCGCAGAAGCGATTTGACCTGATGGAGTCCTGCGAGATTGAGCTTCTTCTCGCGGATCCAGGGAGGAAGGCGGGGGGCGGGGGGCGGCATCGGGGGATTGTAAGTTAAGTCAAAGACCAACGCAGAACGATGAATTTAGAAAGAGAGTCAAAGACCAATGCAGAACGCAGAACGATGAATTTAGAAAGAAGTCAAAAGCAAAGAATTTGGAAAGGTCAGTCCGACATCGCGCGATTCAGCGCTCGACTTTGACTCTTTTCTAAATTCTAAATTCATCGTTCTGCGTTCTGCGTTCTGCGTTGGTCTTTGACTCTCTCTCTGGCGTTGGTCTTTGACTCTCTTTCTGCGTTCATCGTTCCGCTTTTGACTCCGAAAACAAAAAGGGACAGGAGCGTCGCTCCTGTCCCGGCAATTCCGAGAAAAAATGAAATCGTCAGTGTCCCTGATTGCTCAGCGGAATTCCGAGGCCTTTGTCGAGCGAGCGCTCGATCAGCTCTTCGGCTTCCTTCTCCCCGATGTTCTTCACGATGGCGATCTCGGAGACCAGGAGGTGCTTGGCCCGCTCGTACATCTTCTTTTCGCGGAATGACAGGCTCTTCCGTTTGGCGACCTGGGTGAGATTCTTCAGAACGTCTGCAACGTCTTCGAGCCTTCCGCTCTTCATCTTCTCGAGGTTGTCCCGATAGCGGTCCTTCCAGTCGCGGGAGGCGCCGGAGGGATGCTCCTCGAGGAGAGAGAAGAGGCTCTTGATCTGGCTCTGGCGATAGAGGGGGCGAAGACCGACTCTCTCGCTGTTGGTCACGGGAACCATGAGGCGGGAGTTATTTGAAAGGAGCCGAAGATGGAGATAAGTGCTGTCCATTCCAGCGATGTTGGATGCGGCAATCTGTTCGATGACCGTCACTCCGTGATTGGGGTAAACGACCTTTTCACCGACTTTGAAAGACACCAGTCGCTCCTTTTCCGAAGATTGTTTGATCCGGTTTGAGGGGGATGGGGTGGATCAACGGACCCCGCCGGACAACGCGCGGCAGAAACGAATTATCGCATGGAAACGCGAATGTGTGAAGATGGCTGCGTCACAAATTCGGACGTAAACGTGTGACGACCCGGTTGAGCCGCTCCATTCCTTCCCGGCGCTCGGATTCGCTCCCGTCGAGAAGTTCCTCGATCAATCTCAGCTCGAAGTAGAGGTCGCTCGACGGACTGGCCAAAGGCCCCGCGGGGGAGGCCGTCGTGACCGGGAGGGGAGGAACCGGAGCGATCCGGCTGACTCCGCCCACCCGTCCTTCCAGGAGCGCGATGACCTCGTCCGCGAGGGAGCGGACTTTCCGGTAATCCCGCGATTCGATCGAGTCGCCGAAGGCCTTGACCCTCCGCACGACGTCCGTGTAGGGGGAGTCCGGGGAATCCACCAGAGTGGCGCGATAGATCGTCATGTCCAGCGCCGACCGTTCCCCGGGCGCGGTCCGGGCCCAGACCGTCGCCGTGACCTCTCTCGCGACTTCGCTCAGATCGAACATCCGCTCATCCCCCGGCTCGAGCCAGGCGTGGACCGGAATCGTGTCACTTCGCCGGACCCCGCCGGAGAGCGGTGCCCAGGAGAGATCGACCTGTTCGATCCAGATGCGCTCATTGCTCAGAACCAGCTTGCGGCGGGGCTCCACCTCAATCCGCACGCGGTAGGCGAGGGAATCCTGCACCGAGAAGCTCGTCGCCTCGTTCTCCGGCGTCCCTTTGGCGGTCGAGATCAGGAACCGTTTGTCACTTCGCCCCGATTGGACCCGTTCCCACTGAGCGTAGCGATACGTCATGTCGCCGGTCTTGCCTCGCAGCGCTTCGAGGTTCTGGGCCAGGATTTCGGTCAGCAGGTCGCGCGGGATTTCCCTGCGGCCCACTTCCGCGACGCGCCGGATCACTTTCGCGTCTTCCAGAACCTGCCGGGCGACCGGGTCAGCGCCCTGTCCCTGGAGGTCAGCGGAGAGAAGAACGGGTAGGGCGGTGGCGAGAAGCAGCAGACGTCTCATCGATCAGGACTCCCTTGAGCTGAGGATATCGCGAAGGACGCTCCGACCGGGCAGCCCCGCGGAATCCGCCCCGAGGTGGGCCGCAACCGTGGCCCCCAGGTCGGCGAAGGTCTCGCGGATCCCGACGTCGACAGGCCGGACTCGCGGACCCGCCGCGATGAACGGAACGTACTCGCGCGTATGGTCGGTGGAGATGTCGGTCGGATCGCATCCATGGTCAGCGGTCAGGAAGAGGATGTCGTCCGCTCGCAGCGAGTCGAGGATCTCCGGAATTCTGCCGTCCATCTCCTCGAGCGAGCGCCCGTAGCCCGGCGCATCGTTTCGATGGCCGTATTTCGAGTCGAAGTCGACCAGGTTCGTGAAGATCATCCGAGCCTGTGACTCACGGATCAGGGCGATGGTTCTGGTCATTCCGTCCGCGTTCGATGATGTCCGAATCTCTTCGTCGATACCGACGCGATCGAAGATGTCCGCGATCTTGCCGACTGCGGTCACTTTGCCGCCGCTCTGCTGCACCCGCGTCAGAACTGTCGGCCCTTCAGGTCTGACCGAGAAGTCCTTCCGGTTGGCCGTGCGGGTGAATTCCCCTCTCCCCGGCCCGGTGAAGGGGCGGGCGATGATTCTGCCGACGTTGTGCTCGCCCCGCATCAGCTCGCGCGCGATGGAGCAGAAGCGCCATAGCTCTTCGACCGGAACGACCTCTTCGTGGGCGGCGACCTGGAAGACCGAATCCCCCGAGGTGTAGACGATCGGGGCGGCTGTGGCCATGTGCTCCTCGCCCAGCTCGTCGAGGATGACCGTCCCTGACGCCGGTCTGTTACCGAGGGTCCTCCGGCCGATTCTCCGTTCGTACTCGGCGATGATCGAGGAGGGAAATCCCTCCGGATAGGTGCGGAAGGGCTCTGTGACCACGAGACCCATCATTTCCCAGTGACCGGTCGTGGTGTCCTTGCCAGCCGAGCGCTCGGCCATCCGTCCCCACGCGCCTCGGGGGGGAACCGTGGATCGCGGGGATGCGAGCGTGTGCAGCAGTCCCAGGCTTTCGAGATTCGGCAGCCGCGGCGACACGTCTCGAAGGACGTGACCGAGCGTGTCGGATCCCTCGTCTCCATAGCTGGCGGCATCGGGAAGCTCTCCGACGCCGAGGCTGTCGCAGACGATCACGATCGCCCGGTTGCTTCGAGTCATTCAGTCTCCTCGGTGATCAGGCTTTGAATCAGCGGGCGTGGGGGAGAAGGCTCGTCGGCAAAGCTCATGGTCGAGAGGAGCTTCTTCGCCATGGTTTCGCCGTCCAGGGAAGAACGGGACCAGCGGAGGACGGCGAGCACGGTGCCTGCTCGGATTTCTCCTCCGCGCGGGACGAGCATTGCGATTCCGGCGGCGGGGTCGACGGGATCGTGATGCTGAAGCCGGCCGGCTCCGAGGGAGACGCTGATCATGCCGAGCTTCGCCGTGTCGATCGAAGAGAGCCATCCAGAACGGGGAGAACGCACCTCCAGCGTATGTTTCGGAACTCCGAGAAGCTCGGGGCGCTCGATGAACTCCGGATCTCCTCCCTGAGCTTCGATCCATTCCTTCGCCTTGGATAATGCTTTTCCGGAAGCGAGGGCCTCATCGAGGGCCACCCCGGCGCTCTCCAGGTCGTAGTTGCCGCTGGCGATCAGAATGCGCTCGCCCTGCGCGCGCGTCAGCTCCCGGACGTCTTCCGGACCGCGGCCCTGCAGGACGGCCATCGCCTCGATGACCTCATTGGCGTTGCCGATCGCGAAGCCGAGAGGCTGATCCATGTCGGTGAGCATCGCCTCGACCTTCATTTTGGTCCCTGCGGCCGCACGGATCAGCGATCGCGCGAGCTCGGCGGCCTCGGCGGGGGAGGACATGAAGGCTCCCGAGCCGGTCTTCACATCGAGGATCAGATACGAGGCGCCGAAGGCGAGCTTCTTGGACATGATCGAGGCCGTGATGAGCGGGAGCGATTCCACCGTCCCCGTCACGTCGCGCAGCGCGTACATTCGCCGGTCCGCCGGAGCGATCGCGTCGGTCGACGTCGCGATGGCGCATCCCGTCCTCTCGATGCAGCGAACGATCTCCTTGCGAGAGAGATGCGCGTTGAAGCCGGGGATCGTCTCGAGCTTGTCGAGCGTTCCGCCCGTGTGGCCGAGCCCTCGTCCGGAGAGCATGCCCACCTGGACCCCGCATGCAGCGACCCAGGGAGCGAGCGCCAGTGACACCTTGTCCCCGACTCCGCCGGTGGAGTGTTTGTCGGCGATGAAGGGGAAATGATCGCGCAGGCTCCACTGCTCGCCCGAGCGCGTGACGGCCGTGGTCAGCGCCCGGGTTTCCGCCGGCGACATTCCCCGGATGGCGACGGCCATGAGAAAGGCGGTCATCTGGTAGTCGGCGACGGCTCCCCGGCGGAAGCCCTCGAGGAAGAAGGCGATCTCTTTTTCGGGAAGCTCCTCGCCGCGGCGCTTGCGGTTGAGGATCTCGTAGGGGGTAGGTCGCGACATCGCGACGTATTGTAGAGCGAGGGTGGTGCTGATTCAGACGAATCCCGGTTCTCGCACCCCGGTTCTGCTTCTGACTTTCGTTCTCTTTCAACATTCAACATTCAACATTCGTCATTCTGCATTCAGGTTTCGGCTTCGGTCTGATCCTGTTTCCGCGTCCAGTGTCGCCCCCTGCGTGTAGGATTCGTTCCGTGGGGCGCGCTGTAGTTCTTCTCAGCGGCGGACTCGATTCCGCCACCGTTCTCGCCATCGCCAGAAGCGAGGGGAGAGAAGTGCTCGCGCTCTCGTTCGATTACGGGCAGCGTCACAGCGCGGAGCTGGAGGCGGCGAGGAGGATCGCGAAAAATGCCGGCGTCCTCGAGCATCTGGTGGTGAAGATCGACATGAGACCGTTCGGCGGCAGCGCGCTCACTGCCGCGATCCCGGTGCCCAAGGACCAGGTCGGCCGCGGAGGAATCCCGGTGACCTACGTCCCCGCGCGGAACCTCATATTTCTTTCGATTGCAGTCGGCTTCGCGGAGACGAGAGAGGCAGACGAGATCTGGATCGGCGTCAATGCCGTCGATTTCAGCGGCTATCCCGACTGCCGGCCGGAGTTCATCGACGCGTTTCAGAGGGCGGTCTTGGAGGGAACGCGAAGCGGAGTGGAGCTGAAAACTCCGAGGATCGTCACGCCGCTGATCGACCTTTCGAAGGGGGAGATCATCCGGCGGGGAACGGCGCTGGACGTCGATTATTCAGCGACGCGCTCCTGTTACGACCCTGACGGGGAAGCGAGGGCCTGCGGACACTGCGATTCCTGTCTTCTCCGGAAGGAAGGGTTCGCGCAGGCCGGTGTTTCCGATCCGACCATCTACCGATGATTCGCGTCACGGAAATCTTCCACTCCATTCAGGGCGAGTCGACGCACGCCGGCCGCCGCTGCACGTTCATCCGGCTGGCGGGATGCAATCTCCGCTGCGTCTGGTGCGACTCCGAGTACACCTTCACGGGCGGAGAGAAAATGTCGATCGAAGAGATCCTCCGCTCGATCGCGAAATGGGATTGCCGGCTGGTCGAGGTGACGGGGGGAGAGCCTCTGGCGCAGAAGGAGTCATTCCAGCTCGTGCGGCAGCTCTGTGACGGCGGATACGAGGTCCTGATCGAGACGTCGGGGTCGATCGACATCGGCGAGGTCGATCCCCGCGCGAAGGTCATCCTCGACGTGAAGTGTCCCGGCTCGGGAGAAGAGGCGAAGAACCACTGGCCCAATCTCGCAAAGCTCCGAGAGCATGACGAGGTCAAGTTCGTGCTCGCCAGCCGGGAGGACTACGACTATGCGCTGCGGGTCATCGGCGAGCACCGGCTGGAGGGAAAGGCGATTCTTTTTTCGGCGGTCTGGGACGAGCTTCCGATCCGCGAGCTCGCGGAGTGGATGCTCGCGGACCACGTCCCCGCCCGGCTGCAGACCCAGCTTCACAAGCTGATCTGGGGAGAGGAGGCGAGGGGAGTGTGAGGAAAGAGAGTCAAAAGATGAACGCAGAACGCAGAACGCAGAACGATGAATTTAGAAGGAGAGTCAAAAACCACCGCAGAACGATGAACGCAGGATGAATTTAGAATTTAGAAAGAGTCAAAGACCAACGCAGAACGCAGAACGATGAACGATGAATTTAGAAAGAGAGTCAAAGTCAGGGTGAATGAACGCTCAACTCGCGCGATTCAGCGCGCCTTTGACTTTTTCTAAATTCTAAATTCATCGTTCATCGTTCATCGTTCATCGTTCTGCGTTGGTCTTTGACTTTTTCTAAATTCTAAATTCATCGTTCATCGTTCATCGTTCTGCGTTGGCCTTTGACTCTTTCTAAATTCTAAATTCATCCTGCGTTCTGCGTTGGTCTTTGACTCTCTTTCTAAATTCTAAATTCATCGTTCATCGTTCTGCGTTGGTCTTTGACTTTTTCTGTCGTCTTTCCCCTACAATCTCAGAATGCCCCCCACCCTGGACCACATCGGCATCGCCGTCCGTTCCCTCGAGGCCGTGAAGATCTATGAGGATCTCGGTCTGACCACCGAGCATGTCGAAGTGGTCGAGAGCCAGGGAGTGAAAACGGCCTTCCTCTCCGTCGGCGACAGTCACATCGAGCTTCTGGAGCCGACCGGACACGACTCGCCGGTCGGGCGGTTCATCGAAAAGCGGGGGGAAGGAGTGCATCACCTCTGCTTCAGGGTCGCCGACATCGATCGGGAACTGGAGCGGCTCGAGCGGAAAGGCTACCGGTTGATCCACCGGAACCCCGTCCCGGGGAGCCGCGGATCCCGCGTGGCGTTTCTCCACCCGAGCGCCGCCTCGGGCGTGCTCATCGAGCTCACCGAGCGTCCGTGAGCCGTCCCTGCTCGCTGGAATGCTGGACGCGAACCGCCACGTAGCCTTACTTTTGACACCGCATGGCGAAAAAGAACGTGGAGCAGACGCTCGAAGGGTTTCCGGCCGGATCGGTCGTGATCGTCAATCTCGTCAGTCCGAAGGAGAAGTTCTGGGGTGTTCTCCGCTCCCTCAGCCCCGTCGGAATGACCATCCGCGGGATCAACCTCGATTCATTCGAGGATTGGGTGCGGCAGACCGCGCGCCGCGGCGATGAAGAGCCGGCCCTCGACCTCGTCACCATGTTCGTCCCCCTCTTCCGGCTCGAGCGGATGTTCCTCGATGAAGCCGTCGGCTCGGTTCAGTCTTACTCGGAGTTTTTCACGCAGATCGTCGGAATGACTCCCGCCGAGTTCCTCAGGAAGGAGGATCGCTCGTGAGGCGCAGCTCGCTCGTGATGCTCCTCCTTCTCGCGGCAGCCGGTTGTCGCGATGAGCCGCTCGAGCCGATGACCACTTACGAGTCGGGCGAGATTCAGGCGCGCGCCTACGATTTTCAGGTCTATCCGGAGTCCCGCTTCAAGGAGGACCTGACCCTCGCGCTGCGGCGCGCCCATCTGCTTCTCAACCCGAGTCTGGTCGAAGCACCCCCCATGGCGCTCTACGAGACCGATGCGCCTGTCGAGGACGTGGCGAAGTTCTACATCGAGAAGTACGGATATGGTCAGCTCGCGCCAAACGAAATCAACGATTTCAGCGCGGTCAAGCCGAGCTCTTACCTGACGACCGGAGATCTCGCCGCGGACGCGGCCGCCATTGCCCCCATTGCCGAGAAGCTGAACTATCCATTCCAGCCCGGCAGGATTTCCGGAACCTGGAGGGGGGCGCACATCACTCCCCGGGATCGTTTCCCCGCGGTCAACATTCAGCGCCCCTACATCGACGTGGTTCATGACCGGGTCGTCGACAAGACTCTGATTACGCTCATGAGAGAGTGACTCCTCTCTCAGCCGACGGCGGCTCTGATCGCGAAGAGGCAGGACCGGCGGGCTCACGCCCGCTTGCCGGCGGGAAGGCCGGCACCACTGGTGAACTTCATTCATGCCCGATCCATCCATCGAAGAGCTCCGCGGCCGCCTGAAGGAACTGGGTTATCTGACCCATGGTCTGGAGCGGTGGTTCGCGCTCGATCCATGGAGCTCCCGGACTTTCTGGCAGGAGCTGTTCGCGGTGGCAGCCAAGGCAGCCACTCTCGTCGCGCTCTTCGTGGCGATGCCGATGATCGCGGCGATGCAGCTTCGGAACGGCATGCTTCCGTTGCGCGAGGCAGCGGCGTTCTCGCTGGCCTACCTCGTCTTCGGGTTTGCGGCGGCTCTCTTCCTCGTCCTTCTCGCCGCGCTCGCGCTGAAGATCCGCGCGGCCGCGGCGATCGAGCATCCTCTGATCCTTACTCTCTCCTCGCTGGTGCTGGCCGCCGTCGTCGCGGGGGCGACCGGCCTCTGGTGGATCGGATTCGATGGCCGGCCGCGGGAGCTCGAGGTGATCGTGGTTCCGCTCTTCATCCTTCTCCAGATCGTCGTTTCGGCGATCGTCTTCTCCGCCGCGCTTCTCTCCTTCTCCATCCATGAGACCCGGCGGATTCCAGCGGTTGCCCGGCGATCGAGATCATGGCCGATCCTGATCGCGGGAGCGATTCTTCTCGGCGCGATCGTCGGGGCGTCCCGCGGCGCCTCTCCGGTGACGCGCGCGGAAGCGCCGCGACAGATTGCAGTCGGTCCTTCGAGCGCGCGTCTGGCCCTCATCGCAGTGGACGGTCTCAGCGGGGAGCTGTTCACGGCGAGGCCGGAGCTCGCTCAATCGTTTCAGGTCATTCTTCCGATGGACGTGCCCCGCTCGTCCTCGGCGGCCGAGATCTGGGCCACGATCGGCACGGGGACTCCCCCCGCGCTCCACGGGGTTCACGCCGTGGAAGGCCTGCGGGTCGCGGGGGGGCGGCGGGTGGTTCAGGCCGTCTCCCGATTCGATCCGCTCCGCGCTGATCTCGCCGAGCGAGCCGGCCTGGTGCGAAAACAACCCCTGCCGAACACCACCCGTCAGCGCGACTATGTCTGGGAGATCCTCGCCGCGCGCGGGGTCCCGGCGGGATCCGTGAACTGGTGGATCTCGTCGCCTGCCGCGGCGCGAGGAATCTGGAGTGTGGGACAGGACGAGGTCTTCTCGGCGACGTCCGGACTCCCCCCGGCTGAACGGGCGCTTGCCATCGATGCCCACGCATCGGAGGCGGTTCTGCGGGCGCTCGACTCCGCGGCTCCACGCTTCGTGACGCTCTACCTGCCGGGGCTCGATATCGCTCTCCATCGACTCGATCTCTCCGACTCGCGAAGGGTGGCGGTCTCGGTGGCGGCGATCGACGGTCTCGCCGCGCTGGTGGGGACGCTGACGGACCGGGGTTATGAGGTTCTGCTCGCCGGGTCGCCGGGCGAGGGGGGAGGGCGTGGAATCCTGGCGTCGACGATTGCGCTCGAGGGAATCGCTCGACCGGAATCGGTCGCTCCCACGATCCTTCACCGGTTCGGATTCCCGTCGTCCGACGAGATGCCTGGAGAAAGCCTCCTTCCGGGGGTGAAACCCGAACGGATTCCGACCTTCGGGTCGCGGCGGGAGAGAGAGCACCCCTCATCCGAGATCGATCAGGAGTACTACGAAGCGCTGAGGTCTCTCGGATACGTCCGATGATCCCGCCGGCTCCCTGAAATATCGGCATGGAACGGCGGTTCTGAATCCGCGGATCCCATGCCTTCCGGTTCCACCGAAACCGCCGACATTCGAATCGAAACTCCCGGAGTGATGCCCCCTCCGCGGCGGCGAACGCTCTGGAAATTGACCGGCGGCCTTCTACTCGTCCTTGGTCTGCTCGCGCTCAAGCTGAAGGGTCTGATCTTTCTGATCGCGGCGAAGGCACGCCCGTTCTTCGCGAATCCGTTCGAGGGATTCGGAATCACCCAGTTCGCATGGACCGGCGGCTCCATGGTGGTCAGCCTGGCCGCGTACGCGACGCAGATGGGTTTCCCCTTCGCAATCGGATTCATTCTGATTCTCCTCTTTCACGAGGTCGGGCATGCGTTGACGATTCGGGCGAAAGGGCTTCGAGCGGGAGCGATGGTCTTCATTCCCTTCATCGGCGGAGCGGTGACGCTCCGTCATCAACCGCGGTCGGCGTACGTGGATGCGCAGATCGGGCTGGGGGGTCCGATCGCGGGAACCATCGCTTCGGCGGCTTCACTCGTCGTCTGGCACCTCACCTTCGAGCCGCTGTATCTCGCGCTCGCGTTCGGCGGGTTTCTCCTCAATCTCTTCAATCTCACCCCTGTGGGACCGCTCGACGGTGGACGCATCGCCGGCGCCATCACGAAGTGGATGTGGGCCTTCGGAGCCGTCATCCTTTGCGTCGTCATGCTGCGCTGGCGGAATCCTCTCCTTCTTCCGGTGCTTCTTCTTGGGGTCTGGCAGATCTGGCAGTCGATCCGGGAAGAGCGCCGGCGGCGCTTCTACAACGTGACGCTGACGCAGCGCGCCACCATCGCCGCGTTCTACTTCACCCTGGTGACCTTTCTCGGATATCAGACCGTGGTGACCTACCGGGAACTGATGGTGCTCCGAGCGCTGCGATAGAGACGGTGAGGACGGGCTCGTTCAGAGCGCGCGAAAAATCGGAACGGCGCAAACCGCGTGGGTCATTCTTCGGCCGCGGACCAATCGCGGCGGTACTTCGTTCTCCCGTGCGGCATTCTAATGACACCGTCTTTCCGGAACCCCGGAATGAGCGTTGCCGTTGCCGTTGCCGTGTCCGTCGTCGTCGCCGTCGCCGAGGGCCTCGGGAACCTGTTGCTGGGCACCGTACCTTGCGGTTGGGATGTCTCTACGGCGACCTTCGCTGGCCGCTAGGACTGGACCAGAGGAGATGACTGCCGCAAGTACACCTCACCACTTCTCGCGTAACCGTTTCGGCGACGGCGACGGCAACGGCAACGGCAACGGCAACGGTTACAGGGTCATCCCCGCTCCATCGGCGCTCGCGACGTTCCCCCACGCTGAATGACCCCCCCACAGCCCGCCGACATCTGATCGCTCTCGTATTCGTGCATGTCCAGGCGGCGCGATGCGGCTGAACCTTCATAAGAATCCGATGACGGTTTGCGCATTCTGAGATTCTTCGGCCGCGAGACCAATCGTGGCGGTACGTGGTTCTCCCGTGCGGCCTCTGAATGACCCCCCGCCTCCGCGGGCGGCGGCCCGTGAACGTGCCCGTGCCCGGTTTTTGACTCACCTTTCGATGCGGCCGCGAGTATCTCCGGAGCACGGGGGTTGCGACGTCGGAAGGCCGCTCCTGTCTGCCCCTTGGATTGTTGGCGCCTCCTCAGCGGTTTGGTAGGCTTGCCCGCCCGGGCTGCGCTCTGGGCGAGCCCCGCCTCCGGCCTTCCTGCCGGCGGCCGTCGAGGTACGATTTTTGATATTCGAAAAGCTGCTCACCTCCATCTTCGGCAGTCAGCACGAGCGCGACGTCAAGCGGATGCTTCCGACCGTCGCCCGGATCAATGCGCTCGAGCCGGAGACCTCCGCGCTCAGCGACGACGGTCTGCGGGCGAAGACGGACGAGTTCCGGGCGCGCCTGCGCCCGCTGGTCGAGAATCTCGACAACGCAACGATCGCCCCGGACAGCGAGATCGAGCTGCCCGCGGCGAAGCTGAACCTCAAGGAAGCTCTCGACGACCTTCTCCCCGAGGCTTTCGCGGTCTGCCGGGAATCCGCGAAGCGGACGCTGAATATGCGTCACTTCGACGTGCAGCTGATGGGCGGGATGGTTCTGCACCAGGGGAAGATCTCCGAGATGAAGACCGGCGAGGGAAAAACGCTGGTCGCGACGCTCCCCGTCTACCTCAACGCTCTCACCGGCCGGGGCGTCCACGTGGTCACGGTCAACGACTATCTCGCAAGGCGCGACTCCGAATGGATGGGGCGCGTGTACCAGTTTCTCGGCCTCACCGTCGGCGTCATTCAGCACTCCATGGGGGACAAGGAGCGGCAGCAGGCCTATCGCTCCGACGTCACCTATGGCACGAACAACGAGTACGGATTCGATTACCTCCGCGACAACATGAAGTTCGAGCTCGAAGCGATGGTGCAGCGGCGCCACGTCTTCGCCCTGGTGGATGAAGTCGACTCGATTCTCATCGACGAGGCCCGCACGCCTCTCATCATCAGCGGGCCCTCGGAAGAGTCGGTCGACAAGTACTATCACGTCGACCGGATCATTCCGAGGCTCGACCCCACTGTCGATTTTCAGATCGATGAGAAGCAGCACACCGCCGTCCTGACCGAGGAGGGAGTGGTTCACGCCGAGAAGCTGCTGGGCGTCGAGAATCTCTACGACCCGGCCAACATGGATGCGCTGCACGCGGTGACTCAGGGCGTCCGGGCGCACGCGCTCTACAAACCCGACGTCGACTACGTAGTCAAGGACGGCGAAGTCATCATCGTCGACGAGTTCACCGGCCGCCTCATGCCGGGACGGCGCTGGTCCGACGGCCTCCACCAGGCGGTCGAAGCGAAGGAGGGAGTGAAGATCGAGGCCGAGAATCAGACCCTGGCCACGATCACCTTCCAGAACTACTTCCGGATGTACGACAAGCTGGCCGGGATGACCGGGACCGCGGATACCGAAGCCGCGGAGTTCCACAAGATCTACAAGCTCGAGGTCGTCGTCATCCCGACGAACAAGCCGATGATCCGGCGCGACGAGGCCGATCTGGTCTACCGCACCGAGCGCGAGAAGTTCGAGGCGATCGCCGAGGATATCAAGGCCCTGAACGAGAAGGGACAACCCGTTCTCGTCGGCACCGTCTCGATCGAAAAATCAGAGCGCCTCGGTGCGCAGCTCAAGCGCTCCGGTGTGCCACACGTCGTGCTGAACGCCAAGTACCACGAGCGGGAAGCGGAGTTCGTCGCGCAGGCCGGACGGAAGGGCGCGGTCACCATCGCCACGAACATGGCCGGCCGCGGGACCGACATCATTCTCGGCGGGAACCCGGAATTCCGCGCCGCGCACGACACTCGCGAGGTGGAGGAGGCCGCGGAGCGCCGCCGCATCACCGAAGAGATCGAGCGCGAATGGCAGCGTGAGCACGAGGAAGTCATCGCGGCGGGCGGGCTTCACATCATCGGCACCGAACGGCACGAGTCGCGCCGCATCGACAACCAGCTCCGTGGCCGCTCCGGACGGCAGGGCGACCCGGGAGCCAGCCGGTTCTATCTCTCCCTCGAGGACGATCTGATGCGCATCTTCGGATCGGACAAGATCAGCGGCGTGATGGAGCGCCTCGGCATGGAGGAGGGCGTTCCCATCGAGCACCGGATGGTGACCCGCGCCATCGAACGGGCTCAGAAGCAGGTGGAAGGACGCAACTTCGAGATCCGCAAGCATCTTCTCGAGTACGACGACGTCATGAACAAGCAGCGCGAGGCGGTCTACTCGCTGCGCCGGAACATCCTCGAAGGGAAGGAAGGGAAGGATTACATCCTCAATGCGGCCGAGGACATCGCGACCTACCTGATCGACACGCATCTGCCGGAGGAAGAGCGCGGCGGGGAATGGAACCAGGCGGAGCTCGACGCGGAGATTTTCGCGAACTTCGGGTTCCATCTCGCCGACGCGGGACTGGATCCGGACGAGCAGGGTCGTGAGGCGTTCCGTGAAGACGTGATCGCCGTGATCCGGAAGCGCTACGAGGAAAAAGAGGCGGCCGTCACTCCGGAAGTGATGTCACTTCATCTCAAGTACGTGATCCTCCAGATGATCGACGCGCAGTGGAAAGAGCATTTGCTGATGGTCGACCACCTCAAGGAAGGGATCGGGCTTCGGGGTTACGGACAGCGCGACCCGCTGATCGAGTACAAGCGGGAGTCATTCGAACTCTTCCAGGAGATGATGGAGCGGGTTCAGGACCGGGTGGTGCAGTTCATCTGGCGCACCGACCTGGTCGCCGAGCGGAAGGATGCGCCGGCTCGACAGAGAATGCCGGAACCGCCGAGACAGCAGCAGCTCTCCTACTCAGCGCCCTCGAAAGAAGCCGCCGCTCCGGTCAAGCGGCAGCAGGCAAAGGTCGGCCGCAACGAGCCCTGTCCCTGCGGCTCAGGAAAAAAGTACAAGAAGTGCCACGGCACCGCGGC
>DATLEY010000161.1:0-86775 GCA_035525215.1 Thermoanaerobaculia bacterium | reverse complement strand
TCGGCGAAGACGGCGGTGGAGATCTCCCTCGGTCTCATCGGGATCCTGGCTCTCTGGCTCGGGGTCATGCGCGTCGCCGAGAAGTCCGGCCTCGTTCAACAGCTCTCCAGAGCCCTCGCCCCCGTGATGCGCATCATCTTCCCGGAAGTGCCGCGCGATCATCCGGCCATGGGAGCGATCGTCATGAACATCGCGGCCAACATGCTCGGTCTGAACAATGCCGCGACACCTCTCGGCATCAAGGCCATGGAAGAGCTTCAGGAGCTCAATCCCATGAAGGAGACGGCTACGAACGCCATGGTCATGCTGATGGCGATCAACACGGCGAGCGTGCAGCTGATCCCGGCGACGGTGATCGGCCTGATGGCCGCAGCCGGGTCCACCAATCCGACCGCGGTGATCGCGCCGACGATCATCGTCACGGCCGGAAGCCTGGTCGTGGCCATCGTCGTCTGCAGGCTTCTCCAGCCCTTCTTTCCGCCGCCTGTCGACGAGACCATTCCGGAGGAGAGCGCGTCATGAGGGCGATTCTCGACCTGATCTCGGTCTGGGCCATTCCGGTGATGCTGGTCGGCATCCCGGTCTACGCGATATTCAAGAAGGTCAAGGTTTACGAAGTCTTCGTCGAAGGTGCGAAGGAGGGGTTCGAGGTCGCGGTCAAGATCATTCCCTTTCTCGTCGCCATCCTGGTCGCCATCGGGATGTTCCGTGGATCCGGCGCCATGGAGCTCCTGACGGAAGGGCTGCGGCCGGTCCTCGGGGCCATCGGCTTCCCCGCGGAGCTTCTTCCACTCTCGATTCTTCGATCACTCACCGGCAGCGGCTCTCTGGCATTCGTCACCGACACGATCAGCACCCATGGACCCGATTCTTTTCTCGGGCGAACGGCGGCGACGATGTACGGCAGCACCGAAACGACCTTCTACGTCCTCGCCGTCTACTTCGGAGCGGTGAACGTCCGGAAGACCCGGCATGCCGTGCCCGTCGGGCTGATCGCCGACGCGGCGGCCGTGATCTTCGCGGTTCTGGTCTGCCGCTGGATGTTCGCGTAGGCGCGGCATGTAAAATCGGATGACCGGAGACGCGGCGGGGGTCATTTAGAGTGGGGGAACGGCGGGAGCGCCGGTGTGAAGCGGGGATGACCGTCGAGCACGACACTCGTGGCCGGGCTATCGGGTGCGGGTGGTGGTCATTCAGAGGCCGCACGCGCCAGCCGGGCAGAATATGAGATGGCGTCGCGGCCGAAGAATCTCAGCCGCGATGATCGCTGTCGGATTCTTATGCACGCCCAGACGCGTTCGTACGATACGAGTACACCGGCACAAGAACCCGATGACGGCTTTGCGCATGCTGAGATTCTTCGGCCGCGAGACCAATCTCCCCGCGACTCCGGTCTTCCGTACGGCCTCTGAATGACCCCCACCCGCACGCGATGCCTCCACCCCCCTGAAGCCCCCCGCCCGCGGGAGTGTCGGCGCACGCTGTCCGGCGCTACGTCAGTCCTCTCGCACCTCCGGCGTCTCCTCCACCACTCTTCCTCCCGCGAGCATCGAGAGGCCATACAGAATCGCTCCGACGAGAATCGCGATGCCGAGCGCGATCAGCTGCTCGGTCCGCAGGCCGAAGAAGAAATAGGCGGCGATCAAAACTCCGAGGATCGGGACGGTCAGTCCTCCCGGACTCACGAATCCGGGATTGAGCTTGCGCAGACGGGGGACGGCCGCCGCCGTGAAGAGATAGGTGGTCAGACGCGCTCCCGCGCTGAGGAGGGCAAGTGTTGCGAATGAACCGGCGACCGCCACTGGAATGGCAACCGCCAGAAGGGCCGCGATCGCCAGCACGGGCGTATGAGTGCCGGGATGGACATAACCGAGAAGCCGGAACGGCTTGCGGTCGCGGCCGAGCGCGAAGATCATCCGGGACCCTTCGAGGGTCGTCCCGAGGTTGGTCCCGAGGATCGAGATGATCGCGCCGACGGTGATGAGCGTCGCGCCGGCGGGTCCCATGATCGCCGCGGCCGCATCCGCGATGGGAGTCCCGGTGGCTCCGAGATCCTGGAGTGATGCCATCGCGGCGAGCTGGGCCAGCGAGTAAACGGCGGCAATGGCGAGGATTCCGATCAGCAGCGCGAAAGGGAGGTCCCGCCGTGGGTTCTTGTACTCACCGGCTGGAATTCCGAGATTCTCGAATCCGGCGTAGGCGAAGAGGAGGAAGAGAGCAGCGTCGCCCCACTCGACATTGCCCGTGGGCACTGAAAACGATCCGGGAAGCGGATTGTGGCGGAAGGCAATCAGCGCCACGATGATGAAAACGATCAATGGCAGGATCTTTCCCCAGGTGAACGCGTAGATCGTCCCGGCGCCATAGCGGATTCCCATGGCGTGAATGATCCCGAAGACCAGAAGAGGAAGGATGATGAGCACCGTCCGGGCAGCTCCCTCTCCAGCTTCCGGAATCAAGCGAGCCAGCGAGACCACGAACCCATTGGCCAGCGCCGCGAGGGAGGTGACGCGCGCGATCGTGTTCATCCAGCCGGTCTCGAAGCCGATGAAATCTCCGAAGGCCGTCCGGGTGTAGAGATAGGCTCCGCCCGGCTCCGTGAAATGGCTCGCGGCCTCCGCGAAGCAGAGCGCGAGAATGAAGACCGGGATCGCGAAAAGAAGGGGAGCCCAGAGAGAGAAGCGGCCCAGAAGATTGAAGGTCTCGCTCGGAAGAAGGTAGACGCCGCTGCCGACGACCGCGTTGACGCACATCGCGACCAGGCCCCACATCCCGACGGCACGGATCAGCCCTGTGCTGGAGAGGGGAGGGGGAGCCTTCACATCCGCTGGTTGCAATGATCACGTCCTTTCGGCGCTGCTGGACGAACGGACCTCGTCCCTCGGTTCCGACTCGTCCTCACGCGTCGCACCGGGGTCCTGCCAGGCTTCGTCAGTCTGTCCCTGCAGGAGATCGTCGATTTCCTGCCGTTTGCGAATCAGGCGCACCGCTTCGCCGTCCACGAGAATCTCGGGAGGCAGCAGCCGGGCGTTGTAGTGCGACCCCATGCTGAATCCATAGGCCCCGGCGTCGCAGAACGCGAGGAGGTCGCCCACGTCGGTGTCGGGGAGGCGCCGCGGCTTCAGCTCTCCGTCTTCGCGGGTGAAGACGTCGCCCGACTCGCAGATGTTGCCGGCGACGATCGCCCCGTGATCAGAATCCGAGGTCGACGAGGTCATCTGGTCGCGAAGCCAGCTCGAGTCCCCCCGGCTGGCGTTGAGGATGTGATGGTAGCTGCCGTATCGCGAGGGGCGGGTGAGGTGATTGAACCCCGTGTCGCAACCGATCCATGTGGTGCCCGCGCTGACTTTTAACGCAGTCACCGTCGCCACGAGCGTCCCGGCCTCAGCCAGCACGTAGCGCCCCGGCTCGATGATGGCCTGAATCCCCCGCGCCGCGACGACCTCTCCGGCGATGGCTCGAAGTCCCCGTGCGTATTCGTCGATGGGAAAGTCCTGATCGGCTGGACGGTAAGGAACTCCGAGACCACCGCCGAAGTTGAGCCAGCGGAGAGCATTGAAGCGTTCGCTGAGCTCGACCAGGCGGCGCGCGGATTCCAGAAGCGGCTGGACCTCGGAGACGCCCGATCCGATATGGGCGTGGAGCCCGACGATCTCGAGGCCAGCGTCTTCGAGAACCAGGCGGGCGTCCTCGAGCTCGGCGGCGTCGATGCCGAACTTCACGCCGTAACCGCCTGTCACGACGTCGCGGTGGTGGCCCGCGCCGACCTCCGGGTTCACGCGAATGGCGATCGCATTCAGCAGTCCGAGCCTGGTCACCCGGTCGATCTCCGACATGGAGTTCACATTGATCACGATGCCGCGATCGGGAAGCTGCAGCAGATCCGCGTCGGAGACGTTGGAGCAGGTGAACCAGATGCGATCCGAGGGGAAGGCCGCGCGCTTCGCCAGAAACACCTCACCGGGGGAAACGGCATCGCAGCCGAAGCCGGCTTCCGCGATCATCCGGAGGAGCGCGAGGTTCGAGTTCGCCTTGGCAGCGTAGTAAGGCTGGAGCGGGAAGCCGGCGAAAGCCTGCCGGATCCGCTCGATCTGTCGCCGGATCACGGAGGCGTCGTAGACGTAGAAGGGTGTTCCGAACTGCTCGGCGAGGCGAGGAAGAGAGACCGGGCCGATATGGAGGACGCCGTCTTGAAATTTCATCGGAGAGGCCCGCGAACGTCCGCCGGCTCGCGCATGATAGCGGAGGGGTTTGGCAGGGTCGAGCGGCTCGCCGGAGCCGCGGTGAGCCCGGCGCGTCGTGGTAATCTCGCCGGCCATGCTGCTGAGGTCCTACAAGGGGAAAACTCCGAAGCTGGGAGAGCGTGTATTCGTCGCGGAGAACGCGACGATCATCGGCGATGTCGAGATCGGCGACGATTCCTCGATCTGGTACGGAACGGTGATCCGGGCGGACGTCCATCCCGTCCGGATCGGATCGCGCACGAACATCCAGGACAACTGCACGCTTCACGTGACGGGCACCTGGAGCGTGATCCTTGAGGACGAGGTCACCCTTGGCCACGGAGTGATCGCGCACGGCTGCTCGGTCAAGCGCGGTTCGCTCATCGGGATGGGCGCCACGGTTCTCGACGGAGTGGTCATCGGTGAAGAGTCCATGGTCGCCGCTGGAGCCCTGGTGCCCGAGGGAATGATCGTGCCTCCGCGAAGTCTGGTGATGGGCTTTCCGGCGAAAATCAAACGGTCGCTCACCGACGAGGATCTCGCAACTCTCGGCCGTTATCATCGCAATTATCTCGAGTACAAGGAGACCTATCTCAGCGAACCGGCAGGAACGCAGAGGTAGCGCCGCGCGCATGGAACGGGATCAGCGGAGTGGGGCGGGAACGCTCGAGCGGAAGGATGTCGGGCGGGAAGTGAAGCTCGAAGGGTGGGTTCAGAAGCGGCGCGATTTCGGTGAGCTGATTTTCGTCGATCTGCGGGACCGCACGGGCATCGCGCAGGTGGTGTTCGACCGCGAAAGAGGAGTCGATGCGGCGAGCATGAGCAGAGCGAAAGAGCTCCGGTCCGAGTTCGTCCTTCGCGTGACCGGCGTCGTCCACGAACGCTCGGCGGAGACCCGGAACGTGCGGATGGCCACGGGCGACGTCGAGGTGGTCGCGCAGAACGTCGAGATCCTGAATCGCTCCGATACACCGCCGTTCCAGATCGAGGATCAGGTCACCGCGAACGAGGACCTCCGCCTCAAGCACCGCTATCTCGATCTCCGGCGCGCTCCGCTCGCGCGGAATCTCGTGCTTCGCAGCGACGTGAGCTTCAAGGTCCGTGACTATCTTCACCGGAACGGCTTTCTGGAGATCGAGACGCCGATCCTCACGCGGTCGACCCCGGAAGGAGCCCGCGATTTTCTGGTGCCGAGCCGCGTGAGCAAGGGGGAGTTCTACGCGCTTCCTCAGTCGCCGCAGCTCTTCAAGCAGATCCTGATGGTCTCGGGACTGGATCGCTATTACCAGATCGCGCGCTGCTTCCGCGATGAGGATCTTCGCGCGGACCGCCAACCGGAGTTCACCCAGATCGACATCGAGGCGTCGTTCACGGACGAGCTTTCCGTGCAGTCGCTCATCGAGGGGATGTTCGCGGAGGTATTTCCCGTCGCGGGCATCGAGGTCCCGGCTCCGTTCCCGCGGATGACGTGGCAGGAGGCCATGGACCGGTTCGGGATCGATCGCCCCGACACGCGGTTCGGCATGGAGCTCATCGACCTCGAGGATGCGGTGGCTTCGAGCCAGTTCGCCCCCTTTCGATCAGCACTCGCCGAGAACGGCCTGGTCCGCGGAATCGTCGTTCCCGGAGGGGCGAAGCTGTCGAGAAAGAGACTCGATGATCTGACCGCGGTGGCGAAGCAGTTCGGCGCAACGGGTCTCATCTGGATGAAGTTCGAAGCGGCCGAGGTGACTTCCTCGATCCGGAAGTTCATGACGCCGGGAGACGACGAGACGTTCCGCTCCGCTCTGCGCGCGGGGGAGGGGGATCTCGCGCTGATCATCGCGGGGGATCGAACCGTCGTCTGGGACGCTCTCGGGCAGCTTCGGCTCCGGGTCGCGCGCGACGAGGGGATGATCCCGGAGAACCGCTGGAACTTTCTCTGGGTGGTCGACTTTCCCCTGCTGGAATGGGACGCGGAAGGGAAGCGGTGGGCCGCCCGGCATCATCCCTTCACATCACCAAGGCTCGACCACCTCGACCGCCTCGAGTCCGATCCCGGAGGCGTTCTGGCCCGGGCATACGATGTCGTTCTCAACGGCCTCGAGCTGGGAGGAGGATCGATCCGGATCAATACGCCCGAACTGCAGTCGCGGATGTTCAGGGCGCTCGGGATCTCGGATGAGGAGGCGCGTGAACGGTTCGGGTTTCTTCTCGAGGCTTTCCGTTACGGTGCTCCGCCGCATGGGGGGATCGCACTGGGACTCGACCGGATGGTCATGGTCATGGCGAGAGCCAGCTCGCTGCGGGACGTGATCGCATTTCCGAAGACGGCGAGCGGTCAGGATCTGATGACCGATGCTCCCGCGGCGGTCGACCAGGCGCAGCTCCAGGACCTCGGGCTGGAACTGCGGCGCCGGGACGCCTGACGTGAGTTCGACACCGCTGGTGGTGATTCGCTCCGCGGGATGGAGTTATCCCGTATTCGCCGGAGAGCGACTCGCCGCGGCTATCCCGGCAATCATTGATGAGAGCTGCCGCGGCGGGAGGCGGTTCGCCGTCGTGAGCCGCGCGGTCCAGAAGGCTCAGCCTGCCCTGGTCGCGAAGGCCACTGGGGGGATGGAAGTGATTCCCTTCGATGATGGAGAGGAGCTGAAGACCCTCGAGACCGCTCAGACTCTCGTCGAGCATCTTCTCCAGCGAGGAGTCCGACGCGATTCCGTGCTGGTCGCGATCGGCGGGGGAATGACCGGCGACACGGCGGGGATGGCGGCGGCTCTCGTTCTGCGCGGAATCGATCTGGTTCAGGTTCCGACGACTCTCCTCGCGCAGGTGGACAGCAGTCTCGGTGGCAAAGTCGGCGTGAACTCGCGCCATGGAAAGAATCTGATTGGGGCGATCTGGCCCCCGCGGGCGGTCATCTCGGATCCGGCATTCCTGACGAGCCTCCCCGCGGATGAGATCCGTTCGGGACTCTTCGAAGCGATGAAAGCGGGAATCATCGCGGACGGCGTCCTTTTCGAGCTGTGCCGCGATTTCGCCGATGGGTCGGAGGAGGAGCTGAACGAGATCATCCGCCGCTCGATCGACGTCAAGGCTCGAATCGTTTCTGACGATGAGCGTGAAGGCGATCGGCGGAGGCTGCTGAACTACGGCCACACCATCGGCCACGGAATCGAGGCCGCGATGAATTACCGCGGGATCACTCATGGAGATGCGGTTGCCTTCGGAATGATCGGAGCCAACGCGGTCGCGAGCGGACGAGGGACCCTGGATCGTGAATCCGAGACCGCCATTCGCGATGCCATCCGGAAGCGGCGGCCACGCAGGCCGCAGCAGCTCGACGAGGCTCGGGTACTCGAAGCGATCGAGTCCGACAAGAAGTTCTCGCAGGACAAGCGGGTGATGGTCCTTCCACGAGGGATCGGCGACTGCTCGATCGTGGAGGGCATCTCTCGGGAGGAAATCGCCCTCGGGGTCCGTGCAGCGCTCGACGAGTTGGGGTGAGGCTTTCTGGCGAGTGGATCAGGCCGCGCGCTTGACCGGGATGTCGATGATCATGCTCGTTCCGACTCCCTGGATGCTGGCGATGTTCACATGGCCGCCGTGCGCTTCGACGATCTGCTTCACGATGTAGAGCCCGAGCCCGGTGCCGCCTCCGCCCCGGAACGACTTGTTCTTCGACTGTTTGTACTTCTCGAAAAGCTTCTCGAGGTCGTCAACGGCGATTCCCATGCCGGAGTCGGTCACGGTGATGATGATCGATTTGGGACCCCCCTGATCGCGGAGCACCTGAGCGCCGATGGAGATCACGCCGCGGCTCGGGGTGAACTTCAGTGAGTTCGAGATCAGGTTGATGATGGCCTGGGTGAGCTTCTCTTCGCTTCCCGTCAACATCGGGAGGTCGATTCCGTGGCCCGAGACGAGGTGGATGTTGTCCCGGCCGGCCACGGTCTGCAGGCTGTGCACCGACCGCTTCAGGACTGCGGCGATCGGGACCGAGTCGCTTCCAACGTCGAAATTGCCCGACTCGATCTTCGAGAAGTCGAGCAGCTCGTTGATCAGACTCATCATCCGCTCGGCTTCGCGAGAAGCCTCGCGGAGCAGCTCCTCGTAGAGCGAATCGAGGCGCGCGCTCTCCTGGCTGAGGACGAACTCCAGCGTTCCTTGAATCCCGGAGAGAGGTCCCCGGAGGTCGTGAACGATCATCGAGGTGAAGTCCGATTTGGCCTGCTCGCTCTCCCGCTGGCGGGTCACATCCTCGAACGAGAGCGCGACCTGGTTGCGGTCACCGCGATGCTCGATGCGCTCCACGCGATAGACCCGGCCATTGAACTCGATGTCGAGGCTGTGATCGACTTTTTCATCGAGAAAGAAGGTCTGAAGCCATCCGCGCTCTCCGCCGACCGTCCGCGCGCTGCGCTGCATCCACTCGTCCGCTCCCTTGCCGAACCAGTCGTCGAAGGAGCGGTTTCGATAGGTGATCCCTCCCTCCATGTGAACCACGGCGATGGCGGACGGGATGTTGTCGAGAAGCGAGAGCCTGAGATCATTCATGACGGCATCGAGATGGCGCGCTGGTTTTGCAGTTTGGCGATCGTGAACAGGGTCGTGAAGTTGTCGAATGGGGTGAGCTTCAAAAGCATGTCGAGGGAAATCCGGCCGTCGATCAGGGAGATCAGATATCCCTCCTGGGCGGTGAGGTTGAAACGGTCGAAATCCGTGAGGAACTCAGGCGTCAGCTTCGGAGCGGATTGCAGCCCCTTGGGGCTGCCGAGCAGATCCCGGACGATGGTGTTGCGAACGATCTCCGCGTATCCGCGCAGCAGAAGATCCTCCGGGTAAGCGCGCCGCGCCTCGAGGAGTTTTTCGTACGTCGCCCACGCTCCGTTCTGCTTGAGGGAGTGACCGACGAGCTTCGCCCAGTCATAAACGGGGGGCGGCTGAGCGGGTTGCGAGGCCATTGCGCCCATTCTAATCGAGCCGGGGCCTTCCGAGTTCCCGGTTCCCAGTTTCGAGAGTTTCCAGTTCCAGTTCCTAGTTTTCGCGAGGTTCCCAGTTCCCAGTTCCCAGCTGCAGTTCCGCCTAGGCGGGGACATCGCGAACTGGCGCTGACAAACTGAGCAGTCCGATAGAAATACTTTGGTAACGGAAATGGCGCAGCTGACAACTCACAACTGGGAACTCGGAACTCGGAACTGGGAACTGGGATCTGGCAACTCAGGTATTCTGAGATCGTGAAACCCGCTCCTGTCACATCGAACCCGGTCCCTGAGAAGCCCCGCCGGGCCCGCCGGGTCAAATCCCGCTTTCTCCTCCTGTTCGTCGCCCTGATGCTCGGAATTCCCGGAGGGTTCCTTTTCGCGAGGATGATTCATATCCCGCTGGTCGAATCGCTCCACACCTATCGCCCGAGCGTGATCACCCGGGTGTTCGACCGGAATGGACGGGTATTCAACGAGTACTCGATCCAGAAGAGAATCGTGATTTCGAAGGAAGCGATGTCGCCCTTCCTGATCAAGGCGATCGTCGCGACCGAGGACGCCCGTTTTTATGAGCATGGCGGAATCGATCCCAAGGCCATCGCCCGCGCCGCGGTCAAGGACATCATTGCCCGGAAAAAAGTCGAGGGGGCTTCGACCCTCACTCAGCAGCTCGCGAAACAGGTGTTCCTCACTCCGGAGAAGAGCTGGACCCGCAAGATCAACGAGGCCTTTCTGGCCGTCGAGATCGAAAAAACCCTCACCAAGGATCAGATCCTCGAGCTCTACGCGAATCAGATGAACCTCGGACATGGCGCTTGGGGCGTGGAGTCGGCGGCGAGACTCTACTTCGGCAAGCGGGCCCGCGATCTGACCCTTCCGGAGGCGGCCACCATCGCGGGAATGATCCGCCGGCCGATGCACTACTCGCCGATCAATGTGCCTGAGAACGCCGTCCGGCGCCGCAATCACGTGCTGCGTCGAATGCTGGAGACCGGAGCGATCGATCGCGCCGCCTATCATCAGGCTCTCGAAGCCCCCCTCGTCCTCGGAACGTACAAGGAAGAAGCTGCGAGTGTCGGCGCGTACTTTTCAGAGGAAGTCAGGAAATACATCGAGAATCATCCAAGACTGACCCTCGACGATCTCTACAAGAACGGGATCGAAGTGCATACCACTCTCGACGTGGAGATGCAGGCCATCGCTGAGAAGGCGATGCGGAGTGGATTGCGGAGGCTGGATCGGATCCGGGGCTTCCGCAAACCGGCCCGGAACCTGATCGACGAGGGAATCGACCCTGCTGAGTACGATGACCCCGACTGGGGGGAGCCCATCGAGCAGAAGGAAGCGTATCCCGCGGTCGTTCTGGAAGTCGCAAGTGCTGGGGTCCGCGCTCGAATGGGCGACGAGACCATCGAGATCCCTCCCGCCGGCTGGCAGTGGACGCGCCGCCGGTCCATGGAGGGAGGTCTCAGGAAAGGTGACCTGATCCTCGCCCGTCTGGAGCAACGTGATGCCGATCCTGCCCCGATCTGGTATCTCGATCAGCTTCCCCTGATTCAGGGATCGCTGGTCGCTCTGGACGTGAAGAGCGGCGAGGTGCGAGCCATGGTCGGGGGTTATGACTTCGACCGGTCGAAGTTCAATCGGGCCGTCCAGTCGCGAAGACAGACCGGCTCCGCATTCAAGCCGTTCGTCTATGGGGCGGCCTTCGAGGAAGGGTTCACTCCAGGAGATACGCTCTTCGATGAGCCAGTCACGATCTCGTACGGGAACTCGACGTACTCCCCGAAAAACTACGGTGGGGTGTACACGGGGATCGTCACGATTCAGAGGGCTCTGGAGCTCTCGATCAACGTGCCGGCGGTGAAGACCTTCATGATGGTCGGAGCTGAAAAGGTGGTCGATTTCGCCCGGCGATGCGGAATCACTGCAGATCTGGCTCCCTATCCCTCTCTCGCTCTCGGAGCGGGTGGAGTGTCGCCGATGGAGCTGACCGCCGCATACAACGCGTTCGCGAATGGCGGAATCTGGATCAAGCCGCGCACGATCAGGCGGATCACCGATGCGACCCAGAAGGTGCTCGAAGAGCAGTACCCCGAGTATCGTGAGGCGACTTCCGCGCAGACGGCCTATCTTCTCTCCCACACCATGACCGGAGTCGTGCGCCGCGGCACGGGATTCAAGGCCAGGGTCATCCCCGGACCCGTGGCGGGCAAGAGCGGAACCACCAACGGCTACACCGATGCCTGGTTCGTCGGCTACACCCCCGAGCTTTCGGTCGGCATCTGGATCGGCTACGACGATCCGTCGAAATCTCTCGGGGGGGGATCGACCGGAGGGGACATCGCGCTTCCGATCTGGGTCGACTTCTTCGAGGCGATCGATGAGAAGAAACTTCGTGGCGAGCCGAAAGAGGAATTCGACCGCCCCGCCGGCGTGGTCATGGTTCCGATGGACCTGAAGACGGGACGTCGCGGCGAAGGCCCTTGTGGCCGCGTGATCATGGAAGCCTTCGTGGCCGGAACCGAGCCAACCCGGGATTGCAGCGGGGACGTCGGGGCCGTCGCCGAGCTCCCGTTTTACCTGCAGAAGCCGTTTTACGAGCCGGCTCATCAGGAGCCCGGAATGCCGGCGCATGACGCCACGGCCGTGCCGGGGGAGGGGGGAGAGTCGCCCTCGCCGGAGAGCATGACACCAGGGGCACCAGCGGCTGAAGAGGAACCGGCGCTGTCCGAAGATCCCGGCCGCTGATCGTTCCGACTGGGGAACGTCGCGACTGGGGGGTGGGGGTCATTCAGAGGCCGCGCGCGCCAGCCGGGCAGAATATGAAATCGTGCCGCGGCCGAAGAATCTCAGCCGCGATGATCGCTGTCGGGTTCTTATACACGTCCAGACGCGTTCGCACGATGCGAGTGCACAAGCACAAGAACCCGATGACGGCCTGCGCATTCTGAGATTCTTCGGCCGCGAGACCAATTGTCCCTCAACCTCGTCCCCCCGTGCGGCCTCTGAATGACGCCCCGCGCTTCCCCGCTGACAGCCGGGAATGACTCGTCCCCGGCTCGCAGGCCGGGCCTGAGCCCCGGACCCTACTTCCGGTTCGGCACCAGCCGCGAGATCACGTCGATGAGCTTCTCCCGCGTCAGCGGCTTCCGAAGCCACGCGTCGGCTCCCGATCCCGGGAACATTTCCTCAAGCGATTTTTCCGGGAGGTCCGAGATGAGGACGATCGGAATCTCTTTCTTGTTCGACTGTGACTTGAGGACTTCGCTGAGGCGGTTGCCCTTGATACTGGGAAGGTTGACGTCGAGAAGAATGATGTCCGGGGTGTTGGCTGCCAGGACGTGGTTGAACTCGATCCAGCTCGAGGCGGTGAGAACGGTGCTTCCTTCCCGCTCGAGAAGAGCCCGAGCGAGCTTGAGGACGAGAGGGTTGTCGTCGAGGACGAGAACCGTGAGGTCATTGAGCGATGTCATCGGTTACATACTCCATTCGCGGTGGCCAGCCGCCATGATACATTCTCGACTTCCGGATAGGGAATCGTAAAAGGAGCCTGGATTTTGTCGGATTACCCCCCTTCAACGCCCCCGCCGCCTCCCCCCGCCCCCCCGCCCGGCTCACCCGGCGGAGGGGAGCCCGTTCCGATGAGCAGCGGTTACCAGACCCCGGCCGACTATTATTCGGCGCCACCTGAACCCTCCAAGAAGTCCGGGTTTCCCCGCTGGCTGCTCTTCGGATGCGGGGGAGCGGGTTGTCTCGGACTCATCCTCATTTTCGCCCTTGGGGCCTGGATGATGAAGGGAGGCGGGGGGAGCGTGCTGAGCGGATTTCTCGTCAGCCAGCTTCAGAAGGATGCCGACGAGATGTTCGCCCCGGACGTGACGCCGGAACGGCGGGAAGCGCTGAAGAGTGAGCTGACCCGGCTCAAGGGCTATATCGATGACGACCAGGTCGACCTGATCACCCTGCAGTCGTTTCTCAGCCTGATCAACACATCGATCCGGGATCAGCAGCTGACGGCGGAAGAAGTGGAAAGCTTGATCGAGGAGCTCGAACGGATCAATGCTGCAGCCGCCTCCAAAACGATCAACGTCCGCTCTTTCCCGTCGCAGCCGTTTCCAGCGCTGATCATCTCCTGAGCGGACGGCTCGGCGCTTCGCTTCAGGGGAATTCTCGTTGGCGCGCCGGGCCGTGACCTCGGGAAGTCCACCGTATTCGCAATCGTTCCAGAGCAAGTCCGGCGGATCGGCCGGCTCACCCCATGGACAAGTTCCGACTCGTCTCTCCTTTCTCTCCCCAGGGAGATCAGATCCAGGCCATCGAGGAGCTCTCCGCTGGCGTCGCTCAGGGACGCCATGACCAGGTACTTCTCGGAGTGACCGGATCGGGGAAGACCTTCACGATCGCGCAGACCATCGAGCGCGCGAACCGTCCCACCCTGGTCCTCTCGCACAACAAGACTCTCGCCGCGCAGCTCTATCAGGAGTTCAAGAACTTCTTCCCGGAGAACCGTGTCGAGTATTTCGTCTCCTACTACGACTACTACCAGCCCGAGGCCTACATTCCGCAGAGCGATCTCTACATCGAAAAGGAGATGACGAAGAACGAGGAGATCGACAAGCTGCGTCTGGCCGCGACGAAGGCGCTCTTCGAGCGTCGCGACGTCATCATCGTCGCCTCGGTCTCCTGCATCTACGGCATTGGTGATCCCGATCTCTACTTCGGAATGCTTCTCTTCTTCGAACGCGGGGAGTCGCGTCCTCTGAGCCACTACCTCCGCCGCCTGACCGAGATGCAGTACGAACGGACTCCCTACGATCTCGCGCGGGGGATGTTCCGCGTCCGGGGCGACGTCCTCGAGATCTGGCCCGCCTACGAGGACGATGCGGTCCGCATGGAGTTCTTCGGGGACGAGATCGACAAGATCGTGCGGATCGATCCGATCACCGGACGGGCGGGGAGGGAGTTCGACCGGCTGGCGATCTATCCGAGAACTCACTACGTCACTCCCCGGAACCGGCTGGTCGTGGCCATGGAGAACATCCGACTGGAGCTGGACGAGCGGACCGCCGAGCTCCGTGAGATGGGACGGCTCCTCGAGGCGCAGCGGCTGAGCCAGCGGACGCTGTTCGATCTGGAGATGCTCGCTGAGCTCGGGTACTGCAATGGAATCGAGAACTACAGCAGGCACCTCAGCGGCCGGGCGCCCGGTGAGCCTCCTCCGACGCTGATCGACTATTTTCCCGATGACTTTCTGATGATCGTCGACGAGTCGCATCAAACCATCCCGCAAGTCCGGGCGATGTGGGGAGGGGACCGGGCGCGAAAGCAGACGCTGGTCGAGTATGGCTTCCGCCTTCCCAGCGCGATCGACAACCGCCCTCTCTCCTTCGAAGAGTTCGAATCGAAGATGAATCAGCTGATTTACGTATCCGCCACGCCCGGTCCATACGAGCTCGGAAAAACCGGGGGTGAGTTCACGGACCAGGTGATCAGGCCGACCGGTCTGCTCGATCCCGAGGTGATCATCCGCCCGGTCAAGGGACAGGTCGACGATCTCATCGGAGTGATTCGTGAACGGATGGGTCGCAACGAGCGCGTCCTCGTGACCACCCTCACCAAGAGGATGGCCGAGGATCTAACCCGATACCTCATGGAGCTGAGCATCAAGGTGAATTATCTCCACTCGGACGTGGAGACCCTGGAGCGCGTGGCCATCATCCGGGACTTCCGCCAGGGAGTCTTCGACGTGCTGGTCGGGATCAATCTTCTCCGCGAAGGACTCGATATTCCGGAGTGCTCCTGCGTGGCCATCCTCGACGCCGACAAGGAGGGATTCCTCCGGTCGAACACTTCACTGATTCAGACCATCGGCCGTGCGGCGCGCAACGTGAACGGAATTGCAATCCTCTACGCGGACCGGATCACGGACTCCATGAGAACCGCAATCGATGAGACCAATCGCCGCCGGACCATTCAGGCCGAGTACAACCGCGAGCACGGGATCGAGCCTGCGACGATCATCAAGGCCATCGACTCCGATCTGGTCCGGATGGCCAACCTCGACTACTTCGAGCCGTTCGCTTCCGGCATCTCCCGCAAGAAAAATGAGCTGGTCGCCGACGAGGACATCGAGGTCACGATCGCGCGCTTGAACAAGGAGATGAAGGCGGCCGCGAAAAATCTGGAGTTCGAAAAAGCGGCGGAGATCCGGGACAGGATCCGTGAGCTCAGGGAGCTTCGCATCTTCGTCTGATTTTTTTTCGGATTACCAGAGTCCGCTCCCCGCGCGTCTCGGTGTTAAGCTGATCTCTTCCCGAAACCGGAGGTCTCTTTGTCGCACCTGAACGCTGCTGGTCCCGGCGATCGACCCACCCTGGAAGAAGGGCGGTCGGCGCTCTCCTCTGCCGAGTGGGAGCGGGCGCGCGAGATCTTCGCGCAGATCGCAGCCGCCGAGGCGGAATCGGCCGAGGCGCGCGAGGGACTCGGTTGGGCGCTTTACTGGCTGGACGAAGCCGAGGCGTCTTTCGAGACGCGCGAAGAGGCCTACCGCCTCTACCGGGCCAGCGGTCGTGATCGCGACGCAGCGCGGGTTGCCATCTTCCTGGCCCTCGACTACGCGGATTTCCGCGGGCTCGCGGTCACCGCCGGCTGGCTGCAGCGCGCGCGGAGACTGCTCGAGCCGCTGGACGAAGGACCGGAGCACGGCTGGCTTCACCTCTGGGAGGGACACCTGGCGCGGGCGATCGAACAGGATCACTCGAGAGCCCGGTCGCTTGCGATCCAGGCTGGCGAGACCGCCAGAAGGCTGGGCGACGTCGAGCTTGAGATGCTGGCTCTTGCACTCGAAGGGTTGATCCAGGTCACCGAGGGAGAGATCGACGAAGGAATGCGACGAATCGACGAAGCCGCCGCGGCGGCGCTCGCAGGAGAGATGGAGCACATCGATTCGGTCGTCGCGACTTCCTGCTTCCTGATTCATGCTTGCGAGCGCGTCCGGGATTACGAACGGCTCAGCGCATGGTCCGATCGCATCGAGACCTTCGCGCGGCGGTGGCGGATGGGCTCGATCTTCGCCCTCTGCGAAACCGAGCGGGCCGCGCTTCTGATTGGACGAGGAGAATGGGCGGAAGCCGAGAAACTTCTGGGAAGCTCCCACGCAGCTCTCGAGGCGAAGCGGCCGCTCCTTGCTCCCGAGGCGCGGCTTCAACTCGGCGAGCTGCGGAGACGGCAGGGGAGGATCGACGAAGCGAAGGCTCTCTTCAGGGAGACCGAGCCGCGCACGATGGCGCTGTTGGGACAGGCGGCCATCGCCCTCGATGAAGGAGATCCGTCTCACGCCGCATTTCTGCTGGAACGTCTCCGTCGAAGAGCGCTCGCGGAAAAGTGGGTCGAGCGCGCGTGGGGACTCGAGCTGCTCGTCGCCGCGTCTCTGGCCAACGGGAGCGCGCGCGATGCGAATGATGCAATGGTGCAGCTCGAGGGAATCTCGCAGAGAATGGGAACTCCAGCCATACGCGCGGTCTCCGTTCTCGCCCGCGCTCTGCTGGCTCGCGATCGCAATGCCCTGGAGGAGGCTCGGCATCATCTCGAGGACGCCCTCGACCTCTTCGAACGATGTGGAGCCCCGTGGGAAGCGGCTCGCGTTCGCGTCGATCTCGCCACCGTTCTGCACGCGCTGGGACGCTCAGGCTTCGCCCGGCAGGAAATCGACGCGGCCGTGAGCGCCTTCGAGCGGCTCGGCGCCGCGGGCGAGGCTGTCCGAGCCCGAGCCGTGCGCGACTCGCTTGCGAAGCCTCCTGCCCAGCTCGTCGAAGCGCGCTCGCCCCGACTCTCCATTCTCACGCGAAGGGAAGTCGACGTGCTGCGATTGGTCGCTGACGGGATGAGCGACAAACAGGTGGCCAGTTCTCTCAAGCTGAGCGAGCACACCATCCACCGCCACGTCGCCAACATCCTTGGAAAACTGGATCAGCCCTCGCGCGCGGCGGCCGTCGCTCAGGCGGCCCGGGATGGGATTCTCTGAGCTTTCTCGCTTCGCCAATGACGCGGGGCTGTCTGCCAGCTGGCAAGGGTGGTGCGGCAACGTCGCCGGCGCCGGTGGAGCGGAGATGACGGCGCGCGAGCAGGAGTCGAAAATCGTTCACGGTCCTGAAAAAAATTGTAGAGTGCTGGAACGTATCCGTTGCGAAATGGTTGTCTGCAATCAAACGAGCCTGGTCCGGCTCCAACCATCACAGGGAGGCTTGAATGAAAACCAGAACCTACTGGCTGGGAGCGGCGCTGCTGCTGCTGGCGACCCACGCTTCCGGCGCGACCGTGGCAGGGCTCATCGAAGCCTTCGCGTCGGCCCGCCTTGCACCCGAGACGACAGCGGTCAGCAACGTGACCATCAAGCATGAAAGTATCGATCTGAGCCTCACGTCAGGGAACGCGGCTCTGATCATGGTCGGAGATCAGGCGGCCGGCTTCTTTTTCAAAGGAAACGGCAGCTTCGCGTACACCTCGTCCGAGCCGGTGGAACAGCCGGTGCTCGCGTCCAACCTGAAGCGCGCGACGAAGCTTTCCGGAGACAGCAGCGGGGGAGCGACGCGGATTCAGGACTCCTTCAATGAAATCCTGGTCTGGTGGCTCGGCGCTCCGATGCCGGATCTGGCTGGTACCGCGGGGTCAGTCTCCATGGAAAAGGAGTTCGCCGCGCACCGCGAGAATTTCTCCCGAGAGTGGGGAGCTCCGGTCACCCACCGGATCGTTCAGCGGGAGTTGAACTCGGGCGCTGGGAAATTCATCCGGGCCGAGATGACCGGCGGGAAGGAAACGGTGGCCTACGAGTACGATCAGGCCGAGGATCATCAGGAGAGTTTCTACACGCTCGAGAGGGCTGGCGGAACCGTTCGAGACATCAGGAACCGCCTGGTGCCGATTCCTCTGTCCGAGCAGCCGATCGGCCGATCGGCGAAGCAGCCCCCAGTCGCTCCGTTCCTGCTGACGCACGTCGACTACACGCTCATCGCTTCCGAGGGGGATGACGCCAACTTGACCGTCACGGAGACCATCACCGCCAACGTCGGGGGCCTCTCCACGGTGCGGCTGGATCTCTACTCTGAACGATTCGACGACAAGGTCCGGCAGCGGAAGTACAACGTCAGGTCTGTGAAGGACGAAGCAGGAAAGGAGCTCTCGTTCGAACATCGGGAGGGTTCTCTGATCGTCGGGCTCCCGCGGCCGCTCGCGGCTGGGGCGTCGACCAAGCTGACATTCGCGATCGATGGCGATTTCCTGATCAGGCCGCAGGGCGGCAGCTTCTGGCAGCTCGGCGTCGAGCCCTGGTTCCCGATGCCGGACCTGAATGGTCAGTACTACACGCTCCATTCAGTCGTGAAGGTGAAGAAACCGTACATCGCCTTCGCTCCAGGCAAGACGATCCGTCGGGAAGAGGAAGGGGATTACAACGTCATCGAGAACGTGATCGACAAGCCGGTGCAGTTCGCGGTCGTTCATGCGGGGAAGTACCACTATGAAGAAGAGACCCGCGGGGGAGTCACGGTCCGGGTGGCCACCTACGCCCTGAAGAACAAGCGCGCCATCAAGCAGCTCTCCGACCTCGCCTTCGGCGTCATGGAGTATTACGACTGGTTCCTCGGGCCGTTCCCATTCTCCGAGCTGAACATCCTCCAGATCGACTCGTACGGCTTCGGTCAGGCGCCCCCGGGGACGATGTTCATCACGAATGAAGCATTCAACCCCACGATGGGAGAGCTCAACCAGCTCTTCTCCCAGGGGATCAACGAGCGATTCGCGCACGAGATCGCCCATCAGTACTGGGGCCACGTCGTCAAGATGCCTTCCGGTGAGGAGCAGTGGCTCACCGAGTCCTTCGCCGAGTACTGCGCCGCTCTCTTCCTGAAAAAGCTGAAGGGGGAGCGGGTCTACAAGCAGATGCTTCGGGACTGGGAAAGCCGCTCCAGGCGAGCCACGGCCTCCGCGCCGATTCCGATGGCCAACCGGGTTCGCATCCCGGGCGACAGAATCCTCCAGAACCGGGAGCGTACCTCGCTGGTCTACTTCAAGGGCGCCTACCTGCTCGCCCATCTTCACGAGGAGATGGGTGACACCGCGTTCCTCTCCTTCCTGAAGTCGTATCAGAAGAGCTTCAACTTCAAGTTCGGCACGTCCCAGGACGTCGCCGGTCTTCTTCAGTTCATCACCAAGAAGGACTACCAGCCCTACATGGACCGGTATTTCTGGGGGACCGAGCTTCCCGAGATGAACTGACCCCCTGCTTCACTTCGAACCGAGGAACGGGTCGCGCGAGCGGTCCGTTCCATTTTCTTTTCGTGACGTCCGGAGCTTCACGGATGGAGCGATCTGGCCATCGGATCGGCTCGAGCCCACCTACCTGCTGGCTCTTCCCGTGAAGTGAGCCAGGGCCGTCCGCGAGGGGAAACTTTTCAACGTGAACGGGCGTTGTTGCGCGCGTGCTCCCGCCCGAGACGTTCGACCAGCGTCTGACGCGCCTCAAGAGCCGGCTGAAGGAACTGCCGGAGAGGCCGGGGGTCTATCTTCACCGCAACGATCGCGGGGAGGTGGCGTACGTCGGCAAGGCGAGGAATCTCAGGAGTCGTGTGTCCTCCTATCTCGTGGGACGTGGAGCCCGAGATTCCAAGACCGTAGCTCTCATCAGCGAGATCGACTCGATCGATTTCGTCGAGACGAACAACGAGCTCGAAGCGATCCTGCTCGAGAACAATCTCATCAAGACCCATCAGCCGCGCTACAACGTGCTGTTGCGCGACGACAAGACGTACCCCTACATCAAGGTGACGATGTCGGAGGACTACCCGCGCGTGGTCTTCACTCGAAAGGTGAACCGCAAGAAGGGGGATCTGTACTTCGGTCCGTTCTTCGCGGGGACTGCGCGGCGGATTCTCAAGCTGGTGGCCGATCAGTTCAAGCTGCGGAGCTGCGACCTGGAGATCACGTCGGGCAAGAGCGCCCTGGCGCGGCCATGCCTCTACTACGACATGCATCAGTGCCTGGGTCCCTGCGTCGCGGGACTCACCTCCGACGAGGCGTACCGTGAGATGGTCGACGACGTGGTTCTCTTTCTCGGAGGCAAACGTCGCGAGCTGCTCGACCGGCTCAAGGAGAAAATGTACCGCGCCGCCGAGGATCAGCGATTCGAGCTGGCGTCCTATTATCGGGATCTCATCCGGACGACCGAGCGGATTCAGTCCGAACAGCAGGTCGCCTCGGCAGGGATCGACGAAGTGGACGTCTGGGGCCTTCATGAAGAGGGAGGCCACGTCGCCATCCAGCTCTTCATCCTTCGCCAGGGAAATCTGGTCGACCGGCGTGAGCTCTTCTGGGAGAAGGTTGACGAATATCAACCGTCTTTCTTTCTGGGCGAAGTGCTGCAGCGCTACTACCAGGACAACCTCTTCATTCCGGCGGAGATCCACCTTCCCTTCGCTATCGAGGATCAGTCGCTCGTGGAGAGCTGGCTGAGCTCGCAGAGAGAGAGAAAAGTCGCGTTGAGGGTTCCCCGGAGAGGGAAGGGGATCGACCGCCTCGAGCTCGCGAACCGGAATGCACGGCTCGCCCACGAGTCGCGTTTCCGGAAGTCTTCCCAGGACCGTCTCCAGATCGCGGCCGCGCGACTCGGCGAGATCGTCGGGTTCGAGGGGGAGGAAGTGCGCACCATCGAGTCGTTCGACATCTCGAACATTCAGGGGACTGATTCGGTGGCGGGGATGGTCGCTTTCGATCGCGGAAAGTTCGACAAGGCCAACTACAGGATCTTCAATATCCGGTCAGTGGAAAGTGCGGACGACTTCAGATCCATGGCGGAGGCCGTGGAACGACGTTACAAACGGATTCTGGAGGATGGGAGAGAAATGCCCGATCTCATCCTGATCGACGGGGGGAGAGGCCAGCTCAATGCTGCTCTCTCGTCGCTCCGCAGACTCGGCGTCGAGAATCAGGCCATTGCGGGTCTCGCGAAACAGGAAGAGGAGATCTACCTGCCGGGTCTGGATGAAGTGATCCGGCTGGAGAGACGGAATCCCGCTCTCCAATTGCTGCAGATGATCCGGGATGAGACGCACCGCTTTGCGGTATCCTCCCATCGCCGGAGGCGCGCACGTCGCACGCTGACGAGCGAGCTCGATCTGCTCGCCGGGATCGGCACCAAGCGGCGGAAACTTCTGCTCGAGCACTTCGGAAGCCTCTCGGCGGTGCGTCAGGCCTCCGAGCTCGATCTCGCCCAGGTGCTCGGGCCCAAAGTCGGCAAGACGGTTTACGAGCAGCTTCATGCGTCGGCCTGAGATGGGCGCAACCGGAGTGTTGGCCGGCGCACCAATGGTGTTCAATCATCCCGAAGAAGAGGACGGGCAGCTCTGATGAAGCTCGAGGGAGAACTCAAGAGTATCGATCTGATCGCGCATCTCATGGAGCTCGCTGAAGAGCGCTTTACGGGCGCGATCCGCTTCGAGCACGACGGAATCATCAAGATCCTCTACTTCAAGGGAGGGGACGTTCTCTCGGCGAGCACCAACGACCGGACCGACAGTGTGGACGAAATCCTTCTGCGGGCTGGAAAGATCAATCGCGACCACATCCGCGAAGCCTTGGGAAAACGAAGAGAGAACGAGACTCTGGGCGACGCTCTTCTGACCCTCGGCTTCGTCTCGAAGACAGAGCTGACCTCCGCACGACGGCTTCAGGCCGTCGGGATCATCCGCTCCGTCCGCGCCTGGCGCGAGGGATCCTTCCAGGTCGTGCAGGACTATCTCCCGAAGCGCGAAGAGGGGATCCCTTTTTACCTTCCGCAGCTGATTCTGGAGCTCATCGTCACCGAGCCGGATCGAAGCGGGGTCGAGGCGGCCATTCAGGCGGGGGAGGTCACATTCAGTCGGACCGACCGCTTCTCCGATCGCTATGCAGGGCTCGCTTTGAACGAGGACGCGGACGCCATTACGTCGCAGATCGACGGAGAGCGCACGGCCTCCGAGATCGCGGAACGCACCGGACTCGATTCGTTCGCCGTCTACAAACTGCTCGTCGCTCTGGAGATCCTGGGACTCATTGAACGACCAAATGTTAAAGTGACACCTGAGGTTTTGCCCCTCTCGCCAGACGATCCGCTGCTCTCGGCGGAAGGGCCGTTTCTATCGGATCCTCTGAGCTCTCAGCCGGCGGGCCCTGATTCCTTCGCGCTGGCGGAGCTCGATCCGGAGCCATTCGAAACCTTCTCGGAGGCGGACGCCCCTCTCGATCGGGAATTGGAGATCGAGCCCGCCGTCATCCCCCCCGACGACGCGGAGGTAGGCCGAAGGGCCGGCCGAAACTCGTTGCTCTTTCTGGGCCTTCTCGCGGTCGTGCTGCTTGCCGGATCATTCTTCGGATACCGTTGGTGGGCCTCCACCGGAGCGCTGGACCCCGAAGCCGCGCCCGCAATCACCACGCCGGCCGAGGCCCTCCCGGTTCCCGCGCCGGAAAGCGAGTTCGGACTCGAAGCCTCCCAGCTTGCTGAGAGCGATGCGCCGGTGGAGGCAACCGCGACCGCAGAGACGGTCACGACCCCGGCGGAGATCGCGCCAGCGCCTGAGCCGGACGCCGACGTTCCTCCCGTGGACCCGCTTCGTGAGCGGTACTTCGCAATGGCGCGGGAGTACGCGCAGGAGAACCGCACGGTCGCCTACACTCTGCAGTTCGAGATCGTCTGTCAGACCGCTTCCGTCACCAAAGCGATCGCGGAAGGGGAGCGGGTCTGGTTCGTTCCGATCCAGTTCCGAGGCGAGCCATGTTTCCGTGTATTCTGGGGACGATACGCAACGCGTGAGGCGGCCCAGGCAGCGGCAGGGGAGATTCCCCAATCGCTCCGGGGAACGGATCCGGTGGTGGTGCAACCGCGGGAGCTTTTGCGATGATCGAGTCGGTCGGAGCAATTCTCACTTCAGTGGGGCTTGGCGTTGGCGCGGGCGTGAACGCCTATGCAACGTTCCTGGTCTTCGGGCTGATCTCCCGCTTTTATCCCGGAGTGTTCTCGGGGACGCTGGCGGACTTCTTCGCCTCCACGCCGGTGCTGATCGTGCTCGGCATCCTCTACCTGATCGAGTTCGTCGCGGACAAGATCCCGGCTGTCGACCATGCCTGGGACGTCATCCACACATTCGTCCGCCCGCTCGCCGGAGCCGTCGTGGCTTTCGCGGCAGCGACTCCCGAGTTGCCTCAGGGAGTCGCCATCCTCGCCGGCGTCCTGGGCGGAAGCGCAGCTCTGGGGAGTCACGTCATCAAATCGAGCGTTCGGGCGACGAGCACCGTGACCACGGGGGGTACAGCAAATCCAGTTCTCTCGGTGGCCGAGGACGTTTTCGCGATCGTTCAGTCGATTCTCGCGGTCTTCCTCCCTTACGTCTTCCTCGCTGCGCTCATTCTCTTCCTCGCAATCATGTCGATCTGGTTCATGCGGGCAAGCCGCCGCAGCGCTCTTCCCTGACATCAGAGCGCCGATGAGGATCCTCGTCGACGGGAGCAACGTGCTCGGTGCAATGGGCCTCGAACGAGAGAGCACCGAGTCGAAACGACATCTCCTCCGGCTGCTCGCCGCGTTTGGCCGTGCTCATCGTCGAAAGCTGACCTGCTTCTTCGACGGCGAGAGGCCGGGCGATTTCGGCGCAGGGCCGGGCGCGATCCAGATTCGATTCTGTGCACCCTCTTCCGCCGACGATGCCATCGTCGCGGAGGTGGAGCGCAAACGGGAACCGTTCCGCATCGTCACCTCGGATCGCGGGATCGCGATGCGGGTCAAAAGGCGCGACGTCGAGACGGTGGATGCCCGCATGTTCATCCGCGAGCTCGAGTCGATGCCGGACGGGGAACCCTCGACGGGGAACGACGTGGAGTGGGAGAGCTATTTTTCGGATCCCAAAAACCGAAACGTTTAATGTCGGCGCGCCGACAATGTTTATAACTCTCGATTCCATCGTTGTTTACGATCATCGATTTTTTTACGGCGAGACTCCTTCAGACGTCGGGGAGAATCATTCCAACCAGCGTGATGTTGAAACCTTCGCGTGAAGTGGACCGGAGGATCGCCGCGGGAAACCGTGGAGGAAAGTCCGAACTCCAATGGGCAACAGGCTGGATAACGTCCAGGCGCGGCGACGCGACGGAAAGTGCAACAGAGAATAGACCGCCTCGGCCCTCGGGCCGCGGTAAGGGTGAAACGGTGCGGTAAGAGCGCACCGCATCGCGGGTGACCGTCGATGGCATGGCAAACCCCCTGTGGAGCAAGACCAAATAGGGAAGCGATGGAGCCGCCCGTCTCCGCTCGAGCTTCCGGGTAGGTCGCTTGATCCCTGCGGTAACGCAGGCGACAGAGGAATGATCCTCACCCCTCGCGGGGAACAGAATTCGGCTTACTGGTTCACTTCGCGCATTTCTCTCCTCCCGCTGCAACCTGACACTCCGCGCTCCGTACCATCCGCCGGCTGACTTCATTTAGACTCCCGACCCGTGAAATCTCCCCCTCGCTTGCCACTCCTGACTCCCAGGCCCCTCCCGCCCGGCGGCACCATTGCCGTTCTCGCGATCTCGTCTCCCTCGAAAGCCGACCGGATCGAGCACGCTGCCTCGATCCTCGAAAGGAAGGGATTCCAGGTGCGGATTGCGCCCAATGCTTACGAGGTCGAACGGAGCTATCTGGCCGGGCCGGACGATCTCCGTCTGAGGGCGATCAATGAGGCCTTCAGGGATCCCGCGATCGACGCCATCATGTTCGCGCGCGGCGGTTACGGCGCGATGAGGATTCTCGACCGGATCGATTACGCCGCGCTCGCGGAAAATCCGAGGCCTGTGATCGGCTACAGCGATCTGACTGCGCTTCATCAGGCGGTGGCCAGGGAAACAGGATTGAGCACCTTCCATGGCCCGATGCTCAACTTCGACATTCACGGGGGGCTGTCGCCGGAGATTGAGCGCTGGTTCTTCGCCATGCTCTCCGGAGAGGCGCCGATGCGGTGGGAGCTCACGCCGGATCAGATCGCGGTGGAAGGGATGGCGGAGGGAGTGTTGTTCGGTGGATGCCTCTCCCTGACCGCCGCGCTTCTCGATACACCTTACGACTTCTGGGTTGATGACGGCATCTGGTTCTGGGAAGAGGTGGACGAGCGCAATTACCGCCTCGACCGTATGTTGACCACCCTCAGGCTGTCTGGTAGATTGCGCGCCATCCGAGGCGTAATGATTGGCCGGCTCAAGGACTGCGGGAATGACCCCGAGCTGGAAGTGCTGATTCATGAGTACTTTACGGGCTCCGGCATCCCTGTCCTCCGCAATCTTCCCTTCGGGCATCACGGAGACAATCTCCTCCTTCCCGTCGGAGCACGCGTGCGCATCGACACGTCGGCGCGCACGGTCGAATTTCCCGATCCGCTGGTCGGACCCCGGATCCCATCATGAAGGCCGTTTTCAAAACGAGTCAGAATCGCGATCCGCTCAAGGACAAGGTCCTCAGCTTCGCCGCAGGGGAGGCGGTCTTCCACGAAGGAGACCTGGGGACCGAGATGTTCATCATCCAGGACGGCATCGTCGAGATCGTGAAGAAGCTGGGAAGCGAGACGCGAACCCTCTCCCGCCTGGAGCGTGGCGATTTCTTCGGCGAGATGGCAATTCTCGAGAACGTCCCGCGGAGCGCGGATGCCATCGCGAAGACCGACGTGCGCGTCATCGCGATCAACGGGAGCCGGTTCGACGAGATGATCCGCAAGAACCCCGAGATCTCGGTTCGCATCATGAGGAAGTACTCGCGCCGATTGCGCGACGCGAACGTTCTTCTGCAGAGTCTCGCCTCCGACTCGAGGATCGATCTCGAGAACCCCGTGATCTCCGTCGAGCCGCCGGCCCAGGCCCCTCCATCGGCGGGAAGCCGCCATCGCCTGGTCGACGTCGCCACTGGCAATGCCTTCTTTTTCGGGCTGGTTCCCGACACCACCATCGGACGCGCCGATCCGGTCACCGGCATCCGTCCGGAGATCGATCTCTCCTCGGTGGATCAGCAGCGCTCCGTGTCCCGCCGCCACGCGAAGCTGATCCAGAATGAGGAGAGCTGGGCGGTGCTCGAAGAAGTAGGGACGGTCAACGGCACATTCGTGAACGACGAGCGCATTCCGACCGGAGTTCCCGTTCCCCTCCATACCGGCGACGACATCCGCATCGGTCTGATTCAGATGAAGGTGATCTTCGAAGACTGATCACGCCTCGCAGCTCTCCACGAGAAGTAGAAGTGTTTCTCCCTCTGCCGCTCCGAGGGAGAATGATTCCGTGAGCCGCGCCGCCCGAGATCAGTGGACGCCCATCGGACCGGAGACCTCGGTGCGCAATCTGCGCGGAGTGGGCGAGGGACGGGCGGCGCTGTTCGAAGCCTGCGGTCTGCGCACGGCCCGCGACCTGCTCTTCTGGTTTCCGCATCGTTATGAGGATCGGCGGAATCCGACACGCGTCTGCGATCTCGGAGAAACGAGCGGTCCGGTCCTGCTGCGGGGACGCATCCTCTCCGCGCACTTGAAGACCTCGCCGGTACGCAGAATGTCGATTTTCGAGACGATCCTCGATGACTCGACCGGAACGGTGATGCTGGTCTGGTTCAATCAGCCATGGCTCGCGGAGAAGATCATGAAGGGAGACCGGCTGGCGATCTACGGGCAGCCGCGTTTCTCGCAGCGCAACCGCCTGCAGATCGACAGCCCCGCCTGGGAGAAGATCGACGATACCGGAGTCGGCGAGACCGAGGGGGCGATCGTTCCGATCTATCCGCCGGTGAACGGGATCTACACGAAGTCCGTTCGCAATGTGATCCAGCAGGCGCTGGAGTCGGTGTCGCGACTCGAGGACCCCTTCCCGCCGCTTCTCGCAAAACGGCTCGGCGTGATCCCGCTGAGTGAAGCGATTCTTTCGCTCCATCATCCGCGAGAGCTGACTCCGGAGCTCGCGACCCTCGAAACGCCGGCACACCGGCGGCTGATCGTGCAGGAGTTCTTCGCGTTTCAGCTGGCTCTGCGGCTGCGCCGCGCCTCCGAGGAAGTGAAGAGAAAACAGCGGCGAATCGCGATCGATGACGAATTGCGCGCCAGCGTGCGGGAAGTCCTCCCGTTCCGGCTGACCGGGGCGCAGAAAAGGGTCCTTCGCGAGATCGCCGGCGACCTCCAGGCGGAGGAGCCGATGTACCGGCTGCTCCAGGGCGACGTGGGGTCGGGAAAGACGATCGTGGCGCTCATCGCCGCGATGATCGTCATCCGCAACGGGCATCAGGCGGCATTGATGGCTCCAACGGAGATTCTGGCTGGGCAGCATGAAGAGAGAATCCGTCAGCTTCTCGGTGACAAGGTGCGCGTGGCCAGGCTGACGGGATCCACGTCCGCCGCCGAAAGGCGTCCGATTCTCGCGGCGCTGGCAGCAGGAGAGATCGATCTGCTGATCGGAACTCACGCGCTCCTCGAGAAACCGGTGGAGTTCCGCTCGCTCGGCCTGGCCATCGTCGACGAGCAGCACCGGTTCGGCGTGGTGCAGCGCCAGCGGCTCTTCGAGAAGGGACGTCTCCCCGACGTCCTGGTCATGACCGCGACGCCGATCCCGCGCTCGCTGGCCATCGCCATGTACGGTGACCTCGAGCTTTCTGTGATCGACGAGCTGCCGCCCGGGCGAACTCCCGTGCGGACCATCGTGCGGGGGACGAACCGGCTGGCGAAGGTCTTCCGGTTCATCGAGGAAGAGATCGCGGCGGGGGCGCAGGCATACATCGTCTTTCCGATCATCGAAGAGTCGGAAAAGCTCGACCTCACGCCGCTGGTCGCGGGCGAAGAGCGGGTCCGTGCCGCGTTTACCGGCCGCCGCGTCGGCGTGCTCCATGGCAGGATGCCTCCGAATCAGAAGCAGCAGGTCATGGCGCAGTTCAAGCGTGGAGAGATCGACATCCTCGTATCGACGACCGTGATCGAAGTCGGCATCGATGTCCCCGCCGCCTCGGTGATGGTGATCGTCGATGCGGACCGCTTCGGACTCTCGCAGCTCCATCAGCTGCGGGGTCGCGTGGGCCGCGGCTCGAGGAAGTCGCTCTGCATTCTCATCCGCGATGAGGGTGCCTCGGAGGAAACGAAGGCGCGGCTGCGCTCATTCGAGTCGACCCGCGACGGCTTCGAGGTCGCGGAGAAAGATCTGGAGATTCGCGGCCCGGGAGACTTCTTCGGCACTCGCCAGTCCGGCGTTCCCCGTTTTCGCTTCGGCCATCTGATCCGCGATCACGAGCTGATGGAGATCGCGAGGGAAGCCGCGATCGAAGCGGCGGAGAAGGGAACCTACGGCGATCTGGATGCGCTGGCACCCGGGGTCCTGGAGAGCGGAAAGCAGCTGCGCGAGAGGGACTGAGGGGATGGAAGAGGGTAGAGGAGCGATGGAAGAGGGAGAGGGGAGAGGAGCGAAAGGAAGAGGGAGAAGCGGAATTGCGCGGGGAGGGCGGGTCATTCAGAGGCCGCACGCGCCAGCCGTGCAGAATATGAGCTGGCGTCGCGGCCGAAGAATCTCAGCCGCGATGATCGCTGTCGGGTTCTTATCCACGTCCAGACGCGTTCGGACGATGCGAGTGCACCGGCACAAGAACCCGATGACGGCCTGCGCATTCTGAGATTCTTCGGCCGCGAGACCAATCGTCTTGCCACCTCCTCCTCCCGTGCGGCCTCTGAATGACCTGTTCCTGCCTCCGACCCGTGAACGTGAACGCGCCCGTGCCCGTGAACGGCCTTTGACTCACGAGCCGGGACCCGTGTCGTTTGAGTTGCGGGGGCACGCTGCGCGGCAGGTCCGCCGCGAATGCTTCTCCCCTCTTCCCTCGCTCCTCTACCCTGAACCCTCGACCATCCTTCCTTCCTGCGCTACACTCGCCCCCCTCCCGTCCGACGGGAAATCATCGGCGTCGCCGCCGATCCTCCACCCCACACGAAAGGCAATCTCGACGCGGTGACCCAGCAGCAGGCGATCGTCCTCAGCGGACTGCGGCCTACCGGCCGCGTTCATCTCGGAAACTACTTCGGAGCGATTCGGAACTGGGTTCGCCTTCAGGACTCCTATCGCTGTTTTTATTTCGTCGCCGACTGGCACGCCCTCACTTCGGATTACGCAGATCCGGCGCGGGTCAAGGACGCCACCTACGATGCCGTGGCCGATTGGCTGGCGGCGGGGATGGATCCCGCGATAGCCACGATCTTCGTCCAGTCCCAGGTTCCGGAACACGCCGAGCTTCACCTGCTCCTTTCGATGATCACGCCGCTCCCCTGGCTGGAGCGAGTGCCGACATTCAAGGAACAGCAGCAGCAGCTGGCCGACCGCGACTTGAATACGTACGGCTTCCTCGGATATCCGCTGCTCCAGACCGCCGACATCATCGTCTACCGGGCGAACTTCGTTCCGGTCGGAGAGGATCAGGTCGCTCATCTCGAGCTCACGCGCGAGGTCGCGCGACGCTTCAACCATCTCTACGGAGACGTCTTTCCCGAGCCCCAGCCCCTTCTGACCGAAACGCCGAAGGTGCCGGGGCTGGACGGAAGGAAGATGTCGAAGTCCTATGGAAACACCATCGGGCTGACCGCCAGCGCGGACGAGATCCGTCAACTCGTGAGCACCATGTTTACGGACCCGAACAGGATCCGGCGGAAAGATCCGGGCAATCCGGACATCTGCAATCTTTTTCAGTTCCACCGCCTCCTCTCCGATCCCGCCACCACAGCCCGAGTCGATCATGAGTGCAGAACGGCGCAGATCGGCTGCGTCGACGACAAGAGGCTTCTGACGGAGATCATGATCGAAGCGCTTCGGCCCATCCGGGAGAGGCGTGAGAAAATCGACCGGGATCCCTCCGTGGTCTGGGATGTGCTGAGGTCGGGGAATCGCGCGGCGAAAGAGCGCTGCACCGAGACTCTGGAATTGGTGCGCCGGGCCATGAAGCTCGACTACGAGCAGTTTTGATGATCGACCAAACCCTTCAACCCGACCTTCTCCCCGAGCTCGAGCCCGATGAGAGTCCCCTCGACGCCGCGGCAGAAGAGAGCTACCGCGTCTCACTTCCCTCGTTCGAAGGGCCGCTCGATCTCCTCCTTCACCTGATCCGCAAGCATAAGATCGACATCTACGACATCCCGATCGTCCTGATCACGGACCAGTACAACACCTATCTCGACTCGATGGCCGAGCTGGACCTCGATGTCGCGGCGGATTACGTCTACATCGCGGCGCTCCTGATTCACATCAAGTCGAAGATGCTGCTTCCGCGCGGCGAGGAGGGGGACGATTCCACGGATCCCCGCGCGGAGCTGGTCGACCGCCTGCTGGAGTACCAGCGATACAAGGCCGTGGCCGAGAGCTTCGCGGAGGTGGATGTCGTCCGGATGGGCGTCTGGTCCAGGCCTCCGTCACCGCTCCCCGGTACCGAGACCCGCGAGCTCGATATGAGCGAGGTTTCTCTCTTCGACCTGATCGACGCCTTCCGCTCGGCGATCAAACGCTATCGCTACGATCATCCCGACGCGATCGAGCTGAAACGCGCCGTCTACAAGGTCTCCGACAAGATGAGGGAGCTCTACACGGTTCTCACGGAGACGACGCCTCTACGGTTGAACTGGTACCTGGAGGGGAGGGATCGCGCCGAGCTGGTGGTGATCTTTCTGGCGACGCTCGAGCTCGTGCGGCTCGGGGGCGTCTCTCTTCGCCAGGGGGAAGCGTTCGCCGAGATCCTGATTCACCGCGTAGAGAGGGAGATCGATCCCGCGCAGTTCAACCTGTACGACCACTGATCATCAGACCGAGGACCCGACCGAATGACGATGACACCGACCGAACTCCGCGCCGCGATCGAGGCCATCCTCTTCGTCTCCGGCGAGCCGGTCAAAATCGAAGATCTCTACGAAGCCTTCCCCGGCGAAGAGAAAGAGGGCATCGACGCGATGCTCCTGGAGATCGAGCAGGCCTTCCTGGCGCGGGAGGGGGGATTCGTCGTGGAGAAGGCGGCGGGTGGCTATCGCTTCGCCACCCGCGCGGATCTGGACCCTCATCTGCGTAAATTTTTCGCCCGGAAAAACGAGGGCCGCCTTTCCATGGCCGCCCTCGAGACTCTGGCCATCATCGCCTATCGACAGCCGGTGACGGCCCCCGAGATCAGCGATATCCGTGGCGTCAATGCGACCGGCGTCGTGCGCACTCTCCTCGACCGGAAGATGATCAAAATCGCCGGACGGAAGAATGTCGTGGGAAGCCCCTTCCTCTATCGAACCACCCGCGACTTCCTCCTCCACTTCGGCCTCGAGTCGATTCAGGACCTTCCCCGGCTGGAAGAGTTCAGCGAGATCCTCGGAGAGAGTCTGGCCGAAGAGCTGCTGTCGCCGGCATCGGCCGCGCAGGAGATCCTGCCGCTCGACGGCGAGAATCGGCAATCGGAGGCGGGAGTCGCCGAAGACGCGTTAGAATCGGATTCGAATTCGCGGAACTGAATGTCACTCGATCGTCTGCAGAAGATCATCGCCCGGGCCGGTCTTGCTTCGCGTCGCGAAGCCGAAGAGATGATCCTCGACGGCCGCGTACGCGTGAATGGCAAGGTGATCACCGAGCTCGGAACGCGCGCGGACTCTCTTCGGGATCACATCAAGGTCGACGGAAAGCTTCTGCGTCCTGCCGAGGAGCCGCGGTACATCCTGCTCTACAAGCCGAAGGAAGTGATGACCACGTCCGACGATCCCGAAGGACGCAGGACGGTTCTCCATTACCTCAAGGGCGTGAGGGAAAGAGTGTTTCCGGTGGGACGCCTCGATTATCAGTCGGAGGGGTTGCTGCTGCTCACCAACGACGGCGAGCTCGCGCATCAGCTCTCGCATCCCAGTCATGGGACTGTGAAGACCTATCACGTCAAGGTGAGGGGCGTCCCGACCGATCGCGTCGTCGAGAAACTGGAGCGCGGAATCACCCTGGACGGGGTTCGCACCCGCCCCGCGGAGATCGAGCGAATCCGGACCACCGGTCGAAGTCAGGCCGAAGGAAACAGCTGGTTCGAAGTGCGGCTTCGCGAAGGAAGGACTCAGCAGATCCGGAAGATGTTCAAGGCGGTCGGGCATCCCGTCTCGAAGCTCAAGCGAGTCGCCATCGGCGCGATCCGCGACAATGCTCTGGTCCCCGGTCAGTGGCGCGACCTGGATCCACGCGAGGTCCGGCTGCTCTCCAGAAACGAGGAGCCCGAAACCCGCCGCCCCCGAAGACAGACCGCTCGCGCCCGCGAGATCAAGCCCAAGACCAAGGCCACGCGAAAAGCTCCCGCCAAGAAAGCCGCTGCGACGAAGAAACCTCCAGCCGTCCGGAGAAAGGCCGCTGCGAAGGCGCAGGCCGCTCGATCCCGCGCCGGCCGCACCAAGTGATGGCCGCGGTCATCGTCGCCATCGACGGTCCGGCGGGCGTGGGAAAGTCGACGACCAGCCGCCGGGTCGCCGAGGCGCTCGAGCTCCCTCACATCGACACGGGCGCCATGTACCGGGCCATGGCGCTCAAAGCCGTCCGGCGCGCCATCGATCTCCGTGACGAATCAGTCCTCCAGTCGCTGGCCGCTTCGACGTCGATCGATCTCGAAGGCAGCGGAGCGGCCCAGAAGGTGATTCTGGACGGGGAAGACGTCACCGGGTCCATCCGCACCCCGGAGATGAGCATGGCCGCGAGCCTGGTCTCCGCGGTTCCGGCCGTCCGGCGAGTCCTGGTCCGGATGCAACAGGAGATGGGGCGCAGAGCCGGTGGAGTGCTCGAGGGGAGGGACATCGGAACCAAGGTCTTCCCGGAAACTCCTTACAAGTTCTTCCTCACCGCCCGCCCGGAGGTCCGTGCCCGGCGCAGGCAGCTCGAGCTCGAGGCTCGGGGGATCTCTCAGGATGTGAGTCTGGTTCTGGGAGAGATCGAGACGCGCGACCGGCAGGATTCCGAGCGGCATGACTCGCCGCTGCGCTGGGATGACACGTATCACGTCGTGGACACCTCCGACCTCTCCATCCGCCAGGTCGTCGGCCTGATCGTCGATCGGGTCCGCAGTGGGAATGCCTCCGCTCCTTGACGCGTCCAGACCTCGCCGCTAAACTCCCATTTCGGCGCGTATCAATAAGTTAGCTGTAATGGACCCCTGCGCGGGAAGCCTCGTTCCACGGCTCGTCGATCCCCGGTCGGCGCAAGATTTCGGAGCCGCAACCTGGTCGTGCCGGGCGCCATTTCCGGCGACTCGCGCCGAAGTCGGAGATTGATCTGAGAGGTCTGGCCCCGAATGCCCCCGAGCGATGAGCGCAAGATCCGAAGGCCGGCCCGGCCGCCCGATGAGCTCGAAAGCGAATCGGTCGGGATGGAAGAGCTTCTCCGGATGTACGACGAGAAGATGGCCGAGTTCGCCGAGGGGGAGATCGTCAAGGGGCGGATTCTGAAAATCACCCCGACCGAGGCCATCGTCGACATCGGATTCAAATCCGAGGGGGTCATTCCCATCCAGGAGATCACAACCTATTCGGGCGAGCTTCGCGTGAAGGTCGGCGAGGAGATCGATGTCTTCGTCGAGCGCCTCGAGAGCCATACCGGACAGGTCCTCCTCTCCAAGGAAAAAGCGGAGAGAGTGAAGGTCTGGGATCAGCTCGAAAAGGCGTTCAAGGAATCGGGCACCGTGAAAGGCCGGGTCATCGAGCGGGTCAAGGGAGGGCTGGCCGTCGACGTCGGAGTGAAAGCCTTTCTTCCCGGATCGCTGGTGGATGTCCGGCCGGTCAAGAACCTGGATTCATTTCGAGGACAGGAGCTCGATTTCAAGGTCATCTCCTTCGACAAAAAACGGAACAACGTCGTCGTCTCCCGCAAGGCGATCGTCGAAGTCGAGCATGGCGAAAAGAAGAAGGAGACCCTCGCCGCGCTGGAAGAGGGGAAGAAGGTCCGAGGCTCGGTCAAGAACATCACCGACTACGGAGTGTTCGTCGATCTGGGAGGCGTGGATGGGCTGCTTCACATCACGGACATCTCCTGGGGCCGGGTGAACCATCCCTCGGAGTTCTTCAATGTCGGCGACGAGATCGATGTGGTCGTCCTCAAGTTCGACTCGGAGCACGAGCGGGTCTCCCTCGGTTACAAACAGCGGACGCCCGATCCGTGGCTCGACGTCGCAGAGCGATATCCGATCGGCAGCCGGGTCAATGGCAAGGTCGTGTCGCTGACCGATTACGGCGCGTTCGTGGAGCTCGAGGAGGGCGTGGAGGGGTTGATTCACATCTCGGAGATGTCCTGGACACGGCGGGTCCGACCTTCGAAGATCCTCGCGGCCGGCGAGCCGGTCGAGGCCGTCGTCGCTGATGTGAATGTGTCGAATCGGCGGATCTCCCTTTCACTGAAGGCTCTCGAGCAGAACCCCTGGGCCACCATCGAAGAGCGATATCCGGTCGGCAGCACCATCACCGGACGAGTCCGGAACATCACGGATTTCGGGGCCTTCGTCGAAGTGGAAGAGGGGATGGACGGCCTGGTGCACATCTCCGACATGTCCTGGACCCGGAGGCTCAAGCATCCGAGCGAGATGCTGAAGAAAGGCGATCAGGTCACCGCTCGCGTCATCACCGTGGATGGCGAGAATCAGAGGCTTTCGCTCTCGATCAAGGAGTTCGTCCCGAACGAGTGGGACGAATACGCCAAGGCGCACCAGATCGGCGACGAGGTCGAAGGAACCATCTCCAAGATCACCGACTTCGGTCTCTTCGTCAAACTCACCGAAGGCGTGGAAGGCCTCGTCCATGTTTCCGAGGTGGAGCGCGAGGGGAGGCTGAAGCTGGATCAGATCTTCAATCCTGGTGACCGCGTCCGCACGAGGATCATCAAGATCGACTGGGCGGAGAAGAAGCTGGGTCTCACCATGAGGGATGTTTCTCAGGATGGAAACGGCGGGAGTGACCCTCAGGAGCGCGAGGGTCGAAGCGACGAGGAGCCGCCTGCTTCGGACAGCGACGCGGACGAGAAATCATGACTGACGATTCGTCGATGATCGTGCCGCCGGGAGATTCTCACCAGCCACCGGCGCCCGAGATGGCGTCCGAGCGGAAGAAGCCCTCACGCTCGGGACGATTCGCCTTCTGGGGACTTCTGGGGGGCTGCCTCACGCTGTTCGTCCTGCTGACCATCGCTGGAGCCGGCATGGCAGCCGTCGGAACCCGGCCGGACGGCTGGTGGGCGTTCGGGCCGAAGGTCGCAATCGTTCCGATCGAGGGAGAGATCTTCGATTCCCGGGAGACCATCCACCGTCTGGAGCACTATGCTTCGTCGGCCGAGGTCAAGGCGATCGTGGTCCGGATCAACAGCCCGGGCGGCGCGGTGGTCCCGTCTCAGGAGATCTACTCAGCCATCCGGCAGCTTCGCGAGGAAGAAGGTAAACCGATCATTGCTTCGCTCGACTCGGTCGCGGCCTCGGGCGGCTATTACATCGCGGTCGCCTGCGACTCCATCGTGGCGAATCCCGGAACCATCACTGGATCGATCGGGGTGATTGCCCAGTGGTTCAACATGGAGGATCTCGTGGCCTGGGCGCGGCTCGAGCCGCAGACGATCACCAGCGGCGCGATGAAGGATGAAGGCTCGCCTTACCGGGAAATGAAGCCGGAGGAGCGCGCCCATCTGCAGTCCATCGTGACCGGGCTTCATGAACAGTTCATTCGGGCGGTTGCCGAGGGACGCGAGGGGAAGCTGACCGAAGCCGAGGTCACCCTGCTCGCGGACGGGCGGATTTACACCGGGGAAGAGGCGGTGGCGCTCAAGCTGATCGATCGCATCGGAACCCTGAGGGATGCCATCGAGCTGGCTGGAAAAGAAGGCGGAATCCGCGGGACGCCGAAGACGGTCTACCCGCGGGAGCGGCAGCCCGGATTTCTCGATCTTCTTCTGGACGGAAACGCGGCGAAGAGCGCGGTCCGTGCGGTCATCGGAGATGGCTTCACCGGAACGCGATTTCTCTATCGGTGGTATCAGTGAGGCTGACGACGGGGGGAAGCTAAAGTGGAGCAAGAGCGGGAGCCCGAAACGAACGAGACCATCGCGACGAAGCCGGGAGTCATGACGAAGGCCGAGCTCGTCGACGAGGTCGCCCGAGCCATTCAGGTGACCAAGAAACAGGCCGAAACGATCGTCAACGTCGTCTTCGACTCGATCGTCGACTCACTCCGGAGCGGGGAGAAAATCGAGCTGCGCGGATTCGGGAGCTTCCGCCTCCGCAGCCGGAAATCCCGGACGGGGCGCAACCCGAAGACCGGAGAGAAAGTCGAAGTTCCCTCCAAGAAGATTCCCTATTTCAAGCCGGGAAAAGAGCTGAAGGAGCTGATCAACGACTCTTCCGACGCGCCCGCGGGCGATGGGGACGAAGAGTGATCGCCCGTGGCGAGGCTCTTCACACCCTGGAGGTGGAATTACTTGACCGCTCGCTCCGATGAGCCGGCCGGCTGCATTTTCTGTTCGGCGGCGTCGGCCCAGGATCTTCGATCCAGCCTGACGCTCTACTCGGATTCGAAGCTCGTGGTCATGCTCAACCGCTACCCCTATACCAACGGTCACCTGATGGTCGCGCCGGCTGAGCACGTCTCCCGCCTCTGGGAGAGTGATCGTGCAGCTCTCTCGGCGATCATCATGGCCTCCGCGGAATCCCAGCGCATCCTTTCCGATGAGTATCATCCTGACGGGTTCAACGTAGGGATGAACTTCGGGACCGCGGCAGGAGCGGGTGTGGCCGATCACTATCACGTCCATGTCGTTCCGCGGTGGTCCGGCGACTCGAACTTCATGAGCGTGACGGCAGAGACCCGGATGATCCCCGAGAATCTGGAGACGACATGGGAGAAGCTCAGCCCGAAATTTGCGGGACTCGGTGCGGTTATCGATCCTCACCAGTGACGACGGAGCATTCCATCCGATGAATCGTAAGACTCTGACCGCGATGGTTCTCGCGTTTGCCCTTCCCGGAGCGGGCCATTTTTACCTCGGCCGCCGCGCCAGGGGAATCGCCTTCTGCGCGATCGTCTTCTTCATGTTCGCGGTGGGTCTGGCGATCGAGGGAAAGATTTACACGATCGAGCCCGGCCGTCCTCTCACCATTCTCGCGACCTTCGCCTCGATGGGCCTCGGGCTGCCGTACTTCATCGCCCGGGCGGCGGGCCCTTTCGGAAACATCCTCTCGATCACCTATGAGTACGGAACGGCCTTCGCCATGACGGCCGGCCTGATGAATTTTCTGCTGATCCTCGACGCATTCGACATCGCTCAGCAGAGAAAGGACTGACCCTGCTCCGCAGCCACATCATTCTCATGTTCCTCTATGCCGTGGCGGCCGGCCTTTTCTTCGCCCTTCTCTGGAAGAACGAAAAGCGCGACCGAGTCCGCCTCTTCACCGTCATCTTCTGCTCCCTCTTTTTCGGGGGGGTGTTTTTGGCGTGGCTCATGTACCCCTTTCCGATGCGATGACCGGCATCTCCGGCGCCGCCATCCTCGAGCGGGCACTGCGTGTTCTCCCCGCTCTTCTTTATCTCGCCTTCATCTGGGGGATGTCGGGCCTTCACGCTACCGAGCTCAGCAACGTAGATTTCGATGACCGCCTGGCTCATTTCGGCGAGTACGGCCTGCTCGCGCTTCTGCTCGTCTTCGCGCTGACCGCGTTCGATCCGGAGCGCGTTCACGCGAGATCACTCCTGTTGGCCGGCGCAATCAGCATCGGCTGGGGCGCGCTCGACGAGATTCACCAGTCGTGGGTTCCCGGACGTGATTCTTCGGTCAAGGACTTCGCATTCGATGCCCTGGGAACGGTCGCGGCCCTCGCCGCCACGGCCTGGCTGGCCCGCAGGCAGAGGAGCGCCCGTTGAAGTTGTGCGTCGTTGCCGGCGAGGCTTCCGGCGATCTCCATGCCGCGGAAGTCATGCGGGAGCTTCGGACCCTCGATCCGGATCTGGAGCTGTTCGGAATCGGCGGAGATGGTCTGGCCGCAGAAGGGTTGCGCCGCATCCGCGACGCCCGCGATCTCGCCATCGTCGGTTTGTTCAACGTGCTCGGGCATCTTCCGATGTACTTCCGGGCTCTCAGAGACCTGATCCGGGCCATCGAACGGGAACGTCCCGATGCCATCCTTCTCGTGGACTACCCGGATTTCAATCTGCGCGTCGCCGCAAGAGCGAAAACGCTCGGGATCCCCGTCTTCTATTACATCTCGCCGCAGGTCTGGGCCTGGCGGAAGCGGCGCGTGAGGCAGATCGCCGAGCGCGTCGATCAGATGTTCGTGATCTTTCCATTCGAAAAAGAGCTCTATGACCAGCGCGGCGTCGAGGCGATGTACGTCGGTCATCCGCTGGTGGGACAGCTCTCGTCCGTTCGCCCACGGAGCAGCGAGCCGCCTTCCGCTCCCTTCCGGATCGCGATCCTCCCTGGCAGCCGCCGCATGGAAGTCGACTCCCTGCTGCGACCCGCACTCGGTGCAGTCGAGATCATGAAGAAGTCCGTTTCCGTCGAATCGTTTGTCGTCCTGGCACCGACGATCGAGCGAAGTCAGATCGCGCGGTTGATCGGGAGCACCTCGGTCGATGTCCGGATCATCGAAGGAGAGGAGCGTCTGCCGGCTCTGGCTGGCGCCGACCTGGCGATCTGTTCTTCCGGGACCGCCACCCTCGAATCCGCCATCCTCGGAGTTCCGCCTGTGGTGGTCTACCGGCTTCCCCCACTCACTTACGCCGTCGCCCGTCGGATGGTCCGCCTGCCGTACTTCAGCCTCGTGAACATCGTGGCCGGAAAGGGAATCGTGCCGGAGCTGATTCAGCAGGAAGTCAGCGCGGAGCGGGTCGCACAGGAGGCCCTGGCGGCGCTGGAGCCTTCGCGGTGGAGCCGCATCCGTGGTGAGATCGACCTCGTTCGTGAAAAGCTCGGAACCCCCGGCGCTGCGCGCCGGGTCGCGGAGAAAATCGCTACACTGATCGACCGCCGGACCGCCGCGATCCCATCATGAAAATCCTCGGGAGACTTTTCAGCCACACGCTTCCGTATCGAACGTGGGCGATCATCGCTCTGGCGAGCATGCTGGCTGTTGCCGCGACGACAGGCGCGCTGATCGTCCTGATCCAGCCGCTCTTCGACGAGGTGCTCGCCGGCGATGAGCCCTTGGAAGGGGCACGGGGATGGATCACTCGGAATGGCGAACCCATCTCCGGTGCCGAGGTGACGGTGGGGGAGCGAACTCTCCCTGCCGGCGCTGATGGCTCGTTCTCGCTCGAACAGTTCGAGGCGCCGCCCAAAGGCAAAGACCGGGCGAAGACAGCCCTGATCGCTCACCTGATGCGTCGCAATGAGCCGGAGGGGGAGAGGGGAGCAGTCGTCAATCGGATCGACGACCGGACGCGGCAGTTTCGTCAGTGGTGGAGTGCGCATGAAGGAGACCGCTGGAAATACGTCCTGGCTCTCCTGATGCTCGTCTTCATCGTCCGCGCGCTGACGTCCTTCTTTGCCGAATACTCCTTCCAGAGGGTCGGTTTATCCACGGTCCGCGACCTGAGGAATGCGCTGTACGAGTCGATCATTCAGCAGAGCAACCGCTTCTTCGCCGAGCGGACCACGGGAGAGCTGGTCAGCCGCATCGTCTCCGATGTCGAGCAGGTTCAGGCCGCCGTCTCGATTCGCATCGGCGATCTCTTCCAGGAGTCGATCAACCTGATCGCCATCGCCATGGTGATCCTTCTGATCAACACCGAGCTGGCGCTCTTCACCTTCATCCTCGCCCCGGTAATCGCCTATCCGGTGGTGCAGTTCGGAAGGAGGCTGCGGCGGGCGACCCGCGTATCACAGGAACGAATGGCCGACATCGCGACGCTGCTGGAGGAGACGATCAAGGGAGTGCGGATCGTGAAGGCGTTCGCGATGGAGACCTTCGAGATCCGCCGCTTCCGGGAGGCAACCCGGCGGCATCTCCAGATCAACCTCAAGGCGCAGAAGATCCAGGCGCTGACCTCGCCGGTCATGGAGCTTCTGGCCGGTGTCTGCATGGTCCTGCTGTTCGGCTATGCGGCCCTGCGCATCCGGGATGGGGCGCTCACTCTCGGGCAGTTCATGAGCTTTCTCATCGCGGTGGCCGGCATGTACGCTCCGATCAAGCGACTGAACAAGGTCAATCTGGCGGTGAACACGGCGCTGTCCGCCGCCGAGAGAGTGTTCCAGATTCTCGACGTGCACAATGAGGTGAAGGAGTCGCCGGCTCCGGTCCGGATCGAATCGATCGGGAGCGGCATCGACTATCAGGGCGTCGGGTTCTCGTACGGGGAGAAGCCGGTGTTGCGGGAGATCGACTTCAGCATCGCCCCGGGAGACGTCGTGGCGCTGGTGGGCGGCAGCGGAACCGGTAAGTCGACTCTGGTCAATCTCCTCCCGCGTTTCTACGACGTGTCGGAAGGACGGATTCTCATCGGGGGAGAGGACATCCGGAACCTTTCCCTGGATTCGCTCCGGAGCCTGATCGGTTTCGTGACGCAGGAAGTCATCCTCTTCAACGATACCGTTCGCAACAACATCGCGTACGGCCGCTCCGATATCACCATGGAGAAAATAGAGGAGGCGGCGAGAGCGGCTCATGCCCATGAGTTCATCGACGCGCTGCCGCAGGGTTATGATTCCCATATCGGCGAGAGCGGCGTTCTGCTGTCGGGCGGACAGCGTCAGAGGCTGGCCATCGCGCGCGCTCTCCTCAAGAATCCTCCCATCCTGATTCTCGATGAGGCCACCTCGGCGCTCGATACCGAGTCGGAGAGGCTGGTCCAGAACGCGCTCTCGAATCTCATGGAGGGGAGGACGACCCTGGTCATCGCTCACCGCCTCTCTACGATTCGGAAGGCCAGTCGCATACTCGTGATGGAGTCCGGCCGCATCATCCAATCGGGAAGCCACGACGTCCTGATCGCCGGACAGGGCCTCTACCGGAAGCTCTACGAAATGCAATTCCTCGACGATGCGGCGATCCGCGAAGTGCAGGCGCGCTGAGTGAAACGTGATCTCACGCTCCGCCTTGTCCCTCCGGTCGCCGCGATGTTCATCAGGACTCTTCACGCGACCTTGCGGGTCCGGCACTCCGGGATCGAGAACATCGACGCATTGAACCGTCGCGGAGAGCGCTATCTCTACGCCTTCTGGCACGGCCAGATCATGGTGATGATCTACGGGCGGTTTGCACGCCCGGCCGTCGTCATGATCTCCAACCATCGGGATGGCGAGTTGATCGCCCGGACCATGAACCGTTTCGGTCTCGGAATCGCCCGGGGATCCTCCTCCCGAGGAGGCTCCGAGGCGCTCCGCGGCATGATCCGTCTCGCGCGCGATGGATGGAATCTGATCCTGACGCCGGACGGGCCACGCGGGCCGCGGCGCATCGTCCAGCCCGGCCTGATCGGAGCGGCGCGCATCACCGGTCACCCCATCGTTCCCGCCGCGGTCGTCGCGGAAAAGAAATTCGTACTCGGATCGTGGGATGGCTTCGAGATTCCGCACCCTTTCTCGCGGGTTCTCTTCCGGTACGGCGGCCCCATCGCGATCCCCCCGGAATCGACTCCGGCCGAGCTCGAGGTCCAGCGCGTTCAGGTCGAGAGAGCGATCACCGAGCTCTCCGTGGAAGGGGAGCGCGAGTTTTCGAAGCTCTGGAGTGAAGCATCTACTTCCTCCCCGTAGCTTTCTGCCCTCGCGGTGTCGTCGGCTTCGCGCGCATCGGAGCGGGGCGGTGTGCCGACGAGAAATCGGTCCTGCGGCGCGACTGCTCGCTGTTCGAGGCGGCGGCCGCCTCGTTTTCGTTCGGCCCCGGAACCACCTCCACGCCCCCTTTTCCTCTCCGTCCGGCTCCCCCACGCTTCGCTTTTTCGAGCGTCATGAGAAATCCGAGCGCCGGGTCCTTGAACTGGCACTGCCTCAACATGGCCCAGTTGTCCCGCACATAGGTCTGGAGAAATTGAAGAACATGACCGAGCGAAATGATCCGGCAGGGGGGGACCTCATCGCCCGGCGGCATCGCGCCGAAAGCGATCAGCCGCACCCGGTAGCCGGCGTCGGTGACCACTGCCCCCTCAGCGCGGAGACCTTCCACCAGGGTCGGGATGTCCTGCTCAGGACATCCGAACCGGTCGAGCGCCGCGGCGAGCACTTCCTTCTCGGTGGCGCTCACATTGAAGTTGACCCGGCCCTCCTTCACTTCGCCGATGATCATGTCGATCTGGTCTCGCGGGGTGGCCAGGTCGGGATCCGGCCTGGCGATTCCGGCGGCGAGCAGGCTCCCCTCCAGGGCGCGGCCGGTGGTGGGGAAGCGGAAGGCCAGGAGATCGATGTCCGTGACCGTGCGGAACTTCTTTCCGTCGGCCGAGGCGGCGACGATGGGATATTCGGAAGAGGTGAAGTAGCCGTTGAGCTGAAGGTATGCCTGGACGAGCGACACGGCATGGTCCACGTTGGAAACCCCTTTCGACGGACGAGTCTGCCTCTCCTTGCGAAGAAGGTTCCAGGTGCCCTTCCGGAGGACGACTCGCGATAAGATCGCCCTCTCCTCCGGACGTGGAACGTGAGCGCCCGCTCACGGGGTCCGGATGATCGAAACTCAATTTCATCGAGGAGGAAAAGTATGAGGATGGCGAAACGTCTCGCGATCGTCCTGATGGTCGCGCTGCTTCCCGCGGCCTCGCCAGGCGCCGATCTGGAGATTCAGGATTACGTTCTTCCCAACGGGCTGCGCGTAGTGCTCAATGAGGATCATTCCACGCCGCTTGTTGCAGTGAACCTCTGGTACTACGTCGGTTCCGCCAATGAACGGCCGGGTCGCACCGGATTCGCGCACCTGTTCGAGCACATGCTCTTTTCGGGCTCGGAGAACGTCGGGAACAACGCGCATTTCGGGTACATCCAGTCGGTGGGGGGCGTCCTGAACGGCTCCACGTCGTTCGATCGAACCAACTATTACGAAACGGTTCCGTCCCACTACCTGCCGATGGCTCTCTGGCTCGAGGCGGACCGGATGGGCTTCTTTCTTCCGGCGCTCGATCAGGCGAAGCTCGACGTTCAGAAGCAGGTCGTCAAAGAGGAGCGCCGGCAGCGCTATGACAACGTTCCCTACGGAACCTGGATCGAGGATCAGCTCCGCCTTCTTTTCCCCCCAACTCATCCTTATTCATGGCCGACGATCGGATCGATGGACGATCTGACGGCTGCCGAGATGGAGGACGTACGCCAGTTTTTCCGGACGTACTACAGCCCGAGCAACGCGGTGCTGACCATCGTCGGCGACTTCGATCCGGCGCAGACACGCAAGCTGGTGGCGCGATATTTCGGTCCCATCCCGGCAGGCCCGGCGAAGCCCGCCGTGGACGCCACGCTCCAGCCGCTCGGCGGCGAAAAGCGGCGCACGATCGAAGCGGTCGTCCAGCTGCCTCGGGTCTACAGAATGTACAGGGTCCCTCCCATCCGCGAGGCGGGATGGGTGACCGCGAATCTGCTGGTCCGCATCCTGGCCGACGGGAAGGCGAGCCGTCTGGAGCGCGCGCTCGTCCTGGAGCAACAGATCGCGCAGAGCGTGAACGCGTTCGTCTGGCCGAGCGAGAAAGCCTCCATGCTCGCCATGTGGATCCAGCCGAAGCCCGGAATCACGCCGGAGCGCGCGGAAGCCTCGGCGGAGAGCGAGATCCGCAGACTCATCGAACAGGGCCCCTCGGCCACGGAGCTGGAGCGCGCGCGCAACGGGTGGAAGACCGAGATCGCGTTGTCTCTCGCCGAGTTCGCATCGCGCGCGGATCAGCTCTCGATGGCCGCCACGTATTTCGGTGATCCCCGCGAAGTCAATCGAATCGACGATCGGATCGATGCAGTAACGGTGGCTGACGTTCAGAATGCGGCCCGAGCGTTCCTCGCTCCCGAGAACCGGGTCACGGTGACTTACGTGCCGAAGAAGACCACTCCTGCAGGAGGTGCGCAATGAGACGTCTGATCACGAGCCTCGCAATCGTCGCATTGATCACCGGCTGCACGACCACTCCGCCCCCTGCGCCCTCTCCGGAGCCAGCCGCCACGACTGCCGCGGCGGCCGAGGACTTCCGCGCCACCGCGCCGGCCCCGCTCACGCCTCGTCCCTATGAGTTTCCGGATGTCACTCGCGTCACTCTCGACAACGGTCTTCGAGTTCTCGTGGCGGAGAATCGCAGCGCTCCGATCGTGACCTTCCGGACCATGGTGCGCTCGGGGGCGGAGCATGATCCCTCGCGCAAGGCCGGTTTGGCGTCCTTCACGGCCGACGCGCTCGACGAAGGAGCGGCCGGCAAGACAGCGCTCCAGATCGCCGAGAGCTTCGGCAACCTCGGGACCTCGTTCTCGTCCTGGTCGGACTGGGATATGAGCGGCACGGGGTTCGACGTCCTCAGCAACCGCTTCGAGCCCGCGCTCGCGCTGGCCGCCGACGTCCTGCTCCGTCCGGACTTTCCGGCCGCGGACATCGATCGCCTTCGACAGCAGCGTCTGGCGAGCATTCTCCAGCAGAGAGACAACGCCTCGATCGTGGCGAATCAGCGTTTTGCGTCGGTCGTCTACGGCGACACCGCGTATGGGCGCCCGGTCATCGGCCTCCAATCGACCGTGAGCGGCATCACCCGGAGTGACGTTCAGGATTTCTACCGCCGTCACTACGTGCCCAACGACGCGACGATTATCATTACCGGCGACATCCAGCCTGCCGTGGCAGTCGAGCTGGCGAGGAAGTATTTCTCGGGGTGGGCGCGGGGCCCCGCGGTCACGCCGGTCGCCGTCTCCCCGGCGGCCATCGATGCGAGCCGGATCTACGTGATCGACCGTCCCCAGGCGGTCCAGTCGGAGATCCGCGTCGGCCACCCCGGCGTGGCTCGTTCGACGGAAGATTACTTCCCACTCCTGATCATGAACACGATTCTCGGCGGGAACTTCGGCTCCCGCATCAACCTCAATCTTCGTGAACGGCACGGCTACACCTACGGGGCTCGTTCCTCCTTCACCTGGAGAAGGGAGCCCGGCCCGTTCACCGTCAGCACACCCGTGCGTACGGAGGTGACGCTCCCGGCGGTCACCGAGATCATGAATGAGCTGCGAGGCATTCGTTCCGGAGCCGTGACGGAGACGGAGCTTTCGGCAGCGAAGAACTATCAGGCCGGCATTTTTCCCTCGACCGTGGAGAGCGCCTGGGATCTCGCGAACCGGCTGACGGACCTGGAGCTGTATGGCCTCCCCGAGGATTACTTCGATCATTACCGCGAGCGCATCGCGGCGGTGACGGAGGCCGACGTTCAGCGCGTCGCGAACCGTTATCTGAATCCGGACCGCTCCGCCATCGTGATCGTCGGCAAAGCCGGGGCGATTCGCGAACCGCTCGAGACCCTCGGCTATCCCGTGACGGTCTATGACATCGACGGGAACCCGCAGACGGTTCCCTGAGCGCTGGCCTCGCCCATGGCGGCGGACGGGCTCGTCCGCCGCCATCTCTCTCGGGTCCGCCAGCCTGCGCGGTCGACGATGAGTCACTGAGGATGAACCGAACCGTTACGTTCGAGTCGATGACCAGGGATCGGCGAGCGAAGGCCCCTATAATGCGCTACGTGCCGCGTCTCTCCTGGACTTTGATCCTCATTGCCGCTCTCGCCGGTTGCGCCCTCGAGGGGGTCCGGGAGGGGCGGGATGGAGACCTGACCGGCGCGAACGATCCGCAGACGAGGGCGCGCCAGCGGATGGTCGCTGAACAGATCACGGCGCGAGGAATCACCAATCAGGCGGTGCTCGATGCGATGCGGCGCGTTCCCCGCCATCGCTTCGTTCCGACTTCGCAGGCGACGCATGCCTACGAGGATCGTCCTCTTCAGATCGGACATGACCAGACGATCTCTCAGCCCTACATCGTCGCCTACATGACTCAGGCCCTCGGACTCAGTGCAGGCGACCGCGTGCTCGAAGTGGGGACGGGATCGGGATATCAGGCGGCCGTTCTCGCGGAGATCGTCAGGGACGTCTACACGATCGAGATCGTCCCGGAGCTCGCCGAGCAGAGCGAGAAGACGCTGAAGACTCTCGGATATCAGAATGTGAAAGTCCGGCACGGCGACGGCTATCGCGGCTGGCCCGAGGAAGCTCCTTTCGACGCGATCATCGTCACCGCCGCTCCACGTTTCATCCCCCAGCCTCTCATCGACCAGCTCGCAGTCGACGGGCGTCTGGTCATTCCCGTCGGCGACTGGTACCAGGAGCTGGTCATCGTGACCAAAACCGCTGAAGGCGTTACCGAGCATCGCACCATCCCCGTGCGGTTCGTTCCCATGACGGGAGAAGTGACCCGCGAGCCCGGGATGCCTTAAACTGCTTCGGGGCAGAGACGAAACGAGCGACTCTCGAGAGCGCGATCGATTTGATTCGCAATCACAACCGAGTGGCCGGCTCTTCACCCGATTGAGAGGTCCTGTTTGTCCAGAGCCAAGCCCGCGGAGCTTCCCGGAAACCTCAAGCCACTCTTCGATTGCCTCAAGTGCCCCGCCTACTGCTGCAGCTACGAGCGAATCGACGTCACGAAGCGGGATGTCAAGCGGCTCGCCAAGCACTTCAGCCTCACCCCGGAAGCCGCCGAGCGTAAATTCACGAAGCTCGTCGAGGGACATCGCGCGCTCCGTCATCAAAAGGACAAGGTGTACGGAACCGTCTGCCAGTTCCTCGACAAGGAGACGCGGCGCTGCACGATCTACGAGGCGCGCCCGAACGTCTGCCGCAGCTATCCCGAGGGACGACGCTGCGGCTACTACGATTTTCTCGCCTTCGAGCGCGACCACCAGGACGATCCCGACTTCATTCCGTACGAGCTCGGGTAAGGAAGAGTACTGAGGATCGAGTGCTGAGTGAGAGTGCTGAGGGACGAGTTCTGAGTGCTGAGTGAGAGTCCTGAGTGCTGAGGATCGAGTGCTGAGTGCTGAGTAAGAGTGCCGAGGGGATGAGTCCTGAGCGCTTGGTAAGTCCTGAGGTGGGTTGAGCGGAGTTCCCCCGGTTTCGGCCGGCTCCGGAGCTTGAAGGCCAACGGTTCAGTCCGCCGCCCCTACTGCACTCAGGAGTAGGCGTGCCGGCCCGGGCCGCCCAGAGCTACTCAGGACTCAGCTCTGGCCCCCTCAGCACTCAGCACTCGCCCCTCAGGACTCAGCACTCGCCCCTCAGGGCTCAGCACTCAGGCTCAGCACTCAGGACTCAGCCACTCAGGCTCAGCACTCAGGCTCAGCACTCAGGACTCAGCACTCTCCCTCATGGCAGGGGAGTTGCTCTCAATAACCTCCGCAAACCAGGAGGTTGAATCGTGAAATCAGCGCGGCTCTCAGCACTTGCCATCGTTGCAGTCCTGATCACCGGATGCTCTTCCGGCGGCGGCTTCAACATGATCTCGCTCGAGGAGGAGTGGCGGCTCGGCCAGCAGCTGGCGGCCGACATCGAGCGCCAGATGCCTGTGGTCCGGGATCAGGCGGCGAACGCCTACATCACTCAGCTCGGGCAGCGCCTGGTGGCGCAGACTCCCATGGCGAATCTCCCCTGGGGGTTTCACATCATCGACTCCCCCGAGGTCAACGCGTTCAACATTCCAGGCGGACATGTCTACGTGACGACGGGTCTCATCGGCGCCGCGGACAACGTCGCCGAGCTCGCGGGCGTGATGGCTCATGAGATCGCGCACGGCGTTCAACGTCACGGCACCGAGCAGATGTCGCGCGCCCAGGGGATCAACATCCTGGCGAGCGTGCTCCTTGGACAGAATCCCGCGGCCTACCAGCAGATCCTCGCGCAGATCGTCGCGGGAGGCGCCATGGCCAGCTATGGCAGGGACGCCGAGCGGGAGTCCGACGTCCTCGGGACCCGCTGGATGCACGCGGCTGGCTACAACCCCGAGGGGATGGCGTCGATGTTCGAAGAGCTCCTGGCTCGGCGTCAGCGCAGCCCGGGAGCCGTGGAGCGTTTCTTCTCGTCGCACCCGGTCACGGAATCCCGCATCGAACTGGTCCGCAGCGAGATCGCCAAGCTTCCGGGAAACTCCCGACTCGTCACGAACACCAACGATTACAACACTTTCCGCTCGCGTTACGGCCGCAGCAGCTGACGCGCGCAGTGCTTCAGCTCCAGAGAGACTTCAGCCACCTTCCGGCGGCTGTCGTCTCTCCTTTTCTACCGGCGGCTGCATGGTATAAAACCGCGCGATGATTCGAAGCATGACGGGATTCGGCCGCGCCGCCGGAACGGTTGGGGAGCGGTTCGCGATCTCGGTCATCACCCGGAGCGTCAACCATCGGTATCTCGAGGTCTCCGTTCGGGTTCCCGAGGTGTTCTGGGAGCTGGAGCCGGCGATTCGCTCGCTCGCGTCCGAGACGTTCTCGCGCGGAAAAGTCGACGTCACCATCCGGGTGAGCCGCACTTCGGATCCCGACTACGAGATCCGGCTGGCGAGAAAGATTGCGGACCGCGTCCTCCCCGAGCTCAAGGCCCTTCTCGAAGATTTCGGATTGGAAGCGAAGTTGAGCGCTTCTGATCTGCTGAGGATTCCGGATCTCGTGCAGGTGGTGGCGAAGGAGCCGGAGCTGGAGGAAGGGGAGCAGAAAAGCGTTCTCGTCCTCGTCGGGCAGGCGTTCGAGATGCTCGAGAAGATGCGCGAGAACGAAGGGAAGGCGCTTCAGGGAGACATCGAGTCGCGACTGGCGGAGGCTCGGAGCGGGTTCGCCTCGCTCGCGGAGCTTCGCGAGACGGTTCAGCAGGAGTCGCTGCAGTCCTATCTCCAGAGGGTGGAGGAGCTGGCGAAAGGGGCGGGCGTGGCGATGGATTCCGATCGCCTGGCGCAGGAAACCGTGATTCAGGTCGAGCGGGGGGACATCGCCGAGGAGCTTTCGCGTGCGGAGAGCCATCTGCGCCAGATGGAGGGGCTTATGGGATCCTCGGAGCCCGCCGGGAAAAAGCTCGATTTTCTCTCTCAGGAGCTTCTGCGGGAGATCAATACGGCTGGGCAGAAGTCGCGATCCGCGGCGATGCGGAGCATCGTTGTAGAATTGAAGACCGCCGTGGAGCGGATTCGCGAGCAGGTCCAGAATGTCGAATGACTCGGTCAATTTTCATCCCGACGGGACGCTGTTCATCGTCTCGGGTCCGTCGGGGGCCGGGAAAACGACCCTGATCGACCGGGCCCGCATCGATCTGGAAAAGATCGGAATCCGCCTTCACTTCTCCGTTTCGCACACCACGCGGGCGATCCGCGAGGGGGAGAAGGAGGGGAAGGACTACTACTTCGTCGAGCGTCCCCAGTTCGAGCAAATGACTCGTAATGGGGAATTTATCGAATGGGCCCATGTTCACGGGCAAATGTACGGCACCTCCAAAGGAGAGGTGCAGACCCGCCTGGACCGGGGGGAGGACGTGATCCTCGACATCGACGTCCAGGGGGCCCGGCAGATCGCGAGCAACGCGGATCTTCAGTCCCATTCACTGAGCCTGTTTCTGTTTCCCCCGAGCTTCGAGGTCCTGCGGCACCGGCTCGAAGCGAGGGGAGCGAATGACCAGGCCGAGATCGAAGGGCGGCTGGAGAAAGCGCGCGAAGAAATCGAACAGGGGCTTCCGTTCTACGACTACGTGATCATCAACGACAACCTCGAAGTGGCGGTGGACAGCCTCAAGGCTGCGGTCATCGCGCGAAAACTGAAATCGAAATCGGCCATGCAGGCGCTGCGCGAGATGGCGCGGCGCTTCAAGGAGGAACGCAGTGGATCGCTTGCCTGAGGGAATCGACAGTAAATTCAGATACGTGCTGCTCGTGTCGAAGCGAGCGGAAGATCTCATCGAAGGCTCGCCGACCAAGCTCCGAACCCGGTTTGCGAAGCCGACCCGGATCGCGATGGAAGAGATCGATCAGAAAGCCATCCTCTGGTCGCTCACTCCGCCGCCCGAGCCGGAGTCGGACTTCCTCGACGACGAAGAGTGAACATCGTACTCGGCATCTCGGGCGGCATCGCCGCGTACAAGACGCCTGACCTGGTCAGGCGCCTCCGGGATGCCCGCGCGGACGTTCGCGTCATCATGACCGCGAACGCCACCCGTTTCGTTTCACCACTCAGCCTCTCCGCGGTATCCAATCACGGAGTCCTCACCGATCAGTGGGGCGATCCCTCGCAGGGCGGGGTCGATCACATCGAGATCGCACGCTGGGCGGATCTCCTCCTCGTCGCTCCCGCCACCGCGAACCTCATCGCGAAGCTCGCGGTCGGAATCGCCGACGACGCCCTGACAACCTACGCCCTCGCGCACCGCGCTCCCATCGTTGTGGTTCCCGCGATGAACACCACGATGTTTGGACACCCGACGGTACGGCAGAATCTCGAGACGCTCCGCATCCGCGGCGTCGAGATCCTCGATCCCGACTCCGGCATTCTGGCCTGCGGCGATGAAGGTGTCGGAAGGATGCCCGACCCGCCGGCCATCGTCGAGCATGTCATGGCGCAGTCAGCGCCGCGCGATCTCGAGGGGAAACGGGTGGTGGTCACGGCCGGCCCGACGCGCGAGCCGATCGACCCGGTCCGCTACCTCTCCAACCGCTCGTCGGGAAAGATGGGGTACGCCCTGGCCGCGGCCGCGCGGAGAAGGGGGGCGGAAGTGACGCTGGTCTCCGGACCGACCCGGCTCGCTCCGCCGCACGGCGTGCGCGTCGTTCCGGTGATGACCGCCGCGGAGATGCGGGACGCCGTGATCGCGACGCTTCCTGCCTGCGATCTCCTGATCAAGGCCGCGGCGGTGGCCGATTTCACCGTCAGCGCGCCGAGCACGCAGAAGATCAAGAAGAGCCCAGGTTCGGGCGGAATGACTCTGGAGCTGGCGCGCACGCCCGACATCCTGGAAGCGGTGCGCGGCAACGGCCATGGGGCATACGTCATCGCCTTCGCCGCGGAGACCGAGAACGTCGAAGCGAACGCGCGCGAGAAGCTCGACCGGAAGCAGGTGGATCTGGTCGTGGCGAACGATGTGAGCGATGTTTCGATCGGTTTCGATTCGGATCAGAACGCCGTCACGCTGTTCGATCGAAATGGAGAGAGCCTCCCGATCCCCCGTGCTCCAAAGCTGACCATCGCGAACCGGATCCTCGATCGCGCCGTCGCGGCGATGGGAAAGAGTGCTGAGTCCTGAGTACTCCGGCTGAAAGCCGGCGCCAGAGTGGCGGGCGGCGTCTCGCCGCCCAGCCGCGTTAAAGGCAAGCCGATGCGCGAAGCGCGCTGGTTCGTCGACGCGAAGCGCGCTTTCGGGTATCAGCGGGACGTAGCAACGCTTGGGACGGCTCCGCCGTCCGAGTGGCGCCAGCCGGCTGAAAGCCCGCGCCACAAAGGCCCGAGTATTTCAGCATTGCCGTTAACGGCTGGGCGGCGAGACGCCGCCCGCCACTTTCCGCACCCCCTCGCGTAAACTCCAGATCCATGGATCCCGCACTCCGCGCCGAGCTCGAGCTGCTTCGCGACCTCGGATTCACCCATCTCGATCTCTCGAAGGCCAGACCGGGCGAAACTCCGCTCCCGATCCCCCCGGGTGACGTCGCCATCGACGAAGATTCCGTCACGCCCGCCGCTGCCGAACGACTCCGATCGGGCATTCCGAACCCGGAGGACGTCGCCGCGCTCGCCCTCCTCACGACGGTCGAGGATGCGGCGAAACGTTGCATCCGATGCAGGCTTTCGACGACGCGCACTCAGGTCGTCTTCGGAACAGGCAACCCGACCGCGGATCTGATGTTCGTCGGCGAGGCGCCTGGGCGCGACGAGGACAGCGAAGGGGCTCCGTTCGTCGGACGGGCTGGGAAGCTCCTCACGGACATCATCGGAGCGATGACGCTTTCTCGGGATGACGTCTACATCGCGAACGTGATCAAGTGCCGCCCCCCCGACAACCGGAATCCCGAGCCGGACGAGCTGGCCGCCTGCTCTCCCTGGATCACCCGCCAGATCGAGCTGATCCAGCCGAGAGTCATCGTCACCCTCGGAAAGTTCGCCGTGCAGACCCTTCTCGGAAAGCCGGTCACCATCTCTTCGGTTCGTGGAGCGTGGCAGAGCTACCGCGGGATCAAGGTGATGCCGACGTACCATCCGGCCTACCTCCTTCGAACCCCTTCCGCGAAAAAGGACGTCTGGAGCGACCTGAAGAAGGTGATGGCCGAGCTGGGCATCGACGTGCCCGCCCGCTGACGGTCGGAGCGGGATCGCGATAGGCAGGGCGCCGGCTCGAGTCGGCTACACTCCTCTCATTCATGACTCGCGGCCTTCTCTCCTACGCCGAGGTCGCCATTCCCCTCGGAGTTCGCGGCACATTCACTTACCGGATTCCTGAGCAGCTCCAGGACGAGATCCGGATCGGCGACCGCGTCGAAGTGCCGTGGGGACCGAAACGGATCACCGGCTTCGTCACCAATCTGGTGGAAGAGGCGCCGGTCGAGCGGATCCGCGACATCCACTCGATTCTCGACGATCAGGAGCCGGCGATCCTTCCGGAGATCCTGGAGCTCTGCCGGCGGGCCTCCTCCTACTACCTCGCCCCCCTCGGAGAGATGCTGCGCGCCGCCCTTCCGCCGAACATGTCCGCGCGTGGACGCAGCACGCTGCAGCTGGCTGATGAAACCACGCTCCCCGAGGCCTTGCGCGAAGGGAGGGTTCTCGAGGCGGACGTGGATATCCTGGAGCGAATCCGCTCGGGGGATCGCGACCCCGCCTCCATCATCTCCGGACGGCGCGGCGCGCGCGCCGCGCTGGCACGCTTGCGCGAGGCCGGCGTCATCGCGATCAATGACGTCCTCAAGGACGCCAGAGGAGTCCGTTACGACCGATGGGTGGTCCTCGCCGTGGAGCCTGAGAAGCTGACCGGCAAACAGCAGGAGGTCATCGCGCTCTTGCAGGCGCGCGGAGGAGAAGCGCCGGTCGCCGCTCTGGTCGCGGCCGGCGCCAGCGGATCCTCCATCGAGACGCTGGCCCGGAAGGGAGCGGTGCGCATCGAGCGCCGCGTCGGCAGGCATGCGATGGATCCCTTCTTCGCCGATCTCGAGTCACATCGCGTCGGAGAACTGAAGTACTCGATGGAGCAGCATGAGGCGATCGGCCGCATTCACGATCGTCTCGGAACGTTCTCTCCATTCCTCCTAGAAGGGGTGACTGGAAGCGGAAAAACCGAGGTCTATATCGAGATGATGAGGAGTGTGGTGAAGAGGGGATGGGAGGCCATTCTGCTGGTTCCGGAGATCGCTCTCACGCCGGTCTTCGCCTCGCGGCTGATGGAGCGGTTCGGCGACCGAATCGCGATCCTCCACAGCGGTCTCTCGGCCGGAGAGAAATACGAGCAGTGGTGGAGAGCGCGACGGGGAGAGGTGGACGTGGCCATCGGCCCGCGCTCCGCGATCTTCACTCCCTTTCAGCGGATCGGGCTGATCGTCGTCGACGAGGAAGGAGACAGCGCCTACAAGCAGGAGGAGTCGCCCCGCTACAACGGTCGCGATCTCGCCGTGCTTCGCGCTCAGATCGCCGGAATCCCCGTGATCCTCGGGTCGGCAACGCCCTCGCTGGAGAGCCGCGAAAACGCGGAGAAGGGGCGGTACTCGCTGATCCGTCTCACGCGACGTGTCGAGTCGCGTCCTCTCCCCACTGTCGAGATCGTCGACATCCGGAAGGAAAAGGGAGAGAAGGAGGACAAGGGCTTCGTGATCTTCAGCCGCGCGCTGCGGGAGGAGCTCGGCTCCGTCTTCAGCCGCGGAGAGCAGGCGATCATCCTGATCAACCGGCGCGGATACGCTCCCTTCCTCCTCTGCCGCGAATGCGAGAACGACTTCCGCTGCCGCGACTGCAGCGTGACGATGACCGTTCACCGGCGGCTCGGGCTTCTGATCTGTCACTACTGCGGGTTGAAGCGGCCCATCCCCTCGAAGTGCCCGCTCTGCGGCGGCGAGGTGCTCCAGCCGATCGGCTACGGCACCGAAAAGGTCGAAGAACGATTCCGCGGTTACTTTTCCGAGGTCGCGGTCGACGTGCTCGATCGCGATTCCACGCGGAGGAAAGGAGAGCTGGTCAGGATCCTCGACCGCTTCCGCAGCGGGAAGACCCAGGCGCTGATCGGTACGCAGATCATCAGCAAGGGACATCATTTCCCCGGCGTGACGCTGACCGCGGTGATCAACGCCGATTCGGTCCTCGGGTATCCCGACTTTCGCTCCGCGGAGAAGACGTTCTATCTGCTGACTCAGGTCGCGGGGCGATCGGGGCGCGGCGATCTCGCGGGAAAGGTGGTGATCCAGACCGCCTATCCCCATCACTATGCGATCGAGCACGCGGTGCGGCACGATTACGAAGCGTTCTATCGCGAAGAGATCGTCTTCCGATCGCGGTTTCACTATCCGCCGCTGACCTCGATGATCGCGATCGTGTTTCGCGGCGAGGATCTGGCGGCAGCCGAGAAGGCTGCCACGCGCGGGGGAGAGCGGCTGGAGAAAGCGCTTCGCGGGATCGCCGACGTGAGAGTTCAGGGGCCGGCCGCAGCGCCGTTGGCGAGAATCAAGGGTGTGCACCGCTACCAGATTCTGGTGCGGAGCACGCATCGAGCCGCTCTCCGCAGGGCGGTCGAGAAAGCGATCGTCGGGGAGACCTTCAAGGGAGCCGAGGCGATCATCGATGTCGACCCGGTGAATATTCTCTGAGCAGAGTGGCGGGCGGCGTCTCGCCGCCCAGCCTTGGATCGGCGCCACACTCAGGACTCAGCACTCAGGACTCAACCGACCATCGGGATCTGGTCGCGGGCCGAGCTGTCGAGCAGCTTCCACCAGACGTCCGGGTCAATCTTCTGCATCTCGTCGAGCAGGATCGAGAGCGAGTAACCAGCGGCGAGTACCGCTTCGTACAGACGTTCAGCTCCGGACTGCTCGAAACGATGGAATGGCGCCCGATGTCCGAACCGGTCCGTGTCGATGCGATGGAGAGCTTCGACGGCGATCTGCAGCGCGGCGCGCGTTCGCGTCGGCGGATCGTTCGACTCGCCGCGGTGTCCCGCGCGATTTTCCCTCGGGGATTCCGGAATCCGCTCGAGCCAGCGCGCGACCGCGATCAGCCGCGCTGCGAGCTTCTTCCTCTGATCCTCGCTCGCCGTCTCATAGATCGCGAGTGCGGCATCCAGACGTTTACGGTAGATCTCATCGACCCGTCGCAGCAGCTCGGCCGCCGGGGGGACGTGGCGCATCGATTCGGTCGAATCCGCGGTTTCCATCGTATTCGGGGTCTCCGTTTCGTGCTTCAAGGGCGGCTTCGGCACAATTTGACCCTGTGCTGAGGCTTCTGCTACGGTCCGCCCGTGACCAGCGATCCAGCGCAATTCGAGCAGCCGATTCTGGAGCTGCGTAAGCGGATCGAAGAGCTGGGTGAGCCGTCCGACCCCGCGAGCGTTCACGAGATCGAGGAGCTTCAGGCGAAGCTTACCAGAGTCAGCCGGGACGTTTACGCCAACCTCTCGGCGTGGCAGAAGACCCTGGTCGCCCGTCATCCTTCCCGTCCGTACTCGCTCGATTTCATCGAGCTCCTCTTCGAGGACTTCGTCGAGCTGCACGGGGACCGGAAGTTCGGCGACGATCCGGCCATCGTGAGCGGCCTGGCGCGATTCGACGGCACTTCCTGCGTGGTGATCGGCCATCAGAAGGGTCGCGACACGAAGGAGAAGGTCATCCGCAACTTCGGCATGCCGCGGCCGGAGGGGTACCGGAAGGCGCTGCGGATCATGGAGCTCGCGAACCGGTTCCGCCATCCGATCTTCTGTTTCATCGACACGCCGGGCGCCTACCCCGGACTCGGGGCGGAAGAGCGAGGGCAGGCCGAGGCGATCGCGGTGAATCTGCGCGACATGGCCGGGCTCACCGTTCCGATCATCGTCACCGTAACCGGGGAGGGTGGAAGCGGTGGCGCACTCGCGCTGGGCGTGGGAGATCGCATCCTGATGCTCGAGCACGCGGTCTACTCGGTGATCTCGCCCGAGGGATGCGCGGCGATCCTCTGGAAGAATCCAGCAGCGGCGCAGGAGGCGGCGAGCGCAATGAAAATCACTGCGGCCGAGCTGAAGGAGCTGGGGGTGATCGACGAGATCGTGCCGGAGCCGGAAGGGGGAGCTCATTCCGACCCTGCGCGTGCCGCCGAGCTGCTGCGCCCTTACCTCCAGAAAGCACTGAAGGAGCTTTCGAAGATCAAGCCCGCAGCCCTTCCGGAGGAGCGATACAAGAAGTTCCGCAAGATGGGCGTTTTCGAGAAGGCCTGAGTCTCTACCGGTTGTAGAACTCGCAACTCGGAACTCGCAACTCCTTTACACTCCTGGAGTGACGATTCATGAGTTCTGGGCTTACTCCCCCGCGACCACGGGCGGCTCTGATCTTCCGGTCGCTCCGACGCTCGCGCCGATCTTCGGAAGCCGCGGGATCACGACGGCATCCGAGCTGGATGCGTGGTGCAACCCGACGCTCGACGGACTCCATGACCCGGTGGGGATCGGCGGGATGGAGGCTGCGGCGGAGAGAATTCTCCGCGCCGTGCGCGATCGCGAGCCGATCCTCATCTACGGCGACTACGACGTCGACGGCGTGACCTCGATCGTGCTGATGCGCACCGTGCTCCGCGCTCTCGGCGCGGACGTCGATTTCGTCGTCCCCCATCGCGTCTTCGACGGTTACGGGTTGAAGAGCGAAGTGATCGATCGCGTCCTCCGGGATCGGGCGGTCAAGCTCGTCGTCACCGTCGACTGCGGAATCACTTCGGTCGAGCCGGTTGCGGAGGCCCTGGAGAAGGGGATCGACGTCATCATCACCGATCACCATCTCCCTCCCGGAATGCTTCCCTCAGCCGCCGCGGTCCTCAATCCGAAGCAGGCGGGATGCGATTATCCGTACAAGGATCTCGCGGGAGTCGGCGTCGCGTTCAAGCTCTGCTGCGAGCTTCTGCGGAGGAGCAGACATTCGATGTCGATCGGTTCCCTCGTGAAGATCGCGGCGATTGGAACGATCGCCGATGTGGCGCCGCTGACGGGAGAAAACCGCGCGCTGGTGCGGCTCGGGCTGGCGGGTCTGGCGGATCCGCGCAATCCGGGGCTTCGCGCTCTCATCCGCTCACTCGGCCTTCTCGGCAGGCCGCTCCGGGCGAGCGACATCGGCTTCCGGATCGGACCGCGGATCAATGCGGCGGGAAGGCTCGCCTCGGCGAATACGGCGATCGATCTTTTCGACGCGAAGAGCGAATCGGCCGCCGAGCCTCTCGTTGCCGAGCTCAATCGACTGAATCGCGAGCGCCAGGCGATCGAGAACGCCGTCCTCGCGGAGGCCGAGGCAATGATCGCGGAGATGGGGGAGCTCCCTCCAATCCTCGTCGTCTGGGGCGAGGGATGGCACCGCGGCGTCGTCGGGCTTTGCGCCGGGCGGCTCGCTCAGAGGTACAACCGCCCCGCGCTCGCGATCGCAAGAGATGGGGAGGAGTGTGTCGGGTCCGCCCGTAGCGTTTCCTCGATCGACCTCCATGCGGCGCTCGAAGAAGTTTCCGATCTGTTCACTCGCTTCGGAGGACACGCGCATGCCTGCGGGTTCTCGTTGCACTCCGATTCCCTGCAGCCATTGCGGCGCCGGCTCATCGAGCGGTTCGCTTCCACCGACCGGTCTCTCTTCGTCCGGAGTGCCCGGGTCGACGCCGAGGTCACGCTTCAGGAGATGGACCGAACGTTCGCGGCGGACCATGAACGGCTCGAGCCGTTCGGGCAGGAAAATCCTCAGCCGCTGCTGATGGCGCGCGGGGTGGACGTGGAGTCCGTGAGGGAGTTTTCGCCGGGGTGCCACCGTTTGACCCTGCGGCAGACCACAAGGCGAATGCCGGCGGTCGCGTGGCCGTCGGTCGCGTCCCTCGGGGGGACTCTGACCGTGGGGAATCGGATCGATCTTCTCTTCCGGCTGGAGCCCGATCGATACGACGAGTTCCGGCTCGAAGTGGTCGATGCAGCTCCCACCGGAAGCGCGCCTGTCGCGCACTCCTGATTCGCCGGTCCGCCTGGAACGATGGTACGAAGCGTACGCATACTGCGGATCGGTCTGCCGATCGTCTTTCTCGCCTTCATCGGCGTGATCGCCCTCAGTTTCACCGAGAACCGGCGTCAGGGGCAGGCCGTGACCCAGCCCATCACCTCGGAGATCCGCAAAGGGGATACTCCGCAGCTGGTCGCTTACGCATTCGAGGACGTTCAGACCCTCGGTGGACGGGTCGTCTCGCGGATCCGGGCGCGGCGCACCATGGGTTTTTCCTCCGGGTGGTACACACTCGAGGACGTCGCCCTCACCATCTTCCGGCCGAATGGCCAGAGCTACGAGCTGACCGCGCCGCAAGCCGAGTTCCGGGTGGAGACCAAAGAAGCCCAGGCGACTGGAGGGGTGAAGATCACCTCCAGCGACGGAATCACGATCGAGACCGCGACGATCAATTTCGATGGAAACCGCCTGGTGAACAATGTACCCGTCGCATTCTCCGCGGACGCCTGGAGCGGCCGCGCGGGAGGGGTGGACCTGAATATCGCGACCGAGCGCATGATCCTTCTGGAAGGGGTCGAAGCGGTGATGAAGCCCGCTGGAAATGATCCTGCCGTCACGATCCGCTCGGCTGGCGCGGACTTCGACCGGATGGCGAGCGAGGCGACGTTCCGCGACGACGTGGTCCTGGAGCGGCAGGGAGACACGCTCGAGACCGCATCGATCACCGCGCGGTTCGATCAGGAGAAGAACGTTCTCTCGGGACTCGAGGGATGTTGCGGAGTCGAGTTTGCGCTGACCGGGGTGTCCGCGGGCTCGGAGACGGGTCCGACCGTGATCCGCGGCGAGCGTTTCTTCACGGAGATCGGCAACGGCGGAGAGTTCCGAGCGATCTTCATCGAGCGCGGCGAGTCGCCAGCGATGGCGACGATGCAGGGACCGCCGCTTCGAGTCCTGACCGCGGGCAGTTTCAGGGCCTTGCTCGCCGGTCGTGGCCTCACGCAGCTGGAGGCAACCGGAAGCGCGCGGCTGGAGGAGAGGGGCGCGGTCCGCCGGGTGCTCTCCGGCTTCAGCATGATCGCTTACTTCGACGCGGCGGGGCAGCGTCCCTCCAGCGCCGTCGTGAATGGGAATCTCGAGTACCGCGATGCCGACGCCCGCGCAACCGCGCAGAAGGGAACCTTCGATTTCGTCGGAGATCGCATCGTGTTGAACTCGAGCCAGGGGGCGCTCCCGTCGATTCAGACCGACGCCCAGACCGTCACGGCTCAAACCATCGAGATGAGGTCGAAGACAGGCGTCGTAACGGCGGAGGGATTCGTGAAGGCGAAGCTCGTCAACCGTGAGGGAAAGCCGAGCGTCGATGCGGGAGCGCTCTTTCCCTCTTCGTCGACTCCCGTTTACGTGAACTCCGAAAAGCTGACGCTTCACCAGCAGACCGGCGAAGGAGTGTTCACGGGGAAGGTCAGGGCCTGGCAGGAGAAGAACATTCTGATCGCGGATGCGCTTCGGATCGAAGAGAGCGGAGAGACAGTGGTCGCGTCCGGGAATGTCAGAGCGGTGCTCTACAACGCGCGCGAGGGGCAGACCACGGCGCCGATCACCGCGGTCGCGTCGACTCTCTCGGCGAAACGCAATGAGCGCCGGGCCGTGCTCGAAGGAAGCGTCCGCATCGAAGACCAGGGACGCATCCTCACTTCGGACAACGCCATTTTCCGTTTCGACACCAGTCAGAAACTGGACCGCGTCGAGGCGGAGGGAAATGTGAAAATGGCCGAGCGCGCGCTGAATCGAGAGGCCAGCGGCTCGAAACTCGTCTACCGCGTGACCCAGAAAGTGATCAATCTGGAAGGTTCCCCTGCGGTCGTCAGCGAGCCGCGTGGGACCGTCAAGGGGGAGGAGATCGTCCTCGATCTCGCTCGCAATCACGTGGAGGTCCTCAAGGGCTCCGGGCGGACGGAAGCCGTCTACCGCCCCGAGAGCACTCCCGAATAATCCATTACACTTCGCCAGCGATGACGAACCTCAAGGAAATCCGCCTGAGCGAGCTCGGGATCTCGGAGCGGGCCGCGACCGCCGGGAGCGGCGCTCTTCTCCTCTCGACGCGCAATCTGGTCAAGATCTACCGCGGCCGCAGGGTGGTCCGCGACGTCTCGGTCGACATCAGGCAGGGTGAGATCGTCGGACTGCTCGGGCCGAACGGCGCCGGAAAAACGACGACGTTCTACATGGTGGTCGGGCTGACCCGCCCCGACGGCGGAAGCGTGCTTCTCGGCAACGAGGAGATCACCACGATGCCGATGTATCTCCGGGCGCAGAAGGGAATCAGCTACCTTCCGCAGGAGGCTTCGATTTTCCGGAAGCTCACGGTCGAACAGAATCTTCTCGCCGTGTTCGAGACGATGGGCATCTCGGCGGCGGAGCGGGAACGGCGAGCGCGCCGGCTGCTCGAGGAGTTCGGCCTCGCGCACATCATGAAGAGCCGGGGATACGCGTTGTCGGGAGGGGAGCGGCGGAGAGTGGAGATCGCCCGGTGCCTGGCGATCAATCCGGCATTCATCTTGCTCGATGAGCCCTTTGCAGGAATCGATCCCATCGCGGTCCTCGACATTCAGCGCATCGTCTCTCAGCTCCGCGAGCGAGGGATTGGCATCCTCATCACTGATCATAACGTGCGGGAAACATTGAAGATCACCGATCGGGCCTATATCATTAAGGAAGGCGAGATCTTTCGCCAGGGGCCGCCCGAGCTGCTGTCGACCGACCCGGAAGTCCGCCGCATCTATCTGGGGGAGGGGTTCAACCTCCACTAGGGCCTTCGAGCTCCGGATGGAACCAGTCCCTTCCCCGAAAAACCATGGCGCTCGAACAAAAGCTTCACCTCAGGCTTTCTCAAAAGCTGATCATGACGCCTTCGCTGCAGCAGGCGATCAAGCTGCTGCAGTTGAGCAAACTCGAGCTCCAGGAGGTCCTCAACCAGGAGCTCCTGGAGAACCCCCTGCTCGACGAGACCCAGGAGCAGGAGGAAGTGAAGGGGGAAGAGGCGGAGGCCGAAAGCCAGGAGCAGAAGGCCGAGGAAGCGGCCAAGGAAGAGACCAAGCCGGAGGAGAAAGACTCCTTCGACGAGATCGATTACGACGCCTACTTCCAGGATTACATCGAGTACGGCTACAACCCCCGCATGACGGAGGAGTACGAAGAGTTTCCGATCGAGAACACTCTCACGCGCCCTCCCGACCTTCCGGACCATATCGGCTGGCAGCTGGCCATGTCCGACGCTTCACCCGAGATCAAGGAAGTCGCCGGCTTCATCATCGGAAATATCGACGAGGACGGCTATCTGCGAGCTTCCGTCGACGAGATCATCGAAGCGACCAGGGCGGACCGCGAGCTTGTCGAGGCCGCGATCAAGCGCGTTCAGTCGTTCGACCCGGTCGGCGTGGGAGCCCGCGATCTTCGCGAGTGCCTGCTCCTGCAGCTCGCGCCGCTGGAGATCGACGATCCTCTGGTCGAGCAGGTCGTGCGCGATCACTGGGACATGGTGATGAACCGCCACTTCGTCCAGCTGGCCAAGCATCTCTCGATCGAGATGAAACAGCTCGAGGCCATCGTCGAGATCATCAAGCACCTCGATCCCAAACCCGGCCGCAAGTACAGCAACGAGCGGGCGATTTACGTGGAGCCGGACGTCTACATCCACAAGATCGGCGACGAGTACGTGATTCAGCTCAACGAGGACGGCATGCCGAAGCTCCGGATCAACGGCAGCTACCGGCAGATGCTCCACTCCATGGACTCGAAGAAGGACGGCGAGACCGTCAATTACATCAAGGAAAAAATCCGCTCGGCGGTATGGCTGATCAAGTCCCTCGACCAGCGCCAGCGGACCATCTACAAGGTCGCCGAGTCCATCGTGAAGCACCAGCGCGAGTTCCTGGATAAGGGAATCGACTTCCTCCGCCCGCTGGTGCTGCGGGACGTGGCGGACGACATTCAGATGCACGAGTCGACCGTGTCGCGCGTGGTCTCCAACAAGTACATGCACACCCCGCGTGGCCTCTTCCTCATGAAGTATTTCTTCCACAGCGGCATCGATTCGGAGTTCGGCGGCGACATCTCCAGCCTCACCGTCAAACGGAAGATTCAGGGATACATCTCTGGGGAGGATCCCCGGAAGCCGCTGTCTGATTCCAAAATCATGAAGATTCTCAATGACGAAGGAATCAACATCGCCCGGCGGACCGTCGCCAAATACCGCGACGAGCTGAATATCCCCTCATCCACCGACCGCAAGCAGATCTTCTGACGCCCCCTGTGTTGGCGATGGAAGATTGCCGTTTTCCCCGGGCAGCCCGGAACGGGATTTGAAGCGAGATCACCAGCGCGCGAGGCGCGAAAGGGATTCACGGAGGAGTGCAATGGACATCGAGATCTCCGGACGCAACTATGAGGTCAACGATCGTATCCGCGACCTGATCAATCAGAAGCTTCCGAAAGTCACCAAATTCTTTCCCGACGTGATCGAGGTCCGCTGCGTCCTCAACGTCGAGAAGCACCGCCACATCTGCGAGATCTTCATCGTCGGCAAGACCTACGACGTCAAGTCGTCCCAGGAAGCCGACACCATGGAAGACGCCGTCAGCTCGACCCTCGACCATCTGAAACGCCAGGCTCAGAAGAACCGCAAGAAGACCACCGATCTCCGGAAAAAGGGAGGACCCTCACCCGCGGGGTGGGAGGTCAGCATGATCGAGCAATCCGATCTCCGTGGGGAGCGTCAGAGCGGACCGCGGATCATTCGCCAGAACAGCCAGCCCATCCGGCCGATGTCCGTGGAGCAGGCCGCTCTGGTCCTGGATGATTCCAAGAACGAGTTCATCGTCTTCCGCGACCTCGATACCGACCGGGTCACCGTGATTTATCGCCGCCGGGACGAGAATTTCGGGATGATCGCGCCCGAGTTCTGAACGAAAAGCCGCGGGAAGCGGCGATCGGGCGGATAATGCGTGTGGCGTCTGGCACACCAACCGAGAGCGCGATGCGATGAATCAGGAAGATTTCGTTCAGGCTTCCGTCCAGGTCCTTCTCTCCCCGGAGCTGGGCGATCTCGGTCTCGAGCTGATCACCGGGGGGGATGGGCTCGACCGCACCATTCTCCGGCCGCGCGTCCAGAAACCCGGTCTGGCCTTCGCCGGCTACTACGAGTACATCAAACCGGGCAGGGTTCAGATCATCGGTGAGTCCGAGACCAAGTACCTGCAGGGGCTCCCGGCGCGGCTCAGGGAGAAACGGGTCCGCGACGTCGCGGCGCACGAGGTGGCCTGCTTCATCGTGACCAAGGGGATGCCGCCGCTGCAGGAGTTCATCCAGGAGTGCGAGAACCGGTCGGTCCCTCTTTTCGCGACCGAGGCGCTCACCTCGCAGGCCATCAACCGGATCACCTATTTTCTGGAAGAGTCGATGGCGCCTCACGTGACGCTTCACGCGGGTCTGCTGGACGTGGTTGGGATCGGCCTCCTCCTCATCGGCGACAGCGGGATCGGGAAGAGCGAATGCGCTCTCGACCTGATCTATCGCGGGCACCGGCTGATCGCCGACGACATGGTCATCATCCGCCGCCATCCGAATGACGTGATGCTGGGCTACTCATCCGAGATTCTTCCGCATCACATGGAGCTTCGGGGGATCGGAATCATCAACATCAAGGATCTCTTCGGGGTTTCCTCCACACGCGACATCAAGCCGATCGACATCGTGGTGAAGCTCGAGAAGTGGGTGGAAGGCACGGAATACGACCGGCTCGGACTGGAAGGGGAGACCTACGAGCTCCTCGGGGTGACGAAGCCGCTGGTGCGGCTCCCGGTCGCGTCGGGAAGGAACCTCGCTCTCCTGGTGGAGATCGCGGCTCGCAACCATCTTCTGAAGCTGCAGGGCTATCACTCGGCGCAGAACTTCTCGAACCAGCTCGATGAGTATCTCGTTCGAAAGGCCCATGAGGCCGATCAGGAGGCCCGGAAGCTTCCGGAGCCCACCGACGCCGCGTCGGCCAGCTCTCAGGTTCGCAGTCTGCAGAGCCGGCAGCTCATGATGCATCAGAAAAACCGAGAGATCGATCACGCCCGCCGCAGGGGACGCGGGAAATGAAACCTGAGAGCGCTGTGATCATCACCGGCCTCTCAGGGGCGGGCAAGAGCTACGCACAATCCACGTTCGAAGACCTCGGGTTTTATTGCACCGATAATCTTCCGGTCCGGATGATCGAGCCGCTCCTCGAGGAGGTCACCAGGGAGGGCTACCGCAAAGTGGGCGTCGTGGTGGACGTGCGCACGACCGGCTTCGCCGAAGACTTTCCGACGATCTATCGAGACCGGATCAAGATGCGGATTCCCGAGGCCATGCTCATCTTTCTGGAGGCGAGCGACGAGGTGCTGGCCCGGCGGTTCTCGGAGACTCGCAGGCCGCATCCGTTCGGTCCGGAGATGCCGGTCGTCGAGGCGATCGCCAAGGAGCGCTCCAGCCTTGCCGAAGTGCGGAGCATGGCGGACATGGTTCTGGACACTTCCCAGTTCTCGGTCCACGAGCTGAAGGCGGAGGTCATTCGCCGTTTCGAGCTCCCCGGCTATCAGCGGGAGATGATGATCAACATCGTCACCTTCGGCTACAAATACGTTCTCCCCTACAACCTCGATCTCATGTTCGATGTCCGCTTCCTGCCGAACCCTCACTTCGTGGACGAGTTGAGACCGAAGACGGGCCTGGACAGGGAGATCGTCGAGTATCTCGAAGGGAAGCCCGAGTACACGGAGTTCGTGAAAAGGCTGCTCGACTTCATTCTCTATCTCCTTCCGCAGTACGAGAACGAGATGAAGAGCTATCTGTCGATCGGAATCGGCTGCACCGGCGGGCGGCATCGCTCGGTCGCGATCGGCGAGCGGCTGCGGGAGGAGCTCACCGCGGCCGGATACTCCGTGGAAATGACGCACCGAGACTGCAAGCGCTGAAAATCCGGCCTTGGCCCGAGCCGCTGGCAGGCTCTTCGCTCCTCATTCCCGCCATGACCCGCTTTCTGAAAATGATCGATCGCATCCGGAGTGGTCTCTGGTTCGTCCCGGCCGCGATGCTGAGCACGGCCGTGGCCCTCGCATTCGGCTTGGGCGCGCTCGATCACAGTTTCTTCAGGGGCTCGGACGACCTTCCCTGGTGGGTTTACAGCGGCGGTCCTGAGGAAGCGAGGGGGCTCCTGGCCACGATCGCCGGATCGATGATTACGGTGGCCGGCGTCGTCTTCTCGATGACGATCGTCGCGCTCTCTCTGGCATCGCAGCAGTTCGGGCCCCGGCTGCTTCGTAATTTCATGCAGGATCGTGGGAATCAGCTCGTTCTCGGCACCTTCACGTCCCTGTTCGTCTACTGCATGCTCGTTCTTCGGACCGTCAGGGGAGGGGAGCTCGCGCCGTTCGTCCCTCATCTCTCCCTGTCCGTCGCGATCCTCCTCTCGATCGTCGCCATCGGAGTCCTCATCTATTTCATCCATCACGTCTCCTGGTCGATCCAGGTCGACAACGTGATCGGAAAACTGGCCAAGGATCTCGACCGTCGAATCGATGAGTCGTTCGGCGATCTCGATGAGAACGAGACTCCGATGCGCACCGCAGGGGATCCGGCGACAGTCACGAGTCTCCACGATGGATACGTCCAGTTCTACGCTCTCGAAGAACTGGTCAGGGGAGCGGCGGAACGGAAAGCTCGCGTACGGCTCCTCCGGGGGCCTGGCGATTTCGCATTTCGTGACCGTGTCCTGGCCGAGGTATGGCCTCCCGAAGCAGTGGGTGAGGGAGGCGACTGGATCCGCGAGGCAGTTACGATCGGGACTGTTCGGACCGAGCTACAGGATGTCGAGTTCGATATGGCCCGGCTGGTCGAGATCGGCCTTCGCGCGCTCTCGCCTTCGTTGAACGACCCCTTCACGGCGATCAGTTGCGTCAACAGGCTGGGCGCCGCTCTCGCGAGAATCTGCGTGCTGGAGGCGCGCTGGCAATTCCGCGATGAGGAGAATGAAATCCGCCTGGAGGTTCCCCGGATCGATTTCGTCCAGATCGCCAATCTCGCGATCGATCCCATGGCGCGCGCGGCGAGATCGCTCCCTTCGGTCCAATTCCACCAGCTCGAGGTTCTCGACAGGATTCTGAAGGGGGCGGTTCCGAGGTCGCGGGGGGCAATACTGAGAGAGCACGGCCGGAAAATCGCCGAGATGATCGACAGATCGTCCCTCGGCGTCTTCGAGGTCAGAGCTCTGTCGGAACTGCAATCGCGCCTCGAGAGCGGGGAAGGGGACGAGGGAGAGAGATTCATGTCGCCCTCTATGAATCTGAGTACTAACGACTAATATGATCGATCGCTTGCAGCATTCATTTCCACAATATGAGCATATAGCAATCATATTCTTGACTCAAGGGATGCGGGAAGGCGTAAACCCTTTCCAATGTTAGAATTTCGCGCCCGGCCGCCTCTCAGGCGGCTGAGGCGCGCCGCCCCTGGCGAGCCCCCCAAGGAGCTTCGACGTTGATCGGTGGTCTGATCGTCACCCACGGAAAACTGGCCTATGAGCTCCTCCACGCCGCGGAGACGATCGAAGGGGTCCTCGACGGAATCGAAGCGGTCCCCCTCGAGTGGAGCGAGTCCGTGGAGCAGTCGCGAGAGAAGATCCGGCTCGCCCTGGAGCGCATTGGCCACGATCGGGGGGTGATCATCTTCACGGATATGTTCGGCGGGACGCCCAGCAATATCAGTCTTTCCTTTCTGGAGAAGGATCGAGTCGAGATCGTGACCGGGGTGAACCTGCCGATGATCGTGAAGTTCGTTTCGGTGCGGAATGTGAGCAACGACCTTCTCGCAGCCGCGCACATGATCCGCGAGAAGGGGTCGAAGTCGATCCGGGTGGCGTCGGATCTCCTGGTGACCGAGGTCGAGGAGGAACGGCCGGCGTGACGACCAGGGAGATCGAGATCCGCAACAAGCTCGGACTTCACGCTCGCGCCGCGGCGAAACTGGTTCACACGGCGGCGAGATTCAAGAGCGACGTCAAGGTTCGGAAGGGCTCGGAAGAAGTCGACGCCAAGAGTATTCTCGGGATTCTGCTCCTGGCCGCGGGTCAGGGGACGACGATCCGGGTGACCGCGATCGGCGAGGATGAGGAAGAGGCGCTCGAATCGATCGAGCAGCTGATCGCGGCAAGGTTCGACGAATCGGAGTGACGGCGTGTTCGTACCCAAAGGAAAGAGACCTCCCCGCGACGTACGGTCGGAGATCCGGACCTACAAGGGAATCGGCGTCTCTCCTGGAATCGCCATCGGCAGAGCGCTCATCGTCGAGCGCATCAGCTCAGCCTTCCGCGTTCCGATCAAGGAAGCGGACATCGAACGGGAGGTGGGGAGGTTCCGCCAGGCACTCGAGCAGACCCGTATCGACCTGCTGGACTTGAAAGACAAGGTGGCCCGTTCCATCGGCGAGGAATACGCCTCGATTTTCGATGCACACGCGATGATCGCCAGCGATCCCGCCTTTTCCGACAAGGTCATCCAGAAGATCGAGCTCGATCAGATCAATGCCGAATGGGCGCTCCACGAAGTGCAGGAAGAGCTGGAGGCGCGCTTCGAACGGTTCGAGGACGAATATCTCCGCGACCGCGGCGAGGACGTGAAGGACGTCGGAATGAGCCTGCTCAAGAACCTGCAGGGGCTCTCGCATCACGATCTCTCCGAGATCGATCATGACGTGATCATCCTCGCCGATGACCTCACTCCTTCCGATGCGGTCCACTTCAACCGAAAGCCGATCGTCGGCTTCGCGACCGAGTCCGGGGGCCGGACGTCGCACACATCGATCATCGCCAAGTCGCTCTTCATGCCGGCGGTGATCGGGGTCCCGCGCCTCACTCAGGTCATCGACAACGAGGAGCTCGTCATCGTCGATGGCTACGAAGGAACCCTGGTCGTCAATCCAACGCCCGCGCTGATCGAGGAGTTCCGCAGCAAGGTGACGCGTCACGAGGAGTATGAGACGCGGCTTCTCCTGAATCGCGACATGCCGACGATCACCCGGGACGGGCATTCCGTCCGGTTGGAAGCGAATCTCGAGCTGATCGAAGAGCTCCAGGACGCCCACCGCTTCGGCGCCGAAGGGATCGGGCTGTACCGGTCGGAATTTCTCTACATCTCGAAGAGCCCCCGACTCCCCGATGAAGAGGAACACCTGGAGGTCTACCAGAAAATCGCCGAGGCCGCCGCCCCGCATCGCGCGGTCATCCGCACCTTCGACCTGGGGGGAAAAAAGCTCGCGCGGGAGGTCATGGGCTCCAAAGAGGACAACCCGGTTCTCGGCCTTCGGGCGCTGCGCCTCTGCATGCGTCACCGCGACATGTTCCGGACCCAGCTTCGCGCGATTCTTCGAGCGTCGGCTCATGGACCGATGAAGATCATGTTTCCCCTGGTCTCGGGAATCCAGGAGCTTCGGCAGGCGAAATCATTCCTGCGCGAGATCCGCCAGGAGCTCGATGCCGAGGGACTGGCCTACGATCCGGAGCTGCCGGTCGGGATCATGATCGAGGTGCCATCCGCGGCGATGACCGCGGATGTCCTGGCGACCGAAGCGGATTTCTTCGCGATCGGAACCAATGACCTCATCCAGTACGCGCTGGCCATCGACCGTTCCAACGAGAACGTCAGCTATCTCTATGAGCCGCTTCATCCCGCCATCCTCCGCCTGGTCAAGCTCGTCATCGACGCGGGAAAGGATGCGGGGATTCCGGTATCGATGTGCGGAGAAATGGCCTCGGATCCTCTCTACGCCGTCATTCTCCTCGGACTGGGACTCGATATCTTCTCGATGACTCCTTCGGCGATCCCAGTCATGAAGGAGGTCCTTCGATCCCTCCGCTATCGCGATTGCCGTCGCATTGCCGGCCAGGCAATGCAGAAAAAGACCGCGCAGGAGATCGAGGAGTTCGTGATCGAGAGCGTCGCGATGAGGCTACCCGCCGGATTCGGGACTCGCGCGGTCTGAGCCGCGAGAAATGCCTCCCCGCGCACGTCTGTTCACGATGGCGGACCGTCTCTCCGGGAGCTCAGGCTCCCTGGAGTATCATCGATCCGGGTGAAAGCATGAAAAGTCTTCTCCTCGCAGGTTTCTGTCTGGCGGCTTCCGCGCTGATCGCGGCGGAGCCTTCCAAAGCCCCCAAAACGGCGCCCGCCTCCTCCGAAGAGACCGCTTCGCAGGAGGATTCCCCCCTGGTCAAGGCGGCCAAGGACGCGCGCAAGAACCGGGAAAAGAGCCGCCTCTCGGGAATCGTCATCACCGATGACGTGGTCAAGAACTCCGGGGGGAGGGTCACCATCGTCCACTCCGCCTCGCTGATTCCCGAACTGAACGAGAAGGACGAGCCGGCAGGGGAGATCCTCGATCGCATGGCCAATGAGAAGAGCTCGCAGGCCGCGGCTCGCCTCGCGGCCGACGCCAGAGTGACCGCGCTCGAAAAGGAAATCGCTGCGATCGAGAAGTCACTCGGTCCTCTCGAAGAGGAGTATTACGAGGAAGAGGATCCGGAGAACCGTGAAGACGAGATCTTCGACCGGTACCAGACCGCGAAAAGATCGCTGGATGAAAAGAAGGCCGCCCTGACCGCGGCGCGCGAGGAAGCTCGCCGGCTGAAGGAAGCCTCCAACGTCGTTGCGCCGAAGCCCTGATGGAAAAGAGCTACTTCATCGAGACCTGGGGCTGCCAGATGAACGATCTCGACAGCCAGAGGCTGGGCGGGCAGTTGCGGCTGCGCGGATATCGTCGGGCCGAGAGCGCCCGCGAGGCGGATCTGATTCTGCTCAACACCTGCAGCATCCGGGACAAGTCGGAATCGAAGGTTTACAGCCGGCTGGGTGAGCTTCGATATCAGCGCCGGCGCGGTGCCAGAATCGGAGTGGCCGGCTGCGTCGCCCAGCAGGAAGGGGAGCGGATCCTGGAACGCTCCCCCTGGGTCGATTTCGTGATGGGCCCCGCGAACGTCGGATTCCTCGACGAGATCATCGATGGGAAAAAGAAGATCGCTGTCGATTTCCCTGCCGAGCGCTCTTACGATCATCTGACCATCGACCGCCCTTCCGCAGTGCGCGCCCAGGTGACGATCATCGAAGGGTGCAACAAGAACTGCACCTTTTGCATCGTTCCCACGACTCGCGGACGCGAGATCTCCCGTCCCTCCCGGGATCTGATGGCGGAGATCCGGCACGCTCTCGAACAGGGACGAGTCGAGATCGAGTTGCTCGGGCAGACCGTCAATGCGTATCGGTGTCCGGAGACCGGAATGGACTTCGCCGCACTGCTCGAGGCCGTCACGGATCTTTCCGGACTTCTTCGCCTCCGCTTCATGACGTCTCACCCGGCCGAAGTCACGGGCCGGCTGATCGAGGTCATGCGCGACCGGGCGCAGATCTGCCGCTTCCTTCATCTTCCCGTCCAGTCGGGCTCCTCGGCGGTGCTCCGGCGGATGAAGCGGCTCTATACGCGCGAGCGCTACCTCGACACCGTCGACAGGATCCGTGAAGCCATCCCGGAGATGAGCTTTTCGACGGACCTCATCGTCGGGTTTCCGGGAGAGAGCGAATCGGACTTCGAACTGACGCTCTCGCTGATGGAACGGGTCCGCTTCGGCTCGATCTATGCGTTCAAGTACTCCCCTCGTCCCGGAACTCCGGCGTTGCGCCTTGGAGATCCGGTGCCCGACCCGATCGCCAGTGAGCGCCTCAACCGAGTCTTCGCACTGCAGGAGGGGATCGAGCGGGAAACTCTGCGATCCTACGTGGGACGGGTGATTCCGGTGCTATACGAGGGACCGAGCGCCAGAGATGCATCGGTATTCGCTGGCAAGTCGGAGCACAACTGGACCGTCAACTTCATCAGCCCCCGCCCGGCCGAGCTGGGTCGGCTGGTCGATGTCCACATCCATGAAGCGCTTCATCACACGTTGAGAGGGGAGGCCGTGGCATGAGCAGTCTCGTCGCGATGACCATCAAAGGGCTCATGCTCGATCCGGTCTCCAATTCGCCGATCGTCGTGCTCAAGGACGACGAGGAGAAGGTGTTTCTTCCGATCTGGGTCGGGGTGTTCGAGGCGAACGCCATCGCCCTTCAGCTCGAGAACATCGGGACACCGCGGCCGATGACGCACGACCTTCTCAGGAACGTGATCGAGAAGATCGAGGGCAAAGTCGATCGCATCGTGATCAGCGAGCTTCGCGACTCCACGTTTTTCGCGAGAATCGACGTGTCCATGGGGGGCCGGTCGGTGGAGATCGATGCGCGACCCAGCGACGCGATCGCGCTCGCACTGCGTACCGAGGCTCCGATCTTCGTGGCTCAGACGGTTCTGGACCAGGCGCAGACCATCGTCCCGGAAGAGCAATCCGAGGAGAAGCTGAAGAAGTGGTTCGAATCAGTCAGTCCCGAGGACCTCGGCAAGTACAAGATGTAGGGGAGGGGCCGCCGGATTTCATCCAACATCCGGTCGCTCTCCGAGTGCCCCGTCGGTTAGAATCCCGCCAGTGTTCTGCGTCCATGATTGGGATCCCGAAACTCGCGGCGTTGCCGGCGCGCGATTGAGCCGGGAATCATCGATACGGGACCTTGCCCGATGATCATCACCGTTGCGAATCAGAAGGGCGGGGTCGGAAAGACGACGACCGCGATCAATCTCGCTGCGGCCGTCGCCAACAAGGGCTTCAAGACGCTCCTGATCGATCTCGACCCTCAGGCGAACTCGACGATGAGTTATGTCGATGTGCGCCAGATCAGTAAATCGATGTTCGACGTGATGGTCTCGGAGGAGCTCGGCCTCCGCGAGGTGATCGTGAAGACCCCGATCGAGCAGCTCGATCTGGCCCCCTCGCGAATCGCCCTGGCCAAGCTCGAATCGAAGCTGGTCGGGGAGATCGACGGCCATTACCGTCTGAAGGACAAGATGTCGGAGGTCATCTCTGACTACGATTACGTGTTCATCGACACTCCGCCGACGCTCGGCATGATCACGGTCAACGCGCTCGTCGCTTCGACTCATGTTCTGGTTCCCATCCAATCCTCTTATTTTGCGCTCGAAGGAACGGACGATCTCCTCGAGACCATCGAGAAGATCAAGAGCCGGCCGAATCCGAACCTTCAGCTGCTGGGCGTAGTCATCACGATGCATGACCGCCGTACCACGCTGGCCAAGGACATCCACGACCAGATTCGCGACGTCTTCGGAGACCGGCTCTTCCAGACCGTGATCACCAAATCGATCCGGCTCGAGGAGAGTCCCGCGTACAAGGAGTCGATCTTCACGTTTGCGCCCCGATCGAGCGGGGCGATGGAGTATTACTCGCTATCCGAGGAAATCCTCGCGCGAGTCTGAGATGGGGGAGTGCCGCCCGCCGTGCAGCGTAGACATGCAGTCAGACCCGAGACCCAGGAGCCGAAATGACCCCCAAGCGAGGACTTCCAGAGCGTGCGCGGATGCGCCACGACGCGCACTTCGTCGATGAGCTCGCGCGCAGATCTTCTTCCCAGATCGGGGCGATGCTGCCGCTGTCGATCATCGAGCCGAACCCGGGGCAGCCGAGAACCAACGTCGGCAATCTCGAGGATCTGACTGCCTCCATCCGGGAAAAAGGCGTCCTGGAGCCCATTCTGGTCCGACAGATCGGTCCGAGCCGCTACCAGATCATCTCCGGCGAGAGGCGCTTCCGCGCGGCCACGGCCGCCGGGCTGGACGAGATTCCCGCCATCGAGCTCGATGCCTCGGACCGGGAAGTCGTCGAGATCGCCCTGATCGAGAACATTCAGCGGAAGGATCTCACCGCATTCGAAGAGGCCGAAGGCTTCCAGTTCCTCCAGGAGAAGTTCGGGTACACGCACGAGAAGATCTCCCAGGTGATCGGGAAGTCACGGACGACCATCACCGAGACCCTGCAGCTCAATGAGATTCCCGACCGGATCCGGGTGCTCTGCCGGGAAGCCGGCATCTCGAACAAGTCCGTCCTGGTGCAGATCGCGAGGGCCGGGTCTGAAGAAGAGATGGAGATGCTGGTCGAGAGGTTCGGCCGCGGAGAGATCGGCCGGGCGGAGGTCCGGAAAGCGACCTCCCGGAAGCCGGAAGTCAAAAAGGCGGGGCGCCCGAAGCATTACTCGTACGACCTGCACGACAAGAGTCTGCCGTTCACGCTCAGCCTGAAGTTCAGGAAAGCGGAGGTGGAGCGGGAAGAGGTGATCTCGGCGCTCCGGGCGGTTCTTGAGAGGCTGGAGTCGGAGCGATGATCGGTTCTCTGGAAGTATTTAACATAATCTATCTTATGGGACTCTGCGGAAAAGCGGCAAGCCAAGGCCTCCGGAGCGGTTTCAGCGAATCTTCGCGCTCCCGGCGTCGTTAATGATCCCGCCTCGCCCCTTCCGACCATGCGGATCCTCACGCGTTACATCTTTCGAGAGCTCCTGGGGCCCACCACGCTGGGCTTCTCGTTCTATACGCTGCTGATCCTGATCAAGAACCTTTTCGATTTCGCCGAGCTCATCATCAAGCGCTCGCTGCCGTTCTCGACGGTTCTCGAGCTGCTGGCCCTCTCACTTCCTCACATCGTGGTTCTGACCCTGCCGATGGCTCTCCTGGTCGGCATCCTCATCGCGATCGGCCGTCTCTCCGCCGACTCCGAGATCATCGCGATGCAATCCGCCGGTCTGTCGTCTCGGGCAATCTACCGTCCGGTTTTCATTTTTTCGCTCCTGATGTTCGGCATCACGCTCTATCTGATGCTTTCCGTTTTGCCCAGAGGCAACCGGGCCCTCCAGCAGCGCCAGCTGAGTCTCCTCACGATGGCGGCGGAGACCAAAATCCAGCCCAGGGTTTTCTTCGACGAATTCCAGGACCGGGTCATCTACATCAATGACGTCGATGCCGAGACCGGACTCTGGAAAGGAATCTTCATTGCCGATACCTCCGACCCGAACCAGCAGAGAACGATCCTGGCCGACAGCGGCCGGCTGACGATGACCGCTGGAACACGCCAGTCCTGGCTCGAGCTCCACGGGCCGGAGACTCATGTCTCTTCATCCCGGCGCCCTGACCGCTACGACCTCAACCGGAACGATTCCCAGCGCCTGTTCCTTCATGACCCGACCGAGGAGGTCGTGAAGGTGAAGAAGCTCGCTAAATCGATGAAGGAAATGGGACTTCCCGAGTTGCTCGACCGTCTGGAGCAGGCCCGCCGGGAGCAGGATCCGCTCGACGAGCGGTTCTACCGAGTCGAGATCCACCAGCGCTTCGCGATCCCGTTTGCCTGCATTGCGTTCGGGGTCATCGGTCTGCCGCTGGGAATCACGAACCGCCGCGGAGGCAAAAGTTCAGGTTTTTCTTTAAGTATTCTGATCATCCTGGTCTATTACATTCTCCTGAATAACGGAGAGAGCCTGGCGCGGTCGGGCCGGCTACCGGCCTGGATCGCGATGTGGGCCGCGAATTTTCTGATTCTCGGTCTGGGCTTTTGGTTGATGGGAAAGACCGGATCGGAACGCCAGCCGGGACGAATCCGCGGATTTCTCGGCCTGCTGGTGCGCCGACTGGCGCAGCGCCGGGGGTCAAAGATCGCCGCCGCGGCGGAGGCCAGCGAGGATGACGACGGCGGGATCCTTAAGCGAATCGACATCCCCTTGCCGAACATCCTCGACCGCTACATCCTCACGCAGTACCTGAAGATTCTCGGACTGGTGCTGCTTTCGACCATCGTGCTCTTCCTCGTGGTCGATTACACCGAGATCATCCAGGACATCAACGAGAACGACGTCCCTTTCGAGATCGTCGTTTCCTACTATCGCTACGTCATCTTCCAGTTCTTCGACTGGGTACTGCCGATCTCAGTGCTGGTCGCGACGCTGATCACCTTCGGCGTGCTTTCGAAGAACAACGAAGTGACGGCGATCAAGGCGAACGGGATCTCGCTGTACCGGATCGCTCTCCCGGTTCTGGCGGTCGCGGTTCTGCTCAGTATTTTCTCGTACTTTCTTCTCGATTTCGTCCTTCCCTACTCGAACAGCCGGGCGGCGGAGCTCAAGTCGGTGATCGAGGGGGATGAGACTCCCAGTACGTTCTCATCCGAGCAGCGGCAGTGGGTTTTCGGCCGGGGGCGTTACCTGTTCAATTTTCTCAGATATGACAAACGAACGAAGACTCTCTCCCGGGTTCAGATCTTCGAGTTCCATCCTAGCGAGTTCAAACTCGCGAGGAGGGTCGTCGCCGACGAGGCCCGCTGGGACGGAACGGGATGGGTGTTCGTCGGAGGATGGGTCCGTTCCTTCGGAGATGATGGGGGTTCTTCGTACACGCCGATCGTCCAGCCGGTGCGACTCCATTACCCGGAGCGACCCTCCTATTTCGAAGTGGAGGCGAAGACGCCGGGGGAGATGACCTGGGGAGAGCTGCGGCGGTACATCGGCAACCTGAAGCGGCTGGGATATTCGCCGGACGAGCTCACCGTGCAGCTCTGGCGGAAGACTTCCTGGCCCTTCATCAGCGTGATCATGGCGCTGATCGCCCTCCCCTTCTCCTTCCGGATGGGGAAGAAGGGCGCCCTCTATGGAATCGGCATCGCCTTGTTTCTGGCCTTCGGTTACTGGTCCATTTTCGGGATCTTCACCAAGCTCGGCGAAGTTGGAAGCCTACCAGCGGTTCTGGCGGCGTGGAGCGCGAACGTGCTTTTCATGCTCGCGGCGCTGTACATGTTCCTGCGCGTGGAGACCTGACGGGCATCACTCGGGTTGGAGGCGAATGCGACCACGTATCCGTCGGGGTCGCGCACGTACCCAGCACGGTGACCGCGATCATCCTTCACGCGGCGCAAGAGACGAACGAGGCGGGCCGGAGCCCGCCTCGTTCGGTGCGTCCCGTCTCACAGGGCCTTGACGACGCGCTCGTCGAGCCCCGGCCACTTCCCGAGGTACTCGGCGCGCTCGCGCTTGTACTTCTCGACCAGCTGCCGGTACTCGTCCATCCGCCCCTGGCGCTCGTAGAGTCTGCGGGGTTGCAGGTATTCGTCGTCGTCCATTCCGGGAACCTTCGTGGCGACCAGATAGCCGAAATCGGAGTCTTTCTCCCACTCGATGGTCCCTTCGGCGATGGACTTCACGATGGCCGAGGAGTGCTGGATCCTGACCTTCTTCGATCGCTCGTCCTCATCCCCTCCTCCGATCCGTCCCGTGTTCAACAGGTAGACGTCCATCGGAGATGCTTCGAAAAGCTCGAGGAAGCGGTTGCCCTGATTCGCGTGCAGCATCGGGAAGAAGGGGTTCGTGCCGGGAACCCGGAGGGACTTGCCCGCCTCCGAGGCTCCCCCGGCAGAGGTGCCCTTGGTCTCACCGAGCATGAAATACGCCGCGGCCTGCGGCCCCTCGAGCTTGGCCACGGCTGGAATGATGTTGTCGTTGCGATTGAGAATCAGAAGGAAATCGGCCTTGTCGAGCTTGCGGGCATCGAAGCTTCCCGCGACGTCCTGCATCCGGATCACGGCGCGGCCGTTCTTGGTATACGAGGTATCGAAGTAATCGACCTTTCCGCTGTCGCTCTGGGAGACGTTCTCCAGATAGGCGTGAGGTGACGCGCAGGCCCGGAAGATCGTCGGCTCGTCCTTCTCGTTGAGGCCGAAGGTCTTGGCGAAGCAGCCGTTCTCGGTGGCGACGACTTTGCCACCGGGCATCAGAGCCAGAAAATCGTCCTGCACCGGCGAAGAATCATTCTGCTTGGTGAACGTTGTCGTCGTCTTCCCGGTGCCGGACAGCCCGACGATGAGCCCGACTCGATTCTTCCCGTTGACCGGGATGACCTTGCATCCGGCGTGGAGCGCGAGGCCGCCCCGTTCGTAGACCAGGCGGTTCCACATCCGCAGTCCGCCCTTCTTCGACTCTCCGAAATAATCGGAGTTGAAAACGCGGGTGATGTTGCTGTCGAGATCGACGGCGATGAGGCGGTTGTCGGGATAGCCGGGCATCTCGAGGTTCGGCGTGTAGATGACCTGAAGGACCGGTTCGAAGTTTTCGAGCTCTGCGGCGGTGGCCTGGTAATAGAGATGCTGCTGCATCCCCGCGATGTTCGCGTTTCTTTTCTCGATGATCAGGCGTGCCGGAACGCGATGCTCGGGATCGTTCCCGATGAAGCCTTCGATCGCGATCATCTCCTGGTTCCGGATGTACTCGTCCTGCAACCGGGCGACGCGCTCGTACTCGGCCCGGGTGATGGTCTGATCCGAGAACTGGGATGGATCATCCGTCACGAGGAATGTCGAGAGCTTGGAGCGCGAGACGACCTTCGTTCCGACGTTGTAATTGTCGAACTCGGTCTTCCGGGCATTCGGCATTTTCGAGGTGAGGTCTTTCAGTTCCGCGGGAGTGGGATTCCAAATGACCGACTTCGGCTGGACCGGGAGCGTCTTCGACGCCGATGCGATTTCAGTCATGATCTCCTCCTGGCTGCGCCTGGATTTGTTTTGAAGCCGGCCGGTACGGGCCTCCGTTCCGGGTCTGGCGCCTCGGAACCAGCGCCGGATTCCGCCGGAAAAGGGCGTCAGTTTACACGATTCACGACTTCGATCTGTTCAGGCCCCGGGGCCTTATGCGAATGGCAGGCCGCTCCGGCTACAATGGCCGATCGATGCCCTCGCCCGACCGCGCCGACCCCCTCACTTCCGTCCATCCTTCGATCCTGGAGGGGCGGAGAGTTCTCGAGGTCGAGGCGGCGGCGATCCTCGGGCTCGTCGACCGACTCGACGAGACATTCGTCAACGTGATCGAGATGTTTCAGGCTCTCCGCGGGCGGGTCGTCACGATGGGGATCGGCAAGTCCGGGATCATCTGCAAGAAGATCAGCGCCACTCTCGCTTCGACCGGGACCCCATCCTTCTTTCTTCATCCGGCCGAAGCGATTCACGGCGATCTGGGAATGGTGACCCGGGACGACGCCGTCCTGGCCATCTCCAATTCCGGAGAGACCGAGGAGATCGTCCGCCTCCTTCCTTCGCTCAAGCGACTCGGCGCGCAGGTGGTGGCGCTGACCGGCAATCCCGCCTCCTCCCTTGCCAGGAATGTCGACTTCCATCTCTCGGCAGCCATTTCGAAGGAAGCATGCCCTCTCGGTCTCGCGCCGACGGCCTCCACCACGGCTGCCCTGGCCCTGGGCGACGCTCTGGCCATGGCCCTGGTCACGCGGAAGGGGTTTCGCGAGGAAGACTTCGCGATTCTTCACCCCGGCGGTAAGTTGGGCAAGCGGTTTCTCCGCGTCCGGGATCTCATGCATTCCGGCGATGAGATTCCTCTGGTCACTCCGTCGACGCTGATGCGCGACGTGATTTACGAGATGTCCCGGAAGGGATTCGGAATCACGGCGGTGGTCGACGAGGGAGGACGCCTCCAGGGAGTCATCTCCGATGGAGATCTCCGGCGCCTCCTTCAGAAGGATGACCTGACTCTCAAACGGACCGCGGGCGAGTGCGCGAACCCGAATCCACTCAGGATCGATGGCAATCAGCTTGCTTCGGCGGCGCTCCAGATCATGGAGTCGCGGAAGATCACGTCGCTCTTCGTCGGAGACTCGGATGCCCGCGTCGAGGGTATCCTGCACCTGCACGACCTGTGGGGCCTGGAGCTTTTTTGACCGAATCTCAATCCCCGAGAGTTCCCGTCGTACTTCATTTTCGCGGTGGCCGGACCGAGCACGTCTATGCTCCTCCGCAGATCGATGCCGACCGCCAGACTGTCTCGGTGACCGATCAGGAGTCGAGCTCCCGCGAGGTCGCCTTCGCAGATCTGAAGGCGATCTTTTTTCTCAGCGACGCCTCCACGGCCGCAAGCGGCCTGCCCACCGGAGTGACCCTCGCGGTCCAATTCGCTGATGGCGAGCTGATCCGGGGTATCGCCACCCGGTATGACCCGGGCGCCTCCGGGTTTTTCCTTTATCCCCACGACCGGAGCAAAAACGATCGGGTCTTTGTTATCAGCGCTGCCGTCGTTTCCATCGACGTCGAAAAACTCTAGGCAGCGTCTCCCTTCTGAAACGGGACCTCGACGCGCCCCTTTTTACACGGAGGCTTCATTGAAACTGTTTCTTCTGCTCGGCTCCATGCTCGCCGCCACTCTCATGGCGGCGCCGCAGCCCATGGCCGTCAACCGCGCCCTTTCCGCCAACGAGGGACACCAGGCGGACTTCGTCCAGAAGTTCCTTCCGAAGGGCTTCACCAAAGAGAGAGTGGAGCGGGGCACGGTCGTCTTCGGAAGCGCTCCCCGCATGCGCTGGAGTTACCGGATGCCCGAAAAGAAAGAGTTCGTCTTCGACGGATCGACTTCGTGGCTCTATGCCCCGGCCGACCGGCAGGTCACGGTGGCGACGCTCGGCGATAAGGAGAAAAAGTCCCTTCCCTGGGTCCTTCTTTCCGATCCGGCTTCCCTCGGCCGCGAGTACATTGTCCGTGAGACCCGCCGGGGTGACGAGGTCGAGACCGTGCTCGATCCCCGATCGGCCGATGCGCTGGTCCGGGATCTCACCGTCGTTACCGGCGCGAGCGACGGAAGAATCCGGGAAATCAGCTACGCCGACCGGCAGGGAAACCGCACCACCTTCGAGTTCACCGGCTACAAACCGATTCCGACCGGGAAGGAGATGTTCACCTTCGAGGCTCCGGCCGGGGTCGAGGTCGTGAGGAACTGATTCGATACTCCGGCTGAGTGGCCGGCGCAGACAACCATTGCAGGAGATCGACGATGCCCCAGGAGTTTTCGTTCGACATCGTGTCCAAGACCGACATGCAGGAAGTCACCAACGCGATCCAGCAGGCCCGGCGCGAGCTAGCGACCCGTTTCGACTTCAAGGGAAGCAAGAGCGAGGTCGATCTCACCGATGAAGAGATCGTTCTTCTCTCCGATGACGCGCAGAAGCTGAAGAGTGTCCGCGACATCCTCGAGGACAAGATGGTGAAACGGAAAGTCTCGCTCAAGGCTCTCGACTACCAGAAAGTCGAAGAAGCGACGATGGGCACGGTCCGGCAGAAAGCGAAGATCGTCCAGGGAATCGAATCGGACAAAGCGAAGGAAATCGTCCGGCTCGTCAAGGACGCAAAGATCAAGGTGCAGGTGTCCATTCAGGGGGACCAGGTGCGGGTCACGGGCAAGAACAAGGACGACCTGCAGCGGGTGATGGCGATGGTCCGCGAACGCGATCTCGGCATTCCCCTCCAATTCGTGAACTACCGGGGGTGAACTCCTTTGCGCCATCCTTTGAATCAGCTATTCTTTTCGACGTGAGCACGCCGGGAACGAGCATTCCGCAGCCGCCGGCCGGCTCCCTCCGTCCCGAGCAGTTTCTCGACCTCATCGCCCCGAAACTCCTGCAGGTCGAACGGGAGCTTCGCCATTACTTCGAGTCCCCGGTCCGAACCATCGAGGAAGTCGGCGCGCACATCCTCGACGGCGGCGGGAAACGTCTCCGTCCCGCCCTTCTTCTTCTGACCTCGAAAATGCTCGGCTACGAGGGCGACCTCGACGTCAAGATTGGCGCCGTGGTGGAGATGATTCACACCGCCACGCTGATTCACGACGACATCATCGACGACGCTGAAGTCCGGCGGGGAAAGACCTCGATCAACTACCGGTGGGGCAATCACCTGACCGTGCTGGTCGGCGACTACCTCTACGTCCGCGCCCTGGACACCGCTCTGGAGGCCCGCAGCCTCGAGATCCTCAAGACTCTCTCCACCGCGACCATCCGGATGACTGAGGGTGAAATTCTCGCACTGGAGCTCAATGGCCGCCCCGATCTCTCCCGCGAAGCCTATTTCGACGTCATCGAGCGGAAAACAGCGGCGCTTTTCGGCGCCGCCTGCAGAATCCCGGGGTACCTGGTCGCCCACCCTGACGGTGATCGTCTCATCGAGTACGGCCGGAATCTCGGCGTCTGCTTCCAGCTGATCGACGACGTGCTCGATTACACCTCCAGTACGGCGGTGCTCGGGAAACCGGCCCTGTCGGACCTTCGCGAAGGGAAGATCACATTGCCACTCATCCTTGCTCGTCCCCGCGCCAGCGACGTCGAGCGCCGTCTGATCGATCGCGTGGTCATGGAAAAGAGCCTCGGACCGGAAGATCCTGGTGAGCTCGTCGCCATTGCCAACCGCTACGACGCGATCGAGGAGACTCGGGACATCGCGCGTGATTTCGCCGCGCGCGCTTCGGCCGCCCTGCGCCCGTTTCCGGCCTCGGAAGCGCGACATGCGCTCGAGTACGCGCTCGAGTTCGTGATGGCCCGCGAGCGATAACTGAAGTAAAGATCTTGACGACCTCGCCGGGATCGCTCTAAAATAACCTCGCAGTTCGAAACCTGGAGGGATGGGTGTGGCGGAAATGCAGAGGATCCAGGTAAAGACTTCTCCTTCTTCGGCGCCCAAGACGCGCCTTCTTTCGGCCATCCGCACGTATCTCCCCGGCGCATGGTTCAGTCCCACACCTCAGGAGCTCGTGTCCCTCTACCGGCTTCGATACAAGATGGCGCTGGACGACCAGAAGTACGACTCGGCGTTGATTTTTCTGAACAAGATCCTCGAGGTCGATCCCCTCAACAGCGAGGCAAAACTCTGTGTGGCAGAGCTTTATCACCGCCATCTCGGAGACCTCGGTCGAGCCGTCGAGCAGTACAACAAGGTGATCCGACTGACGGCCGCCAGACCCGAGGATCAGGTCCATCGCCGGGCCCGGACATCTCTGACGGAGATCCTCGAACTCCTCAGCTGAGAAGCCCTCCCCTTTCGACCGGCGACAAAGGAACGATTTTCGGCTAGACTGACACGCCGAATAATTATCGTCCATTCACCATTTTCCGCCGGCACAAAATCGCCAATCGAGGGGGCTCCATGTCTCTATCCGTCCGTTCGTTCATTTCTGCAGCTTCGCTCTGTCTGCTGTTCAGCGGAGAGGCCGCAGCGGCCGGATTCCTCGTCAATACGACCGCTGATACAACGACCGGCGGGCTCACTTCGGGCTCTCTGCGCGACGCCATTAACGCGGCGAACAGCGGAGACTGCGCGAGCCCGTGCACGATCACATTTGACGCCTCCCTGATCGGGCAGGAGATTCTGATCGACTCGGCGCTCCCCTCGCTCGACGCGCCCGGCGCGAACGGGACAGTCATCGACGGGCCCGGAGCCACTTCGCTGGCAATCCGCAACAATGGAGCCCTCACGAGTTCGTCTGCTCTCAACATCAGCGCGGCCGGCGTGACGGTTCGAAATTTATCGATCTACGGTTTCGAAAATCACATTTTCGTTTACGGGTTGAATACCACGATCGCGAACAACCAGATCGGCCTCAACGCGGCGAAAACACCTCACGCGTATACCGGATCGCAGAGAAGCGGGATTTATACGTTTTCCTCGGCCCCTGGCTCTCTTTTCGAAGGAAATACGATCGGAATGATGATGGGATCAGCGGGCACCGGCATCTACTCGGCCGGTGGCAACGACATCACGATCCGCGGCAATGACATCGGCACCGACGACCTCGAGACGGCTTTCGGGAATGTCTACGGGATCTATCTCGCGAGCAGCTCAGGGTTTCTCATCGAGGGGAACCGGATCGCCCACAACACTGAAGGCATCCGGGTGGCCGGAGCCACGGCGCTGCGAAACGCATTCCACGCGAATTCGTTCTTTCAGAACTCGATTGGAATCGAGATCGGCACTTCCTTTAACGATTTCGGGGATGAGGACTCGGGACTCGCAAACAACGGGCAGAACTTTCCCGAAATCTATGAACCCGTTATCTCGGGCTCGACGATTCGGGCGATTGTTTACGTTGATTCCGCGGCAGTGAGCTCAACTGCCAGCCTCCTCGTCGAGCTTTACGACGTCGATCAATCGACCTTCAATCAAGGCAAGGTCTTTCTTGGGAGCCAGTGTTTTCCGGGAAACCTGGTCGAGGATCAGTCGATGGAAGTGCCTGCAGGGACCGCAGGCGAAGGCAGCTACATCCTCGGGACCGCAACGTCGTATACCTCAGGGGATTGCAGCCCCGGCACTGTGAATGACGGCACCTCGGAATTCTCCTGGTTGGCCTACTTGAATGCCGGAATCGTCGTGAATACGACGGCGGACACCCCAGAAGCCGAATTCACGACGCTCAGGAAAGCGATCGAGCTTGCGAACTCCGGAGACTGTTTTGCTCCCTGCTCGATTGAGTTCGACATCCCGGTCAGCGATGCCGGATACGATTCGTCGGCGGGAACCTTCACCATCCGTCCACTTTCTCCACTTCCCGAAATTCTCGCCGACGATGTTTATATCAATGGTGGGAGCCAGCGCGAGCGTAGTGGGATCGACAATCCCAACGGGCCCGAGATCGTCATCAATGGCTCACTCGCCGGCGTATCTCACGGTCTGTTCATTCGCGGTCACTGGTCCGCCGTTCGCGAAGTCGTCATCCAGGGCTTCCAGGGTGACGGGATTCTCGCGGTCGCGCTCCCTGTCGACGAATACATGTCCGGGCTTTACGTGGAGAGCAGCTACATCGGAACGAACGCCAGCGGCACCGCCGCGGTCCCGAACCTTGGAAACGGAATCAGCCTGCTCGATTTCAACGATTTTGCTCAGATCGGCTACGGCGACGATGGGAATCTGATCAGCGGCAATGGCGGGGCGGGGATCTATCTCGGGCCCAACAGTTACGGCGCGGATCTCGAGAGCAATCGAATCGGAACCTCGACGGACGGACTGAGTCCCATCCCGAACGAGGGGGGCGGGATCATCGTTTCCGGCAATTATCACTTTATCGGCGGGAGCGGCTTCGTTGCGGAGGGCTTCGACTCGAGCCTTGCGGCGGCTTCAATCGTCGAGAAGCGAACGCGGACGGCAGAGTCGCTCGAAGAGCGTCACCCCGAGCTTGCGCCCGCGAAACGAGGGTCACTCCCGCGACCGCGCGCGCACTCGACGGCGCAGATCGCACAGCGCGACACCTCCGAAGGGCGGCGACGGGTGGTGGCACCACCTGCATCGGTCACAGCTTCATCCGAGATCATCCCCTTAACCTCGGGAAATCTGATCGCCTTCAATACGGGGCATGGAATCTTCATCGACCAGGCGCTGGGGACAGCGATCTACTGGAACTCCATCCACTCCAACAGCGGCGATGGCGTTCATCTCACTCCTGATGCAGGAATCGGCCACGACATCTCTTCGAACTCGATTCATTCGAACGCCCTTCTGGGAATCGATCTCGGCGGCGATGGTGTCACTCCGAATGACGGTCTCGAGACTGTCGGTCCCAACTCCTACATTGATTATCCCGTCATCCAGAGAGCGTACTGGGACGGCTTCTCCACGATCATCGAGGGAACCTACCAGGGGGCTGACGTCGAAGCCGAGTACGAGATCGGCTTCTTCTCGAGCGTGATGCCGGATCCCAGCGGGTACGGGGAAGGCGAGACGTTCCACCGCAACGATTGGCTCTTCAGCGGTCCTTTCGTCACCTCGGTGGGAGAGAACCTCTCCAACCGCTGGATCACCTCTACTGCCACTGGCGAAGACGGCGGCTGCTGCTACTGGAACACGTCCGAGTTCAGTCAGGCCGTCCAGGTCCTGCCGCTCGACGTCTCCGTGGCGAAGTCCGGACCGGCCGGCCTCGCAGCAGGTTCCACTGCCAACTGGACACTGGAAATCAAGAATCTTTCCGGCCTCGACGCCGAAGGCCTTCAGGTCGTTGACGAGCTCCCGGCTGGCGTATCAAACGTCAATTACAGCGCGCCGGGCTGGAGCTGCTCGCTCGCCGGCACGACGCTGACGTGCGATCTCGCGTCTCTCGCCAGCGAGGCCACCTCGTCGATCTCCATCTCGGCGACCGCTCCCGGCAGCGGTGCCTCGATGACCAATCAGGCGACGCTGACCACGGTATCGACTGATGAAAATTCGGCGAACAACAGCTCGTCGGTGACGACCACGCTCCTTTACGCTGATCTCAACATCTCGAAGTCTTCGAATCCCTCGACGGTGAAAGCTGGAGACGCCTACCAGTACGACATCCTCGTCGGAAATGGCGGTTCGGTCGCCGCCCAGACCGTGGAAGTGGTCGATGTCCTTCCCGCTACCGTCAGCTACACCGGTTTCGGAGGGGTGGGTTGGTCCTGCACCGAGTTTTCCGGAACCGTCACCTGTGTTCGAAATGCTGGAGAGCTTTCTCCAGGAGCCTCGGCTCTTCTCACGCTCCACGTCATCGCCCCGATGACGAGTGGCACCCTGATCAATAACGTCAGCGTTGCCGGCACTCCGGAAGCGAACACGACGAACAATTCCGCTTCAGCCTCAACGTCGATCAACTCTCCGCCCGTCGCCGTCAACGACTCAGCAACTACGGTGGAAAACACGGCCGTTTCGCTGAACGTGCTCGCGAACGACAGCGATCCGGACGGCGACACGCTCACTCTCGTGTCGAACACCGGCTCGTCGAACGGCACGGTCTCGTGCGCGGCGAACGGGGACTGCACCTTCACTCCCAACGCCGGCTTCACCGGCACGGCCTCGTTCGGCTACACGATCTCGGATGGATTCCTCACCGCGTCGGCGAGCGTCACCATCACGGTGACGCCCGGCAATGAGGCCCCAGTCGCGGCAAACGACTCCGTCTCGACGCACTTCCAGACCCCCGTCTCATTCAACGTTCTGGCGAACGACACCGATCCGGATGGTGACGCGCTGACTCTGGTCTCCAATACGTCGCCCTCGAATGGGGCGGTGAGCTGTGCGCCGAGCGGCGACTGCACCTACACCCCGAATGCCGGTTTCGGCGGCTCGGACTCGTTCTCCTACACGATCTCGGATGGCGCGCTCACCTCGAGCGCGACCGTCACGATCAGCGTCGCGTGCCCCGCGGGTCAGCCGATCCCGGTCCGCCCGACCCTCGGCGAGACCAACCTCCCCTCCCCCGTGACCTTCGTCTGGCGCGCGGTGGAGGATGCGATCTCGTACGAGGTCTTCATCATCGACCAGGGAGCGCTCGCCTCGGTCGGCTCGATCTCCAGCTCCGCTCCGGCGGGGTCGGAGGTCTCGCTCACCGTCCCGGTCGAAAAGCGCGGCCAGATCATCTGGCTCGTCCGCGTCTTCTTCGGCGAGGAATGCCCGACGGTCGACGGTCCGACCTCGGTCTTCAGCCGCACCGAATGCCCGAGCGGCGTCGCGACTCCCATCGAGCCGCGCGCCTCGACCCTCATCGAGCGCTCCCTCACGACGTTCCGCTGGACCGAGGTCTCCGGAGCCGATCACTACGTCGTCTATCTCTCGATCAATGGCGCGACGCCCACCCCGGCCGCCCAGGTTCCTGCCTCCCCCACCCCGGAGGTCGAGATCGTTCTGCCGGCCGGGGTCACGCTC
>DATLEY010000154.1:0-7346 GCA_035525215.1 Thermoanaerobaculia bacterium | reverse complement strand
CCGGAGACGAAGATGAGCTCGCCGATTCGAACGGCCCGCGAATACGCGCCGGCCGGTTGAGGTCCGGTTGAGACTGCTTCTTTTTCTTGAATCTTCATGAGTTCTTCCTCCGAGGAGCTCGAGGCGCCTCGATTGCATTATTTTGGACAATGAGCCAGGCGGTTGAATTCGCGGAGGCTCCTCTCTATATTGCATGAAGGGACGGACCAGGAAGCCGGGGAAACGGGAGGGAGTTCTAATTATTATGAGAAAGGCCACCCTGGCACTCCTGACGGTCACCCTTTTCCTCTCCGGGGACCTCATCAGCGAGCCGATCGACCCTCCCCAATCCTCCGAGAGCGTCTCGGTCGACTACGTCCTCGTTCCCTTCATCCCGCTCGACCGGAAGGGTAAGCCCCTCAGCGGTCTTCGGGAAACGGAAGTCCGGCTGATGGTCGATGGGAGGGAGGTCGAGACCGATCTCTTCGCCCACGCCGCCTCCGCTCCCGTCTCCTTCACGATTCTCCTCGACGGCTCCGGCTCGATGGACCTAGCCGGCAAAATGGAGGGAGCGCGGGCCGCTCTCGAGACGTTGATTGCGAACCGGCGGACCGGCGACGACTACGCCCTCTTCCTCAGCACCAGCGGCGGCGTCCAGGAGCTTGTTCCCTTCAGCACACGCGGGGACGCGATTCTGAGCGCCTTCGACATGGTGGAGCCATTCGGCAAGACGGCTGTATTCGATGCGGTGATGCGGATGCCCGATGAGACGGTCCGCGGAGGGAACGGATCGCGGGCGATCATTCTGCTGACCGACGGGCTCGACAATGCCTCGTCGATCGAGCGACCGGCGCTCCTCCGTCAGCTCGAGGGGATCGAGGTCCCCGTCTACCCCCTCGGGCTGGTGTCACGCGCTTTGCTCCTTCCCGCAGCCGGGGCCTCGTTCGAGTCACGGCTCGACCTCGGAGTGCTCGGGGATCTGGCGCGCATGTCGGGAGGGCGGCTGGCCATCGCCAATGCTCCCGAGGATTTGCAGAAAGAGATCGAGCTCGTGCTCTCGGAGCTGCGGTCGCAGTATCTGATCGGCTTCGCGCCGAGCGGAAAAGGGACGGTCCGTTACCGCAGGATCGAGATGGAGATCGACTCCAGAGTCAGCTCGGTGCGGGTTCGTACCGGGTACCGCGGAACCGATCCTCCGCTGGCAGCTCGCGGCGGACGATCGACATCACGATGAAAAGGAGTGAAATGAAATGAGACGTCAATCAGCAGCGATCGCAGTTCTCGCGGGAGCTTTGCTCGCCGGAGGATGCGCGACCAACAGTGCGGTCGATCAGAGGATCGCCGAGCTCGAGGCGAAGACCGATCAGAAGATCGAGTCGGTCGCCACGCAGGTCGAGGACCTTCAGGAAGCGCAGCGGAACACCGACCAGCGGCTCGAGAGCCTGAGCCGCGAAGCGTCCGAGGCACTGAGGCGCGCGGAGGAGGCCGGAGTTCTCGCGCGGGGACAGGTCGTCTTCGAGCAGTCCTTCACGGAAGACAAAGTGAGATTTCAGCTCGGCTCCGCGCAGCTTTCCTCCGACGCGCAGGTGGCGCTGGACGACGTCGCGGCGCAGGTTCGCGCATTGAATCGCCCGGTCTTCATCGAGATCCAGGGCCACACGGACTCCACGGGGAGCGAGCGATACAACCAGGAGCTGGGACAGGACCGGGCGGAATCGGTTCGGCGTTATCTCTCCCAGCGTCACGGAATCCCTCTCGCCCGCATGTCGACGATCTCCTACGGCGAGTCCATGCCCGCGGTCCCGAACTCGACCCGCGATGGCCGCATGCAGAACCGCCGCGTCGTCATCGTGGTTTTGGAGTAGCGTCTCTCGGGGGGGTGGGAGATTCACCCCCGCTTCGAGAGTCAGAAGCCTGAATGCAGAATGCAGAATGACGAATGTTGAACGGAGCGACGTCATCCTGAGCAATTGACGGTTGGTGCCGACGCCGCGCACGGCGCCGAAGGCGCCGAGCAGGGTGCCCGGAGGGCCGGAACCACCGGGACCATCGCCCCTCCCGGATTGCGCCCCGGAGGGGCGCGGCCACTCCGCCGCCCCTTCCGGGGCGGTCCACGAATTGGGTCGCCTACCGGTGGTTCGCGCTCCGCGCTCACCACCGGCTACCCTCCGTCGCGCCTCCGGCGCCTGAGCGCGACCGGCGCGGCAGTGTCGCTCAGATGGGCTCACCGGGACTAGAGAATCGCTGAAAAACCCTCGCGAGCAGAAGAACCGCGAGAGCGCCCACGATCGATTCGATACCGAGGATGAGGAAGTGAATGGTGGTGCTGATGTTCGGCCTTATGAACACCGGGCCGAACACGAACAGCGTATAGGCCGGAAGGTAAGCGACAGCTCCGAGAGCGACTCCGGAGATCACGCTGGCGATCGAATAGGCGAATGGAAGCCGCAACACCGCCGTCAGAGCACCGATCAGTAGTCCAATGCCGATGACGTTTCCCCGCGATCCCAGGATCGTTCCTTCATATACACCCCCCCGCCCCGCCATCTCGATGGCCCCAAATAACCCTCCTCGAAGGAGAATGAAGTAAAGGCCGCTCACGAGCATGTCTTCCAGGAATCGGCGATTCATTGAGGCACCTCGAGACCGTCACTCACGTCGCCGCAACATCCATGCCTTCGATTTTGATTCTCCGTCTCTTTCAACATTCTCAATTCAGCATTCTGCTTCAGCCATACTGGTTCTCTTTCCACATTCAACATTCCAGAATGCCCTCCCCCCGATCACGGTTCCCCTTGACACATGCCTCGCTCTCTTCTCCTCGCCCTCGTCCTGCTCGCCGCCTGCCGGAATGATCCCGCTCCCGTCGTCCACGTTTCACAGTGGCAGGATCTCGTGGTCGAGTCGCGCTCCCTTCCCGCGGAAACCACCTTTTCGGCGGTCGGACTGAGGCCGGAGTCGGAGCGCGATGACCGCTCCACCGACTGGGAGGTAAAGTTCTCCGACGCCGAAAAGCCTGCCGCGGAAGATGGATTCATCCGCCGTGACTTCCGCCTCACGATCCTCAACCGCGGATCCGCGGCGATCGAGTTTCATGGTCGGCTCGACTACCACGCGGGGACGAGCGGCCTGCACAAACGCCGCGCCTTCGATCACCTCCTGGTCCCGCCGTTCACCGAACGAACCTGGATCGGATCGGTCACCATGCGGGCGGCCGCCGGAATCGAGCCCCTCGTCCGGATCGTCCCGGCCAGCGAGCCAGTCGACCCGTTCGCAGGGAACGAATGAGCGCTCTCGGGAGTTCTCGTCTGATCAGACACGCCAATCTTCCGGAGGAATGATGCCCCGTACTCTCGCCATCGCGTCGATCATGCTGTCGGCTGCACTTCCGCTTCTGGCCCAATCGCCGCAGGCGGAGCGAAAGCCACTCAGCCCACCGGCCAAAGCCGAGGCCTCGATCGACGGCCGGCGCATCACGATCAGCTACAGCGCCCCGTCGATCCGGGAACGGAAGATCATGGGCGGCCTCGTTCCTTTCGATCAGGTCTGGCGGACCGGCGCGAACGCCGCGACGACGCTCACCACCCAGGCGGATCTCCGGATCGGAGACCTCCACGTCCCCCGCGGAACTTACACTCTCTACACGCTCCCGCGGGCGAATGGCTGGACCCTCATCGTCAATCGTCAGACCGGTCAGTGGGGCACGCAGTACGACGCGTCGCAGGATCTCGGGCGCGTCGAGATGAAAGTGCGCCAGATTCCCACGCCTCTGGAGACGTTCGAGATCGCCATCGTCCCCGGCGGCAACAAGAAGGGCGTGCTGAAGCTCACCTGGGAGACGACCGAGGCCAGCGTGCCGGTCGCGATCGACTCGAACGCCCAGCCTCAGTAAATGACGACCTGATCTCCGACCTTGGCAATCTCATACAGCCGCGCGATGTCGCGGTTGTGCAGCCGGATGCACCCGTGTGAGACGCTGCGCCCGAGTTGAGCCACCTGCTGCGTGCCATGCAGCGCGTAGCCATCTCCCAGATTCAGACGGTGCGTCCCGAGGACGTCGGCGTACTGCCGCTGCCGCGTCCCGATCGGCGGGATGATCACCGCGCCACCCTGCACGATCAGTTGACCCGGTGGAAGCGGCACCCCGTCGCGCATCACGTTGTTTCCCTGCACATAGAGCCCGCCCAGGTTTTCTCCGCGATCCAGCCGGACGACCTCCATGCCTGATCCCTGCGCTTCTTCGATGAAGTGCCAGTCGGGCGGAACCCAGACCGGTTCCGTCTCCTTCGAGAGGATCTTGAACCGGCCGATAGGGGTGCGGAAAACCATCGTCCTCCCCCCCTGACGGAGCGTGGAGTTCTTGCCAGTCGAGCAGACCGCCTCGAAGACCAGCTCGCCGCTCTTGCGCGCGTAAACCTTGTTCTCGGTCGTCGAAACGGTGATCACCAGGTCGCTGAGTTGCATCTCCTCCGCGGCCTGGCTGGTCGTCGCAACCTCGGATTCCAGCTGCGTGGTCTGATTCGCGCTCGCGTCCATCTCTTTCCGGACAGCTTCGAGCTGCTCTCCGACCCGTTCCTTAATGACCTGATCGATCATCCGGACCCGCTGAAGCTTCGAGTACTCCGAGAGCGTGATCGCTTCCGCGGCCACCGCGTATGTCGCCAGCCCGATCCCGAGCACCAGAAGCGCCCACGAACCGAGCAATCCCACCCAACGAGGCATGTTTCCTCCTAGAAAATGTAGACCTTCGTCTCCTTATGCAGACGGGGCCAGATGGCGCGCAGATCGGCTTCGGACGCCATGATCGAGCCCGGTTTCGGGCCGTCCAATGGACTCTCCTCCGTGGGAGGAGAGTGAATCACGTATCCACTCGGCAGCTGAATGACGTAGCGACCCAGTCCGCCGCGCATGGTCGGCCGCTCGGCGGGTATGGGCTCCTTCTTCATCAGGTAAACCCACTCGGGAATCGTCCAGGAGTGATCGGCGACCTTTCCGTCGACCCTGAACGACCCCTTCACCGGAACGAAGAGCCAGCTCTTCGATTTGTCCGGCATCTCGATCGTCGCAGCCTCGCCCACCTGGATGTCCCCTTCCCGCAGGACCGCGGGACCGTAGTGGAACCGGAGCTTCTTCTCTTCCGTGTCGATCGAGAGGTAGAAGTTCTCCGACTCGAGGCTCTGCATGAACTCCTTCCGCCCGTCCAGCTCCTTCTCGAGCTGCTCCCGAGTGAGGTTGAGCTCGGCCAGGTTCTCCTTCATCTGGTTGATCTCTTCCGGAGTCCTGAGTTTCGCGGTCAGGACATCCGAGTACTCCTGAGTCACCCGATTACGGTGGAGGTTGCCCAGGGCGATACCGCCGAGAGCCAGAAGGAGAATCGTCAGATTCAGCCAGAGTGGTGGGCGCGGAAAGCGTCGCCTGTCGGAATCTTCAGGACGTGACTCGGCACGCCGGTCTGGTCGAAATATGGGCATCAGGAGCGTCTCCACACGAGCCCGACGCAGCGCGCCAGAACCCGGTCAGCAGTGGCCCCAAATGCCAGATTGCTGCCACTCGGGCTCGCTCCGGCCGCCCAGGGAGTCGCCTCCGACCCCAACTAAAGTTGACCTCGACCCAACCATTGCCGGCTGGGCGCGCGGCGCGCAGGGATGCATTATGAATCGACGCCGGATCCCTCCGGCGAGACGACCCAGAGGGCACGCCATGACCACTCAGATGAATCCGCTTCGATGCCGGCTCGAACAACCGATCGAGGCATCCTTCGGCCCCAACCCCGTCCGCATCTCCGAGGTCGGCCGCGAAAGCGCTCTTCTGAGCCACGACGTCCCGACCTTCGCGGGAGCCAGAGCGCATCTTCTGTTCCGCGCGGGAGGCCAGCTCTTCCAGATCCCGGCGAACGTGAGCCGCTGCTCGGTCGACCGCAGCCGATCCATCGCGGACGGATCGCTGGTCTACAACTCCGAGATCCGGTTCTCTTCCCTCCCTCCCGGAGTCTCCTTCGACCTCGGACAGATCGTCGACGTCCTCTCGCTCTCGGCCCCGCCCATCGCCGCGACCGAGGCGCTCCAGTTCGAGATCGTGGCGTACTGATCGGTAAGCGGCGAGTCCCTCTCCCCCTGAAAGTCGGGTTCCGGGAGAATCACGACTGCTGACCCGTCGCAGCTCCCCCTCCCCTCCGTTTGCCTTCCATCCCCCTGGCGCGATATCTATCGCCCTGGATTCGAGACATCGCGAACAGGAGGGGACCGATGAGACGAACACTCGCCCTGACCGGCCTGCTGCTCATGATCACCATGGGGGCAACCGCACAGAGCATCCCGTCATTCGAAAAGCGCATCACGATGGAGACGCTGGACAACGGGCTGACCGTCCTGATTCTCGAGAGGCCCGAAGCTCCGGTCTTCTCGTTTTTCACCCACGTCGACGCCGGGGGGGCGCAGGAGGTTCCCGGCATCACCGGCCTGGCTCACATGTTCGAGCACATGGCCTTCAAGGGAAGCGACAAGATCGGCACCAAGAACTGGCCCGCCGAGCGGGCGGCCCTCGCGGTGGTCGAGGAAACCTACCAGGCTTACGACGCCGCCCGCCGCGACCCCATGGGCCGCAACGCGGAGGAGGTGGCACGGCTGGAGGCGGCATGGAAGGCCGCCATCGAGAAGGCCAACGAGTTCGTCGAAGGGAACGAGTTCAGCCGGATCGTCGACCGTGCCGGCGGGGCCGGAATGAACGCCTTCACCAGCGCCGACGAGACGGGGTACTTTTACTCGCTCCCGTCCAATCGTCTCGAGCTCTGGGCGTACCTCGAGTCGGAGCGTTTTCTCCGGCCGGTCATGCGGGAGTTCTACAAGGAGCGCGACGTCGTGATGGAAGAGCGGCGGATGCGCACCGAGAGCCAGCCGATCGGCAGGCTTCTCGAGCAGTTCATCTCCACCGCGTTCACCGCTCATCCTTACGGGCAGCCCGTCGTGGGGTGGTCATCCGATCTCCGGTCCTTTTCGGCCACGGACGCCGAAGAGTTCTTCCGCACCTATTACGTCCCATCGAACATGACCATCGCCCTCGTCGGCGATGTCCGCGCCTCGGAGGCTCTGCCACTGATCCGCCGTTACTTCGGACGACTTACGAAAGCGTCCGACCCATCCCCTCTCCGGACGGTCGAGCCGGAGCAGAAGGCTGAACGGACCGTGGTGATTCGCGAGACGGCCCAGCCGATGTTCCTCGCCGGCTACCACCGTCCCAGCGTGACTCATCCCGACGACGCGGTTTACGACGTCATCGAGGACGTCCTCTCGTCGGGCCGCACTTCCCGTCTCTACCGCGCTCTGGTCAGGGATCAGAAAATCGCTGCTGGCGCCGCAGGCTTCAGCGGC
>DATLEY010000030.1:0-13262 GCA_035525215.1 Thermoanaerobaculia bacterium | reverse complement strand
CGGCGGTACAGTGGATCGCCCCGTGTTCGCTTCTCCCTCTCCCCTCGCTCCTCTACCCTCTTCCCTGAAGACGCTCCCTCCCCTACCCGTACTTCCCTTTCTCCTCTTCGCGGATCTCATCCAGCAGCCGGCGGTAGCTGGCGAAGCGCTCGGGGCGAATCAGCCCCTTTTCGACTCCCTCGCGCACACCGCAATCGGGCTCCTCGCCGTGGAGACAGTCGTTGAAATGGCAGCGATTCGCCGCCCCGAACTCGGGAAAATAGTGACGCAGCTGGGACGATTCGATCTGCCAGAGTCCGAACTCACGAATTCCGGGGGTGTCGATGAGCCGGGTCCCATTCCCCATCTCGTAGAGAGTGGACCGCGTCGTCGTATGACGCCCCGTTCCACTGCGTGCGCGGAGCGAGCCGACGCGAATCGTCAGCTCGGGCTTCATCGTCCGGATGATCGAAGACTTTCCGACGCCGCTGTGTCCCACGAATACCGCCATCCGTCCGATCAGCCGCTGCTTCAGCTCCTCGATTCCTTCCCTGGTTTGCGATGAGACGGGAACCATGTCCACCCCGAGCTCACGATAGGGCTCGAGTGGCGCGAGCGCCGCTTCCCGTTCTCCCGGAGGAACGAGGTCGATTTTGTTGACGGCGATCAGCGGAGAAGCGCCGCCGCTGGCGATGGCGACGAGATAACGATCGATCAGGCCGGGGCGGAGAGGCGGGGCGACGACCGAGGCGACGTGAACGACCGTGTCGACGTTCGCCGCGACGACTCGTTCTCGATGGCTGAGCAGCGGATCGGGCCGCGCAAGCACCGTCGTCCGCGGAACGACCTCGGTGATCACGTGCCGCGACGGCTCGCGCCGGATCATCACGCGGTCTCCGATCGCGAGATCGTTCTCGTCATCGAGCCGGACCGCGGGTGAGAGATCGCAATCGACGAGCTTTCCGTCGACCACGGCATGGCAGCCACGCGGATAGAGGCCGACGACCATTCCTTCGATCAGAGTCCCGCGATCGGCTCCGGAGTCCTTGAGCTTCGGGCCGCGGGACTTCCCCGGAGAATCGCGCTCAGCGAGTCCGTCCTCGACGAGGTCGAGCTCGCGAGGATCGATGCGTTCTCTGTTCCTGGATTTACCTTTTGGCAAGACGGAGACTCCGGATTCTAGCATCGGCAGCTGCTCTCGAAGCTGCTAACATCGGCCGCTGCATGCGCAACCTGCTGCTCATCTCCGCCATCATTCTTTCAATCGCTGCCTGCCAGTCTTCCGACCCACCACCGGCGGCGGTCACGCCCGACTCGGAAACCGAAGTCGCTGGGGAGCTGGAACCCGCGGTGGCGATCGGCACCGTGCGGGTGACGGCCTCGACGCTCAATGTCAGGGGAGAACCGTCGACCACCGCGGCGATCGTCGCCACGGTTCGTCGCAATCAGCGGCTCGATCTTCTCGCCCGCGATCAGGGATGGTCGCGAGTCCGGATCTCCACCGGCGAGGCCGGATGGGTGGCCTCCCGGTACGTTCGCGAGGAAAAGGGTTGTCCTCCCGACCGTGAGTTTTCGATTGCCGAGGCGCCGATGATGCGGTTCAGCGACAGCGGCGCGCGTGGGGTGGTCAGCGTCGAAGTGAGCGTCGACCGCGGCGGCAAGGTAACCTCCACACGGTTGCTGAGTAATGAGACTGGCGATGAATCGCTGGCGTTTCTCGCACAGGAGGAAATCCGGAACGCCCGTTTCAATCCGCCGATTCGCAACTGCCAGCCCAGGGCTTTCATCTACACCCATCGGCGGACCTTTTGACCAGAGGAGTCCTCATGTCCCGGAACGGCCTCGCTGCTCTGCTCGTCCTGTCTCTGCTTCCTTCGACGCTCCTCGCTCAGGAGAGCGAGGCTGCTCGCCTGGAGCGGGCGCAAAGCGTCCTTCGACGCGTTCCGCTGATCGATGGTCACAACGACCTTCCGTGGCAGTTCAGGGAGCGCGTGGGAAACCGCCTTCGTGAGATCGATCTCCGCAACGACCAGACGGGCTTGACGCCGCTGCTCCACACCGACATCCCACGCCTTCGGGCTGGCGGCGTGGGGGCGCAGTTCTGGTCCGTTTACGTTCCCGCCAGCCTCTCCGAACCGGATGCCGTCGTCGCGACAATCGAGCAGATCGACGTCGTCCATCGCATGAATGCCTCGTATCCCGAGACGTTCGAGCTTGCCCTCACCGCCGCCGATATCCGGCGGATTCATCGCGGGGGGAAGATCGCCTCACTCATCGGAATCGAGGGCGGCTACTCGATCGCCAGCTCGCTGGGCGTTCTCCGCCAGATGTACCGGCTCGGCGCGCGCTACATGACGCTCACTCATTCCTCGACGATTCCATGGGCCGACTCCGCGACGGGCGAACCGAAGCACCGCGGCCTCACGCCATTCGGTCACGAAGTCGTCCGCGAGATGAACCGGCTCGGAATGCTCCTCGATCTCTCTCATGTCTCCGCTGAGACCATGGATGACGCGCTCGATACGACTCGTGCTCCGGTCATCTTCTCCCACTCCTCAGCTCGCGCGATCGACGGCCACCCGCGCAACGTTCCCGACGACGTTCTGCGGCGCCTTCCCGCCAATGGAGGAGTGGTCATGGTGACGTTCGTCCCATCGTTCGTATCGGAGACGGCGCGGCAGTATGGAGCGGAACGATCCGCGTTTGCCGCCCGCCTCAGGTCTGTTCATCCGGGAGATCCCCAGCGTCAGAGGCGGGAGTTGAAGGAGTGGGAAGCCGCCAACCCGGTCCCCCGCGCCACGCTCGCCCAGGTCGCCGATCACATCGATCACGTCCGCTCGATCGCGGGAATCGACCATATCGGGATCGGCTCGGATTACGACGGAATCGGAAGCACGCCGGACGGTCTCGCGGACGCCTCGTCCTTCCCCGCCCTCTTCGCCGAGCTCCTGCGGCGGGGCTATTCGGAGCGGGATCTCGAGAAGATCGCAGGGCTCAACGTGCTCCGGGTCATGGAGCGCGCCGAAGCAGTGGCCGCGGATGTTCAGCGTTCCACCGGCCCGTCGGAGTACTCGATCAAGGATCTCGATTCGAAACACGGTCCCAACATTGCGAAACTGAGAGGAGCGGCGGGACGCATCCATGTCGATGATGGAGGAAGCGGCGGCGTGCCGGTCGTTTTCGTTCATGGCAACGGGTCCAACCTCGAGGTCTGGCGCCATCAGCTCGACCATCTCCGGAAAACGAGACGCGCCGTCGCGTATGACCTGCGCGGCATGGGAAAATCGGAGGGAGCCATCGATGCGGGATATTCCATCCCGGCGATGGTCGGGGACCTCGAGGCGGTCATCGACGGCCTCGGACTCGATCGCGTCATCCTGGTCGGCCACAGCTACGGAGGAATGATCGTCAGCAGTTACGCCGGACGCCATCCCCATCGGGTTGCTGGAATCGTGTTCGCCGATTCGGCTGGAGATATGACGAAGGCCGATCCCGCTGCTCTGGCCGATTTCCGGAGAATGCTCGAGCCGGAAACCTATGAGCGGACCGTCGATAGCTACTTCCGGCAGATTCTGAAGGGGGCACGCCCGGAGGTCGAGGCATCCGTTCTCGCATCGGTCAAAGCCACGCCCCGAGAGGTGTTCGTCGCCGCAAGCGACGGCATCCGCGGTCTCGACGGCACCGCTCCGCTCCAGCGGTATCCCGGTCCGGCTCTCGCGATCGTGGCCGAAGGCTTCGTCGATGTCCCCGTCGCCATGCATCGCTCGGTCGAAGGAATGCCGTTCGAAGTGATGACCGGCGTCAGCCACTGGCTGATGATGGACCAGCCCACCGAGTTCAACGCGATCCTCGATTCGTTTCTGGAACGAGTGGATCGCGATGAGGAGTAGCGGGTCATTCTGAGTATGGGAAGGGGGTCATTCAGAGGCCGCACGCGAACGGCCGCGCAGAATCGGGAATGGTGCCGCGGCCGAAGAATCTCAGAATGCGATGATCGCTGTCGGGTTCTTATGCACGTCCAGACGCGTTGCGCGAGGCGGCTGCACCTTCTTAAGAATCCGATGACGGCTTTTCGCATTCTGAGATTCTTCGGCCGCGAGACCAATCGTCTCTCGACTCCGTCGTCCCGTGCGGCCTCTGAATGACCCCGTTCCCGCTGGCGGCCGACCCGTCGTCATTCGGAATGTGGGACGTCGAGGCCGCCGGTTAATTCAGACCCCCCACACCTTTCGCATTGCATCCTGGCTTCAGAGTGAAAGAATAGAACCCTCTCACTATCCCATGCAGCTCACGCCTGGCTCCGTCCTCGGTCCTTACGAGATCGTCTCCCTCCTCGGTGCCGGCGGGATGGGAGAGGTCTACGAGGCGACCGATCGCCGTCTCGGCCGCCGTGTGGCGGTCAAGATTCTCACCGCGCGCTCCGTCGCGCGCTCCGAAGCGCTGGAGCGCTTCCAGAGGGAAGCCCGAGCCGTCGCCGCGCTCTCTCATCCCAACGTCGTCACTCTCTTCGACATCGGCGAGGAGGGCGACCATCACTACGTGGTGACCGAGCTTCTCGAGGGAGAGACGCTTCGGGCACGCCTGGAGCGAGCCATCTCGCCGGCAGACGCCGTCGCGGTTGCCACCGCCGTCTGCGACGGGCTCGGAGCGGCTCACGAGAAACGGATCGTCCACCGCGACCTCAAGCCCGAGAACATCTTTCTCACCGAGACGGGCGGCGTGAAGATCCTCGATTTCGGCCTCGCCCGCCTCGACGAGCTCCTCGGAAGCGATTCCGATTCGACGGCGACGCTCATGAAGACACCGGGCGGCGTCGTGCTCGGGACGGTCGCCTACATGTCGCCGGAGCAGGTCCGTGCCGACCCGGCGGAGGCCACCACGGACGTCTTCGCAATCGGCTGCATTCTCTACGAGATGACGACCGGCACCAGACCATTCGACCGGCCGACGGCGGCGGAAACGATGCACGCGATCCTGAAGGAGCCTGTCCCTCCCCTTCCCGGAAGGAAATCGAAGTTTCTGAAAAACCTCGAGGCGCTGATTCACGACTGCCTCGAAAAGGAGCCTGCCCGGCGACCATCCACGGCGAGAGAGATCGCAGAACGGTTGCGCGGGCTCGAGTCCGCCGCACCCGCGGCGCGGCCTCTCTCACCGCGAGCGGCGAAAGGAACCGTCGTCGCCGTCCTCCACTTCACCGCCCGCGACGCAAGCGACACGGGAGTCGCGGAGCTCCTATCCGACGAGATCCGGAACCGGCTGTCGGGCCACGCGAAGATCCGTGTGATCGCCCGAAGCGCTCTCCAGCGATACCGCGATACGGAGGTTGATCCTCGCGACGCCGGTCGCACACTCAAAGCGACCGCCGTTCTCAGCGGCGAAGTCCGCCGGATCGGCCCGAGCCTTCATCTTCAGGCCGAGCTGCTCGACGTGGCGGACGGCTCACAGATGTGGGGCGACCGTTTCGTCATTCGGGACAGCGACGGGGCGACGATCGAAGGAGTGGTGAGCGAGATCGCTCGGGAGATCACCCCACGCTTCAGCGCCGAATCGAAATCCCGTCCTCGCCGGCACAAGAGCGGAACGAGCAGTGAGTCACTGCAGCTCGTCAGTGCCGCTCGGGCTCAGATCGATGCGGGAACTCCCGATTCGATCCGGCGCGCCGTCACCCTGCTGAAGGAAGCCAGATCGCAGGAAGACTCGCCCCTGGCGTGCGCTCTCTCCGCCGAGGCGGCGGTGGCCCGATGCAGACAGAGTCTCGAATCCCCGATCGAAATGCGCGACCTGGCAATCGACGCCGCCGAGAGAGCGATCTCCGGAGATCCCGATTCCGTCGACTGCGTCGCGGCGCTCGCCGCCGTCCGTCTCGGGTTTCTCTGGGATTTTTCCGCGGCCGACCATCTCCTCCGGCGCGCTCTGGAGCGGGATTCCGACGCCGCCGTTCTCCGAGTACGTCTCGCGGATGCTCTTCTGCGGAGCGGCCAGCGCGACGCGGCCCTGCGCGAGATCGCGACGGCCGCTGCAGATGCGCGGCTCTCCTGCGCGCTGCTGACCGAGGCGGCCTGGATCGCCTACTGTGGGAAGCAGGAAGGGACGGCGATCGAGCTGTGTCACCGCGCACTCACGATCAATCCATCGATGCCGCACGCGAGAGTCATCCTGTCCATCGCGTTCGTCCAGAGCGGACTCACCGAGGATGCGCTCCGGGAGGTCCGCCAGGTGGAGCGAGGATCGGTGGAAGCGGAGGCAGCGACGGGATTCATCCACGCAGTCTCCGGGAAGAAAGCGGGAGCGATGAAATCCGCGGACCGGCTGATCGCGCCTCCGGTGCCGCGGTACGCCTCTCCCTACCTCATCGCCCGCATCTTCGGCGGTCTCGGAGATGCCGCCGGCGCCGAGACGTGGATCCAGCGCGCCATCGAGGAAGGATCCCCCTGGGCTCCCTACCTTGCGTTCGATCCGGCCTTCCAGTCGCTCCCCACGGCATTCCTCGGGGCCACGGCCGCCCGGATTCAGCGCGGGTTCACCGCGAGCTCGGCGTCCTGACCGAAGGCAACTTTTTTTCAGCACGTCTTGACAGCGGCGAAATCCGGCTCTATTGTATCGGTATACTAGTACACTAGAACACCAACACACTACGAGAGAGCCATGCTGACGATCGATCCCACCGACGCCGTCCCGATCTGGAAGCAGATCGAAGATGAAATCCGACGCCTCGTGGCCGTCGGATCCCTTTCCACTGGCGAGGCCGTTCCCTCGGTCCGGGATATGGCCCGCGATCTCCGGGTCAACCCCGGGACCGTGGCCAAAGCCTACCAGCGGCTGAGCGACGCCGGATTGCTGGTCGTGCATCGCGGCCAGGGGACTTTCGTCGCCACCACGCCGGCCCGGGTTCCTCGAGGGGAGCGGCGTGAAGCTCTCGCGTCAGCGGCGCGGAAATACGCCAGCATCGCCGCAACGATCGGCGCCACAACCAAGGAGACCATCGACGAGCTCGAGCTCGCCCTGGATGAAATCAACGGGGATGGACGGAGGTCCTGATGACCACGAATGGACATGCCGCGCTGGCGGCGAGGAATCTCACGGTCCGCTACGGGAAACTCACCGCGATCGAAGGAATCGATTTCGATGTGGCACCCGGCTCGGTCTACGCTCTTCTCGGGCGCAACGGCGCCGGCAAATCGTCGCTGATCCGCTGCCTTCTGGGCTTTCAGAAGCCCGACCAGGGACAGGCGCTGGTCTTTGGGCGGGAGGTCTGGCGCGAGCGCGCGTCCCTCATGAAGCGCGTGGCCTTCGTTCCGGAGGAACCGGACGCGCCCCCTGAGATGACCGCGGCGGAGATCGTCCGCTTCTGCGGAAGGCTGTACGAAGGATGGAACGACCGGGAGGCGATGGAGAACCTGAATCGCCTGCACATCCCGCTGAAGGTCCAGTACGGAAAGTTGTCGAAGGGACAGAAACGGCAGGTCGCACTTGCGATCGCGCTGGTGGTCCGGCCCGAGATCCTGATTCTGGACGACCCGACTCTCGGTCTCGACGTCGTCGCGCGGAAGCAGCTCTTCGAGGAGCTGATCAGCGATCTGGCGGATCGCGGAACGACGGTCTTCGTGACGACCCACGATCTTCCGGGCCTCGAAGGAATCGCGGACCGTGTCGGGATTCTGCGGAACGGCAGGATGGTGCTCGACGAAGATCTCGAGCAGCTGAAGTGGCGCTTCCGGCGAATCCGGTACGCCACGCCGGCCGCGGCAGCGACCACCGCGGAGCTCGAGCAGTTGGAAACAGTCGAGGTGCGCCGGTGGGCCGCGGGCATCGAGGCGGTCGTCGCGAACTACAGCGACACGTCACTCGAACGATTCCGGGCGAGCAGTGGGATCCGCGATCTGCAGGTCACGCCGATGTCTCTCGAAGAAATCTTCATTGCGATCTCGAGTGACGAGCAAGGAGCCGCATCATGAGACACATACTGGCAATCACCGCGAGAGAGCTGCAGGAGCGGAGACTGGTCTTTCTGGCCGCCTTTCTCGCCGGCGTGGTCACGATCCTGGTTGCCTACTTTCGGAGTTTCGGGATGGGTAGAGAGGATTCACTGATCGTCGGGGCGTTCAGCATGATTGCGGTCTTTTCGATCGGAGTGGGTCTTCTGGGCGGGGCGTCGATGATGGCGCGCGACCTGGTCGAACGCCGGATGAGCTTTTACCTCGCCCGCCCTGTCTCGATGATGGAAATCTGGGGAGGGAAGATGCTCGCAGCTCTCGTTCTCGCCCTTCTCAGCGCGACGATCGTCGTGATCCCGATTGTCCTGGTCGGCGGCAGGCCGCTGCTGGCGGGACTGCAACGAGAGGACGTCGGCGGTGTCGTTTCACTTTCCGCGCTCGGAGCCGTCGCGGCCGTAGCTCTCGGCCACTACCTGAGCATCACCGCGAGATCGCGCTCCACCTGGGTGGCGCTCGACCTCGTCGCGCCCCTTCTCCTCGCCATTCCAATCGCGATGGTCGTTCGATGGTTCGCTGGCGGGTCCGCCGTCAAGCTCATCGGAGGATCGGCAGTGGCCCTTGTGACTGCCTTCGTCCTGCTCCTCTGGATCAGCAGCGCGGTCGGGCTTGCGCGTGGCCGCGCCGAGCTCCGAGAGGTCCACAAGAGAACATCGATCCTTCTCTGGGGCGGGATGGCCATCGTCGTCGCGAGCTTCCTCGCCTTCGGCGGTTGGGTCCGCAGCGCAGGGCCCGAGGACATCCGCAGTTTTTACTCGGTCGATCCCTCCCCTTCCGGAGATGGAGTCGTCGTCTCAGGCAGAATGCGGGGACGAGCCGATTATTTCTCGACCTTCTATCTCACTGCGGATGGCCGTTCGGAACGGATCACACCGAGCAGCGAGACCATCTACTCCGCCGATGGGCGCGTCGCCGTAGTTTGCGAGCGCGGTGGCGCGCTCCTTCCAAGTGTGTTCGCCGAGCGCGGATGTGACGCCGTCGAAGTGTTGCGCTTCGATGGAAATGGAGTTTCTTCCAGGCGAACGACAATCTCGTTCCGGGACGACAACACGAAAGTCCTTTCGCCGAACGGCTCCCTGATGGCGGCCATCAGCAACAACACGTTTACGGTCTGGAATCTCGCGCGGGAACAGATGATGGCTTCGGCGCGGATGCCGGCAGCTCTCGGTGTCCGAAGACTTGGTTTCATGGACGAGACCACGATCCGCTTCATCGGGACAGCCAATGTCGAAGGTCAGAACCACGTGGAGGTTCATGAATTCGATCTCAGTGAAAAGGCGTGGCGGACGGTCTCCTCGGTTTTACGTGATGGCGAAAGTAGCATCATGTCATCGCATTCGCTGGCTACGTACTTCATCAACGCCAGCAACGGTCGGAGCCTTCACGACTCCGCAACTGGAAACGTCCTTCTGACGATCCCCGGAGCAACCCGACGGACCGGCTGGGCCGTGTTCCTGCACGACGATCGGGTGCTCCTCTATGACCGCCCCGCGGGCCGGCTTTATCTCTACGCGCAGCGCGGGGAGCTCATCCGCGAGATCGTTGTTCCAGCCAACAGCCGCCTCACCTGGCCGAGCGAGCCTTCGCCCGGCTGGCTCGCTCTATCGGAATGGGAGATGGGCGAGGATGAGCCCTGGAAGCGGCTCTGGCTAGTCAACCTGGAAACCGGCGAGTCCATCAAAAAGGAGTCCGATCTCCGGGCGCTCATCGGATGGTCCGGGCCCTCCGAGAAGCCCGGATCCTTCGGCTCGAGGCTGTTCATCACTCCGGACGATCGGCTGGTCTACTTCGATCCCTTCTCGGGCGAGCGACGGCCGGTGCCGAATGTCTGAGCGCGGTAGCCATCCTTCGAAGACATCTTCATCGCCATCGGGCGACGAACAAGGAGCCGCATCATGAGACACATACTGGCAATCACCGCGAGAGAGCTTCAGGAGCGGAGGCTGGTCTTTCTGGCCGCCTTCCTCGCAGGAGTCGTCACGGTCCTCGTGGCATACTTCCGGAGCTTCGGCATGGGGAAAGAGGACTCCCTCGTCGTCGGCTCATTGATCATGATCGCCGTCTTCTCGCTGGGGACGGGAATGCTCGGCGGCGCCTCGATGCTGGCGCGGGATCTGGTGGAGCGTCGGATGAGCTTTTACCTCGCACGGCCTGTCTCGATGATGGAGATCTGGGGCGGAAAAATGCTCGCCGCGGTCCTCATGGCTCTGCTGAGCGCGGCGATCGTCGTCATCCCCATCGCTCTGGTTGGCGGAAAGCCGCTGTTGGCAGCGTTGCGGCGGTCAGGGGACGTCGGCGGCGTGCTGCTCCTCTCCACGCTGGGAGCCATTGTTGCCGTCGCGCTTGGTCATTACCTGAGCATCACCTTGAGATCGCGCTCGACCTGGGTCGCGCTCGATCTCGCCGCGCCTCTCGTCCTGGCCATTCCGATTGCTCTCGTCGTCCACTGGTTCGATCGAGGCATCGCCATCAAGCTCATCATGGGATCGGCCACCGCGCTGGCGGCGGCCTTCATTCTTCTTCTCTGGATCAGCAGCGCGGTCGGTCTTTCGCGCGGCCGCGCCGAGCTCCGAGAGGTCCACAAGAGAACATCGATCGTCCTCTGGGGCGGGATGGCCGTGGTCGTCGCGATGTTCCTGGCCTTCGGCGCGTGGGTGCGCAGCGCGGGCCCCGAAGACATCCGAGGTCTTTACTCGGTCGACCCCACCCCTTCCGGAGATGGAGTGATCATCTCCGGCAAGATGCGGGGGCGAGCGGACTATTTCGCGACCTTCTACATCAACGCCGAAGGTCGCTCCGAGCGGATCGTCCCGAGCAGCCAGACCAAATACTCCGCGGATGGACGGGTGGCGGTCGTCTGCGAGCGCGATAACTGCGACGCCGTCCAGGTCCTTCGCTTCGATGGAAATGGCGTCTCCACGAAGAGCACAACCATTTCCTTCCGCGGCAGGGTGAACCGAGTGCTTTCGCCGGACGGCTCCCTCATGGCGGCAATCAACGAGAATACCTTCACGGTCTGGGATCTCGCGCGGGAACAGATGATCGTCTCGACGCGGATGCCGATGACGAATGTCGGCGTCCGAAGACTCGGTTTTGTGGATGACACCACGATCCGTTTCATCGCGACCGGCGACGTCGACGCACGGGAGCATGTCCAGGTCCACGAATTCCACCTCGACGACAAGTCGTGGCGGCTGGCCTCCTCGGTTCTTCGGGAAGGCGACGGTGGCGTCATACCCTCCAATTCGCTGGCTACATACCTTCTCACCAGCGGAAACGGTCGGAGCCTCCACGACTCCGCAACCGGAACCGCTCTTCTGACCCTTTCAGGAGCGACCGCGGCCAAGGGCTGGGGCGCGTTCCTGCACGATGACCGGGTGCTCTTTTATGACCGCACCGCGGGCCGGCTTCGCCTCTACACGCAGCGCGGAGATCTCGTCCGCGAGATCGTCGTTCCAACCAACGGCCGGCTGAGCTGGCCGGGTGAGCCTTCACCTGGCTGGGTCGCTCTGTCGGAATGGGAGATGGGCCAGGATCAGCCCTGGAAGCGGCTCTGGCTGGTCAATCTCGAGACCGGCGAGGCCATCAAGAAGGACTCCGATCTCCGGGCGGTCGGCCGGTGGAGCGGACCCTCCGTAGAGCCTGGCAGCTTCAGCTCGAAACTGTTCGTCACACCGGACCATAGACTCGTCTACTTCGATCCCTTCTCGGGGGAGCGACGGCCGGTGCCGAACGTCTGAGCGCAGCTAGCGAGAATCGGAGAGCGGGGAGACGGTCTCACGAAAGTCCACTCCCCGCTTTCCGAGCTCCGCGATCAGCTTGTCGTAAACCGTGGGCATCCCGGCGAAGAGCTCGGGGGGTCTGACGCCGGGCGCGGTGTACTCTCCACGCGCGAGAAGACGGGCCATGATCGCGCAGGGAAATCCAGTCGTTCGCGCCATCGAGGTCTCCCCCCTCTTTTCATCGGTCTGGTCGAAAAGGTCGTAGGTGAAGCGCAGGCTGGAGCCGTGCTTCAGACCATCGACCTCGACGCGAAGGACGGTCAGCTCGCGCTCGTCTTCCCCTCGCTTCCATGCGCGAAAAAGGAGTCTTTCCGTGAACGCTCTCGGAACGACCTGGACCTCACCGACTTTCTCCGGATCCTCTGAAAAGAAACCGCTCTCCCGCAGCATCCGCATCCGCTCAGCGTGGCCGGGATAGCGGAGAGTCTTCTCCTTCATGTCGGGAGCATCGATCGTGTCGAGCAGCGTTCTCAAACCGTCGGTGTTGAAGGCCTCGAGAGTTCCAACCCGAGGAAGATCGATGAGCTCGATCTCGCTGAGAGCCGGCTTCACCACGACCTCTCCGCGGATTCTCAGCCGCGCAGGTCGCGTGTACTCCTCGATGACGTCCGTCGCGGAAAAGACGATCCGGTACTCGTAAGGCCATCGCCGTTCGACCGGCAACCCCCCGACGAAGATCCGGACCGCGCTCACCGAGTCGAGCTGCGAGGCCGCTCTCCCGGCAGCCAGATTCGAGAGTCCGGGCGAGACGCCGCAATCGACGACGGCGGTCACTCCCCTCTCTTTCGCCAGCGAATCATGGTTGAGAGGGTTCTCGGGCGAGAACGAGATGTCCGCGATCGGCTTCCCTCCCTCGATCACCGCGCGGAGCATCCGATCTCCGAGAAATCCCGGAACCGCTCCCACGACCGCATCGGCGCTGCCAACCATCTGGCGGATGACGGCGGGATCTGAGAGGTCGGCAACTTTCGTCTCGACCCGCGCGAGGTTGCGGACGCGGTCCAGGCTCGAGGAAGAAGCGTCGGACACCGTGATTTCCAACCCGGGATCTTCTGAGAGATCCCTGACCATCACACTTCCGACCAGACCGCAGCCGAGCACGACGATTTTCTTCATCGTCGTCGATCCTATCACCGGCCTATGTGGCGCTGGCTTTCAGCCGGCTGGCGCGCGCAGCGCGCCCTCTTCTCAACAGATAGAGGAACGAGCGATTACGGACCGCGAAGCGGTCCCAGAGAATTAGCCGGGGCGTCGCGCGCAGCGCGACCCCCGGTCTGGTCAAGAACAAGAAGATTGATTGCACCCTGGAGGGGTGCCAGAGCATCACCCAACAAGGAGGTCCTGCCGCAGGGTGACAAGCTCACCGAAAGCGCAGCCGCCCTGGCACCCCTGCCGGGGTGCGTCATCTCCTAGGCGGTTTCATTCTTCCAGGGGTCGCGTTGCGACCCCCGGCTATTCTCTTGGACGGCTCCGCCGTCCTCCGCCGACGCGCAGCTCCTTACCGCTCCGC
>DATLEY010000146.1:0-6432 GCA_035525215.1 Thermoanaerobaculia bacterium | reverse complement strand
GTCATTAGAAGGCCGCACGGGAGAATCCTGAAATTCTTCTCATAAGGCCGGGCCGCCGTCATCCTGAGAGCGTGAGCGAAGGATCTGGCCGTGCGGCACGCGAGAAACGCGGAGCTGGAGTAGGGCACGAGAGCGTTGATTCGTTCGTTCCAAGAAGGTTCCGGGGGTTCCCTTCGGTCACCCCCGGCTACCGGCCGGCGCCCCCTTCGGGGGCTGTGATCGCGCGTGGCGTGATCCTTAGCGCATTGCGATGGAAACGTAGCTGCGCGGGCTGAAGAACCCGATGACGGTTAGCGCATTCTGAGATTCTTCGGCCGCGAGACCAATCGTCTTTCGACCTCGGTCTCCCGTGCGGCCTCTGAATGACCCCCCCGCCCACGGGAGTGTCGGCGCACGCTGTGCGCCGCTACGAGTCTCGCGCGCGTTGCCGGCTGAAAGCCGGCGCCACAGCCTTGGCGGTGCGGAATGGTCAGCCGCCGCGCTGAGTGGATTCGTCGAGGAAGCGGGAGGCGGAGAGCCAGGAGCGCTCGGGGTAGTAGGCGAAGATCGCGGAGCCGCCCTTGAGCTTGTCGATCATCGCCTTCGCCACCGCGCTGCGGACCGCCGGGCATCCCCAGCTCCTGCCGAGTCGTCCCTGCTTCTTCGCGGCGGCGGGATCGACGTACGGAGCGCCATGCATCACGATCGCTCGCGCGCGCGCCATGTCGTTGACTCCCCGCTCGAGCCCACGAAGGCGCAACGAGTAGCCGTTGCTGCCGAAGTAGGTTTCCTGCGTCACGAAAAGTCCGAGGCTGGTCTGCCGGCTTCCTTCGTTGTTCGAGAACATCGTCGGAACGTTGCCGCCGCTGGCGACGCCATGCGCGACATGCTCGCGATAGAGAAGCTTTTCAGCAGAGAGATCGAATACGAAGAGGCGGGGATTGGTCGATGGAATCGAGTAATCGATGACCGTCAGCAGCGAAGGGTTCGGCACGAGCCCCTGCTCGGCGGCGCGACGGGTGGCTTCGAGCGCCATCCGGAGAACGTCGGCCTTCAGACCCGGCGCCTTGGCGACGAGCTTCGCGACCGTCGTGCTCGAGACGACCACCGGCTCATCGTGCCCCCCGGCATGAACCGCCGGAGCGAACGACAGGATCGCCGCGGCAATCCCTGCGAGGAGAAGAAAAGATCGTTTCATCAATTGTAGGAGGCGGAGGACCGTCCGCCGTGCCGGTATAAAAAGTTATGGGGATGAAGTATTCCGATTTTGATGAGACCGGTAGGGTTCCGAGTTCCCAGTTCCCAGTTCCGAGTTCCGAGTTGTTAGTTCCGAGTTCCGAGTTGTTAGTTGAGGTCGCTAAGTTTGGACAACTTCGAGTCCTGAGTTCATTCCATCGCCAATTTTCAACGTAGAAGGCTGTTGTCCGGGACTGGGGAACTGGGAACTGGGAACTCATCAACTGGAAACAGTTTCGCGATGCGGGCTGCCCCTCATCCCCGACCCTTCTCCCCGAAGAGCGGCCTTCCCTTTTATCAGGAGACGGACGGGGAGAAGGGCGCCGCCGCCCGCGCACACTGGGAACTGGGAACTCGGAACTCGGAACTGATTCTACAATCCAATCCGTGGAGACAATCCGAGGGGTCGTCGAGAGGATCACCTATCGAAATCCCGAGAATGGATTCACTGTCTTCCGGATCCGGATGGACGGCAAGGAGACAGCGCGGATCGTCGGGAGCGGCTCCGAGGTGATCGAAGGGGAGGTCGTGGCAGCGGAGGGGAGCTGGGTCGAGGATCCGGTCCGCGGCCGGCAGTTTCAGGCGGTACGCTTCATCTCCTCCCCTCCCGTCGGACGCGTCGCCGTCGAGAGTTTTCTCGCCTCGGGGGTGGTCAGGGGCGTCGGACCGCACCTCGCGTCGAAGCTCTTCGCGAAGTTCGGCGACCGGGTGTTCGATGTGATCGAGCGCCAGCCCGAGAAGCTTCGCTCCGTCTCCGGGATCGGCAAAGCGAAAGCGCAGAGCATCGAAGAGAGCTGGAAAACGCAGAAGGGCTCCCGCGATCTGATGCTCTTTCTGCACGAGCATGGCGTGACGCCGGCGCGCGCCGCGCGCATTCACAAGCAGTACGGCAACGACGCGATGCGCCTCATTCGAGAGAATCCTTATCGCCTCGCCGATGAGGTTCGCGGAATCGGGTTCGTGATCGCGGACGCGCTGGCCCTCCGGCTCGGCCTCGATCGCGACTCGATCGAGCGGCTGCGCGCGGGTGTCCGGTGGGTGCTCGAGAAGCAAGTCACCACCGGCCATTGCGCCTACCCCACCGAGCTCCTGATCAAGGAAGCCGTGGAGCTTCTCGGAGCGGAAGCTGCGCTGGTCCAGGCAGCCATCGCGCTGGAGATCGAAGCACGCCGGCTCATCGAGGAGCCGATCGAAGGGAGAGTCTGCATTTTCCCGTCGGTTCTCCGCGACGCCGAAGCAGCGGCCGCGAAACGGCTTCGACGCCTCGCCTCCGCCACCGTGCGCTGGAAGATTCAGACGGAGAAGGCGATCACCTGGGTGGAGCCGCGGCTCGCGATCCAGCTCTCGCCGACGCAGCGGGAGGCGATCGCCCGTTCTCTCGCCTCGAGGGTCTCGATCATCACGGGAGGGCCCGGAGTCGGAAAGACGACGATCGTTCGCGCCGTCGTCGAGATCGTCGCCGCGAAGAAGCTCGACATCGAGCTGGCCGCGCCGACCGGACGCGCCGCCAAACGGATGGGCGAAGCGACGGGACGTTCGGCGCGAACGATTCATCGGCTGCTCGAAGTCGATCCGATGACCGGAAACTTTCAGCGGAATGAGCTCGCGCCGCTGTCCTGCGATCTGCTGATCATCGACGAGGCGTCGATGGTCGACGTCCCGCTCCTCGATGCGGTCCTGCGCGCGCTCCCCGAGAACGCCGCGCTCCTTCTCATCGGCGACGCCGATCAGCTTCCGTCCGTGGGGCCGGGGCAGGTGCTCTCCGATCTCATCGCCTCGAAGACGATCGCGGTGAGCGAGCTGCGGGAAATCCATCGGCAGGCCGCCGGCAGCCGGATCGTCGTGAATGCGCATCGCGTCAATCAGGGGGAGTCGCCGCTCTCGGGCGACGTCGATCTGTCGAGTGACTTTTACATCGTGGAAGCATCGAGCGGCCAGGAGGCGAAGGAGAAGATCGTGAGGATGGTCGCCGAGCGGATCCCGGCGCGCTTCGGGCTCGACCCTCGAACGGACATCCAGGTCCTCGCTCCGATGCACCGCGGCGACGGCGGGGTGCAGAGCCTGAACGCCGCGCTGCAGCAGCGGCTCAATCCCGGCGCGGCCGGGTCGGCGCGCATCGAGCGGGGGGACTCCATCCTCGCTCCGGGCGACAAGGTGATGCAGACCGCGAACGACTACGACCGCGACATCTTCAACGGCGACCTCGGAGTGGTCCGCTCGGTGGACGTGAAGACGAAGCGGCTCAGGATCGATTTCGAGGGGCGGATGGTCGAGGCGGCCGCGGCGGACCTCGAGGCGATCACCCTCGCCTGGGCCACTACGATCCACAAGTCGCAGGGATCGGAGTATCCGGCCGTGGTGATCTCGCTTCTTCGTGAGCACTCCATCATGCTGCAGCGGAATCTTCTCTACACCGCGATCACGCGGGGACGGCGGCTGGTCGTGCTGGTGGGCGACAAGCGGGCGATCGCCATGGCGGTGCGGAATGCGGAGTCACGAAGGCGGTTTTCGCGATTGAAGGAGCGGCTGACGGAGTGATCGCGTGGGGCGCCGGCGCCGGGGCGTCATTCAGAGGCCGCACGGGAGAACGGAGGACCGCGATGATTGGTCTCGCGGCCGAAGAATCTCAGAATGCGCAAACCGTCATCGGATTCTCAGGTCGGTGCAGTCGCGTCGACAAACGCGTCTGGACATGTATAAGAACCCGACAGCGATCATCGTATTCTGAGATTCTTCGGCCGCGACGCGAGCTTCCATTCTGCGTGAGCGTCGCGTGCGGCCTCTGAATGACCCCCGCCCGCCATCGCGGTGGTTGAGGTCAACTCGCTCTTCATCTGCCCGTTGCGACGTTCGACATTGTCTGGGACGGCTCAGCCGTCCTGGATCATCGTGATCAAGGGCTGGGCGGCGAGACGCCGCCCGCCACTCTGCGCGTTGCGACCCCTTGTCTGGCTTTTCGTGATGAAGGGCTGGGCGGCGAGACGCCGCCCGCCACTCTGTTTTCTACTCGGAGCCGGATTCGATGAGCCACTCGATGAAGTCATCGAGGCGCTCGTCGGGAATCGGGGCGGCGGTCCCGTCATCGAGAAAACGCTCCCGCAGATCGATGGCGAATGGAGAGATGCCGCGCGTGAGATCCTCGAAGCGTCCCCACCAGAGAATCTCCGGCTCGCCATCGAGGATGTCGTTGACGCGCCCGAGGAGCTCGGGGGTGAGATCGGGCGTTCCTCCATCGAGAAGCGATTCCATCTCCTCGCGCACGATCTCCGCATCTTCGGGGTCGTACTCGTAGACCTCAGGCTCCTTGGTCGCGATGAAACGGAACATCTCGTCCTCGCTCGTGAACCAGAGGAAGATGCTCGCCTCGTCGCCGCCGAAATAGCCGATCGGGTAGCGCCGCGGATCGCGCGCCACCGCCCGCGCGGCGGCTTCCATTCCTTCGAGCGATTCCCAGTCGGCCATGACGCAATCTCCTCCCCCCTGGCCCGGCGTGCGAGGTGCGTGCCGTGAGCGGGCCGCCGTTCGACAAAAAAAAGCCGCCCCGGGGAAGGGCGGCTGGCTCGAATTCAAAGTGGCTCCGGCAGCCAGACTCGAACTGGCGACCCACGGATTAACAGTCCGTTGCTCTACCAACTGAGCTATGCCGGAATGATGCGGCGGCGGACGATAACAATCCCCCGTCAGACCGTCAACTAACCCAGCCGGGCGGACGATTATTGCAGCGCGGCGTCCCCGGCCGGAGCGCTCGGATGGGCCTCGCGCAGGCAGGCCACGGTGCGGTCGATCGCGGCTTCCAGATCGTCCTCGTCGTACTCCACCAGGTGAATCCCGGGGTCCCCCGCGATCATCGCCGAGCAGCGCCGGCCGGAGGCGGGGCGGAAGAGAGCGACCACCGGAATGCCGAACCGCCAGCGCGCCGTGGCGATCTCGTAGCCGACGCCGTGGGAGGGGGTGGTCACCTCCGCGATGAGGGCTCCGCCGGCGCGCGCCACTTCCTCGATCCAGCGGAGATCGCGCTCGAAGACCTCCGGCGACTCGAGCGGCGAGCCTCCGACGCCGACTTCGGCGGAAGTCACTTCGCCCGCGTTGACCTGAAAACCGTGCGCCTTCAGAAGCTCCACCAGGCGCCGATAAATCTCGAGGTCTCCCCGGCCGCCTGAGATGGATCCGGAGAAGTAGATGGGGCGCATGGCGCAGATTTTCGCACAGGGGGGATTCTTCTGATGACACCGCGGGGCGGGCGGGCCCCCTTCTCCCCGTCCGGGTCCTCAATTGAACGCAATCGCAATCCGGGGAGAAGGGTCGGGGATGAGGGGCAATAGCTCGCGTTGCAGAGTCGGCCGAACAGTTGAACGTGCGCGTGCCCTGCGTCTCCTTTAAGTATTCGATGACGGTTTGGCGTTCTCGGATCTGCGCGCGCTCGCGTTGAGATTCCAGAAAGGCTCATGGCTCCTCATCCCCGATCCTTCTCCCCGAAGGCCGATTTTGATTCGTGATTACGATCCGGACGGGGAGAAGGGCGCCCCCCCCGCGATGTATGCACGTCCAAACGCGTTGGAACGCTGCGGCTGAACCTTCAAAAGATTCCGATGGCGGCTTGCGCATTCTGAGATTCTTCGGCCGCAAGACCAATCACCGCGGTCCTTCGTTCTCCCGTGCGGCCTCTGAATGACCACCGCCGCGCGGCTCGCTCCTGGCGTGAGGTGCTTCTCCCTCTCCCCTCGCTCCTCTACCCTCTTCCCTGCCTCACTCGCTCCTCTACCCTCTCCCCTGCTTCACACCGTCATCAGGTCGAACTGTTCGTGGTGGAGGGTCTCGTCGGGTTTGAAGACGAGATGGATTCCGTGGAGGGACTCCACTTCCTCGAAGATCCGCGCGTTCTCTCCCTGGAGCGACTGGTAAATCCCGGGATTCACACGCACGATCAACTCCTGCTCGCGCTGGAGGTCTTTGAGTTTCATGAGCTGACGCCAGATCGTGAGAATCACGGTGGTGTTCGATTTGATCCGCCCGGTGCCGCCGCAGTAGGTGCAGGCCTGGGTCAGCGATCGCTCCAGGCTCTGGCGGACGCGCTTACGGGTCATCTCCACCAGACCGAACTCCGAGATCTGCAGGATCTTCGTCTTCGAACGGTCCTTCCGGATCTCCTGCTCCAGCGCGGCGAAGACCTGCTCCCGGTTGTCCGGCTCTTCCATGTCGATGAAGTCGAGGACGATG
>DATLEY010000141.1:0-7937 GCA_035525215.1 Thermoanaerobaculia bacterium | reverse complement strand
ACGAAGTCGAAAAAATACACCGAACTAAAAAAAACAGGAGCGAATCATGAAAAACCTCAAGAGCCTCACGATCCTCGGAATCCTTCTCATCGCCGCAGTCCCGACGTTTGCCGCCTCCAGCACCGCCGACATCGCCGTCTCCGCCAACGTGGCGAAGATGTGCGAGATCGAAGCGGGATCGATCGATTTCGGAGCGTATGACCCCTGGAGCGCCACCGCCGTCAACGGAAGCGGAACCTTCCGGGTGCGCTGCACCAAGAGCGCCGATGCAGTGACCGTCGGCCTCGGCGACGGACTGAACCTTGACCGCACGATGGGCAACGGAACCGATTTCCTGGCCTACTCGCTGCTCGACGGCGCGGCGGCCTGGACGGATGCGGCCCCCAAGTCAGTCACCTTCGCGACCAGCGGCTGGCAGACCCTGACGATCAGCGGAACGCTCGCGGCCGGACAGGATGTCAGCGACGGTTCCTACACGGACACGGTCGTCGCCACCATTAACTTCTAAGATAACCCCATGAACTTCACTTTCCTCCTGCGGTTCCTCTTCCTGCTCGGCCTGGCCCTCGGCCAGGCCGAGCTGTTTGCCGGGAACTTCCGCCTCTCACCCGTTCAGGTGTTTCTCGGTGACGGAAGCGGCTCGGCGCTGATCACGGTCTACAACGAAAGCGATCAGCCCATCCGCTTCCAGATCACGGCGAGCGCCTGGAGCCAGAGCGAGAGCGGCGAGATGCTCCTCGAGCCGACTGAAGATCTTCTGTTCTTCCCGAAGCTCCTCGAGATCGCGCCGGGAGCGCAGCGAAATGTTCGCGTCGGGAGCACCGCTCGAGCCGGGGAGAGTGAGAAGACCTACCGTCTCTTTTTCGATGAGCTTCCGCCGGCACCGGTTCCCGGAGAGGGAGCCAAAGTGACGGTCGTGACGAAGATGGGCGTCCCGGTGTTCATCACGCCCCGAGGCGCGTCGCCGGATGTGGAGGTCGAGGGAACGGTATCGGGGGGGAAGGTCGCCATCGCCCTGGAGAACTCGGGGACGTCGCACGTCTCGCTGCAGGGGATCCTGGTGACCGGCGTTTCGGCAGCGGGAACGGAGACGTTCTCCAGGAGGCTCGACGGGTGGTATCTCCTGGCCCGGTCGCGCCGCTCATACGAGGTCGAATTGAACGCAGAGGAATGCTCCGCGACGGAACGAATCACGGTCGAGGCGGGCTTCACGCGGCCGGATCAGGCGGAGCAGGGGAAGGAGAACGTGACGCTCATGCGTGCGCCCGGTGATTCATGCAGCCCGCCGGGCTCGACTTCATGACGACGTTCGAGGAACTACGATGCGCGCGCGATGGGAAGGGATCGGGATTGGAGCGACGCTGCTTTTTGCAGTGATCGGTCTTCAACGGCTCGAGGCCGCAAGCGCCTCGAGCGTCGTCCATCTCAGCGCGACGGTGGCTCCGGCGTGTCAGGTGACGGCGCCGAGCCTCGACTTCGGAGAGTACGATCCTCTCGGCATCCATGAAACTTCGCCGCTCGACGCCGAGTGCCGCGTACGAGTGACCTGTACTCGTTCGGTCTCGGCTTCACTTCAGCTCTCTCCTCAGCGCGGCACCGCCGCCGATGCTTCCCTCATCTCAGGCTCCGACGAACTTTTCTATGCGATCTTCCGCGACGCGGGGCGGCTTGATCCGTGGGCCGACCTTCCGCTCGACGGCGGAGGGAGCCGGACGGTAGAAGTTCCGTTGTACGCCCGCATTTATGGCGCGCAGGATGTTCCTTCCGGCGATTACCAGGACACGGTGATCGTCCGGCTCGATTTTTAGAGTCGCGTCTGGGGCACGAGGCCAGGCGTTGCAGTTGTCCGCGACCCGCAGGTCGCCGTGAGAATATGGCCTTAATCGATGAATCGACGATCGATCCACGGGGGAGTGTTGCTATGGGCGGTGATGCTGATCGCGCAGCCGCTCCATCTTCGCGGGCAGGAAGTGGCCATGCTCCCTCTGACCGTCAACTCGGTTCCTCGAGGTGAGGCCCTCATGCTCCTAGAGGAAAACGACGCATGGGTCGAGCTCGGGGTGCTGGAGCGCGCGGGAGTGATTCTCGGAGACGCCGGAGTCCGGAAGCCGGTCGCGGGCCGGACGGTGATTTCTCTCGGTTCGCTCGCGCCGCTCGTTTCGTACGACCTCGACGAGGCGACCCTGCAGCTCAATCTCCAGGTCGATCCCCAGCTCCTCGGGATCGTTCGCCTGAGCCGGGGAGAAAATCGTCCGAAGAACATGGAGCACCTTCCGGCCGTCGGCGGATTTCTGAACTACCGCACGACGCTGCAGGCTTTCGAGAACGTGAGTGCCTTCGTCGATGGAGGATGGAGCTTCGGCGGTCGGCTTCTCTACAACTCCCTCATCCTCGATCCGGACGGCGATCTCCGGCGCGGGATGACGAATTTCACGGTCGATCAGCCCGAGCATCTCCGGCGCATCACCTTCGGCGATTCCTTCGTCACGAGCGACACGCTGGGAGCCGCGGCGGCGATCGCAGGAGTCACGGTCTCACGCGAGTTTCTGCTCGATCCCTACTTCGTACGCTATCCCTCTCTCGATCTGGCGGGCGCCGTCACGACCCCGTCGACGGTAGAGGTCTATCTGAACGGAGCCCTCGTCGACCGGCGGGAGATTCCGCCGGGGCGCTTCGAGATCGATCAGCTCTCGCTGCCGACCGGCAGAGGAGCGGCGACACTGCTGATTCGCGATGCGTTCGGCGGCGAACGGATCCTGCAGCAGCCTTTCTATGCATCTTCCCTCATGCTCGACGAGGGTCTCAGTGAATATCGCTACTCGGTCGGATTGCTCCGCGAGAACCCTCAGAGTGAAAGCTTCGACTACTCCGATCCGGCTCTCCTCGCCTTCCACCGCTGGGGAATCAGCGAGCGATTGACGACGGGATACCGCCTCGAGGCGAGCGAGGATCTCTGGAGCGGCGGCGGCTCGATCGCGTTCCGTTCACTCTGGGGAGAGGCTTCCCTCCTTGCCGGCGCGAGCTCGGACGAAGGCCAAAGCGGGACGGCGATCTCGGCTCAGTATGCCTATCTCTCGCGGAGGTTCAGCGTCGGGGCCTCCTGGACCGAAGTCAGCGACGGATACGCGACGCTTTCTCTGCCAGCAGCGATGGACCGTACCACCCGGCGCATCGGCGCCCTCGCGACGTTTCGCCACTACAAGCTCGACCTCGGAGTCAACGCGAGTGTCGAGGAGCGGCGAGACGAATCCGAGGATGTGAATCGGATCGGCCTGACCGGGACCTATCCGATCAGCCAGCGCGGGACGCTCTTCGCATCGGCCGGCCTCGCCGACGTCCGCGGTGACACGACGCCGGAGCTTTCGGTCGGCGTCACCTGGAACCTCGGATTTTTGCGCAGCGCGAATCTCAGGCTGAATCACGACAACGATCGGAGCTCGGGATCAGTGTCCGTGCAGCAGAATCTGGCGCGGGATGAAGGATGGGGATATCGAATCGATGCCGGGGTCAACGATGGCGATGACACCTCTTCGCTCCTCGTTCAGCATCAGACACGGAACGCGCTCTACGAAGTCTCGGCCCAGCCCGGCCTCGGAAGCGACTCGATCGCCGTCTCGGCGGCGGGAGGCCTCGCGTGGGGCGGCGACCGGCTCCATCTGATGCGCGCCGCGCAACAGAGTTACGCCGTCGTTCGCGTGCCCGGCGTGCCCGGCGTTCGCGTCTACGTCAGCAATCTCGAAGCCGGCCGCACGGATGAGCGAGGGGAGCTCGTGGTGACGGATCTCATTCCGTATTACGGCAACCGGATCCGCATCGAAGACTCCGACATCCCGATCCATTACCGCATCGCGAACACCGAACGGATCATCGCCCCACCACTTCGCGGCGGAATCGTGGTCGAGTTCGATGTGGAGCCGATCGCTTCGGTTCATGGGATGACTCTGGTGACGGGCGCGGACGGCGTCGAGCGCGTTCCTTCCACCGGCGAGATGCGGTTGAGCGGCCCGGCCGGCGAGGAAGTCGTCTCCCCGCTGGGCCGCGGCGGCGAGTTCTATTTCGAGAACATCGTGCCCGGCACTCACGCGGTGGAGATCACCGATGAGAAAGGCGCCTGCAACACCACGATCGTCATCCCCCTCCCGGAGGAGCCGCTCGTGGACCTCGGGACGATTTCGTGCAAGGAGAGTCAATGATGATCGAAGTTCGAAGGATCGCTCTGTTTCTATTCGCCATGGTTCTCATGGCGGCGCCGTCGATGGCGAACTGCAGTTGGACGATCCTGCCGTCGAGCTTCGACTTCGGCGCATATTCAGTCTTTGGATCCGGAACACCCTCGGCCGTGAGCAGCATCGGCATCTCCTGCTCTCCTCCGGCCACGGCGACGATCACGCTGAGCCGCGGCACCCAATCGACCAGCTTTTCACCGCGGACCGCTCGCAGCAGCAGCGGGGAGACGATGAGCTACAACCTCTACCTCGATGCGGCGGGTACCCAGATCTGGGGCGACGGCAGCGGCGGCTCACAGACGCTCTCCTTCACGTCGCTACCGGGTGACCGGGAGCTCGAGGGGACGATTTATGGCCGTCTCTTTCCGCAGCAGGATGCCGCGGTCGGCATTTACAACGACTTCATCACGGTGACGGTCTCGTGGGATCGTCCAAGGTCGGACTCGATGACGACCACGCTGACGGTCACCTCCGAGGTGATCCCCGAGTGCCAGACGTCTTCGGCGGCGCTGAGCTTCGGAACGTACCAGTCGATCGGACAGCACGCGACCTCGCCCCTCGACACCTCGACGACTCTCAATGTTCTCTGCACGCGGGGAGCGGTCGCGACGATCGGCATGTCGCTGGGGAATTACCCGACCGGCAGCGCGCGCCAGATGCGCTCGCCCGGCGGCGACTTCCTCGGGTACGGGCTCTTTTCGAACTCGGCGATGAGCTCGATCTGGACGACGACGAGCACGGTGAGCCGGACCTCGACCTCCATGCTCATGCCTCTCGGCGGAGGCATCTCGATCTACGGCCGGATTCCAGCGGGGCAGGACGTCGCCGCCGGGAGCTACCAGGATACCGTCCAGGCGATCGTGAATTACTGAGTGAGGGCGACCTCCTCCCGTTCAGATTTGTTGCGATCGAGTCGCCGTAAGCGGTCGCCGGCTGCTAACTCAGTCCGTTCTCCCCAGCGCCTTCTGGATCCGCGCGAGCAGCACGTTTTTCTGCAGCGGCTTCCGGATGAAATCCGTCGCCCCGAGCTTCAATCCCTTGATCTCCGCTTCCGGTCCCGGCATCGCCGTCATCAGGATCGTCGGCGTCTGATGCTGGTTCTCCCGGATGACCTTCAGCAGCGTGAGGCCGTCGACATTGGGGAGCTTGATGTCGAGAAGGATCAGGTCGAACCGCTTGCTCCCGAGCTCCAGCAGCGCCTTTCCACCATCCTCGGCGATGACCAGCTCGTACTTCTTCTCATCCAGCATCGAGGTGACGAGCTGCCGGTTCAGGAGATTGTCCTCGACCATGAGGATCCGGATGCGCTCGTCGCGTCCGCGAGCCTGCGTCGATGAGGCCTTCATGATCTCCTGATGCAGCGCCGTCGTTTCTTCTTCCGGCTCCACCTGAAGATGACGTCTGAGTGATTCAGAACAGGCTTGAAACTGCTTGATCGCCGCCTCGCGCCGCCCCTGTTGCAGATAGATCCTCATCAGCGTTCGATGCGTCGATTCGCGGAGCGGGTCGATGCCGAGGATTCGGAGCGCGCTCTGCACTGCGGAGTCCAGCTTTCCTTCAGCCACCTGCCGGTCGAGAAGATCGGCGGCCGCCGACAGGACCATCTCGCGCAGACGCTCCCGCTCGATCTGCACCCAGTTCTCGAAGTTCTCCTCATTGATCGTCAGCCCCTCCAGGAAGTCTCCCCGATAAAGCTCGACGGCATCGGCGACCCTCGCGCTGTCCCCCGTGGAGAGAATCTCCTGGAAGCGGATCGCGTCGACCGTCACATGCTCCTCGTTCAGAGCGATCCGGTCGGAATCGCCGCTCACCAGGACATCCTCGGAATTGAGGACCTTGCGCAGGGTGAAAATCGTCTGCCGGAGGCTCTGTCGGGCCTGATCGTCGCCCGACTCGCTCCAGAGGAGCGCGGCGAGTTTCTCGCGCGCGTGCGTGTTTCCCGGCGGCATCGCAAGGTACGCCAGCAGCCCCTCGCTCTTTCGCGTTGGAAACTGGAGGTCATTCCCGTCGAGCTTTGCCTGAAAGCCACCGAAAAATCGAAGATCGAGACGGGTCATATCGCGGATGACGTAATCATAGTCGCAAAGTACGCTTTCCCCCGGAATCGACGGCAAAAGCAGGGGTCAGGGGAGAGGAGCGAGGGGAAAGGGAGAGGCGGAATCAGGGAAGAGCGTAGAGGAGCTAGGGGAGAGGGAGAGGCGGAATCAGGGAAGAGCGTAGAGGAGCGAGGGGAGAGGGAGAGGCAAAGTCGCGCGCAAGGTTGGCGGTGGTCATTCAGAGTGGGGGAACGTCGCGAGCGCGTGGAGCGGAGATGACCATCGAGCACGAACTCGTGGGGGCATCACGTGCGGGTGGGGGTCATTCAGAGGCCGCACGCGCCAGCCGCGCAGAATATGAGGTGACGTCGCGGCCGAAGAATCTCAGCCGCGAGGATCGCTGTCGGGTTCTTTGGCGCGTCCAGACCCGTTCGTACGATGCGAGTGCACCGGAACAAGAACCCGATGACGGTCAGCGCATTCTGAGATTCTTCGGCCGCAAGGCCAATCCTCTCTCGACCTCGTTCTTCCGTGAGGCCTCTGAATGACCCACCCTTCCCCCTCGTAACCGATCCCGGTAGCATTAGATGACCCCACGCGAGACCGGAGTCGCGGTCCCTCCACCCTCGCTCGTCTACCCTCTTCCCTGCTTCGCTTCTCCCTCCACCCTCGCTCCTCTACCCTCTACCCTGGTTTCCTCGCTCCTCTACCCTCCCTATACAATGTCCCGGCTTCACGTGCCGGCTCCGGTGCGATCCCATCGAAGGAGCGTCCAATGGCTGAACTTCCCGGCGTCGAGCGTGAGACCCTCGACCTGGACGTCGTGATCGTCGGCGCGGGCCCCGCGGGCCTCGCCGCTGCATATCACCTCTCGCAACTGATCAAGCGGCACAACGAGTCGAGCGAGCAGAAGCTCGAGGGCGTCGGCATCGCCGTCCTGGAAAAAGGGAAGGAGATCGGCTCGCACGGGATCTCCGGCGCCGTGATGGATCCTCAGGGGATCGCCGAGCTGATTCCCGACTGGAAGGAGCGCGACTGTCCGATCGAGGCCGCGGTCGAGTCAGACGCCCTCTGGTTCCTGTTCGACGGATTGAAGCTCAATGCGCCGATCCTTCCCCCCGTCCTCAAGCAGCATGGAAACTACGTCATCTCTCTCAGCCGCTTCGTGCGATGGCTCGCTCCGATCGTTGCCGCGGAGGGAGTCGACATCTTTCCGGAGTTTCCGGCGGCGAGAGCTCTGCTCGAAGGCGATCGGGTCGTCGGCGTCCGGACGGCGGACAAGGGCGTCGACCGCGACTTCCAGGCGAAAGCGAACTACGAGCCCGGCGTCGACATCAAGGCGAAGGTGACCATCCTCGCGGAAGGTCCTCGGGGCACTCTGACCAGGCAGCTCGCCAAAGAGCTCGATCTTTACGCCGGAAAGAATCCCGAGGTCTATTCAGTCGGAATCAAGGAGCTGTGGCAGCTCCCCGATGACCGCCTACCCGCCGGAGCGGTGATTCATACGATGGGATGGCCGCTCGATTCGGAGACATTCGGCGGTGGCTTCATTTACGGGATGCAGGATCGGATCGTCGATATCGGTCTCGTGGTCGGACTCGATTACCGCAATCCGACGCTCGATCCTCATCACGAGTTCCAGCGATTCAAGACGCATCCGGCGATTCGCGCTCTC
>DATLEY010000131.1:0-7396 GCA_035525215.1 Thermoanaerobaculia bacterium | reverse complement strand
CCATGAGAATGAGCTTGCGCAGGGTCGATTTCTCCCGGACGATCTCGGCGTAACGCTCCACGTTGCCGATGTCCGGGATGCCATCGACCAGGGATGAGATGTACGCAGCGCCGCCGATCTCGTCGAGCCGGCCCCGCCGCCCGAGCTCTTCCTTGATGGTCAGCAGATCGATGGGCCGGCCGAGCTCGGCGAGCGTGACCATCGCATCGAAGATGTGACGGTGGGAGTCCTTGTAGAAATCCTCGGTGCGGATCTTCTCGGTCACTCGATCGAGAGAGGCCTGGTCGATGAGAATCGATCCGAGAACCGATCGCTCGGCCTCGGGATTCTGAGGCAGCGGGCGATCGAGTCGCAGGTCTTGAGCGAGGACCGTCATTGGGGGAGCGGCGAGATTGTAGGGCCGGTTTTCGGGCCTCCCAGTCTTCAACAGAATTTTGACAGCTTTTCCCTCCCGTAGCGAGGCGGAGAAGCCGCCCGCGCTGCATCTCCTTTTCGATTTTCGACAGATCGCGAGAAACCGCTGCGAAGCCCTTGACGGCGGATATCTCGAGCGCCTGGCGGTCTCTTCGCCAGTGATGAGCGCGCCAGCAGCCGGGGAATCGGAATCGCGCGGAGAACCCTCCTGTTAGGTGGCCCGTCTGTAGTAGGCGGCGCTGATGCCGCGGGGAAACGACCGGGAGGAAATGAGAATGAAGAGCGCTTGCATTGGATTCGTCATCGCGCTGGCGGCAGGAACGGCTCTCACGCAGACGCCGGAGCAGAAGGTCGCCGTCACGGTGAACGGAGAGAACGTCTCGGTGGCCGAGCTGGACGCCGCCTGGGGCCGGCTCGCTCCCGAGATGCGGAAGGACTACGAGAAGATCGGCGGGAAGCTCGCCTATCTCGAGAGCCTGATCGGCAGGAAGCTGCTGGTTCAGGAAGCGATCAAGAACAATCTGGCTCAGGATCCCGGCGTGGCGGCCAATCTTCGCGCCGCGCGGGAGGAAGTGCTGTTCGAGTCGTACGTGGCCAAGGTCATCGGCGAGAGGATCGCGCCGGAGAGCGAGGTCCGCGAATACTACGAGAAGCATCCGCATGAGTTCCTGCGGCAGGAGGCGGTCAAGGCGCGGCACATCCTCGCGACCCCCTCGCCGCAGCAGGTCGTGAACTCGACGGGCGACAACGCGGAGACGGATGGAGAGGCCCTCGAGAAGATCAAGAGAATCGCCCAGCACTTCCGCATCGCCGGAATGGGCGATCTCGAGGTCACGGCCGAACAGTTTTCGCAGATGGCCATGCAGTACGGAGAAGATGGATCGGCTCGATCCGGAGGCGACCTCGGTTGGTTCATGCGCGGTCAGATGGTCCCGGAGTTCGAGGAAGCCGCGTTTGCGCTGGAAGTCGGAGAGACGAGCGCCGTCGTTCAGACGCAGTTCGGGTATCACGTCATCTATCTCGAGGATCGCCGTCCGGCGGGCCGGGCTCCCTACGAGGAAGTCAGGGAGCAGATCCGCGAGCGGATGCTGTCCGAGCGCGCCCAACAGGTCATCGCGGCGATGAACCAGCTTTCAGGCGATCTTCGTCGCGCGAGCCAGATCTCGATTTACCGCGAGAACTTCTGAGCGGCCGCGAGCCGATGGTTACGATTTGCGAGGCCGCGGTGATCCCGCGGCTTCGCTGCTTATAATCGGCCGATGAACTTCCTGGAAGCCCGCGGACTCGGCAAGAGCTATCACGAGACCGCTGTCGCGGTGGAAGTCTTCCGGGAACTGGACCTGAGCGTGGCCCGAGGCGAGATGCTCGCGATCGTGGGGCCCTCGGGGATCGGGAAGTCGACCCTGCTGCATCTTCTGGGGGGACTCGATCGGCCGGACCACGGGAGCATACGCGTCGGCGATCAGATCCTCGGTACGATGGAGGGGGACGACCTCGCGCGATTCCGCAACCGGAACGTCGGGTTCGTGTTTCAGTTTCATCATCTTCTGCCGGAATTCACCGCTCAGGAGAACGTCGCGATGCCTGCCTGGATTGGAAGAATCGCCAGGAAGGAGGCGTTGCGATCGGCAGCAGACTTGTTGAACGAGCTGGGGTTGTCGGGCCGAAAGGATCACTACCCGCATCAGCTGTCGGGTGGGGAGCAGCAGCGTGTGGCGATCGCGCGGGCCCTGCTGACGGAGCCGGTGCTCTTTCTCGCCGACGAGCCGACCGGCAATCTCGATCTCGAGACCAGCGAAAAAGTCTTCGAATTAATGCGACAATGTCACCGAAGACGGCAGCTGACTTCGGTGATCGTGACGCACAATCGAGATCTCGCGGCGCGTTGCGACCGCGTGTTTGAGATGAAGAGCAGAATCCCGGTCGACCATGTTCGAAAAATATAACGAGAAAGCCCGCCGCGCGCTCTTCTTCGCCCGCTATGAGGCATCGAAGCTCGGTTCCCGCGTCATCGAGTCCGAGCACATCCTTCTGGGCGTCCTTCGCGAAGGCGAGGACATCATCAAGGAGATCTTCTCCCGCTTCAACGTGAAGCCCGAGCAGATCCGCCGCGAGGTGGAGGGAGACCGGCTTTTCGTCGACCGCATCTCCTCATCGGCCGAGCTCCCTCTCTCCGAAGAAGCCAAGAAAATCCTCGCCTACGCGTCTCATGAGGCGGAGTCGATGCTTCACCAGTATGTCGGCACGGAGCACCTGCTCGTGGGAATTCTGCGCGTGGAGGCCTCCACGGCCGCGCGCATTCTCGCCGCCAAGGGTCTCAATGTTTACGGAGTCCGCGAGGAAACCATCTCCATCCTCAAGGAACGGGAAGCCGACAAGCAGAAGAAGGAGCTTCCCTTCCTCGCGGAGTACGCCCGCGACCTGACGCAGATGGCGCATCAGGGGCAGTTCGATCCTCTGGTCGGGCGCGAGAAGGAAGTCGATCGCATCATCCAGATCCTCTCCCGCCGCACCAAGAACAATCCGATTCTTCTCGGAGAGCCGGGCGTCGGAAAGACGGCCATCGTCGAAGGACTGGCCCAGCGGATCGTGGACGGCAACGTCCCGCTCTTCATCGCGAACAAGCGGATCCTCTCGCTCGATCTCTCGCTCATCGTGGCCGGCACCAAGTACCGCGGTCAGTTCGAGGAGCGTCTCAAGGGGATCATCAAGGAGCTGAAGGAAAACAACGACATCATCATCTTCATCGACGAGATTCATTCGCTGATCGGAGCCGGGTCCGCGGAAGGCTCGCTCGACGCGGCGAACATCCTCAAGCCCGCTCTTTCGCGGGGCGAGATCTCCTGCATCGGCGCGACCACCATCCGTGAGTACCGACGCTACATCGAGAAGGATCGCTCCCTCCTCCGCCGGTTCCAGGCCATCCAGGTCGTTCCCCCCTCGGAGGCGGAGACCCTGCTCATCCTCGACGGCGTGAAAGAGCGTTACGAGTCCTTCCACAAGGTGAAGTACTCCGATCAGGCCATCAAGTCCGCCGTCTATCAGTCGAACCGTTACATCACCGATCGTTTCTTCCCCGACAAGGCCATCGACATCCTCGACGAAGCCGGGGCCAAGGTGAAGCTCCGCCGCGTTGCCGACACCCAGAACCTCCGTCGCCTCGAAGCCGAGACGCGCAACATCGTCAAGGAGATGAAGAAAGCGATCTCGGACAAGGACTTCGAGAAAGCCGTGTTCCTCCGCGAGCGCGAAATCGAGCTCAAGGACGAGATCGAGCGGATCAAGCAGGAGCGTGAGGATGGCGGTGAGGAAGCCATGGAAGTCACCGCCCGAGACGTCGAAGAGATCATCTCGTCGTGGACCGACATCCCCGTCACCAGCCTGGAGGCGGATGAAGCGGCGAAGCTTCTCCAGATGGAAGAGACTCTGATGCGCCGGGTCGTCGGCCAGGACAAGGCCATCCGCGCGATCGCCAGGGCCATCCGCCGTTCCCGGCTGGGCGTCGCCTCGCCCAATCGTCCCATGGGCTCGTTCGTTTTTCTCGGCACCTCCGGAGTCGGAAAAACCGAGGTGGCTCGAAGGCTGGCTGAGTATCTCTTCGGATCGGCGCGGCACCTGGTGCGCTTCGACATGTCCGAATACATGGAGAAGCACGCAGTCTCGAAGCTGATCGGTTCGCCTCCGGGATACGTCGGTCATGAGGAGGGGGGCCAGCTCACCGAGCGGGTTCGCCGCAGCCCCTACTCGGTGGTCCTTCTCGACGAGATCGAAAAGGCCCATCCCGACATCGCCAACATCCTGCTGCAGATCCTCGAAGACGGGATCCTGACCGACTCTCTCGGAAACCAGGTCGATTTCAGGAACACCCTGATCATCATGACCTCGAACCTCGGTACGCGGCATCTGGCCACCAAGGGGATGCTCGGGTTTCGCGAGAAAGGCGAGACCGCCGAGCAGAAGGATGTCGAGATGATCATTCAGAATGAGCTCAAGAGGGAGTTTTCTCCCGAGTTCATCAACCGGATCGACGACATCATCATCTTCAATCCGCTCACGGACACCGAGTTGAGACAGATCGCTCATCTGCTGGTTGAGGACGTGAACCGCGCGCTCTCGCCAAAGGGGATTCTGATCACGGTCGACGGGCCGAGCATCGAATGGCTCATCGAGCAGGCGCGGCTGGAGACCAACTCCGGCGCCCGGCCCCTTCGCCGCGCGATCCAGCGTCACATCGAGGACGAGCTTTCCGAATTCCTCATCCGGCAGAAGGAAGACCTCATCGAGCGCGTCGAGTTCGTGATGCAGGACGGGGTGATCATTCTCCGCCCCATTCGAAGCGACCTGATCACGAATACCGTGAACTGAGCCGGGCGGCGCTCCATGAGCCCGATGGTCAAGCTCCTCGTTCTCGCGCTGGCCGTGCCGGCGCTTTCATGCGCCACCTCTCCTCAGCCCGTTCCCCGCACGCTCCAGGCCGGCATCGACCGAATCGTCGACGAGGCCGCGCTTTCTGGCAGGACGATCGCCGTCTCGCTCACCGATCTCGAGGAGGGCATCTCGTACGGCCGGAACGATCACGAGATCATGCATGCCGCCAGCACCATGAAGGTTCCGGTGATGCTCGCACTCATGGAGGCTGTCGATCGAGGGGAGCTGCGTTTCGAACAACCGGTGCCCGTCCGTAACGAGTTCCGCTCGATCGTCGATGGCTCCGAGTTCACGCTCATTGCCGGCGAGGATGGAGATCCGGATCTCTACGATCAGGTCGGATCGTCCGCACCCCTCGAGGAGCTGATGCGGCGAATGATCGTGCGCAGCTCGAATCTCGCCACCAACCTTCTCATCGAGCTCGCCACGCCCACACGCGTCATGGACCTGATGTCCAGAATCGGAGCACGGGACATCGAGGTGCTGCGCGGGGTCGAGGATGAGAAGGCGTACGAGGCGGGGCTCAACAATGTGGCAACGGCGCACGACCTGATGCTGGTCATGAAAGCGATCGCGGAACGAAAGGCCATCTCTCGGGACGCGAGCGAGAGGATGCTGGCGATCCTCGAGCAGCAGGAGTTCCGCTCCAAGATTCCGGCTGGCCTCCCTCCGGGTACGCGGGTCGCGAACAAGACAGGGACGATCACGCGAATCTCCCACGACGCCGCGATCGTGTATCCACCCGGGCGCAGGCCCTACGTGCTGGTCGTGCTCACGAGGGGATACGATGATGGTTCAGTGGCCGCGTCTCAGATCGCAGCGGTGTCGAGTGCAGTCTGGGATCATCTGGGGAATGCGCGGAATCGCTGAGCGAAGAAAGGGCCCTGCGTTCATGCGTCAGGAGTCGACGAAGGGGATCGAGGATGCCGCTTCTCCATATCCATCTGAGTGAAGCACGGGGCGCGGATCTCGCCCGGTCGGTGGCCCGCGAAGTGTTCCGCGCTCTGGTCGATGTGGCGAAGGCTCCGGAAGAGAGTCAGTTTTGTTACATCGACGTTTACCCTGCGGACAGGATCCTTTCGCATCCGACTTACGGCGGGGTCGAGCGGCACGACCCGGTCCTCATTGAGATCACCATGAACGTGGGGAGGACGGCCGAGGTGAAGACCGCGCTCTATGCCGCGGTCGCCAGCAATCTGAACGAGACCCTGAGGCTGCGTCCGGACGACGTGATGATCTGCCTTCGTGAGGTGCCGAAGGAGAACTGGTCGTTCGGAGGGGGCAGGGCCACTTATCTCTGATCGGGCGGCCCGGTTCGAAGGCGGGGAGGGCCGGAATAATCCCTTCGAACCAGCCCCTTATCCCTCGGAGTTGACCGCCGGGGAACCGCCCGATGGGATGCTAGAATCGCGCGCTTCCCGCCGAAACGAATTCTCCGGCCGATCGTCTCAAAGTCGCGGCACTCGACCATCATGAAATCCGTCGCCCGAATCTCGCTCCTGATCCTCCATCTGATTGGCCCGCTCGCGTTCGGGCAGGTCACCGAGCCCGCGCCCGGCGATCCGATCGATCAAGTCGAAGTCGTAGGAAACAAGTCGGTTGCGCCTGACACAATCCGCGTCTATCTCGGCCTGAACCCCGGCGATCCGTACGATCCCGCGGCGATCCGGCGGAACTTCCTCAATCTCTGGCAGACCGGACTCTTCGACGACATCAAGATCGAGGCGGAGAAAACGGCCCAGGGAGTGCTGGTCCGGGTGACCGTGAGCGAGCGTCCGCGCATCGGGGCGGTGGAGTTCAGAGGCAACAAGAATCTGAATCTGACCAAGATCAACGAAGCGCTCGACCGAGGGAGCATCAATCTCCACGTCGGCAGCACCATCGAGCAGACCCTGGTCAAGCGCGCCGCAGAAACGATCCGCGAAGCCTATGCGGAGGCTGGATTCGAAGGAGTGACGGTCACCACGACCTCGGAAGAAATGGTCGACCCGAACGACCGGCGGATCATCTTCAACATCACCGAGGGGATCAAGGCCAAGATCGCAGACATCGAGTTCGTGGGCAATGAGACTTTCTCCGACCGGCGGCTGCGACGGGAGATGAAGGAAGTCAAAGAGCACAACCTCATCACCTGGGCCCGCAAGAAGAACGTCTACATCCCGTCGAAGCTCGATGAGGATCTCGAGCGCGTCCGCAATTTCTATCTCGATCGCGGCTACAAGGACATCACCTTCGGCGACGCCCAGATCGAGACCACCCGCAAAGAGCGCGTCAGGATCACCATCCCGATCAACGAAGGCGCGGTTCACCAGTTCGGCAAGGTGACCGTGGCCGGCAACACGGTCTTCACGGAAGAGCAGCTGATCGGCAACTGGCCCACGCAGAGCGGAGAGACGCTCAGCCGCAAGCCGGTTCAGGCGCGCCTCGAGCTGTTCGAAGAAGCCTATCAGCGGCGCGGCTACATCTACGCGTACATCAACTCCCAGTACGTCGAGAACCAGGAGGGGATCGTCGACGTTCATCTGCAGGTTTTCGAAGGCGATCAGTTCCGGCT
>DATLEY010000130.1:0-7764 GCA_035525215.1 Thermoanaerobaculia bacterium | reverse complement strand
GCACGTTCACGTTCACGGGAAGGAAGCCCGCGAAGGCGGGCGTCAGATGTGACAGCCGGGGGCGTGAGCCCCCGGTCCGAGAGGCCGTGCGAAAAATCGAGCCCGCGAAGGCGGGCGGCACATCGTTGCCCCTCATCCCCGACCCTTCTCCCCGAATGCGATTTCATCGGATCCGGACGGGGAGAAGGGGGCCGCCCTCCCCGCGGTGTCATTAGAAGGCCGCAAGGGCCAGCCAAGCAGAATATGAAATGGTGCCGCGGCCGAAGAATCTCAGCCGCGATGATCGCTGTCGGCTTCTCATACACATCCAGACGAGTTCGTACGATGCGACTGCACCGGCACAAGAACCCGATGACGGCCTGCGCATTCTGAGATTCTTCGGCCGCGAGACCGGTGGTCTCCCGACCTCGGATTCCCGTGCGGCCTCTGAATGACTGCATCTTCCCGGCTTCGCTGCGCTGCCGCCGCCTTTGGCTCTCTTTCTACATTCTAACTTCTGCATTCTGCATTCAGCATTCAGCATTCAGCATTCAGCCTTTGACTCTTTGACTCTATAATCTCTCGCATGCCTGATCGCACTTTCCACACCACCTGCCAGGAACAGGTTTATGGAGAAGTGAAGTCGATGCTGGGCGAGCTGACCGACGAGTTCTCCGACGACGCCGACCACTGCGACTTCTACCTGAAGTACGGATCGACGGTCATCGAGATCTCGATCGAGCCATTCGAGGAGGACAACGCCGTCATCGAGGTTCTGGCCTATTGCGTTCAGGGGGTGGATGCGACACCCGAGCTGATGCGCGAGCTGCTCGCCATGAACGCCCAGATCGACCTCGGTGCGTTCAGCCTGGTCGGCGAAGACGTCTTCTTTTCACACTCCTTCATCGGGCGGCACGTCCGCGCGCCCCAGCTCCTCGCATCGCTCCAGAGCGTTGCGGCGACCTCCGATCTCTACGATGACAAGATCGTCTCGCGGTACGGCGGCGAGACCGCGCTCGACCGGCTGCGCGGATGGTCGCGTCGCACCAGGCGCACCGAAGCGGGATGATGCAAAAACGGCATAGCGCTTGCTCTTATATCCAGTAATGAAAGCCCGCTGGATTGCTAGCTTCGCCCTCTCCACTGTCGTCGTCCTTGCAGCATGCACGGGGGGGCAGGAAACCTCCGCGGGTACGTTCGAGGCGGAGAAAGAAGCGCAGGAAGCCCCGACGGTCGATGCGAAGGCGAGAATCGCCGAGCTCGGCACTGAGATCCCGGTCTACGGCGGAGCCCGCTATCGCGAAGACTTCACCAGGCGCGATGTCGTGATGCTCCGCAACCAGTACGGGGACAACACCGAGGTGCTGACTCTCTCCTCGGAGGACGCGCTGCCGAAGGTTTGGCACTACTACGTCACCTATCTGGCGCAGTACCGGGCTTGGGAGCCTCTTCCTCCGTATCCGCCAAACCGCAAAAACTGGCGGACCTTCGAGGTGGACCTGAGTCAGGCCATGCAGGATCCGTTCGTCCCGGGGACGAACCTGAAGTCGACCGACCAGAGAGTGATCCTTCAGGTGGCGGAGACCGAAGCGGAGCCGCCGACGGTGATCCGCTACATCATCACGCCGATGGTCGCCGGCGAACTGGTCGCGCCAGCCACGGCTCCCGGCGGCTAGACAGCGAACCTGAGCGCCCCCGCGGAATGGCAGTGAGAATTGCCGAGCGGCCATTTCTCCCTCACGCTCGATGGCGGTCTTCCGAACAGGCTGGGTACGCCGCCCGCCACTTTGATGCGTTGTTCGAAACAGGAGGCTGGGCGGCGAGACGCCGCCCGCCACTCTCCCCCAGCCAGTGGTTCTATACTGAAGTGATCGCGGGGTTAGCTCAGCGGTAGAGCATCTGCCTTACACGCAGAGGGCCGGGGGTTCGAATCCCTCACCCCGCACCAATCAGTAGGAAGGATCGTACGCGAGGACGAGCCGGCCGCGGTGAACGATCGGTCAGATTGAAGCGTCCGATTCGGGGCCGTCGGGCGCCGCACTTCCGTTTCGCGCCATTTCGACACGCTCGCGCACCTGCTCGACCAGATCATGGAGATCGAACGGCTTGAAGACGATCGGAATCTCGGTATTCGCCTGCTCGGCGGCCGTGCGCGTGAACGCGGTCATCACGAGGACGCGATCGATCAGATCAGGACGGTTCTCGCGCATCCACTCGAGCACGTGAAAACCATCGATCCGCGGCATCATCATGTCGAGAAGAATCGCGTCGAATGAGTTCGCTTGACAATGCTCGATCGCGTCGGCGCCGTCCTTCGCTTCCTCGACCGCGTACCCCTCGCGCTCCAGCACCTTGATGATCATCTTGCGGATCATCAGGTCGTCGTCAGCGACCAGCACCCGCCGCTGGTTGTGGTTCTCTGCCATCGCGCCCATCTCTAACCGGATCAGAGCGTTAGCAAAACAATCGCCAATTATATTGACCGGTTCTGATTTTGCTGGCACCTTTGGACAAATAACGTTATTCTTCTCCTCGCTTTCGTCCCCCCAATTTCACAAGAAAGGTCTCACGCCATGCCGTGGTGGCTCTGGATCCTCGCCGGTTTCGTACTGCTGGCGATCGAAGCCGTCAGTCCCGGGCTTCACATCGCGTTTTTCGGGTTCGGCGCGATCGCCGTCGGCCTGCTCGTGGCTCTCGGGCTCGGCGGGCCTCTCTGGGTCCAACTCCTCCTTTTCTCCGCGATCTCCGTTGCCTCACTCGCGCTGCTGAGAAAGCCCCTCCTGAAGGCATTCAAGCTCGACGGCAGCCGCGCGGAAGTCGATGCGATCACCGGCGAGACCGCGGTCGCGCTCGGCGAGATCCCGCCGAAGGCCGACGGGCGAGCCGAGCTGCGGGGAGCGGCCTGGAGAGCTGTCAACACAACCGATCAACCCCTTCGAAACGGAGACCGCTGCGTGGTCGAGCGCGTCGAAGGACTCACCCTCTACATTCGACGCGTCTGAAAGGAAATCCCATGTCCGGAGCACTCATCGTCACCATCGGCCTCGCCTTCGTCGTGTTCATCATTCTCGCGAAGACCGCGGTCGTGGTCCCCCAGCAGAACGCATACGTCGTCGAACGGCTCGGCAAGTACAGCAACACCATCAGCGCCGGTTTTCACATCCTCTTTCCCTTCATCGACGTCATCCGGTACAGGCACTCGCTGAAGGAGATCGCGATCGACATTCCGGAGCAGATCTGCATCACGCGCGACAACGTGCAGGTCGGCGTCGACGGCGTCCTCTACCTCAAGGTACTGGACCCGCATCGCGCCTCGTACGGCATCACGAACTTTCACTTCGCGATCTCACAGCTCGCGCAGACCACTCTCCGCAGCGAGATCGGAAAGATCGAGCTCGATCGCACCTTCGAGGAGCGGACGAACATCAACATTTCCGTGGTCTCAGAGCTGGACAAGGCTTCGGAGGCGTGGGGCGTGAAGGTGCTCCGTTACGAGATCAAGAACATCACGCCACCGAAAGACGTCCTCGCCGCGATGGAGAAGCAGATGCGCGCCGAGCGTGAGAAGCGCGCCACGATCCTCCACTCCGAGGGAGTCCGCGACGCGGCGATCAACACCGCCGAGGGTGACAAGCAGCAGGTGATCAAAGCCTCGGAAGCGAACAAGCAGCAGCAGATCAACGAAGCGGAAGGTCAGGCGCAGGCGATCCTCTCCGTCGCGGCCGCCACGGCGGAAGGCCTTTCGAAGGTCGCCGCGGCACTGCAGGCTCCCGGCGGCACCGAGGCTCTGCAGCTCCGGGTGGCCGAACAGTACATCGAGCAGTTCGGCCATCTCGCCAAGACGAACAACACGATGGTTCTTCCGGCAAACCTCGCCGACGTCGGCTCCATGATCTCCATGGCCATGGGAGCGATCAAAGGTGCCGATCTGAAAGCGACCGCGGCGCGACTTCCCGTGCGCGAGACTCCGATTCCTCGCCCGTACGCCCAGGAGTAGACGCGGTTGGCGGGGAGCGGTCTCACGCCCGCCCCTGCCCTTGCTTCGGCTGCCGGCCCCCACTGTACCGCCGGCCTCCGGCCGGTCGCCAATGCACTTCCAGGCTCACGCGCGACCAGCGTACCGCCGGCCTCCGGCCGGTAATCGCGCGAAGCGCGTGGTTTCATCTCTATGATTGAGAAGCTTGCCGGCTGAAAGCCGGCGCCACAAAACAGACGCCCCGAAAAATACGCGAACGCGGGCTCTGGGACCTGTGTTCTGCTCTTCGTGAGGAACCACTGGACAGGAGGAGAAGCCGTGCTTGCCCCCGAGAATCCGTCGGAGCTCCCCCTCGCCGTCCACAGGCGCGAGCCTGGAGCATTCGAGCGGTTCGTCGAATGCTGGGAGACGCCCCTCTACAACTACGCGCTTCGATTGCTCGGCAACGCATTCGACGCGCAGGAAGTCGTGCAGGACGCTCTTCTCCGCGCGCACAAGGCGCTCACGCTCCAGTACGACGAAGCGCGATGCCGTGAGCTGGTCGTCCGCCCCTGGCTCTTCCGCATCGCGCGCAACCTCTCGCTGAACCGTCGCCGCGGCGTCTGGAGCCGCTCCGACGTCACCATGACTTCCTTCGACGACAACCGGATCGGTCCCTTCTTCGCGCCGGATGACGGAGGGCGGGAACTGGAGCGGAAAGAGGAAGCCCGGCGTCTGGAGCGCGCCATGGCCGAGCTTCCCACCGAATCGCGCGAGCTCATCTTTCTTCGCTTCATGGAGGAAATGCCTTACGGAGAAATCGCCCGCACCACAGGCCTCAGTGAGACCCAGCTTCGCGGCAAGGTCTTCCGCTCGCTGAAGCTCCTTCGCCGCGCGCTCGAACCCCGAGGAGTCGCTCATGCGGTGTAAATCAGTCCTGATGAGAATCGACGCTCTCCGCACCGGAGAGCTTCCCGAAGCCGAGAAGTCGGTGGTCGAGGAGCATCTCTCCGACTGCACGAGCTGCGACGAGTCGACGCACGATCTCGCCGAGCTCTCTTCTCTCGCCAAAGAGCTGCTCGTCCCGCCCGCGCGGTCGTGCGCCTCCTCACTCAAGGAGACGCTCCACGACTCTTTCGGCCGGTTTCAGTTCGAGGGGCGGACCATCTGGGTCACCTTCAACCCGCGCGGCATCCGCGCGATCACGACGGGCGAGATGAGCGGCGAGGAGTTCCGCCGCTCGCGCCCTTCGCTGAGCCCGGACGAATCGGAAGTTCCCGCGAATCTGAGGGAGCCGATCGAGCGCGTCCTGCGCGGAGTCGATCCGGGCGACGTCCCGCTCGATCTCGCCGAGCTCACCGACTTCGAGAAGACAGTGCTGGCGGCGATCCGGAAGATCCCTCGCGGCGAAGTGCGTCCTTACCGGTGGGTGGCGCGAGAGATCGGACGTCCGAAGGCGATCCGAGCCGTCGGCAACGTGATGGCCAGGAATCCCATCCCACTGATTCTCCCCTGCCACCGCGTCGTCCCGAACGGTGGAGGCGTCGGAAATTACGGGTGGGGACCCGCGGTGAAGCGAGGGCTTCTGAAGATCGAAGGAGTGGCCGTCGACGAGCTCGATGCCCTGGCCCGACGCGGCATTCGATTCATCGGCTCGAAGACCACGCGTATCTATTGCTTTCCGACATGCCGCGACGCGAAGCGCATCCGCCCCGAGAACCAGGTCGCGATCCGCGACGAGGGCGATGCGGAAACGAAGGGCTTCCGGCCATGCCGACACTGCCGACCGGCGTCGCTCGCCTCCTGACCGGCGTCGCGCCCGCGATCGCCACCTCGGCAGCCATCGAGATGGCTGCCTGGTCGGATCCGTACGAGGGGATTCGCTCGTCCTCTACAGCGACGGCGCCAGCGAGGCGGCCCAGTCCCGATGGTAGGGAGCTCGGCACCGACGGAGTGGCCCGAATTGCGCGAAAAGCGGCGCATTTGTCCGCTCGAGAGATGATTCACGAGTTCCGGAGGGGTATCCTTGCGTGGAGCACGGGAAGAATCGGGGACGACCTGACACTTCTCGTTCTCAAACGGCCCTGAGAGCTTCACTCCGTCGGCTCTTGCCCCGGCCGCAAGGACATGGCCCAGCCTCCACGCCAGAATCGCCGCCGTTCCGAGCGCATTCGCCTCGCGAAGCCGCTGGTCTGCCGGCTCGGAACCGAGGGCGTCGTGCTGATCGACATCAGCAATCATGGCGCTCGCGTCGAGCACTACTCCCGCTTCGAGCGCGGCGCGGAAAAAACGCTTCGCATTCGCTGGAACAATGTCGAAATCGCCATGCCCTCCACGGTCGTCTCCTGCAAGGTCGATCGCTTCATCCCGGGAGAGAGCGGCTTGACGGTCTACCGCTCGGGGCTCCGCTTCCTCGATGAGAAGGGCGCCGAGTTCGAGAAGGTCCGGAAGATGACGACCGCGTTCGTGACCGGAACCCTCGTCGAGCAGGTCGCGAATGCGAAGGGGTTCTACACGCCCGCCAAGAAGGATATGCCGATCTTCCGGAAAGGCGCTCTCACCACGCAGGGCTTCGACGTCGGCTCGACCAGCAGCGACGATCATCTCCTCCCTCAGAAGGAGCTCGCCCGACGCGTCGGCTTCGTCCGCTATTCATTCGAGCGGGGAAGCTGGGGACAGAAGTGGACCCTGGACCCTCATCAACCGGTGGAGGGATTCACCGTCTCCGCCAACGAGCCGTGGGAGCAGGTTCAGTCGCTCTGCGATCTCTATCAGAAGAGCGACCCCGAGGGACGCGCGTTCATCCGGCTGCTGGCGGAGGCCAGCGTCGAGAGCGAGCTCGGGCAAAGCCGGGAAAATCAGCCCACGCAGAGCTGAGTACACCCGGGGCAGGCGGGCCACACATCAAGGCGAGGCGGGGGCGGTGGTCATTCAGAGGCCGCACGCCAGGACCGCGCAGAATGAGCACTGGCGTCGCGGCCGAAGAATCTCAGCCGCGATGATCGCAGTCGGATCCTTATGTACGTCCAGATTCGTTCGTACGATGCGACTGCACCGGAAGAACCGTTGACGGTCTGCGCAACCTGAGATTCTTCGGCCGCGAGACCAATTCTTCCGCGACGCCATCCTCCCGTACGGCCTTCTAATGACACCGCCGGGCGGGCGGGCCCCCTTCTCCCCGTCCGGATCGACACATCCGATGAACGTGCATTCGGGGAGAAGGGTCGGGGATGAGGGGCAACGATGTGCCGCCCGCCTTCGCGGGCTCTGGCTTCCGCACGGCCCCTCGGACTGGGGGCTTACGCCCCCAGCTGTCATATCTGACGCCCGCCTTTCGCGGGCTTCTTTCCCGTGAACGTGAACGTGCCCGTGCCCGTGAATGATTTGACTCACCTCACGATTCAAGGGAGTCGTTTGCGCTTCACCGGCGCTCGCGACGTTCCCCCACAACTATCTTTCACGCGAGGAGCACTTCGGAAAGGAAGTCATCGTCACGCGCAAAGGGGCGATCCGCGCCGGCGCAGGAGACCTCGGAATCATCCCCGGCCCGATGGGGACCAAGAGCTACATCGTGCGCGGCAAGGGAAATCCCTACTCGTTCCACTCCTGCTCGCACGGAGCGGGACGCCGGATGTCGCGAACGAAAGCCAAAGCCTCGTGAGAGGTCGACGACGACGATGCCGTCAGATGCGCCCGCGCATCTTGCGCGCCGCGGCGACGGCTTTGACCGGATCCGGCTCGCCGTGTTTGATGAAGCCTAACCACTGATACAGCGCCGGACGCTCCTTCGTGACCACGACTCGCCGGCCGTTGACCTCCCAAGTGAGCTT
>DATLEY010000125.1:0-8469 GCA_035525215.1 Thermoanaerobaculia bacterium | reverse complement strand
CGCGATGAACAGTTCGTTTTGAGACCTGCGGCGAACAATCTCGCTGAAGTCATTGCCGCCGGTGAAGCGGGACCGATCTACCAGATCGGAGCGAATGTTCACTACGGCCTCAGTATTACTCGCCCGCCGTGGAATCACCTGTCCCTCCTCTTCGGGCTTTCAGCTGACGTCCCGGTGGACTCCTTAAGCGCCTATCTCGGCCTCGCGCTCACCGCCTGGACTTTTCCTGAAGACAACGCCGTACATATTTTTGTCGGCCTCGGGTACACCAAGGCCGACCGATTAGCACCGGAGTTCCTTGGCCTCACTTCTGTCCCCGATGCAACGCCAGCAAGCGCCTTGATACGTAGCGAGTACGACTTCGGAATTACTGCAGGAATCTCATTCTCATTCTTCGGCGGACAGGATCAGTTCAAGGCTGCTTTTCCCGGCAAAGCCTCGGGAGAGGCCGCTCCCTGACCTCCAAGGCTTACGTTTCTGTTCCCAAAAAAATCCCCGAGGAGACTTTCATGGACAAGCGGATGATCACGGTGCGGCTGATTCTTCTGTCACTGTTTCTGGCCACGGGATGCAAGACCGTGATTCTGACTCCGCCACCCGCAAAAAATATTCTGATGTTCGACGAGCATGGCCGGCCCCTCGATCCAACTGGCGACTGTGGACCTCTTCCCTGCCACGTTGACTACGGAATCGAATCGACATCATTCCGCAATTTCGAGCCCGCTGAATGGGATCAGCATATCGACGACGTTCTCGATTCAGCGTTGGCGCAGAAACCAACGATTACTGAGAACGACCCGGAGCCGAAGCGCCGGATTCTGATCTTCATTCACGGCGGCTTGAATACGGATACCTCGACCGTGAACCGGGCTTATCAAAACACGGCATCCATCAGCGCCACTCACTTTCCGATCTTCGTGAACTGGTCTTCCTCTCTGCCATCCAGCTATCGGGATCATCTCCTTTACCTGAGTCAGGGGAGGTTTCACCGTAGCCGGTATCTTCTCGCGGCTCCCTTCAAGCTTGCATCGGACCTCTTCCGGTCCCTGCTGCGCATTCCAGAGAACATGATCAACGCGACGTCCGATCGTCTGGCCACCTCGCCGCGGTCGCCGCGGGATGTTCAGATCGCACGGCTTCTGGGTGAACCGGACATGAATTGCCTACAGGAACCGCAGTCGGCGATCCGACAGGAAATACAGGATGAAGCCTCTTTTGACGACGGATTCTCCGTTTCATTCGGTTGCGATTGCAGGTTGCCCGAACAGCACTCGATGACGTCAGTCGCGGATGCCTTGTCCTGGGGCCTGAATACCCTCCGCAACTACATCGGTACCCCCGTGGTCGATCTCGGCGGCACCAATACATGGCATACGCTCCTTCGCCGAACGGCGGTTCTCTATCACCCTGAGCCGGTTCGAAGAGGCGGAAAGGCAGTGGGTGGCGGGTTAGGCGATTTTCTCCAGGAGCTCCTGACGCGAATTGAAGACGGAGAAGCCGCCGACTGGGAGATCACCATCGTCGGTCACAGCATGGGGGCCATTGTCCTGAATGAGATGCTGCGACATGTGCAGGAGTTTTACCAGCAGCCGGATTACGAGAAACGAACGCCGCCCGTGCGGAACATCGTCTATATGGCTGCCGCATGTAGTCTCCGCGATTATCACGACACCGTGGTGCCGTATCTCAGCCGCAATCCGTCAGCCCGGATGTACCACCTGACGCTCCACCCGATCTCGGACCTGTCGGAGCAGTCTCAGAGGATTGCCCCGATGGGAAGCCTGCTCGTCTGGATCGATCGCTTTCTCTCAAACCCGACGAGCGCTCAGGACTGGACGGCTGGGCGGTTCAACAATCTCACGTTCACCCTTCGTGGTGATGAGACGCCTCGTCATATTCGCGATCGTATTCATGTTCGCGTCTTCCGCGCAGGATTTCAGTACGCTGAAACCGATCCCCAGAAGCACGGGGACTTCACTTGCATGCCGTTCTGGAGGCCAAGCTTTTGGATCGGGACTGCTCCCGCCTGCGAGATGAGCTTGGCTGATGCCCGGTTGAAGGTTGGGTCACTTCGCGGAAAAACCCCTTGCGAGTCTGCTCGAGAGGCTTTGATTGAGGAGCTCGAGGCGAAGAGGGGAGCGGCGCAGCAGAATTCGGAAAAGCGAAGGGCTAGAAAGTTCTAGCCTTTCGGTGGCGCCGGCCAGCGGGTTCGACATGAGCGCGGGGTGGCGGCTCCCTTCTCCCCGCCCGGATCTGGTTTTCAGGAGGAACGTGTTCGGGGAGAAGGGTCGGGGATGAGGGGCAACGATGTGCCGCCCGCCTTCGCGGGCTCGATTTTTCGCACGGCCTTTCGGACCGGGGGCTCACGCCCCCGGCTGTCACATCTGACGCCCGCCTTCGCGGGCTTCCTTCCCGTGAACGTGAACGTGCCCGTGCCCGTGAACGGTTTTTGACTCACCCACTCGCGATTAAGACCGAGTCATCTCCGCTCCACCGGCGCTCGCGCCGTTCCCCCACTCTGAATGACACCGCGGGAGGGAGGGCTCCCTTCTCCCCGTCGGGATCGCGATTTGAATGAAAACGCATTCGGGGAGGAGGGTGGGGGATGAGGGGCAATGGCAACCTTCGAGCGTCGAGAGACGTGGCTCATGCGCGAGCCTTGATCTGCCGCCCGCCTTCGCGGGCTCGATTTTTCGCACGGCCTCTCGGACCGGGGGCTCACGCCCCCGGCTGTCACATCTGACGCCCGCCTTCGCGGGCTTTCCTTCCCGTGAACGTGAACGTGCCCGTGCCCGGTTTTTGACTCACCCACTCGCGGGCGGGTGGTCATTCAGAGTGAGGGAAACGTCGCGCTCGACGGCGCACGCTGTGCGCCGCTACGAGTGTCGCGTCGTCTACAGACCTCGGCAACCCTCGTAGGTGACATCCCTGAACCCATCGGGGCGGCAGTCGCCGGCGAGCAGCCGTTCGATGCGCTCGATGCGATCGTCGAGAGCCTCGGGATTCCTGCGGGGGTGGTGGCGCGCCGGGCCGATGAGCATGGCGACGAGCGTCGTGAACTCGCGCGTGGTCATCGCGCGCATCTCCTTGCCGAAGTACTCCATCGCGGCGGCGGGAAATCCTGTGATCCAGCCGCTTTCTCCCGGCCCGAGGGATGCGGTGTGAAGGAAGGCGGTGAGTTGGGTCTCTTTCGAGACACGGCGGTCGATTCCAAGGGCGCACCCGGTCTGGAAGAGCTTTGCGAAGACCCCCGGTGCGAACTCGTCGAAGCAGGCGCGCTTGGCGAGCCCCTGGGTGATCGTGGTGAGCCCGCTCCCCGGCGTCCGGAAGTCGACTCCGTTGTGACTCTCGAACGATGGATCCTCGACGGCGAGGAGGATGGAGCGCCACTCGGGGGTGAGATCGGCCGCGGTGAAGCCGGCCTCCGCGGCGAGAGCAGCGTCGCTTTCGATCTGTGCCGCCGCGTCGCGCGCGCGAAGAAAGCCGGCGGCGACGACCGCAAGGAGAAGAAAGAGAACGAAGAGGAAGAGCGCTAAGATCCAGCGAAGTGCGCGTTTCACGCTCTTTACTACGTAAGAGCGCACGGCCGGTTTACCGCTGACGCCGGCCGCTATCCGGTGACGACCGACACGCTCGCGCCGTCGCCGATCGGGAGAACGATCGAGGTGAGAGCGGGGTCGCTCATGATCCGCTCATTGAACTTCCGGAGCGCATCGGCATTCGTCTCGCGGTGGCCTGTCGCGACGGTTCCGTGCCAGAGGACGTTGTCCGCGACGATGACTCCCCCCGCGACCATCTTCGGCAGCACCGCGTCGAGATAGTCGAGATACTCCGTCTTCACGCAGTCGATGTAGACGAGATCGAAGGGGCCGGCGAGTCGCGGCAGGACCTCCAGCGCCGCTCCCTCATGAACCATGACCTTGGAGCTGAGCGACGCGCGCGCGGCGAAGCCCCGCGCGGTGGCGGCGAGATCCGAGTCGATCTCGATCGTCTCGAGCAGCGCTCCCTCATCGAGCTCGCGACCCATGACCACGACGGCGTAGCCGATGTTCGTTCCGATCTCCAGCACGCGCCGCGGCCTGCGGATCTTCACGAGCACTCGAAGGAGCTGCGCGAGATCGCGGTCGGCAATGGGCTGGCCTTCGACCGCGGCACGCTGCTCCATCTCGGCGAGGAGAGGATCGGCGGGAGGGAGGATTCCATCGAGATAATCTGCCTGGGCTCGCTGGAGGATGGCATCGGGACGGTCGCGCATGAGGGAACGGTATCAGGTGTGGGAGAGAGTCAGAAGCTTGAATGCAGAATGCAGAATGTTGAGCGAGTCAAAGGCAAAGGGAAGCCCCCGGGGGGCGGGGTCATTCAGAGGCCGCACGGGAGACCGGAGTGGAGGGAAGACTGGTCTCGCGGCCGAAGAATCTCAGAATGCGCAGGCCGTCATCGGGTTCTTATGAAAGTGCAGTCGCATCGCGCCACGCGCCTGGACGTGCATGAGAATCCGACAGCGATCATCGCATTCTGAGATTCTTCGGCCGCGGCGCCATCTCATCTTCTGGCCGGCTGGCGCGTGCGGCCTCTGAATGACCCCCACCCGCTCCCGGCCATCTCATCACGGCGAATTTCCTTCTCTGCGCCGATGCCGTTCTCCGCGTCAAGCGTGTGCCGCCACCCAGGCCGCTCGCTACGCTCGGGGTGACATCCGAACCCGCTCGTAGTTCGAACCCCCCGGTTCACAATCTCTCCTTTTCTGGTCTAATCCCTCCCGGAGGTCCGCCGTGAAAAATTCTGACCTCGTGGTCGTCGTCCGCGAGTCGCTGAATGAGCTGGCCGTCTGGCTTCAGGCGCATCAGTTGAAGCTCCTCGGTGCGCTCGCCCTGCTGGTGCTGGGCTGGGTGCTCGCGCTTCTCATGCGTGCCCTCGTCTCGCGCCTCTTCCGAGCCCTCGGGCGGATCGTCCCGGGGCGCCTCCTCCGCCACGGCCTCCCCCGGCCGCGCCTGGCCGGCGAGATCTCGGATTTGATCGGCCTCATCGTCTTCTGGGCCGTGATCCTCTTCTTCATCGCGGCCGCCGCCAATCTTCTTGGCGTTCCCATCCTCGGAGCTTCCCTCGCCGGCCTCGGGCTTTACGTTCCCCGCATTCTCGGCGCGATCCTGATTCTCGTCGCGGGACTGATCATCGGCAATCTGGCCCGCGAGGCGGCCAGTGCCGCCGCAGCCGCGGCCGGAACGCCGTTCGCCGCGGCGATCGGTCAGATCGTCCGTGGGGCCATTCTTCTGGCTGCCTTTCTGATCGCCGTCGCGGAGCTAGGGATCGACATCACCCTGCTCACCGCCATTCTCTCGGTGACGCTGCTCGCCGTGCTCGGCGCGTTCTCTCTCGCCTTCGGACTCGGTGCGCGCGACGCGGTGAGCAACATCATCGGAGCCCACTACGCGAGGCAGACGTTCGAGGTCGGCCGCCGGGTGAGGATCGGAGAGGTGGAGGGAACGATCGCGGCGGTGACCACGACGTCGGTCATCGTGCAATCCACGGAGGGGCAGGTCGTGATCCCGGCGAAGCTCTTCAACAAAAGCATGGCGGTGCTGATGTCGGGGGGTGAACGATGACGCTGCAGAATGAGCTGGCGCGCGCCTTTCTAGAGGAGCGTCCGCGCGAGGCGGCGCTGGCGCTGGAGCGGATGCCGGCCGCCGATCGCGCGGGAGTCGTGAGCGCTGCTCCAGAGGAAGCCGCCGCGGCGCTCAGCGAGATGGTGGCCTCAGCGGCCGCGGAGTGCCTTGCGCTGAGCGAGTCGTCCGTGGCGGCGATGGCAGTCGACCGGCTGGAGCCGGACGTCGCGGTCGCCATGCTGCGACGGATGCCGGCCGACGTGGCGGAACGGCTGCTCGCTGCCCTGCCTGAACGAAAGCGGGAGCCCCTCCGCCGCACGCTCCGCTATCCCGAGGGAACCGCTGGCGCGGTCATGGATCCGATGGTGCTCGCGATTCCGGACGACATCACCGTCGGCGAGGCGCGCGTCCGGTTGCGGGGCGAAGCGCACGGTCTGCTCTATTACCTCTTCGTGATCGACCGCGGCGGCATGCTGAGGGGCGTGCTCGACATCGCGGAGCTGATGCGCGCGCGGGCGCGCGATCCGATCGAGAGCGTGATGAACTCGCCCGTCGAGCAGATGCCGGCATGGACGCCGGCCGCCGCGGTGCGCGCGCATCCCGGGTGGCGATCGTTCCATGCGATGCCTGTGACCGATGAAGCGGGACGGTTCGCGGGCGCGATCCGCTACCAGACGCTCCGCCGCCTCGAGCATGAAGCCGATGCCGCCGGAGCCTCCGCTCCCACGGGGCAGACGGTCGGCGCTCTCGGAGAGCTGTTTCACCTCGGGCTCGCCGGTTTCGTCGAAGGAGTCGCCGGCGTCGCCGCAACGAGGGGGCTGCGGTCGCCGCACTCTTCGGTGGCTGATGAGAAGGAAGGAGACGCTCGATGACGGCGGCGTCAGCCAGCGGTGTCGATACGCTCGCGCGGGTCTACCTGCGCCAGTTCCCCGAGGATGCCGCGCGACATCTGGAGTCAGCGCGATTGAGCGATGCGGTGGCGCTGCTGGAGTCGGAGCCGACTCCGCACGCCGTCGCGGTTCAGGAGCGTCTGGCGTCGAACGTGGCGGCCGACATTCTCGAGGCCGCATCACCCGACTTCGCGACGCGGGTGCTGGCCGCGATGGATCCGGTGCGGGCGGCCGCGACGGTGTCGTGGCTCGACGAGTCGAAGCGGGAGTCGATGCTCAGCCTGATGGACGAGCGGGCGGCCGGCGAGGTGCGGGCGATGGCGGAGTACCCTCCCGACACGGCCGGGCGGTTGATGGATCCGCGCGTGATGGCCTTCCGGCAGGGGACCACGGTCCATGAGGCGCTCGCCCGATTGCGCGACCGGCGGCGCCGCGCCGTCGCCGACGTCTTCATCACCGACGACGCGGGACATCTGAGCGGGCGCGTCCCTCTGCAGGATCTGGCGGTCGCGCAGCCGGACGAAACGCTCGACAAGCTTGCCGTGCCGGCCATCTCGGTCAGAGGGATGGGAAGCGCGGATGAAGTCGTGGAGGAGCTGACCACTCACAAGCTGGCCAGCCTTCCAGTCGTCGATTTCGACGGACGCCTTCTCGGCGTGATTCGTCACGACGTTCTGATGAACGCCGCGCGGCAGGATGTCGCGGCCGATATCCAGGCGATGGTCGGTGCCAGTCGCGAAGAGCGCGCGCTCTCGCGAATCGGCTTCGCGGTTCGCGCGCGACTTCCCTGGCTGGAGATCAATCTCGTCACCGCGTTTCTCGCCGCCGCCGTGGTCGGGCTCTTCGAGTCGACCATCGCGCAGTTCACCGCTCTCGCCGTGCTGCTCCCCGTCGTGGCGGGTCAGTCGGGAAACACCGGCGCGCAGGCGCTGGCGGTGACGATGCGGGGACTCGCCCTCCGTGAGATCCGGGTCGCGCAGTGGGCGCGCGTGATGAAGAAGGAGGCGATGGTCGCCTTCATCAATGGATGGGCGATCGCGCTCACGACCGCCGCGGGCGTGTTCGTCTGGAGTCGCTCGGTCGGCCTTTCGCTCGTGATCGGGTCGTCGATGGTGATCTCGATGGCCGCGGCCGGCGTTGCAGGCGCGGCAATTCCGATCGTGCTGACGTCGATCGGCCGCGATCCGGCGCAATCATCGTCGATCATTCTGACGACGATCACGGATGTGGTGGGATTCTTCAGTTTCCTGGGGATCGCCACGCTCCTGGCCGGAATGTTGTGAGAGAGTACCGCCGGCCTCCGGCCGGTCGCCGCAGAGTTCCCAGTTCCCAGTTCCCAGTTCCGAGTTGCCAGTCGCGAGACCAGAGTACCGCCGGCCTCCGGCCGGTCGCGACGAACGCGCGGGCTCACGCGAGACCAACGTACCGCCGGCCTCCGGCCGGTCGCGACGAACGCGCAGGTTCACGCGTCACCAGAGTACCGCCGGCCTCCGGCCGGTCGCGACGAACGCGCAGGTTCACGCGTCACCAGAGTGCCGCCGGCCTCCGGCCGGTCGCGACGAACGCGCAGGTTCACGCGTCACCAGAGTACCGCCGGCCTCCGGCCGGCGGTTCCCTTTAATAGATAGAGAGAGGCGCGCTTCGCGCGCCAGCCGGCTGAAAGCCGGCGCCACAGAGTCAAAAGCCGGCGCCACAGAGGCGCTCGATCACCGTCCAGCCCGCTTCCAGCGATAATGGCGGCGGAGGTCTCCCCATGAAAACTCGTCCTTCGCTCGCGACAGTCGCGACAGTCGCATCTCTCCTCCTCACGAGTTCGCTCCCCGCCGCGGCCGCTCCGAACCAGGAGAAGATCTACGCCGACTTCGCAAAGCGCACGGGCCTCGAGCGGACCGAAGTCCCCGGAACGTCAGGCGAGTATCTCGGGAAGACGCATCGCGGCTATCCGGTGCTCTACACCGCGAAAGCGGGAAACGTAT
>DATLEY010000122.1:0-6047 GCA_035525215.1 Thermoanaerobaculia bacterium | reverse complement strand
GGTACAAGCGGCATTACTTCATGGCGCAGGGGATCCACGCCGATCCGATCGCGGCGGAGTTTCTCCAGCACGCCACCGAGGAACAGCAGCATGCTGACGAGATTGCGGGACGGATCGTTCAGCTGGGCGGCTCTCCGAATTTCAGCCCGGAGGGACTCCTTTCGCGAAGCCACTCCGAGTACGTGGAGGGGACGACTCTGATCGACATGATCCGTGAAGATCTGGTCGCTGAGCGCGTTGCCATCGACTCCTACAGCGAGATGATCCGTTACATGGGAGACAACGATCCGACGACGCGGCGAATGCTGGAGACGATTCTGGCGGTGGAGGAAGAGCACGCCGATGATCTGGCGAGCTTTCTCGCCGACCTCGATGAGGACTGGCGGACACGGAACAGGAAAGAAGGATGAAAAGGCCTCGCGAGGCCGGCCCGGTCCGGCTGAAGGGCCTGAGAAATATGCTAGATTGAGCTCTCGGTTGTCCGTCCCGCCCCCCGGTGGAGCTCCTCCATGTCCAAGCCAGTCGAACAGGTTTCCCAGCTTCTCGATCCGATCATCAACCGCTTCGACCTCTCTCACGACTTCGGTCGGAAGCAGGCCTATGAAGCGGCGATCGACTACGCCCGCGAGCATCTCGTGGACGATCCCTCCTGCGACATCTTTCTCGCCCTCGCCGCGGAACGGCTGGGGTTCGCGCCGATCTCCTTCGATCAGCTCGAGAACCGCGTCCGCCTCCCCAAGGGCGCCTGGCTCGACATCTGGATCGCCGATGATGACGACGAAGTCGCGCTGACGGGAACGGCTCAGGGAATCCAGTACTTGATCGATCTCCTGGAGCAGCTCAAGGGATCGAAGCAGCGCGAGCAGCACATCCATCTGGATCGGACGTTCCTTCCCCTGACCGAGCAATCCGCGAGCCTCGTTCTCTTCAAGGAGGAGGAGTCGTGGTTCACCGGCGGTCCGGTCGCACCGGAGGATCGCTACCCGCAGCGTGAGATCGATCCGAAGAGCATTTACGCGATTCAGTTCATCCACTATCCGCCGGACGACCTCCCGATCACGGCTCAGAAGCTCTACCGTGTCGTCTCGGTGGACGAGCCGGGCGAGGGTGAAGCGAACGTGAAGGAGTTCCCTGAGGGAGCTCCGGATAGATATCGCCGTGTCGCATTTCTGGCCGACAGCGGGGAGCGGTTCATCTATTCATTTCACCTGGACGATCCGGGAGTGAACTACTTCACTCACCGTGAGATCGTCTCGCTCGCGCTCCGCGCCCTCTGAGACGGAGCGCGGGGGCGCGCAGCGGGGACAACCCCGGACTCGAGGAGGCGGCTTGGAGATTCAGAACATCACGGTGCTCGGAAGCGGCACCATGGGGCGTGGCATCGCCTATGTCTGCGCCGCGGCCGGCTATGAGGTCATCGTCTCCGACATCGCGGAAGAGATTCTCGACTTTGCCCGCCAGGCGACCCTCGATGTGTTCGATCGCGGAGTGGAAAAGCAGAAGCTCACCCGCGATCAGGCCGACGCGGCATTCCAGCGCATTCGCTGGATGAGCGATCTGGAGTCGTCCGCGCGCGAATCGCACCTGATCATCGAAGCGGTCCCCGAGGAGCTGGAGCTCAAGAAGGAGCTTTTCTCGCAGGTCGACCTCTACTGCAGCGAAGAGACGATCCTGGCCACGAACACTTCCTCGATCTCGATCACCGAGCTGGCCAAAGGGGTGGAGCGCCGTGAGAACTTCATCGGTCTGCATTTCTTCAATCCCGTCCCCGTCATGAAGCTCCTGGAGATCGTGGTGGGGGAGAGGACCGGCGACGCGACGATCGAGCAGGCGCGCCAGTTTGCCGCGCGGATCGGGAAGGAGCCGATCGTGGTTCGCGATTCTCCCGGATTCGCCAGCTCGAGGCTCGGTGTCGCCATCGGCCTCGAGGCGATCCGGATGCTGGAGGAGGGGATCGCTTCTGCCGAAGACATCGATCGGGCCATGCAGCTCGGCTACAACCATCCCATGGGACCCCTCAGGTTGACCGATCTCGTCGGCCTCGATGTCCGTCTCGGCATCGCCGACTATCTCGCACGGACCCTCGGTCCGCGCTTCGAGCCGCCCGCTCTCCTCCGGAACATGGTGGAAGAGGGCCTGCTCGGCAAGAAGACCGGCCGCGGATTTTTCGTCTGGGAAGAATGAGGCCGGCCGAGGCATACGGCGGCTTCGCGTGGGCTTACGATCCCGCGCTCGGGAGCCGTTTCTTCAGGGCCATCGAGCCGCGGCTCGATCGACTGATCGCGCGAGCGCCGATCCCGTCGCTCCGCCACCTCGACGTCGCCTGCGGAAGCGGGCTGGCCGTCGAGTGGTTCGCCGCCCGCGGATTCGAATCCGTGGGACTGGACGCCTCGCTCCCGATGCTCTCGATGGCCTCGGCGCGCGGCGGGAAGCTCGTAGCAGGAGACATGCGGGCGATTCCTCTGAGGGGAGAGTTCGGGATCGTCACTTCGCTGTACGACTCACTGAATCATCTCCTCTCGCGAGGGGATCTGGTCGCCACGTTCCGCTCGATCGCGTCGGTCATGGCCGCGGGGGGAATCTTCTTTTTCGACGTGAATCACCCGGAGGTGTACCGCCGCGTCTGGGCTGTCGAGGAGCCCTACGAATCGAGCGACGCGAATCATCTGCTGATCATGAAGACTCGCTTCTCCGAGACCTTTCAGCGGGGAGTCGCCGAGATCTCGGGATGGGCGGAGGTCGGGGGGCGGAGAAGAAAGATCCGCGAGACGAGGCGGCAGCGCGCCTGGGGCGAGACCGCGATCCGTGAGGCACTCGGCAAGACGGGTCTGGAATGCATGGAGGTCGTACCGTTCGACCCCTGGAACGAGGACGACGAGGAACCGGCCAAGCTGATCTTCATCGCGAGGAAGAGCCGGTAGGTTCTGGCCGGACAAACGAAAAGCCCCGCCGGAGCGGGGCTTCGTGTTCCGAGCTTGTGATCTAGACCGTTCGCCTGCGTCCGACCACGAGGCGGTAGATCAGCAGCAGGATCATCGCGCCGATGATCGAGCCGATCCAGCCCGCTGCCTGGTTATTCTGCCCCAGCAGCATCTGTCCCAGGAAGCCGCCGACAAACGAGCCTGCGATTCCAAGGAGAATCGTCACGATCCAGCCACCCGGATCCTTGCCGGGCATGAGGAGCTTCGCGATGGCACCCACAACCAGACCGAACAGAATCCATCCGATGATGTTCATTCGCACCCTCCATTCAACGCGCGGCAGCAGCGCCGAGCTGCCTCTGGTATTGCGACCTCGGTGCCAGCCAAGGCCGGTTGATCGGCTGAGCCTGCCTTTCTATCAACCAGCAGGCGCTCATGCGACCATAGTCCAAAGCGGGGCTGAGCCACCCCAGTCCAAGCCGGCGGTTTCGTTCGGAAAGGGCTGGGCGGCGAGACGCCGCCCGCCACACTCATATCCTGATTTTGACCTCCGGCCGCAACCGCCGAGCTGATTCCCCGTATTCAGTTCTGAACAGCTCGACCGGAGGATCAATGGAAGCTCGCGTGGAGGCATCGATGGGCCAGCCCCTGGACCGCAAGAAAATGTGGATTCTGATCATCGCGACCGTCATCGTCGCGGCGGGAATCGGCGGGTTCCTCGTCATGAGGTCGACGGCGAGCGAAGCGAAAGCCGCGGACCAGACTGGCGCCGAGAAGGAAGCGAAAGCGCCGGTCCCTGTCAGGGTCGCTGCAGTCGGCGTCGCGCCGATTTCCTCGTATCTCAGCTCGACCGCGAACCTGGTTGCCGAGAACGAGGTGAAGATCCTGGCGGAAGCCGAGGGGCGGATTTCCTCCCTGCTGGTCGAGGAAGGGCAGCGGGTCCAGAAGGGGGAGGCGCTCCTTCACCTGGTTCGAGGCGACGCTCAGATGATGGCCGAGAAGGCGAGAGTCCGAGCGGCGAACGCCCGAGTCGCCGCGGCCCGCGCGAGGGAAATGTATGCCCAGGGGCTGCTGAGCCAGGGTGATTTCGAAAAAACTTCCATGGAAAAGGAAGTCGCTGAGCAGGAGCTGGCCGAAGGGGAATGGCGAGTCAGCAAGACGACCGTTCGGGCACCCTTCGGAGGAGTGGTCACCGAGCGGGTGGTGAATGAGGGGCAGCACATGCGGCCGGGCGAGGCGCTCTTCACGATTACCGACTACGATCCGATGATCGCCCGCATCTATCTTCCCGAGAAAGACGTACTCGGCCTGTCGGAAGGGCGCGAAGTTCGCCTTACGCTTCGGGCTGCCAATGAAATTCAGTTCGCGGGACGGATCCGTCAGATCAGTCCCGTCGTCGACACGGCCACCGGAACCGTCAAGATCACGGTCGAGGCGATCGATCCCCCTGCCGCCGCCCGCCCGGGAGCCTTCGTCGCGGTGGACATCGTCCGCGGGACGCGCACCGAGGCGATGGTTCTTCCGCGCGAATCGATCGTCCGCGAGCTTCAGGAAGCTCACGTCTTCGTGGCCGACGGCAATGTCGCGAAGAAGCGTCCTGTCACCCTCGGGATCGAAGAGGGAGACGTCGTCGAGGTTCTCAGCGGCGTCCGCCCCGGCGAGAAGGTCATCGTCGCGGGGCAGGGTGGGCTGAAGGACGGCTCGCTCATCAAGTTCGAAGGCGCGCCCGCGCCCGCGGCTCCCACGGCGGCCGGGCGCTGATCCATTGAAAGAAGAGAACAGGAGCTGATCGATGCGTGTCGTCGAATTTTCGCTGAGGCGGCGCGTGACCGTATCGATGTGCGCCGTCGCGCTGGTGATCTTCGGGGTCGTGGCCTTCACTCGACTCCCGATGAATCTGTTGCCCGAGATTTCCTATCCCAGTCTCACGGTCGAGACGCGATTTCCTGGTGCGGCGCCGAATGAAGTCGAGGCGCTGGTCACGCGGCAGATCGAGGAGGTCGTCGGTGTCGTGAGCGGCGTCCAGCGGCTCACGTCGACCTCTCGTCCAGGCCTCTCCCAGGTCACGCTCGAGTTCGACTGGGGGCGCGACATGAACTTCGCCGCGCTCGACGTGCGGCAGAAGCTGGACCTGCTCACGCTTCCGCGGGAGACCGACAAGCCGGTCATTCTCCGATTCGACCCGGCCAACGATCCCTTCATGCGCCTCTACGTGACGGGCGGGTCGAACCTCTACCAGCTTCGCTACGTCGCCGAAGAGGTTCTGAAGAAGGATCTCGAATCGACCGAGGGAGTCGCCGCCATCAAGGTCAACGGCGGATTCGAGGAAGAGATCGAGGTTCGCGTCGATGAGGGGAAGCTGGCGATCCTCGGAGTTCCGATCGCCGAAGTGAACCAGAAGCTCCAGCGCGAGAACATCAACCAGGCTGGCGGCTCGCTCTATGAGAAAGAAGCCCGCTACCTGGTCCGCTCTCGCAACGAGTTCGTGACTCTCCAGGACATCATGAACACGGTCCTGGTCACGCGGGACGGCAGGAACGTCCTGATGTCGGACGTGGCCAGCATCGAGCGCGGTCACCGCAAGCGCGAAGTGGTGACCCGGTTCGGCAACTCGGAAGCGGTCGAGCTCGCGCTCTACAAGGAGGGTGACGCGAACATCGTCAGCGTGGCCCGCTCGGTCCGCACCCGCCTCGAGCGGGTGAAGAACGAGGTCCCCGAGGGGATCGAGGTCGTGGGGGGCGCCGATCAGTCACGGTTCATCCAATCCTCCGTCGATGAGGTGATCAGCAATGCCCTCCTCGGCGGCCTCATTGCGATCGTCGTCCTTCTTTTCTTCCTGAAGGACCTCAGGAGTACGGTGATCATCGGTGTATCGATCCCGATCTCGATCATCGCCACGTTCTTCCTGATGTACCGGACGGGGACTACCCTCAACATCATGTCTCTCGGCGGACTGGCGCTCGGCGTCGGAATGCTCGTCGACAACGCGATCGTCGTTCTCGAGGCGATCTTCAAGCGCCGCGAGAGAGGCGAAGGCGCGCTCGAAGCGGCGAGCGGGGGTGCGAGCGAAGTTGGAATGGCGGTCATTGCATCGACGCTGACCACGGTCGCCGTCTTTCTTCCGGT
>DATLEY010000117.1:0-3185 GCA_035525215.1 Thermoanaerobaculia bacterium | reverse complement strand
CGCAAGGAATCGGAATCGGATCGGCACCTCTCCGTGTTATCATGGGCCAAGGAGTTGTTATCATGATGCGGACACAAATCAGTCTTTCGGAAGAGGAGTATCAAGCTGCCAGGAAAGAGGCGGAACGACTCGGAATTTCGTTTGCCGAGCTGGTGCGGCGTTCTCTTCGTCCCCTTCTTCCGGTCGACAACTCACGTCCCTGGATGCGTTTCGCCGGCATGATCGAGTCGGGGGAGTCGGACTCGAGTCTCACCGTGGACGAAATCGTCTATGGACAAAAAGACTGACGCCTACGTCGATACCTCGGCCTTTATCTCGTTTGCCGACCGCTCCGACACGCACCACGATCTCTTTCTTCGGGCGTTTGCGGATCCACCGCGATTGATCACCAGCTCTTTGGTCGTCGCAGAAGGCCATGGCTGGTTCCTTCGCCGTTTCGGCAGTTTCCGTGCGCTCCAGTTCATCGCAATGATGGATTCGATCGAGCCTCTCGAGGTGATCGCCTTCGGACCGGCTGAGCTCCCTGAGGCAGTATCGATGCTCAAGAAGTTCAACGATCAGACGCTCACTCTGGCGGATGCCTTCGGCTTGAGTCTCATGGCTCGCCGGCGCGTGAGCTCATGCTGGTCCACCGACTTCCATCTCGGACTTACTGGAGTTCCTCTCCTCATTCACGAGCGGTAATCGGCATAAGCGGATCTTCGATTTTTTCGGAGTATTCAAGCCAGACCGCAGACTCACGAACCTAACCGACGAACTCGTTGAGCCTCCCCCCTCTCCCCGCCAGCAATGCCGTTTGGACCACAGGCGGGTTCGGGGAGAGGGTCGGGGCCACTTCCCCCTCTCCCCGCCAGGAATGCCGTTTGGACCACAGGCGGGTTCGGGGAGAGGGTCGGGGTGAGGGGCTGGAAACTCTCGCGGTCGGTAATTCGGTAATCGGTAGTCGGTAAGCTCCCGCCCCTGCCTCTACGATAAACTACCCCCGATGACCCGCATCCTCCTCACCGGCGCGGCCGGATTCATCGGATTCCACACGACGAGAGCGCTGCTCGAGCGCGGTGACGACGTCGTCGGAGTCGACGACTTCAACGACTACTACGAGCCGAAGCTGAAGGAGGATCGCGCGGCGATTCTCGAGCCATACGAGCACTTCCGGATGATCCGCGCGAACGTCGCCGACACCGCCGCGGTGGAGCGCATCTTCGCCGAGCAGAAGCCCGAGATCGTGATTCATCTCGCGGCGCAGGCCGGCGTCCGCTATTCGCTTGAGAACCCGATGGCCTACATCCATGCGAACCTCGTCGGCTTCGCGAACATCCTGGAGGGGTGCCGCCATCACGATGTCCGCCATCTCGTCTATGCCTCGTCGAGCTCCGTCTACGGCGGCAACACGAGAATGCCCTTCTCGGTGCACGACAACGTCGATCACCCGCTCAGCCTCTACGCGGCGACGAAGAAGTCGAACGAGCTGATGGCGCACACGTACTCGCATCTCTACGGCCTGCCGACGACGGGGCTCCGGTTCTTCACGGTCTACGGCCCGTGGGGCAGGCCCGACATGGCGCTGTTCCTCTTCACGCGAGCGATCCTCAACGGCGAGCCGATCCAGGTCTTCAACCACGGCAACATGCGCCGCGACTTCACCTACATCGACGACATCGTCGAGGGTGTGATCCGCGTGGCGGACCGTACTGCCCAGCCGCACCCGGACTGGGCATCCGACGATCCCGATCCCGGAACCAGCCGTGCTCCCTACCGCATCTACAATATCGGCAATCATCAACCGGTCGAGCTGATGGAGTTCATCCGCACGATCGAAGCCGCCCTCGGGAAAAAAGCAACACTCGAGATGCAGCCGATGCAGCCCGGCGACGTCCCCGCCACCTACGCCGACGTCGACGACCTGATGACCGACGTAGGCTTCCGCCCCGCCACTCCCATCGGCACCGGCATCGACCGCTTCGTCACCTGGTACCGCAACTACTACCGCGTCTAACGTAGCCGCGTAGCGCCGCTTTCCAAGCGGCCCGAGGAAACGGCGAACATCTGCCTTTCTTCCTCTCCCCGCCAGCAAATGAAGCCATGACCAACAACCGCGGACGGGGAGAGGGCGGCGTGAGGGGCCGAAACGAATCCAAGGAGCGCTGGCATCTTCGCTCCGCGTGTCAGTGGAGCCTGCCCTGAGGGGTGAAGGGCGGCGGGAACCGAAGGGGTGGCGTGTGAGGGCTTGCAGCCCTCGCCGGTGCGATCTCCGAAGAGGAGAAATCTCGTTCGCCCACCAAGCCCATGCCTGGCGTCTCCGGAATGACCTCCGTCGTCCGTCCTCGCCGAGATTCTGGTTGCGAGGGTTTGGCAACGCCGCCGGCACTTCGCGGAGCAAAGATGCCAGCGCTCCATCGCGTCCTCAACTCTTTAAGGCTGCTCCTTAACGCATCTTCTTGCAAATCGTTCATGCCATGAACGATAATCGTTCACGTCATGAACTATCTCCCACGGCATGCCGCCACGATTCTGCAGCAGTCCCTCGATGTCTCTCCCGTCGTGGCGGTCATGGGGGCGCGGCAGACGGGTAAGAGCACTCTGGTTCGAAACGAAGCCGCCCTTGCGAATCACCTGTACCTGACGCTCGACGATCTCGATGTCGCGGAGCGCGCCAGGCTGGCTCCCGAGGACCTCGTCCGCAGCGCGCCCCGTCTGATTCTCGACGAAGTTCAGCGTGCGCCGCACCTGATCCACGCGATCAAACGGGTGGTGGACGAGACCTCTCCTCGGCAGCCGGGACAATTCGTCCTCACGGGCTCGGCCAATCTTCTTCTGATGCAGCGGGTTTCCGAGACGCTGGCGGGGCGGGCGACATACCTGACGGTGTGGCCTCTGACGAGGTCGGAAAGACTCGGTCTGGGAGGCACCGGAATCTGGGATGATCTCTTCGATCAACCTGTTGCTCAGTGGCTCGACCTTTTCCTGAGCTCCGATCTCGGCACCGAGCGGCAGCGTTCCGGCGACGGCTCACCGAATGGATCAGTCTGGCGTGAGCAGGCGCGGATCGGTGGCTATCCCGTGCCGGCGCTCGAGCTGGCGGACGATGCTCAGCGGACGATCTGGTTCGATGGTTACGTTCGGACCTATCTGGAGCGTGATCTTCAGGATCTGGCGGCGATCGACAATCTGGTCGACTTCCGGCG
>DATLEY010000112.1:0-4093 GCA_035525215.1 Thermoanaerobaculia bacterium | reverse complement strand
AGAAAGTACGAGGCCGCGGCCCGAGCTCTTCCGGAGGGCGTGCTGGAGCTTGCCAGGGGAGTCTCGGAGGCGTTTTCCTCTTCGCCGTACCTCACCGACGTAATGGATACCGAGTTCTTCCTCGGTTCGAACGAATGGGGAGTCGGTCCGGCACATTCCGCATCGGGCCGGGCGATGATCGCCAACGATATTCATCTGGCGCTCGATACGCCTTCGACGTTCTATCCGAACGCTCTGCAGGCCGGTGACATCAACGTGATCGGGATGAGCTTCGCGGGAGTTCCGTACGTGGCGGTCGGCCGCACGCCGGACCTCGCGTGGGGCGCCACGCGCAATCCGATGGACGTCACCGACGTCTTCGCCGAGGAGATCGTAGTCGTGCCGCAGGCCCTGGCGGGGCTGGCGACGAAGCACGGGGATTCCGTCGAGTGGCTCTTTCCCGTTCTGCAGACCTGGCGTGTGAACAGGATTGGAGACGGGGTGAACAATTCGCTGCAGACGATTCCCCCGGGAGGATCGATCCCGCAGGCGAGTCTCATCGTGGTTCGCCGCAACGCACCGATCATCGCACTCAACGTCCAGGCTGGCACCGCGCTGAGCGTCCAGTACACCGGGCTCAATGCCACGCAGGAGATTGAGATGTTTCGCCGGGTGAGCCGGTCTTCGACGATCGAGGAGTTCCGCGACGCGCTTCAGTGGTTCGATTTCGGCTCGCAGAACTGGGCGGTTCTCGACTCCAGCGGCGACTACGGGTACTTCACCAGCGCCGAGCTTCCGCTGCGCGAAGATCTCGAGGCGGGGACGGTCAACGGCCTTCCTCCGTTCTTCATTCGCGACGGTCGCGGCGGCAACGACTGGATCCGCAATCTCAATCCCCCTCCGGGGCAGGCGACCCCGAATGCGATCCTTCCGTTTTCGGAGATGCCTCAGATCGTCAATCCGCCCGCCGGATTTTTCGTGAATGCGAACAATGACCCGGTCGGAACGACCCTCGACAACAACCCGCTCAACCAGCTCCGGCCGAGCGGCGGGATCTTCTATCTCAATGTCGGTTACGACGGATTCCGAGGCGAGCGCGTCACCGAGATGATCAGGGCGAAGATCGCCAACGGCGAGAAGATCTCGTTCGAAGACATGCAGCAGATGCAGGCCGATACGGTCATGGTCGACGCGGAGTACTTCGTGCCGTGGATCGTGCAGGCTTTCGGCAACGCCGGCACTCCGGGCGCGCATCCCGTGCTGGCACAGTTCGCGGCGAGCCCCCCGATTCAGGCCGCGGTGGCGAGGTTGTCGAGTTGGGACTTCTCGACCCCGACCGGCATTCCCGAGGGGTATGACGCGAGCGACGTGAATGGGCAGCTCTCGGCTCCCTCGGAGGCCGAGATCGCCAACAGCGTCGCCGCCACGATCTACAGCGTGTGGCGCGCGCGGTTCATCGCGAACACGATCGATACGGTCATCGGGGCGATCGAACAGGCCGTCGGTACCGGTCTCCCGCGGCCGAACAGCGGTTCGACGCTGAGCTCGCTCCGCAATTTCCTCGACAACTGGGAAACAACCGGGGGCGTCGGAGCGTCGGGGGTGAGCTTCTTCAACGTTCCCGGCGTCGACGACGCTGCCACCCGGCGCGACATCCTGATTCTCAAGAGCGTCGGCGACGCCATCGGGCGGATCACGAGTGAAGAATTCGCGCCCGCCTTTGGCCGGTCGACAGACATGAACGACTGGAACTGGGGCAAGCTGCACCGGATCGTCTTCGATCATCCTCTCGGCGGTCCGCTGAGCGTACCTCCTGCGGGGGGTCTGGTTCCGGCGCCGCTGCCGGGGCTTCCCGGGATTCCGACCGATGGAGGATTCCAAGTCGTCGACGCTTCCTCGCATGACGCGCGGGCAGATGGCGTCAACGAATTCATGTTCGGCAGCGGTCCCGTGAGGCGCTTCGTCGCGGAGGCGACGGACGACGGGATCCGGGCAGAGACGAGCCTGCCGGGCGGAACGAGCGGTCGTCTGGGGAGCCCGTTCCACCTGAATCTTCTGCCGATGTGGCTGACCAACGAGTCGTTCCCGTCGGTGCTCCGGCCGATGCCGAGCATCCCGTGGCTTCGATGAGGTATGAATGGCGCTTTTCATGCCATCGATCGCTTCTCCGTGGGGCTTCGCTTCGGAGTTTCGTATGATTCACGCAGCACGGAAGAAAGCCCCAGCGAAAGCCGGGGCTGGTTCTTTTCCGACATCCGGCAATCTTCAGGCGTCGATCGTCTCGATCCCGTAGCGGCGCAGCTGAGGATCGGCCGTCAGGATCGGCATCGATTCGAGGGTTGCCTGGGCAATGAGAAGCCGATCAAATGGGTCGCGATGGTGCGTCGGAAGTTCAGCCACCGCCACCGCGTGGCGGACCTCGACCGGAAGACCGCTGACTCCGCTGGCGAGCATCCGGTCCGGAACGTAATCATGTGGAGGGCCCGGAAGCAGCAGCTTGCCGAGCTGGTGCTTGATCGCAATCTCCCAGCAGCTCGCGGCAGAGAGGAAGATCTCGTTTTCAGGGGTCTCCAGCAGGTCCACCGCGGCTTGGGACAATCGCTCGGGTGCTGCCAGCATCCATAACCAGCAGTGCGTGTCGATCAGAACCTTCACGTTTCGAACTCGTTGGCGAGGTCGTCGGGAAGGGGAGCATCGAAATCCTCCGGCACCTCAAAGCGACCTCGGTCCACTCCCAGAATCCGCTTTCTTCCCCCGACGGCGGGAACCAGCCTGGCAATCGGCTCTCCCCGCCGCGAAATGAGGATTTCCTCGCCGAGGGCGACGCGGCGCAGAAGGCGTGAGAGATGAGTTTTGGCCTCGTGAACGGTCACTTCATCCATGTCTCATTATTAGACTAAGTCATAGACTAAGTCAATATAAGAATACTTTTTCTTCGTCGAGCGTCACCACCGTGTAATCGCCCGCGAGCTCATCCGCCTGTTCACGCCAGAAAACTCACGATCGCACGCCCAGCAGTGGACGAAGACGAGCGCGGGCTCGCCGCTGCTGCGTACGTCGTACGCGATCCGCGCGCCTCGCGTCCCGCGCGCCTCGCCCCTCGTCCCTCGCCCCGCCTTTCTCCCCCGCGCCCCGCCTTTCTCGCCCCGCGCCCCGCGTCAGCTCTACGGCAACAGGGCGTCGTCCGAGGTCTCGGTGATTCCCTCGAAGAGAGGCGTCGAGAGGTAGCGCTCGCCGGTGTCGGGAAGCATCGCGAGAATCACGGATCCCTTCTCGGCTTCCTTCGCGATCTTCAGCGCCGCCGCGAATGTCCCGCCGCTCGAGATCCCGCAGAAGATCCCCTCCTCCTTCGCGAGCGACCGCGAGGCGTTGATCGCCTCTTCATTGCTGACCGGGACGTTGCGGTCGTAGATCCCGCGATCGAGAACGCCCGGGATGAAGTCGGGCGTCCATCCCTGGATCGGGTGCGCCGCCCACGGCTGTCCGTCGAGCATGCTCGCAACCGCGGGCTCGGTCACGATGATCTGGATGCCGGGACGAGCTGCCTTGAGCATCTGCCCGGCTCCCGTGAGCGTTCCTCCGGTTCCCCAGCCGGTCACCCAGTAGTCGAGCCGCTTCGAGGCGAAGTCGCGGAGGATCTCCGGACCGGTAGTGTTGCGATGGTAGGCGGGGTTTGCTTCGTTCTCGAACTGGCGGGTGAGGAACCAGCCGTGCTTCTCTGCGAGCTCCTCGGCCTTTTTCACCATGCCTGATCCGCGCTCGGCCGCCGGCGTCAGAATCACCTTCGCTCCCAAGAATTTCATCAGCCTGCGGCGCTCGACCGAGAACGAGTCGGCCATGACCGCGACGAACGGATATCCCTTCGCGGCGCAGACCATCGCGAGCGCGATCCCGGTATTGCCCGAGGTCGCCTCGATCACGGTCTGGCCTTTCTTCAGCTCGCCGCGTCGTTCGGCGTCCTCGATGATGCCGATGGCGAGGCGGTCCTTGACCGAGCCGAGCGGATTGAACGCTTCGATCTTGACGTACATCTCGACGCCGGAGGGCGCGAGCTTGTTGATGCGAACCACGGGGGTGTGACCGATCGTCTCGAGTATGTCGTTGTAGATCATGG
>DATLEY010000105.1:0-60716 GCA_035525215.1 Thermoanaerobaculia bacterium | reverse complement strand
CGCATTCCGCACCATCCCCGCCAGCTTCGCGCGCTTGATGGCGCTCTTGCGGAAGAGCGAAGAGAAGGCCTCCTGCTTCATTCCGAGAAGGTCGGTCACCGGCCGGGCGCGATAGTCTTCGCGGACCCGAAAGGCGGGATGCGGTTCGGCGGGTGCCTCGTTCCATGGACAGACTTCCTGGCAGATGTCGCAGCCGAACAGGTTCCCTCCGAGGCTTTGGGCAATCGGCGCGGGAATCTCGCCGCGGAGCTCGATCGTCGCGTGGCTGATGCAGCGGTTGGAGTCGATGAGGCGCCCTGGAAGAATCGCATCCGTCGGACAGGCCTCCACGCAGCGAGTGCAGCTGCCGCAGCGGTCGGCGACTTCCTCGACTCCCTCGAGGTCGTGCTCCAGCGAAGTGATCAATGTGCCGATGAAGATCCAGGAGCCATGTTCAGGATCGATGAGCATCCCGTTCCGGCCGATCCAGCCGAGCCCAGCCTGAGCCGCGAACGACCGATCGGAGAACGGACCCGTGTCGACGTAGCGCCAGGTGCGGCTGCCCGGGGCCTCCTGGGCGATCACCGTCTCGATCTCCATGAGCATTCCACCGATGACGTCGTGGTAATCGTCACCGAGCGCGTAGCGGGCGGTATGGGCGGCGATAGAGCCGGGGGGCGAGCTGCGCTCGGGCTCATAGGGAATGGTCACGACGATGACGCTGCGTCCCCAGGGGAACCTGCGCAGAGGCTCGGCGCGGACGGCCGCGTTGTTCGCGAGGTAGGTCATCGATGCGCCATAACCCTGGGCGAGCCAGTTCTCGAAGAGCCCGGCATGAGTGTCCGCGAAGGGAGAAGCGCCGGCGCGAAGGCAGCCGAGTCGGGTCGCCGCTGCTTCGATCGCTGGCCAGATTCGGGAGAGAGACTCCATGCGGCCTCCCGAACAAAGCCGGATCTCGAGGTCATCCCGCCCGAGGCGATTCACCTTCATCGAGCGCTCGCCGGAGAGTGAAGACCGCGATCTCCGGCGGGCAGAGAATCCGGATCGGAGGAACTGCTCCGAGGCCTCGCGAGACGTACATGCGGATCCGTCGCTCCAGATGGAAGCCGGATGCGTAGCGCCCTTCGTGCTTCGAGGGGACGACGATCGCGCCGAACCAGGGGAGGCGGATCTGTCCTCCATGCGTGTGTCCGCCCACCATGAGATCGACTCGATGACCATGGAGAAGGGCGATGACGTCCGGGTGGTGCGACAGGACGATCCGCGGGCAGGAATCGTCGATCCCTTCGAGCGCGGAGTCGACGTCCGGGTCGCCCCGATACATCTCGTCGATTCCGACGATGGCGATCGACCCGCGGCCGCGTCGGATCGTGACAGAGCGATTGATGAGGAACTGCACTCCTCCCTCGCTCATGACCGACTGGATCTCCTCCGGACCCGCCCAGTAATCATGATTTCCGAGAACGGCGAAGACTCCCTCACGAGCTTCCAGCCCCGGGAGAAGAAGCTCCGCCATCAGCGGGATGTCGCGGTGGAAGCTGACGAAATCCCCTCCCAGGAGAACGACGTCGGGCTGTTCCGCACGTACGCGCTCGACGCACTCCCGATAGAAGGGACGTCTCATGAAAGAGGCGACGTGGGTGTCGGTCAGAAAGGCGATCCGGAACCCGTCGAGCTCCGGAGCGAGATCCTCGATCTCGAGCTCATGGCGGCTGATCTCGAGGTCATACAGATCATTGTGCGCCCCGAGTTTGCGGAGCAGGGCGATCGGGATGTGCGCCTTCCGGAGCTTCACGATCGTCGATGGCAGAGAGCGCGTTCCGGGCACGCGTTCGGGATTCGTGTTGTGGAGGGCGCGGTCGATGATCCAGTAGATCCCGACGGAAGCGGTGATGACGAGCCAGCTCCAGCCGGCCATCCCCAGGCCAGTCAGGCGCCGGGCGCCGGCCTCCTGCCATGCCAGCCAGTAGAGCGGCGTCAGCATGAGCATCAGCGGCGGGATCGTCATCAGCAGCCACTTCATCAGATCGTTCTTCTCGTGAAGTGTCCCGAAGACCGATCGGTTGAGGAGAAAAACGCCGATCCTGACATTTCCGAAGAGCGCGCAGGCCAGCAACAGAAAAAACGCGGTCTTCATCTGGCACGCCGCCGCCACCGGTCGAAGATCCCGCGCACCTGTTCGAGCGGCACCCGGACCGAGCCGAGAGTCCGGCGATCCGCGAATCCATGATCGTCCGAGCCGCCGGTCCGCATCACCGCGTGCTCGTCGGCGATCGCAGCGAACCGCTGGGAGGCCTCTTCATCGTGGTTCGGATGGAGAACCTCGATGCCGTCGACTCCCAGCGGAAGCATCGCGCGAACCAGGCGCTCCCCATCGGGATAGAGCGCGGGGTGGGCGATCGAGGTGACTCCCCCCGCGGCGCGCACCATCTCGATGGCTTCGCTCAGGCTGATGCGCTCCTTCTCCACCCATCCCGGCATTCCGGGAGAGAGAAAGCGATCGAATGCCTCGTCGATCGACGCGACGACGCCATTCTCCACCAGGCAGCGGGCGACGTGAGGCCTCCCCATCGCCCCTTTCCCGCAAAGCTGGCGCACGCGCTCCAGGGAGATGGGTACTCCCACCGCATCGAGCTTCTCGACCATCATCTCTCCGCGTCTGGCCCTGGTGTCGCGACAGAGCTGCAGTTTGGAGCAGAGCGCCGCATCTTCCGGGTCGAACGAATAGGCCAGGAGATGGATATCCACACCCTCCCATTCAATGGAGAGCTCGACCCCGGGAACCAGTTCGATTCCCGCTTTCCGCGCAAGCGGTTCGGCCTCGGCGAAGGCCGCCAGATTGTCGTGATCCGTGATCGCGATCGCTGCCAGACCCCGTTCCTTCGTCAGCGACACGACTTCGGCTGGGGTCCGAACGCCGTCGGAATGATGCGTGTGGAGATGAAGATCAGCGAAGGCGGCCATTCGACGGCATTGTATGGGGACCTGGTCACGTTCGTGCTGAGCAGAGATTGAAATCTCGCGGCACGGGGTGTAGTTTCCGACCCCACCGAGGAAACGATGGCTGACGAATCCGAAAAGAAGAACTGGAAAAAGACGCTCAATCTGCCGCAGACCTCGTTCGCCATGAAGGCGAACCTTCCGCAGAACGAGCCGGTGCGCCTGGAGAAGTGGGAGCGCCAGGGGATCTACGAGGCGATCCGGCGGGAGTCGGCCGGACGTGAAAAGTTCGTTCTTCACGACGGGCCGCCCTATGCGAACGGTCGGATCCACATCGGGCACGCGCTCAACAAGATCCTCAAGGACTTCGTCGTCAAGTCCCGGACGATGATGGGACTCGATTCTCCCTACGTGCCGGGATGGGACTGTCACGGTCTGCCGATCGAGCATCAGGTCGACAAGGAGCTTGGACCAAAAAAGCGGGAGATGTCGGCCGTCGAGTTCCGGAGGGCCTGCCGTCAGTTTGCCGCGAAATACATCGACGTCCAGCGTGAAGACTTCAAGCGGCTCGGAATCTTCGGGGATTGGATGAATCCCTATTCGACGATGGCCTTCGCCTACGAAGCAAGGATCGCGGAAGCGCTCGGGGAGTTCTTCGAGAAGGGGCTGGTCTACAAGGGGCTGAAGCCCGTGCACTGGTGCACGTTCTGCCGGACAGCCCTGGCCGAGGCGGAAGTCGAGCATGACGAAGTCACATCACCGTCGGTTTATGTGAAGTTCCGGCTGGCGGACGATGCGGTGAACGAGCTCGATCTCCCCGTCGAGATCCCTCATTACGCCGTGATCTGGACGACGACGCCCTGGACGCTGCCGGCGAATCTCGCGATCGCGGTGCATCCGGATCTCGACTACGCCGTAATCCGAGTCGGCGACGAGGCCTTCATCGTGGCAAAGGACCTCGTCTCCACCGTCGCTCCGAAATTCGGCTGGAGTGAGCCGCGAGTCGAGAAAATCTTCCGCGGACTGGCTTTCGATCGCCTCGGATACCGCCATGCATTCATGCAGCGGGAAGGGATCTTCGTCCTCGGAGAGCACGTCACGCTCGAAGCGGGAACGGGACTGGTTCACACCGCGCCCGGGCATGGCGCGGACGACTTTCACGTCGGCGGCCGGTACGGCCTGGAGGTGTATACGCCGGTCAATGACCGCGGAGAGTTCACCTCCGAGATCCCCTGGGCAGGGAAGCACGTTCTCGCGGCGAATCCCGAGATCATCGAACGGCTCCGAGAGCGGGGAGCCCTCCTCGCGCATGAGCCGATGACGCATTCCTATCCTCATTGCTGGCGGTGCCGGAACCCGATCATCTTTCGGGCCACCGAGCAGTGGTTCATCGCCATGGGGGAGGGAGGGCTCCGGGAGAAAGCGCTCGAGGCGATCAGGGGAGTGGCGTGGACTCCGTCATGGGGCGAAGAGCGGATCCGCGGAATGGTCGAGAAAAGGCCGGACTGGTGCATCTCCCGCCAGAGGCTCTGGGGGGTGCCGATCACGGTGCTTTTCTGCGAAGGATGCAACGAGCCGCACACCTCCAGGGAGTTCTTCCAGCGGGTGGTGAAGAGATTCGAAGACGAAGGGGCGGACGCATGGTTCGAGCATCCGCCGGAAGAGTTTCTGCCGCCCGGTGCGAGCTGCTCCGGCTGCGGAGGCGTCACCTTCCGGAAAGAGTTCGACATCCTCGATGTCTGGTTCGATTCGGGCTCCTCTCACCTCGCGGTGATGGAGCAGCGCGATGAGCTGACATGGCCGACGGCGGTTTACCTGGAGGGACATGACCAGCACCGGGGATGGTTCCAGTCGTCGCTTCTCATCGGAACGGCACTGCGCGATCGCGCTCCCTACGAGCGGGTGATCACGCACGGGTTCGTGGTCGACGAGAAGGGGCGGAAAATGTCGAAGTCGATCGGCAATGTCGTCTCGCCGCACGACGTGCTGAAGCAGCACGGAGCGGACATCCTCAGGCTCTGGGTCGCCATGGTCGATTACCGGGGGGACATCGCGATCGGCCCGGAGATTCTGTCGCGGATCGCGGAGGCCTACCGGAAGATCCGGAACACGGCCCGGTATCTCGTGGCCAATCTCAGCGACTTCGACCCGGCCACGAATGCCGTCGCCGTCGACGAGCTCGAGCCTCTCGACCGCTGGATCCTCGGACAGGCCAGGGAGACATTCGATCGCTGCCGGCGCGCCTACGAGGCATTCGAGTTCCATGTCGTCTATCACCGGATCCTCGATCTCTGCACGGTCGATCTCTCGGCGATCTATCTCGACATCGCGAAGGACCGGCTGTACGTGGAGCCGGCTGGTTCGGCGACTCGCCGCGCTGCCCAGACCGCCATGCATGAGGTCCTGAAGGGGCTCGTGTCGATGATCGCGCCGATCCTCAGCTTCACCTCCGAGGAGATTTACGAGGCGATGCCTGGAGAGAAGGCGGAATCGGTTCATCTCACCGAGCTCGAGGAGCTCGCGGGCTACGGGCTCTCCGAAGCGGAAGCGACGGGGTGGCAGAAGGTCTTTGCGCTGCGTGAGGCGGTCTCGAAGGTTCTGGAAGTGGCGCGAGGAAAGGGTGAGATCGGGCAGTCCCTCGAGGCGGACGTGATTCTCTCGACCGATCTCACGCCCGCGGCGTTGAGGGGCGGGCTCGACATCGATCTCTCGAAGATTTTCATCGTGTCCCATGTGGATCACGAGGCTGCATCCGAGACGGTGAAGGAGCCGGTGGAGATCGAGGGGCTCGGCCGGGTGGCGATCTCCATGAAGCCGGCGCGGGGCGCCCGCTGCTCTCGATGCTGGCACTATCGAGCCGAAGTCGCGCGCGAGGATGATCTCTGCGCGCGCTGTGAATCGGCGGTGGCCGCGATTCCGGCCGAATGACCGCTTCTCATTTCGGGTGAGCCGACGTACATTAGTCGGCGGGTGCTCCATGCATCCGCTGATTCGTTTTTCGGGAGGCACTTATGGCGACCCTGAAGAGGACATTCACGAGGGCGGTCCGAAACTTGAAACAGAAAGCGCTCGACAAAGGAGAAGATGCGATGAGCTCTATGGTGAAGACCGTTCAAAAAAAGGCGAAACCGCTCGTGAAGGACGCCAAAAAGGCAGCGAAATCACTGAAGAAGGACGCCGTAAAGACCGCGAAGGTCCTGAAGAAGGACGCGGCGAACGCGGCAAAATCCCTGAAGAAGGATGCCGGGAAGGCAGCGGGCAAGGCGGCCAAGGAAATTTCGAAGGCTACCGGGCCGGCCATCCGCGACGCGAAGAAGTCGATCGCCAAAGGGACCGCCAAAGCGTCGGTTCAGGGAGCCAAGGCCGCCGCGAGCGCGGCCCGCGCGTTCTCCAAGAAGGTCGACGAGGCTCGGAGCGCCTTGAAAAAAGGTCTGAAGAAAGCCTCCAAGGCCCTCTAGGCGCTGGTTCTCTGTGGCGCCGGCTTTCAGCCGGCTGCGCGCGAAGCGCGTGGGTTCTCATTCAACACAAGAAGACCGCGCGTGAGCCCGCGGGCGCATGGCGACCGGCCGGAGGCCGGCGGTACTCTGGCGCCGGCTAAAAGCCGGCGCCACAGAGGAGTCCTCCTTCATGAGCGGGGCTGGGCGGCGAGACGCCGCCCGCCACTCTGGGTCAGTTTCCGGCGACCGCGCTCGCCGGGCGGGAGACCCGAAGCCGATCGCCGGGCTGGAGGATCGAGTCGCTGCTGACCCCATTGAGCTCCATGAGCTCCTCGAGGGTCAGTCCCTTCCGCCGGGCGATGGCGTAAAGCGTGTCCCCCTTCTCCACGGTGTAAAAGGAGGGGGGAGAGCTGCGCTGGCGCTCGAGGGCCAGCGACAGCGTGGTCGCCGGAACGGGGAGCAGAACCTCGCGGCCCGCAGGGAGCGCCGCCGAGCGAAGACCGTTGATCCCGAGGATGTCGTCCGGATCGACCTGGAGCAGCTTCGCGAGCGCCGTGACGGAGTCACCGCTGCGTGTCACGAAACGGGTGACCGGGAGGGCCGGATCGTCGTGACGCAGGCGGCCGCCCGCCTCCGCAATCAGCGGGGCCGCCGGCTCGGGGACGCGCACCTTGTGGACACCCGGCGGAACGAGGCCGCGGTGAAGCTCGGGATTGAGCTCGGTGAGAATGGCCGGCTCGATGCCCGCCACGGCCGCGATGTGATCGAGGGTCACGGGACCTTCGACCTCCACCAGGGAGCGGGGCTGAGGCTTCGGCTCGGCCAGGTCGAATCCATGCGCGGCGGGATCACTGACGATCTGCAGGGTTGCCCAGAAGGTCGGCACGTAACCGCGGGTTTCTTTCGGAAGCGCGGCCCGCTCGTGCAGCTCCCAGAACGTCGTCACCTGCTCGCGGGCGAGCGTCTTTCTCAGCCGGCCGGGCCCGCAGTTGTACGCCGCCAGCGCCAGCGACCAGTCGCCGAACATCCGGTGAAGGTCGCGGAGATAGTGCGCGGCCGCGCGCGTCGATTTATCCGGGTCGGCTCGTTCGTCGATCCACCAGTCGACGCGGAGACCGTACTCTCTCGCCGTGGCCGGCATGAACTGCCAGAGACCATGGGCTCCGGCCCGGGAGGTCAGCGTCGGAATGAATGCGCTCTCGATGACCGGCAGCCAGGAGAGGGCGCGAGGCACTCCCTCTTCGGCGAGGATCCGATCGATATTCGCCTTGTACGATGAGGAACGGACCAGCGACGCCTGAATTTTCGGCTTCAGTGTCCCGGAAAAGTAATCGACTGCGCCCGTGATCGACGGATGAGAGGGGAGCTCGATCGAAGCGGTGGCCGCTGCATCCGCAAAAGGGGCGGAGTCGAGCAGTTCCTGGCGCGACCGCTGAGCCTCGATGGCTTCCTCCAGTGCGCCCCGATAGGACTCGAGATCGGCGGCACTCGCAGGGTGGGGACCCGGCGCGGTTTCAATCCGCTGCGGCGCCGTCGTGCATGCCGCGGTCAGCAGAATCAACGCCAGCACGGCGCTGGCGGAGAGGAGTCCATTCTGGTTCTCTCCGTGCCGCTGGATATCGATCGCCATCGCGGTCTGGGTCAGTTCTCGCGAGCACTTCATCGTCCCACCCTCCCATTCGAATCCTGATGAAGCGTCAGCGCGGCGGTTCGTCAGCGAGCCGGATCGTCAGCGAACGCGGTCGCGACGACTCTTCGAGATCCACCGTCCGGTCTTCCCGTTGTACCACATTCCCTTCGTCGTCCTCGAAGGAGACGCTCACGACCATCCGGCGCGCGGTCGATTCCGATGCGATCGGAATCGAGATCGGCTCCGCGGGTCCCGGCCGCTCCTGCGGCTCCTTCCGGCGCACCGCGGCGGTCTGCGTCGCTTTTTTCCGAAGCTGTTCGAGCTCCTCCATGATGTCGATCGAGGAACGGACCTTGAGTCGTCGCGGCTCGGGCGCGAGCTGCGCCTCCGAGCGACGATCGTCGAATCCGGCGTTACTGACTCCGGAGCTCGGGGCTGCAGGAGCGCTCGGGGTGGGCGGGTCGACTTCCGGGAACGGTGCCTCGAGCAGTGGCTCCTCCGCCTCGGCCACCCCGGTTCTCGCTGCCGCGGCAGCGGGCGCGGCCTCCGCGGCGGCAAAGGGATGGGCCAGCCCGCTGGGGGCTGCGGGCGGGGGAATGGCCGCTGGACGCGGAGTGGCGGTGGCGGGGGGCGAGGGAGGCGTCCCCGTGGCGCGCGCCCGATCATGCACCTGAAAGACGGCGCGGCGCGGCGGCTCGGCCGGCTTGGATGCTTCCTCTCCCATCATCTTCCGTCGAAGTGTGCGAAGCGTCTGCTTGGAGACGACCTTCAGGGTCTCGAATACGCCCGAGCCGCTCATCGCCGACGCTTCGATCACCTCGAATGCGCCGTCCGGATCGATCATCTCGAGGATCGACTCCCGGCTCGCGATGTTCGGGAGATCGCGTTTGTTGAGCTGGAGCACCAGAGGGATGTCGAGGAGATCCAGGCCGATCTCCGTGAGGTTCTCGTTGAGATTCTTGAAGCTTCCGAGGTTCGCGTCGAGCATCGGCTTCTGCGAGTCGGCTACGAAGACGATCCCGTCGACCCCCTTCAGCACGAGCTTCCGAGTCGTGTTGTAGAAGACCTGTCCCGGGACCGTGTAAAGCTGAAGGCGTGTCTTGAATCCGCCGATCACGCCGACATCGAGGGGAAGGAGATCGAAGAAGAGGGTCCGGTCGGTCTCGGTCTCCAGACTGACCATCTCGCCCCGGCTCTGGGGCGAGGTTTTTTCATAGATGTAGCGAAGGTTCGTGGTTTTGCCGCAGAGGCCTGGACCGTAGTAGACGATCTTGGCCGCCATTTGCATGGTGGCGTAATTGAAGAAAACCATGGGGTTCCGGGGCTCTCCGTTGGGCGGGCCGATGGTAGCACCGCATTTTCAAGGGGGTCAAGAAAGCGTCTGCGCGCGAAGAAATGCAATGATTCGTGAGACTTCCGCCTGGTCGCGTCCCTCGGTGCGGCAGGCCTTCGCCACCTCGATCGAGAGGCGGCGATAGAGCTCCGCGTGATCCGGCTCTCCGGCGAGCGCCAGGAGATGACTCTCGATGGTGCCCTGGTCTGCGCGCGCGACGGGACCGGTGAACCGGTGTCCTCCCTCGCCGCGGCTCCAGTTATCGATTGCCGAACGGGCCAGTTCGGCGATCGCAGGGCGGACGCTTTGCTCCGGCAGCCCCGACTTCGCCATCGTCTCGGTGGCGATCTCCAGAAGCGCGGCCATGAGATTCGAGGCGATGACAGCGGCGGCGTGATAGCGCGGTTTCTCCTCCGGGCCGATGGTCAGAAGCGTGGCTCCGAGGGCCGTGACGAAGTCCCGGGCAAACGAAATCGCCGGCTCGGGACCTTCGGCGATGAAGAGCGCACCGGAGAAGTCGGTTGGGGTGGGCGCTAGAGGAAGGGCGCGCAGCGGATGGAGGGCGAGGCGTCGTTCGCGATCGCCGAAGACGGAGGAAGGGAGCGACCCGCTGGCGTGAATGAGCCAGGCCGCTGGAGGGGTGATCCGGGTGAGCTCCCTGGCCATCGGCGGGATCGCGCTGTCGGGGATGGCGAGGAGGATCGACTCGGACCGGCTGGCGAGCGCGTCGATCGGGAGAGGGGGGGCGTCGAGAAGTTCAGGGAGACTCGATCCGGAACCGGGGCGGAGATGAACTCCCTCGATGGCCCCGCCGGCGCGGAGCCAGGCGGATCCGAGAGCCCATGCAGCTCGTCCTCCGCCGATGATCCCGAGTCTTTTTCCCTCGTTCACCGGTCACCGCTCCCCGCGGTCGCGCTGAGGGAAATCGGCGTAGGCGGGCATGGTGTCGCTATGATAGGCCACGGTGACGATCCTTCGGTGCGTTTCGATCCTGATTCTTCTCGCCGCGTTCCCCGCGGCGGCCGCGCCGCTGTGCACGGACGACCCCGAGGCGGCGCCGTACGTCCGGGCGCTCTGCGAGTACAACGAGGGTCGGTTCAAGGCAGCGGAGGTCGTCTTCCGGGCGATCGTCGAAAAGGATGAGCATCGCCCCGAGACTCTCAAGTCGCGCTACTTTCTCGCGCGCGCGCTGATGAAGCAGAAGCGTTGGCAGGAGGCCTCGTCGGAGTGGATCAAAATTTATTCGATCTCTCCCGCCTTCTATAAAGAGTGGAGCTGCGACTTCCTGCTGGGAGAATGCCGGCGGGCTCTGGGACTCGACTGAGCGGATCGCTCGACGCGGATTGGGGTCAGTAGGTTGCAAACCAGCCGGGATGCCGGCCGGAGGCGGTGATGGCGGGAACGAATCTCGAACAGAAACGAAAGCTGCTTCAGCTCGAGGCGCTTTATGACGTCGGGAGAGCCCTGAACACGCTCCGACCCGAGCAGGAGCTCCTCGAGGAGCTCCTGCTCCGGGCGATCCCGCTGGTCGACGCCGCCTTCGGGTTCGCGCTCGCGGTCGGCGAGGATATGGCCGTGCAGCATCTCTACGCGGTGGGAATCGAGCGTGCGGAGCTGGGAGGATCGATCCTCCAGCTCGAGCCGATCCGGCGGGCCGTGGCCATGAAGACGGCGATCTCCACCGAGGCTTCGTCGATCGCGGCGGGCCACGAGGGATCGGTGCTCATCGCTCCGATGATCTCGGGCGAGCGGGTGATCGGCGCGATCTCGGTCGGCGGTAAGGAGCGTCGCGGCGCGCGCGCCGGATCCTTCGATGAAGACGATCTCCGATTCCTCGGGTCGCTGGCCGCGATCAGCGCGGCCGCCATCGACAACACCCGCAACTTCCACCGGCTGGAGCTGGTGCGCGAATCGCTCGAAGACGAGAACCGCTCGCTCAAACAGCGGATGCTTCGCGAGTACAGCGACCGTCTCATGGTCGGCGAGTCGCCTCCGATGCAGAAAGTGATCGATCTCGTGGCGCGGGTCGCGGGAAGCCACGCAAACGTGCTCATTCGGGGGGAGTCGGGGACGGGCAAGGAGATGGTCGCTCGTCTGATTCATGGAAACTCGCCGCGCAAGGACAAGCCTTTCGTGGCCATCAACTGCGCGGCGCTCCCCGAGACCCTGCTCGAGTCGGAGCTCTTCGGAATCGAGAGGGGAGTCGCGACGGGAGTCGAAGCGCGCCCGGGAAAATTCGAGATCGCCAGCGGAGGAACGGTGTTCCTCGACGAGATCGGAGACATCCCGGTGACCCTGCAGGCGAAGCTGCTGCGGGTTCTCCAGGAGCGGGAGATCGAAAAGCTGGGAGGACGGCGTCGCATCCCGGTCGACGTCCGGATTCTCGCCGCGACGCATCGCCCTCTCGAGCTGATGATCGAGGAGGGATCCTTCAGGCAGGACCTCTACTACCGGCTGAAGGTCGTCGAGATCTTTTTGCCGCCTTTGCGCGACCGCCGCGAAGACATTCCGAAGCTCGCCCGCTACTTCATCGAGAAATACGGGCGGCGGGAAGGGCTCCACGGAGTGCGGCTCTCGAATGAAGCGATGCAGAAGCTGATGCGCTATCCCTTCCCGGGAAATGTGCGGGAGCTGGAGAACCTGATCGAGGGAGCGCTGGCGCTGACGACCGATCCGGTGATCGACGGAGCGGAGCTCATCCTTCCGGGCGATCCCAAGGGAGGGATCGAAGGGGCGCTGGCGGGGGATTTTCCGGATCTCCGGGAGCTGGAGAGGCGGTATCTGGCGCTGGTGCTGGAGAAAACCGGGGGCAATATGAGCCACGCGGCCCGGATTTTGGGTGTGGATCGCCGGACGCTCTACCGGAGACGCGAGGCTCTGTCGCAAAATGAGACAACTGTGGCTTTTAAGGACACAGACGTAACTAATTGAAAATACACGCGATAGTTCCATTCGCACTAGGTGCCTTTCCAAACAGTGACAAATATGTACAGAGGCGGATCCAGGGCACGCGGGGAAATTCTTGACTAACGCAAAGCGCATCAGTAGTTTAGGCGCTGTGACGCGGATGAATGGCACCGTGGCAGTTCGGTTGCTCTATGGCTCGACCGATCTCACTGCCGGAGGGCCATCATGCAACAGCTCGTCAACGTCAAGACCAAGATCGAGACTCTTCCTCTCTCGTCCGCGCTCCCTCTGCTTCTCGGCGTCAACACCCTGGCCCTCGCGGCCCTGGACGCCGGACATGCGATCCCAGGTTGGATCCGCACCGCAGCGAGCCTCTTTCTCCTCTTCTGACGAGGGGGCTTCCCTCCCATGACCCAGACCGCCGAGCGGCAGATGGAGCTCACGCTCCCCATGGTGCCTGACGTCGAGATCGCTGCCGCGAAAGCGGCGGGCAACCTCGGGCGCCAGCTCGGCATGGATCCTCAGGCCATCGACGAGATGGCCCATGCGATCGTCGAGGCCTGCATCAACGCGCGTGAACACTCCTGTTGCGCCGACCAGCGCATCTATCTAAGATTCCGAGGTACCGCCCAACCCGACGGGCGACCGCGCGTCGAGGTCTGGATCACAGATCACGGACGCGGGTTCGATCCCGCCCGGGCCAGATCGAACCGGGCCTCGGTTTCCGGACGCCCTCAGAAACGAGGATGGGGCCTCCAGATCATGGAGGCACACATGGACGAGGTCGAGATCGACTCGACTCCTCATGGCACCACGATTCGAATGGTCAAATACGGTGGCGAGAAATCATGATGACGGAAGAACTGAAAGTAACGGTGGTGCGCCGCGAAGGCGGGGCGATTCTCTACACGCGCGGCTACATCAACAACGTCGGCGGCGAGGAGATCGCCAATCAGGCCTATGAGCTGATCGATCAGGGCGTGACCACGCTCCTTCTCAACCTCCGCGAGACCAAGATCGTCAATTCCATCGGCATTTCCATTCTCATCGAGATCATCGAGAAGATGATGGAGAAGGAAGGGCGCCTCGGATTCTGCTGTCTCACGCCGGTCATCCAGAAGACCTTCCAGATCATGGGCCTCGCCCAGTACGCTCCCATCTTCCAGGACGAAGAGGCCGCCATCCGCGAATTCGAACTGTAGAATGGGCGCGGTCTCCGCTCCAGGCTCAGCGCCGGCGGCAAGGTTGCCGGGAGCAGCGACTTCAATCTCTCCATCATGCTTCCGGCCCAGAAATTCTCCGAACTCCTCGGTGAGCTCGACCGCCTCGACCGGTTGCCCCATTCGAACAGCGCTCTCCAGAACCGCGGGCACAACATTCTCGGAGCCCTGCTGCGTCACGCCGGCTACAGCTCCGGAGCGATCTGGCTCCAGGGTCCGGTCTCCCGCTCGCTGCTCCTCGCGGCCAGGACACCCGACTTCGAATGTCCGAGCGAGCTCTCGCGCACTCTGCCGCTCCGCATCCTCGACCGTTCCGGCAATGGAGAGTCGGAAGAGTGGTCACGGGACTACGAGACCATGCAGCCGGCGCCGCACACTCTGGTTCCTCTCCGAAGAAACGAGACCCCGCTCGGACTGGTGGCCCTGCGGCGCGATCAGGACGAGATCGACGGAGGCACTCTCGAGCTGCTGGAAGCCGCCGCCAGCTACCTCTCGATGCTTCTCACGGCGCAACGGATGGCCGACGAGGCGCGGGAGGGGGACTTCCAGCTCAAGTACCGGCTATGGGAGCTCGAGTCCCTCTACGACATCGGCCTCTCCATCGCCTCGACCCTCGACCAGCAGGAGCTCTCGGACGAGATCCTCATTCGCACGATCTCTCTTCTCAACGCGAGGCGCGCCGCGCTCTATCTGAGGAAGGGGGAGCAGTACGAGATGTTCCGATCCTTCGGGGAGGTGCGCGGGCAGTTTTTCGGGAGCGAGATCGATCCCGACAGCTTCTCGGGCCTCCTGAAGAATCAGTCTCCGATACGCCTTTCGGAGGGGGCGGACTGTCTCTTTCCCGGATGCGAGACGCTGATCGCGGTGCCGGTGGCCACGGCCACGGAGATGGTCGGCGTCCTCGCCGTCGCGGACAAGGAGCTGCGCGACGGCGGGGTCGGAGGGTTCGACGAGAAGGACGTCCGGCTGCTCCAGCAGTTTGCGACCCAGGCGGCGATGGCCCTGGAGAATGCACGCCTGCACAAGGACGCGCTCGAAAAACAGGCCATCGAGCGCGAGCTCGAGCTCGCGGCCACGATCCAACGAGACATTCTTCCGCGCACCATTCCGACGTTTCCAGGGATGGAGATCGAAGTGCTGGCCCGCCCGGCCAGACAACTGGGGGGCGACTACTACACCTTCATCGAGCGGGAAGAAGGGATGTCTCTCTGCGTCGCCGACGTGTCGGGGAAATCCGTTCCCGCGGCGATCCTCGTGTCCGCCCTTCACGCTGCCCTGCAGCTTCTATTCGACGAGGGGCGCGAGCTCGGCGAGATCGCCACGGAGCTCAACCGGCACATTCATCACTGGTCGTCCGAGACCAAGTTCATCACGTTGATTCTGGCCACCATCGACCGGGAAAATGGACTCATCCGCTACGTGAACGCTGGGCACAATCCCGGTTATCTGGTGCCGCCGGGAGGCTCGCTCGAGATCCTCCATTCGCACGGCCTTCCCATCGGACTGATGAGCGACAGCCGGTACTCGGTGCAGACGCGTCCTCTTCCTGCCGGCTCCCTGATCACGTTCTACAGCGACGGAATCACTGAGGCGGATGACGAGACCGGGGACGAGTTCGGAAGCGAACGGCTCGAGGCGCTTCTTCTGCGAGAGCACGCCGCCCCGGTGAAGTCCATCCGCAGCTCGATCGATGCAGCGGTGCAGGAGTTCGTGGGCGGCGCCCCCCAGCGCGACGATCAGACTCTCGTTTTGGTGCGCGTGTGAGAGAAGCGGTTGTTTAGTTGTTAGTTGTTGGTTCCGAGTTCCCAGTTCCGAGTTCCGAGTTGACGTCGCCGTTGCCGTTGACGATCATTCTTGCAACGAATCAACGCTCTCGTACGCTGCTTCAGCTCTGCGTCTTCCGCGTCCCGCACGCCCAGATCCTTCGCTCACGCTCAGGATGACGCGCTCACGCTCAGGATGACGCCGCACGCTGCACCGGCACTAACAACTAACAACCAACAACTAACAACCAACAACTGGGAACTGGGAACTGGGAACTCGGAACTGGGAACTGGGAACTCGGAACCACCTTACTAACAACTAACAACACATCACAACTAACAACTAAAATGATTCTTCACGAGATCACGCGGGGGATCGCGACGATCACCCTGAACCGCCCCGACAAACTGAACGCCTTCGCCGGCACGATGCGCGAGGATCTGATCTCCGTGCTGGAGGAAGTGTCCGGGAACGAGTCGGTGCGCGTGGCGGTGATCACCGGGGCGGGGCGGGCATTCTGTTCCGGCGGAGACGTCGAGGCCATGAGCAGGATGCAGAAGGAACGCGACGTGACCTCGTTCGGCAAATTGCTGGAGGCGGGGTCCCGCATCGTCACTCTCATCCACACCATGCCCCAGTTCGTGATCGCGATGGTCAATGGGGTCGCGGCGGGCGCGGGCTGCAACCTCGCGCTGGCCTGTGACTACCGGATTGCGGCCACGACGGCGAGACTCGGCGAGACCTTCGTCCGCATCGGCCTTCATCCCGATTGGGGAGGGTCGTGGTTTCTTCCGCGGCTGGTCGGCGAAGCGCGCGCGATGGAGCTGATGATGACCGGCAGGCTGGTCGATGCAGGCGAAGCGCTTCGGATCGGCATGGTCGATCAACTCGAAGAGCCGGAGGCGCTTCTCACCACGACGATGCGGCTTGCGGAATCCATCGCCGCTGGCCCGGCCATTCCGATCGCAGGCATCAAGAGAGCCGCGCAGGCCAGCGCCACGAACACTCTCGGCGAGCAGCTCGCCCTCGAAGCCCGCCATCAGGAGGCTGCGTTTCTCTCGTCCGATTCCGCCGAAGGGATCGCAGCCTTTTTCGAGAAGAGAGATCCCAGATTCCGTGGCAAATGAAGCATCGGTCGTCTGCCCGCGATCGCATCGCCCGGCCGGGTCGCACCCATCAACTCTGGTAACCGCATCATGGAAACCTCGATCCAGCGGCCGGCGGTCTTCTACCGGAACCAGGACCGATAATTCACCGTAGTGGCAATGCCATTGCACTCATCAGGGGCGTGGAGGCCGGAGATGAAATGGGATAGCAGGCTTATGGCCGGACGCGCAGCTTCCGTGGCGACGATCTGGGGAATCAGCAAACTGCTCGCGACCGCGAGGGGAAAGCGGGCCACCAAGAAACTGGATCAGAAGGTCAACAAGGTTCAGCGTGAGACCTCCAGGAGCGTCTCGCGCAAGGTTCGTAACGCCCGGGACAATCGCGGATTGCTCGCCGCCGGCTTTGCCGCGCTCGCAATCGGAGCCGCGCTCCTCGGACGGGCCGCCGGCGATCGTTGAGATCTTCAACGATTCCGCACAAGGAATGATGTCTTCGTTTTCCTTTGGAGACGCACCGAGCGATGCGCTATTCACTTTTTCTTCTGATCGTTCTGGCGGCGGGATGTGCCCGCGAAACCGCCGTGGTGGAAGGTGGGTCCGGCACCGCCTCGGGTACGGCCGCGCCGGTGGCCGCCGATCCGGCCGAGACCAGCGTGGACTCGACCATTCCCGTGGGAGGTCCGAGCTTTCTCGAGTCGGTCACGGTCGCCAGCCGTCTTCCGCGGGGCGATGCCGCCGCTGAAGAGGCGAGTCACATCAGTCGGGGAGACCAGCTTCACGTCGTGACGGCTCTGCGCCAGGCGCCGGCCGGATCCGTTCTTTCCGCTGTGGCGAAAAGAGACGGAGAGATCGTGGCCGAGGCGCGCAAGGAGCTTGCGGTCGGGGCGCGCCGTGAGGTGCTGTCGTTCGAAGGGACGTCCGAGTGGAAGCCGGGCAGCTACACCATCGAAATCTCGATGGGAGGAAAGCTGGAGGCGAGCAAGCCGATCCGCGTCGACTGAGTCGTTCCCGGTTCTTCATGAAAGTCGAGTTTTTTCGGGGATGCGCGACGCCAATGAGATGCGCGGCGTGACAGCACCGGTCGGCTGAACGCATAATCGCCAGCCATGCCCTCCGAGTCGGTCCCCGCGTCCGAGTTCGAGTCTCTCGTGGAAGAGGCGCTCGAAACCCTCCCGCCGGAATTTCTCTCGATGCTCGACAACGTCGCCATCGTGGTCGAGGAGGAGCCCGACCCGGAAGATCTCGAGCACACCGGCATTCCCAGTGAGCACGAGCTCCTCGGAATCTTCCGCGGCGTGGCGAGAACGCAGGGAGGGTGGAACCACCTCCCTGCCCTTCCGAATCAGATCTCGATTTTCCGAGGCCCCATACTGCGCATTGCGCGGACCCGGCGGCAGGTCATCAGGCAGGTCCGGGAGACGGTCATTCACGAGCTGGGTCACTTTTTCGGGCTTGGGGATCACCAGATGCCGTACTGAAGCAACTCGGAGCTCGGAACTGGGAGCTCGGAGCTCGGAACTCGGAACTCGGAACTGGAACTGGGAACCGGGAACTCGGAACTGGGAACCGGGAACTCGGAACTCGGAACTGGGAACTCGGAACAAGGAACTCGGAACTGGGGCTGGGCGGCGAGACGCCGCCCGCCACTTAGTTCGCGTCGATCGTCACGGAGCCGTTCACGGTCGAGACTTTGATCGGGAATCCGCCGCCGCCGTTGAATGACCCTTTCAGGATCCGCTTCCCCGATTCGCTGGTGACGAGGGGCAATTCCGACCGGATTCTCCCATTCACCGTTCTCACGGCCAGATCGGCGCGAACCGTCGAAGGGAGGGAGAGCTGGACTGAGCCGTTCACGGTGTTCAGTTCGATGGCTTTCGACCCCGTCCGGAGCAGTTCTGCCTTGATGCTTCCGTTCACCGTGCTGGCCGAAAGATCCCCGGCGCCACTCTCGATCCGGATTCCTCCATTCACCGTCTCGAGATCGAATCCCCCCTCGACGTTGGCGACGGCGATTCCGGCGTTCACGGTCTCGATGTCGACCCGGGCTCCGCGCGGTACGGTGATGTGATACTCGACGCTGGCGTCGATCTTCGTTCCGCTGAAAAAGTCGAAGAGCGCGATGGAGCTGTTTCCCTTGCGCGGATAGTGAGTCTTGACGTGAAGACCCCCACGGTCGTTCGTGACTTCCACGCGAAGGGCTTTCATGGCTTCGACGGCGGTCTGCCGATCGCCCGACCTCACCCGTTTTTCGGCCTGAATCCTCACTTCGGGGCGCTCCCAGGAGCCGACTTTGACACTTCCGTTCACGTTGTTGAGCGAGAAGGTCTGGCCTGAAAACGGATACGTGCGGTCCGACTTCTCGACCAGAGTATCGGCGGCGAGGGTCGCCGTGCTCGCGAGGAGAATCATGGCGGTCAGGGCGATGCGGTGAAGTCGTCGGGTCATGTGAGAACCTCCAGTCTTTCGAAGGAAAGGTACGGGGTTTCGGCGCCGAGGTTTCAGCGGAGGGGATGGTATTCTCCGGCCGGTGCTGCTCACGGTCGCCGGCGAGGCGGAATTTCAGCGGATGATGTGGAAGGTGGCCGGGATCGGCGTCCTCGCCTTCGGGATTTCGGGCGGGCTCCTGCTGGCTTTCCTGAAGAGCCTGATGAAAGAGGACAGGAACGCTGAAACCCAGTTCACGAGGCGGTCCGGCGTCCTTCTGGTCGCCACCATCGCCAGCCTCCTCGTCTTCTCCCTCCTCTTCGTAGCGATCGCCTTCCTCGGCTAGCCCAGGGGACCCCCGGGGCCGCGCGGATGCGCGGCCCCTTGGGGGCGGAATCAGTGATCGTGGGTCGAGTGGCCGGCCGAGGCGGCGATGTTGCTCCCTCCCTCTCTCTCGAAGAAGAGGGGAGCGCGCTGGCGGGGGTGGTTGCCGGTCTCGTTCATGGTCATCGCGTCGAAGAGGCGTCCGTTCGCCATGACCAGCTCGATCGACTCGGAGTGGCGGATGTTCTCGAGCGGATTCTGGGAGAGAACGAGGAGATCGGCGAGCTTGCCCGGCTCCAGGGAGCCGAGATCGCGCTCCATCCCGAAGTACTCGGCGCCGCGCAGCGTGGACGAGCGAAGCGCTTCGTGTGGTGACATCCCTCCCTGAACGAACATCCAGGTCTCCCAGTGCGCGGCGAGACCTTCGCGCTGGCCGTGGGCTCCCACCTGAACGTGGACTCCACGCTCGGCCAGCTCCGCCGCGACGCGCGCATTCTGAAAATGATTGAAGTCGTCCTCGGGGACCATCATCCGCCGGCGCGACCGCTGGTCGATGATGCGCCGCGGCACGAAGTTCAGGAGCCTCTGATTCTCCCAGACGTTGGTGTGCTGGTACCAGTAGTTCTCTCCCCAGATCCCTCCGTATCCGACCACGAGCGTCGGCGTGTACCAGGTGCGCGTGTTCGGCCAGAGCTGATAGACGTCGTCGTAGATGCGGGCCACCGGGATGGCGTGCTCGATCCCCGTGTGACCGTCGACGACCATCGTCATGTTGTGCTGAAACAGCGACCCTCCCTCCGGCAGGACCATCATCTCCAGCTCGCGGGCCGCGACGATGAACTGCTGGCGCTGATCCCGCCGCGGCTGGTTGTAGCTCTTGACGCTGAATGCGCCGACCGCCTTCATCCGACGGAGATGAGAGCGGGCGTCCTCGAGCGATTCCACGTGCGCGGTGAAGGAAGCCTTGGCGCCGTAGAGAATCGCCCCCGTCGAGAAGATCCTCGGACCGAGGACCCTTCCAGCCCTGGCCATTTCGGAGTGCGCGAAGATCTCGCTGGTGTCGTTCGACGGATCGTGGATCGTGGTCACTCCGAACGCCAGGGAGGCCAGGTTGACCCAGCTCTGCTCGGGGATGATCTCGTCATCGCCCATCGAGCCGTGCCAGTGAACATCGATGAGACCAGGGATGATCGTCTTGCCGGCCACGTCGATCCGGCGTGCGTCCGAAGGAACCGCCACGGACGCGCGCGGGCCGATCGCCGTGATCCGGTTGCGCTCGACGACGACGGTCCCGTCCTCGATGACCTCATTGCCGCGCATCGTGATGATGCGCGCCCCGACGAGCGCGATCTTCCCGGTGGGAATGTCGGCTTGCGCCGTGAACCCGATCGGAATTCCCTGCTCCGGCGGCTCCGGCAGCTCCTCCGGGGCTCCTTCCACGAAGGCGAACGTTTCCCGGATGTCTCTGGAGAAGAGCTCGGGGCCGAGCGACCAGTAGAGCCGCTTCGAATCGGCCGACCAGTGGAGGTACTCGCCGGAATCGCGCGAGACTCGCTTCGCCGGAAGCGACTTCATGTCCGGGGCGACCTCGAATGATTTGCCCGCCGGGAAGAACGGGAGGATCCAGACATTGAAGCGCTGCGTGAAGGCGATCCATTTCTCGTCGGGCGCGATCTGAAACTCGGTGGCAGCCTCGCTCGAGAGGTGGGTTCGCTCCTTGCTGCCATCGAGCTCGATGGACTTGAGAAACCGCTTGTCCTCTTCTCCGACGGTCATGAAGTAGAGTCGATCATTGTCCCTTCCGAACTGGGGGAGAAATCCATTTTCGGTCACCAGGGCCGCTTCGCCGCCGGCCGCCGGAATCACGAACAATCCGCGATCGCGCGAGTAGAGAGGCGATTTCAGATCTCCTCCCGCGCTGGCGCGGTAAACGATCCGACGTCCGTCCGGGGTGAAGATCGGCTCGGCAAAGTGGCCCGGCGCGCGCGTCACGACGCGTCCCTCTCCCCCCCGGGCCGGCGCGACCCGGATCGCTCCGAGCTTCTCGTCGTCCCAGCTCACGTAGACGATCGAATTCCCGTCGCGAGAGAAGGAGGGATAGAACTCGAAGTGATCGTTCTGGCGCGTCAGCCGCCGCGGAGCTCCGTTCGGAAGATCACGGATCCAAAGGTGTCCGAGAGCCTGATAGACGACCTGGTTCCCCTGCGGAGAAACCTCGACCCATCGAAGCATGCTCACCGAAAATTCCTCGGGGGCGACGGCGGTGGGGAAGCGGAGCGCCTCGTAAACTTTCCTCGCGCCGCGCACCCGGAAGGGAATCTCGCTCACCGCTTTGCTGGCGACGTTCACCCGATGGAGTTTTCCATTCGCCCAGAAGACGAGCGAGTTGTTGTCGGGCGTCCATCCCATGGAGGGATAGACGCCGTGGATCGCCCAGGTCTCCTGCATGTCGCGATCGAGTCCGTCGAAGAGCGGTGTCTCCTCGCCGGTCTCGAGATCCGCGACGAAGAGAACCGTGTTCAATCGCACGCGGCGCACGAAGGCGAGCCGTTTTCCGTCCGGCGACGGCGTCGGCCGGATCGAGCCGCCTGGTCCCGTGATGTACCGCCGCGTCTGTCCTGTCTCGCGATCCAGCCGCTGGATCACATAGATCTCGCCGTTCGGATCCTTGTTGTACTGGAAGAACGCCCCGGGAGTGACGTCCTGGCTGTAATAGAGGTAGCGTCCATCCGGCGAGAGGGCCGGCTCGCCGGCGTCCTTCTGGTCATTCGGCTTTTCGGTGAGCTGAATCCCCTCACCGCCGCTCCGGTGATAGAGCCACATCTCGCCCGCGCCGAGGGAACGGCGCGACGTGAAGTGTTTCCTGGCGACGATGAACTCACTGTCGGGACTCCAGGAAGGGGAGTTCAGGAGGCGGAACGTTTCCTTGGTCACCTGCTGGGGCTCGCCGCCGTCGCGGGGAACGATCCAGATGTTGTCGCCGCCCGAACGATCCGAGGTGAATGCGATCCAGCGCCCGTTCGGGGAGTAGCGGGGCTGCATGTCCCAGGCGACTCCGGTGGTGACGGCGCGCGCTTCGCCCCCGGAGATCGGCATCACGTAGAGGTCTCCCAGAAGGTCGAACGCGATCTCGGTTCCATCAGGACTGACATCGACGCTCATCCACGTTCCTGACGTCGTGTCGATGGGGATCTCGTACGACGGTCCCGCGGGGTTCTGGACATCCCATTTGTCTTCCGGTTTCTCCTTTTCGTCCGGCTGCTCGGCTTGCGGCTCGGGGGTGTCATCGGCCGGCGGATGCTGCGCCGCCATCGGCATGGCGGACGCGAGCAGCAGAAGGATGGCGATGAGGGATCGGCGAAGCGGCATTCTCGGGCTCCTTTTTCTGGCGGAGAGGATGGATGACCGGGGACTGAAACGGGGGGTAGTTTAGTGGAGGGGCCGTTCGATTACACCAGAGACCGGCTTTCCCGGGGAGGCGGGATGGTTTCCCTCTCGAATCGGGGCTGAGGCACGATTTCGGAATAACCGGTTTCCGAAATCAGCCCCGGCTGATCGATGGAGGAATCAATCCGCGGATCGGGTGGAGAGGGCCGGAGGGGGATCTCCGGCGACCCGGCCCGCGGTGAAAAGGAGAGTTGGAGTCATGAGGAGTCAAGGGACAGTCAAGTGGTTCAACGACGCGAAAGGCTTCGGATTCATCACGCTCGAGAGCGGCGAAGACGTCTTCGTCCATTACTCGGCGATTCAGGGGTCGGGATTTCGATCCCTTCCCGAGGGAGCGAGGGTCGAATTCGATCTGGGAGAAGGGCCGAAAGGACTGCAGGCAACCAACGTGAGCGCGGTCTGAAAACCGGATCAGAGGCATGAACCGCGGCGCGAACGGCGCCGCGTTTTTTTTGTCGCAATCAGCCGCGCAATCACTGTCCGCTCGCCAGGAGGCCGCCGACGTTGCGAGTTCGCCGCGGCGTCCCGAGCTCGCGGCATTCGCATTCCCGGGAGAGTGAAGCTGGAACCGCGCGAAGCCAGGCCTCTCTCCGGACCACCCATTGCTCTTTCCGCGAAACCGGATCGACGAGGGTGATGTTCGCCCAGGTCAGAGTGAAGAGTGGCAGTTGGCTGCTGCTCGCCGCATCGCGATCCTTTCTCGATGCCTTCACGATCGAGTTCGGGTGAGTGTGAGCGATTGCGACGGTCCCTTCCGGAATGCGTCCAGTGAATTCAGCGCTCCTGTAGGTGGCAGTGGAGGGCCATAGAAGGCAGCTCCAGCCTCCGTCGCTCTCTTTGACGATGAAGGCCGCGCGCTCTTCTTCGCGGGTGCCGCTGCCGGAGCGGACGAAGAGATCACGAAGAAGGGCCATGAGCTCGAGGTCGGCGGCAGCCGCGGCCGGGTCGAGGGTGCGAACGGGAGCAGAGATGCCCGGCGCGGCGGGCCTGATTGAATCGGGCGCGGTGGCGGGACGCGAGTCGCGGCTTGCCAGATCCGTGGCCGAAAGCATCGAGGCTGAGAGGATCAGGAAGAGGATGAAACGTGACGCCTTCACGTTCAAGTCGGGCTCCTTCGTTCTTCGAAGGAATGTGCGGCCCGGCTCCGTTAAAGTTCGGGCTGATCCGAGAACTTTGAATCAACGTTTTGTGCCGCGGGGCTCGCGTCACGGATCGTGTTCAGCGATCGGTGGAGCAGTTCGTCCATCGTGTCGTGACGCGCTGTGAATCGATCGTTTCAGAAAGCGGCTCGGCGACGCGCCCGTGAGCTGATCACGGTCACGAAGATGAGACTTCGTCAAGATCGCGGGACGGATCCTGCTCGCGTCGTGAATGGAAGCCCGTCACCTTGTCGTGAACGTCCCGGTCATCGCACGCCGCGGCGTTCCAGCGCTTTCGAGGTGGCGAGCTCGGCCGGACCGCCACCGACGATGACCACGAGTTTCGCCTGGCGATTCATCGAGGGCGAGTCTATCCCGGTCCGCATTTTGCGTTGGCTGACTCCGCGGAGGAACCCCCCCGACTTCGAGTCGAGGACGACGGCAATGAATCAGGGAATCCGCGTTTACGGAGCTGACTGGTGCGGCGATACGCGACGGACATTGCGCCAGCTCGATCAGATCGGCGTCGATTACGCCTACGTGGACATCGATCAGGACGCTGACGGTGAGAAGAAGGTCATTGAATTCAACAAGGGGAAGCGGCGGATTCCGACCGTGGAGCTCTCGTCCACCTCGGGGGATGTCACGCTTTCCGTCCCCTCCGAGTCGGAACTGGAGCAGGAGCTCGACCGGCTCGGCTTGATGGTGGACTGAGATCGGCGCAGACTGTGCGCCGCAGCAACGATTTTCGAGAGTGGAGGTCTGGCGATGCGCCGTAGCGCGTTTCTCGTTCTGTTCCTGTTCGCGGCGGGGTGTGTGTCGGTCTCTTCGACCGGACACGCACCGGCGCCCCCGGCTTCCCGATCCACCCCCGCGAGCGAGGCCGATAACCGCCTTCTCTATTCCGTTCTCTGGGTGCAGACCGCGGGGGAGTACCGGGCTCTTTCCAGGCAGGCCTGGGCGGCAGCCCGCACGGCTCTGGACCATGCCCTGGCCGACCCCTCGATCGTGGCCGTCGTCGAACAGCCGCCCGGAGCGACGGCAGCTCTCCCGCCGGCGTTGATCGTCGACATCGACGAGACGGTTCTCGACAACTCGGCGATGGAAGCACGATTGATCGAGGACCGCGCGACGTTCACGCCGGAGCGATGGGACGAATGGGTCCAGGAGCGGGCGGCGACTCCCGTGCCCGGCTCGCTCGAATTTCTCCGCTACGCTGCCTCGCGCGGGGTCACGGTCTTCTACGTCAGCAACCGGGAGGCGACGCAGGAAGCGGCGACGCGCGACAATCTGGTGCGACTCGGCTATCCGGTCGCCTCCGAGCCGGACGTGGTCCTTCTCCGCGGCGAGATCGGCGAGGGGTCGGAAAAGACGCCCCGCCGCGCCAGTGTGGCGTCGCGGTATCGAGTGGTCCTGATGGCGGGGGACGATCTGGGTGATTTTCTGCCGAACGCTCGCGTGGGCGTGGCGGAGCGCGAAGAGATGGTGCGCCGCTACGAGAGTTGGTGGGGAACGCGATGGATCGTGCTGCCGAACCCGATGTACGGCTCATGGGAAGGTGCGCTGACCGCGGGGGCGAAGCCGGAAGATCGGGATCGTCGCCTTCTCGACGCTCTGCGGCCGCTGCGCTGAATCGATCGGCTGATCATTCATGAAGGCTGGGCGGCGAGACGCCGCCCGCCACCTTGCTCGCGTATGAATCCTGCACGGGCTGATCCGTGGGCTGTGGTATGAAACGGCCCGCAAACTCGATCCTCGGAGGAACGGATGAATCACGGTCTCAAGCTGATGCTCATCGCCACGCTGGCCCTCGGAATGGGAGCGGGCTGCGTTGCGCGCGTCCCGATTCCTTCCGCCGCGCCGCCCGCAGCGGCCTCCTACCCGGAGGATCCTCATTCATACTCCCGCCCCAACGAGGTCCTCATCGAGCACCTCGATCTCGACCTCTCGGTCAATTTCCCCGCGGAGAAACTCGTCGGAGTCGCCTCGCTCGTCGTGCACAACCGCGCGGGCGCCTCGGAGCTCTGGCTCGACAGCCGCGATCTCGCGATCTCGCGAGTGACGCTCGGGAGCGAAATGGCCCCAACCACCTTCCGTCTCGGTGAGGAGCAGGGCGTTCTCGGCCGCGCGCTCATCATCGCCGTGGAGCCCGGCACCCGCCGGGTCAACATCGAGTACGAGACCTCGCCCGGAGCCGCCGCCCTTCAGTGGCTCGATCCCGCGATGACCGCGGGGGGGCAATGGCCGTTCCTCTTCACGCAGTCGCAGGCGATCCTGGCGAGGACGTGGATTCCGCTTCAGGATACGCCCGCAGTTCGGTTCACCTACAACGCGACGGTCCGAGCCCCGCAGCCGCTGATGGCCGTGATGAGCGCTGAAAATCCGACTGCGGTCGTGGCGGACGGTATCTACCGCTTCAAGATGGAGCAGCCCATCCCCTCCTACCTGATGGCTCTTGCCGTGGGCGACCTGGTCTTCCGCGATCTCGGCGGCCGCGCGGGCGTCTACGCCGAGCCCTCCGTGATCGAGCGCGCGGCCTGGGAGTTTGCGGACACGCCGAAGATGATGCGGGCGGCCGAGGAGATGTATGGTCCTTATCAGTGGGGACGCTACGACATCCTGGTCCTCCCGCCCAGCTTTCCGTTCGGAGGAATGGAGAATCCGCGCCTCACATTCGCCACGCCGACGATCATCGCCGGCGATCGCTCTCTCGTCTCCCTCGTTGCGCACGAGCTGGCGCACTCCTGGTCGGGGAACCTGGTGACCAATGCGACGTGGGACGATTTCTGGCTGAACGAGGGCTTCACGACGTATTTCGAGAACCGGATCATGGAGGCGGTCTTCGGCAAGGAGCAGGCGGATCTGCTCGCGGCGCTCGGCCAGTCGGATCTCGAAAAGGAAGTCGCGGGGCTCGGCGCCACGAGCGCCGACACTCATCTCAAACTGAACCTCGCTGGGCGCGATCCCGACGAAGGAATGACCAACGTCGCCTACGAGAAGGGATCGAACTTCCTCAAGCTCATCGAAGAAACGGTCGGTCGGGAGCGATTCGATGCGTTTCTCCGCTCCTATTTCGACGCGCACGAGTTCCAGTCGATCACGACCGAGCGGTTCGTGGAGATTCTCCGGCGCGATCTGCTCACGGCGGAGGAAGCTGCTGCGATCGACGTCGACGCCTGGGTCTACGGGCCGGGAATCCCGGCGAATCTGCCGAAGGCCACGTCTTCGCGCATCGCTCACGCTCGGGAACAGGCCGAGCAGTTCGTCTGGGGCCGGAAGCCTGCCGAGCTGAAGACCGAGGGGTGGGGAACTCAGGAGTGGCTTCTCTTCCTTCGCGCGCTTCCCAAGCTCGGCCTCGGGCAGATGGCGGACCTCGATCGCGGGTTCAAGTTCACGGAGTCGGGAAACTCGGAGATCCTCTCCGCCTGGCTGCTGAAAGCGCTCGAGAGCAGTTACGAGCCCGCCTACCCGGCGCTGGAGAAGTTTCTGACCTCGATGGGGCGGCGGAAGTTTCTCGAGCCGCTGTATCGTGAAATGGTGAAGACGCCCCAGGGGCGTCAGCGTGCAGCCCGGATCTACGAGCGGGCGAGAGAGACGTATCACCCGGTCTCGCAGCAGACGATCGACGAGATCATGAAGAGCTCGCAGAGCGCGAGCTGACGATGACGAGGACCGGCGGGGCGGGAGAGAGAAGGGGATGACCCGGATTCTGCCGGGGCTGCTCGCGGCGGTCGGCGTGACCCTGGTTTCGTCTTTTTTCGCGGTGTTCGCGGGGAGATGGGTCGCCTCGCTGCAGACCGATCAGGCGAGCGTCGGAGGAAATCCGGTCTCGCCGGTCATCGTGGCAATTCTCCTCGGCCTTTTGATCTCGGTGGTCTTCGGAGTCCGTCCCGTTCTGAAGCCGGGCACCGACTTCGCGATGAAGACGCTGCTGCGTGCCGGGATCATCCTGGTCGGCATCCGCCTTTCGCTTCTCGACGTTCTGGAGCTCGGAGCGATCGGTGTCCCTTTCGTGGCGACGATCATCATCGCGGCGGTCCTTCTGTCGCGCTGGCTCGCGCGGCGTCTCGGTGTCTCCGAGAATTTCGGTCTTCTGACCGCGGCGGCCACGTCGATCTGTGGAATCACCGCGGCGCTGGCCACCGCACCTGCGATTCGCGCCGATGAGCGGGAGGTCGCATACGCCGTTGCGAACACCACTCTGTTCGGAATGCTCGCGATGCTGATCTATCCATGGGTCGCGAACGCCGTCTTCGGCGCGAGCTCGATCGGCGCGGGACTCTTCCTCGGAACCTCGATCCACGACACCAGTCAGGTGGTCGGCGCGGCGCTTGCGTATCGCCAGATGTTCGGTGATGAGCTCGCATTCAAGGCGGCTACGGTCACCAAGCTGACCCGCAACCTCTTCATCATCGCAATCGTGCCGCTGCTCGGCTGGCTTGCGGCCCGCCGTCGCGGCGCGGGTGGAGAAGAGACCAGCGCGGCGAGAGCGTCGTGGTCGACGCTCGTTCCTCTCTTCGTCCTTGGATTCCTGGGGATGGCCCTGATTCGGACGCTGGGCGATCTGTCGATCCGTCGAGGCGGAACTGCCTTCGGGCTGATCGAGCCGGCCGATTGGCTGCGTCTGACCGATTTGCTCGGCAGCTCGATCAGCGGCTGGCTTCTGGCTACGGCCATGGCGGCCGTTGGTCTTTCGACCAACCTGGCGGCGTTCCGGAAACTGGGCTCGAGGCCCCTCTGGCTCGGGGCGCTGGTGGCGTTGGCGGTAGGAGCCCTGGGGCTGGTTCTGGCCCTCGCCGTCGCTCCATTCGTCCGCCTGTAACATTTGCTCGCGGACCCGCCGATCCGTCGCCGCCGAGACATATACTGGCGCCCCAAATCAACCTGGAGGAAGCCGAATGAAACGAATCTTCTCCGTTCTACTGCTGCTCGCGGTCGGACTCACCCCGCTTGCGGCGCAGACGACGTCCGGTACCGCGGTCGTGGATCCGAAAGTCGAGTTCGAAAAGTACACGCTTCCGAACGGCCTGCAGGTCGTCCTGCATGTCGATCGAAAGCTTCCGATCGTCCACGTGAATCAGTGGTATCACGTCGGATCGAAAAACGAAAAAGAAGGGCGAACCGGATTCGCTCATCTGTTCGAGCACATGATGTTCCAGGGCTCGAAGAACGCCCCGGGTGAGTACTTCACCTATGTGGAGAGCGCGGGGGCGAATGTGCGCGAGGGAGGCGTGAACGGCACGACGAGCCAGGACCGCACGAACTACTTCGCGACAGTTCCGTCGGGAAACCTCGAGTACCTGCTCTGGGTAGAGTCCGACCGCCTCGCGACACTGCTCGACGCGGTTGACGTCTCCAAGCTCGACAACCAGCGCGAAGTCGTGCGGAACGAGCGGCGGCAGGGACTTGAAAATCAGCCCTATGGCCGGTGGTACACGCTGATGGTGGAGAACCTTCACCCCGCGAACCATCCTTACTCCTGGTCGGTCATCGGCTCCCATGAAGATCTGCAGGCGGCGACGGTCGAAGACGTCAGCGAGTTCTTCCGCCGTTACTACACGCCGAACAACCTCACTCTGGTCATCGCCGGTGACTTCGATCCGGCCGAGGCGAAGCGTCTCGTCGAGAAGTATTTCGGGGGGATTCCGGCCGGTCCGGCCCTCGATCGTCCGGCCCTCTTCATCCCCAAGCTCGAGGGGGAAAAGATCATCGAAGTGGCGGACCGTGTCCCGCAGGAGCGCACCTATTTCGGATGGGTCGCGCCTCCGTACTTCAGCGCCGACGAGGCAGCTCTCGACATCGCCTCGACCATCCTGACCGACGGGCTCTCCTCCCGCCTCAACAAGGCGCTGGTCTATGATCGCCAGCTCGCGACCAATATCTCCTCCTTCAACAACGCGGGTGAGATCTCCGGCCTCTTCGCCGTGATCGCGAACGCGCGAACGGGGCAGTCGCTGGAAGAGATCGAGCAGGTCGTCACCGCCGAGATCGCGAAGCTCGCCAAGAGCGGTCCGACGGCTGAAGAGGTGTCTCGAGCCAGGACGAAGTGGGAGTACGACTTCGTGACCGGGCTGGAGAGAATCGGCGGATTCGGCGGAAAGGCCGATCGCCTCGCCCAGTACAACACCTTCCTTGGAGACCCCGGCAAATTCGCCGAGGATCTGGCGCGGTATCGCGACGTGACGCCGGCCAGCGTCAAGGCGGCGGTGTCGCGCTGGCTCGACACGAAGGATCGCGTTCTGATTCGTTTCCACCCCGAGACCTCGAGCCGCTCGCCGCAACAGGTGGCTGTCGATCGCTCGCAGGTGCCGGCGCTCGGCGGCGATCGGGCCTTCACCACGCCTGAGGTCAAGACCGCCAGGCTGTCGAACGGCATGGATCTCTACGTGGTCGAGCGGAACGATCTTCCGAAGGTCGCGGTCCGTCTGGCGACCCGCGCGGGATCAGTGGCCGATCCCGCCGGAAAAGCGGGAACGGCGCAGCTCACGATGGCTACCATCGACATGGGAACCAAGACCCGCAAGGCGCTCGATATCGAAACGGACCTCGGAGATCTCGGGACCTCGCTGTTCGGCGGCGCAGGCCCCGAGTCGTCGACGATCGGGTACGACGTTCTCTCGCGGAACCTCGGCGAGTCGCTGCAAATCTTCGCCGATGTGGTGCGGAACCCGACTTTCCCCGAGGAGGAGTTCGACCGGGAGAAAAAGCGCCATCTCGACGCTCTGGCGCAGCAGTCCAACAACCCGAATGCGGTGGCGGCCCGGGTTCGCCCGATGCTGACCTTCGGCGCCGATCATCCATACGGGCGTCCGGCGCAGGGACTTCCAGGGACGGTCGCCGCGATCACGCGCGATGACGTGATGCGCTTCCATCAGGATCGCTGGAAGCCGGGCTCCTCTGCTCTGATTCTCGCCGGGGACCTCACCCTGGAACAGGCGAAGGCCCTTGCCGAAAAAGCATTTGGAACCTGGAGTGGCGGCGCGGCTCCCGCGATCTCCATCCCGGCTCCGGCTCCCGCGCCGCGCGGGCGGGTCTATCTGATCGACCGCCAGGACGCCGCGCAGACCGTCGTCGTCCAGGCGATGCCCGCTCCTGCGCGCAGCTCGGCCGATTACTACACGCTCCGCCTCGTTGACAACGTCTGGGGCGGCGGCGGATTCGGAACGCGCCTCAACCTGAATCTCCGCGAAGACAAGGGCTATTCGTATGGAGTCTTCTCCGGATTCGCTCCGCTCAGCGAAGCGGGCGCCTGGTGGGCCTCCGGCGGAGTCCAGACGGACAAGACCAAGGAATCGCTCGTCGAGTTCAATGCGGAGCTGCAGGGGCTCGCGACGAACAAGCCCATCACCGGAGCGGAACTGACCACCGCGAAGGAACGCTGGACGCGAGGCTATGCGCAGCAGTTCGAGTCTCTCGGCCGGGTGGCCGGGCAGATCTCCGATCTCTGGCGTTTCGGCCTTCCGCTCAGCGAGCTGCAGCGGGAGGCGACCGAGCCGGCCACGATCACGCTTCAGCAGGTCGAAGCGGCGACGAAGCGATACGTGAGGCCGCAGGACGCTACGCTGATTCTCGTCGGCGACCGGGCGAAGATCGAAGAGGGAGTGAGGTCGCTCAACCTCGGAGAGATCGTCATCCTCGACGCGGAAGGGAACGTGATTCCTCAGCCGTAGACGGAATCGTCACGCAGTCGTTTTTTTGAGTGCTGAGTGCTGAGTCTGGGCTGGGTGCTCGGACCGCGGAGCGGTCCCAGAGAATAGCCGGGGCGTCGCGCGAAGCGCGACCCCCGGACTCGAGTAGTCAAGAAGTAACGCACCCCGGCAGGGGTGCCAGAGAATCCACGCGATCATCGCTTCGACTCGCGCGTTTGCACGAATCCTCTGGCACCCCTCCGGGGTGCGATTGTGGTCGTCGGTGGTTCCTTTCCGGGGGTCGCGTTGCGACCCCCGGCTGTTGTCTCGGACGGCTTCGCCGTCCTGGGTGATCGGGAAGGCAGGGATGAGCCGAGTCCTCGGACCGCGGACCGGCCCGAGGCCGCACTCAGCACTCAGCACTCAGAACTCAGCACTCAGGGTGACTGATATCTCGCCGCGGCCAGGTCGACGATCTCGCCGATGAGATCGGTATACGTCCTCCCCGAGCGGCGGGCGGCCATGGCGAACTCCGCGGATGAGGAAAGCCAGGGGTTCGGATTCGCTTCGAGGACGTAGATTTTCCCTTCGCTCGTCAGACGCATGTCGATGCGGGCGTAGTCGCGCAGCTTCAGAACCTGGAATGCCGTGACGGCAACGCTCTGGAGGCGGGCCGTCGCTTCCTCATCGAGATCCTCGACCGGCGCGGACTTGGTCTTCTTGTAGGCCTCGGAATCCCGATCGAACTTGACGTCGTAGCCCGCGATGCGGGGAGTTCCCTCGGGAAGACGGGAGAGGTCGAGCTCGATCAGCGGAAGTGCCTCCGGCCGGCCGTTGCCCAGCACGCCGACATAAATTTCGCGGCCGTCGATGTACTCCTCGATCAGCGCCGGGGAGTCGAACTCCTCGTCGATGTAGTGGATGCGCTCCATCAGCTCCTTGACGCTGTTCACGACCGAGCCCGCGTCGATACCGATGGACCCGTCCTCGTTGGCCGGCTTGACGATGAGAGGAAACCTGATGTCCTGGGCCGATTCGAGCCTTCCGCGATACGAGATCGCGAAGAAAGGGACGTGAAGATCGTGAAAGTGAAAGATCTTCTTCGCCAGCCCCTTGTCCTGCGCGAGGATCAGTCCCCGCGGATCGGAGCCCGTGTAGCGCTTGCCGATCAGTCCCAGCCAGGCGGCGATGTTCATGTCCTTGGTGTCGTCGCCCGCGAACGCCTCGGTGAGGTTGAAGATCAGATCCGCCTTGCAGCGGATGATCGCGGTGAGGCTCGACTCGGTTCCGTCGATGACCTGATAGAACGGCTCGTGCCCGAGCTTGGTCAGCGCGTCCGTGATCTCTTCGCGGTCGAGCTTGGGACGGCGGAGGCGGCGCCCGCTCTTCTTGCGCGCCTGCTCATCCGCTTCCGCGCCGGGATATTCTTCCGTCCCTTCCCACGTCTCATAGAGAATCGCGACGCGCATCAGTGCGCTCATTGTAGCAATCATTCTCATCGAACGAACTGAATGACGACCGCCGCACGCGCCGCACGGCGCGCGCCGACACCACCGTGCGCTGGGGCGAACCCGGTGAAGATGTAGAGGCGGCAACACCAGCACAGTTACCATGGCGCCGATGATCGACATCGCCATCGTCGGTGCGGGAGCCGCGGGACTGATGGCCGCAATCTTCGCCTGTCGCGAAAAGAGGCTCCGAGTCGACGTGTTCGAAAGCGCGGCCCGAATCGGCGCGAAGATCCTCATCTCGGGAGGCGGGCGCTGCAACGTCACGCATCACGAAGTGCGCGCAGCCGACTTCAACGGATCGTCCCGTAACGCGATCGCGAAGGTTCTTCGCGAGATGACCGTCCAGGAAACCGTCGCCTTTTTCGAGGAGATGGGCATTCCTCTGAAGCGGGAGCCAACCGGCAAGCTTTTTCCGAAGAGCGACAGCGCCAGGAGCGTCGTCGACGCTCTGGTCACCGCGGCTTCGAGCTCGGGAGCCGTGCTGCGCACCGGGGAGCGGGTCCTGTCGATCGAACGGGAGGGCGACTGGTTCCGAATCGTGAGCTCGAAATCCGAGGTTCTGGCAAGAAAGGTCATCCTCGCTTCCGGTGGACGGAGCGTGCCGAAGACCGGAAGCGATGGCGCCGGATACGAGCTCGCCCGCTCCTTCGGTCATTCCATCCGGCCGACTTTCCCCGCCCTCGTTCCTCTGCTCCTTCCCGCCGGTCACTGGCTGACCGCGTTGAAGGGAGTGAGTGCCGACGTCGAGCTGATCGTCGCGGCCAGCAGCGGCAGAGTGCTCCGTCGCGAGAGCGGCTCGATGCTGATGACACACTTCGGCCTGAGCGGGCCGGTGGTGCTCGACATCAGCCGCCACTGGCTCGCCGCCCGCGCGGAGGACCCGGCCATCGCACTCCATGCGCAGTTTCTTCCGGGCCGCGATTTCGAGAGCGTCGAGCGCGAGCTGCACGATCTGTCGCGTGAGCATCCGCGGCGCGAGATTGGAACCGCGGTGGCTCAATGGCTCTCTCCGCGGCTCGCCGAGTCGATCGTCGAACATGGAGCAAAGCTCTCGCCCTCCACGCCGCTCGGCCGGCTCCCGCGCGAGTCGCGCCGTACTCTGGCCCATGCTCTCACGTCGCTTCCGTTGCCTGTCACCGATCAGCGGGGATGGGATTTCGCCGAAGTGACGGCTGGAGGGGTGCCCCTGGAGGAGATCCATCTCGACGGAATGGAATCGCGCTTCGCATCAGGCCTCTTCCTCTGCGGGGAGATCTGTGACGTCGACGGGCGGATCGGCGGCTTCAATTTTCAGTGGGCCTGGGCGAGCGGGAGGGTCGCGGGAAGGGGAGCCGCGTCCGGCGCGCGTCAGTGATCGTCGCGCGGTGCTGACTCGACCAGGCCGACGATCTTCATCAGCTCCAGCGCATTGCTCCGGGTCACGACGCCCTCCCTGAGACGGTAATCGAAAACCATCGAACCGGCGTCGATTCGATCCTCGAAGTGGACGTTCCGGGCGCGGCCCCCGAGGGAGTCGGCGATCTCCGCGAGCGAGAGATCGTGGGTCGTCGCCAGACCGATCGCTCCCTTTTGCAGCAGCGATCGGATGACCGCATCCGCGCCGATCCGGCGGTCGTGCGAGTTCGTTCCCCCCAGCACTTCATCCAGAAGAAAAAAGAGAGGGCCCCGGGAGGCGATGTCCACGAGCTGTCGAAGGCGCTGAATCTCCGCCCAGAACCGCGAAGCGCCTTCCTGCAGGGAATCATGGAGCCGGATCGATGCGCCGATCGCCAGCGGCGATATGGTCAGCTTCGCCGCGCGGACAGGAGCCCCCGCCTGCGCAAGCACCGCCGCGACGCCCGTGGTGCGGAGCAGAGTCGATTTCCCGGACATGTTCGAGCCGCTCACCAGGAGGAGAGCCGGCTCCTCCCCCAGCCGCAGATCATTTCGGACGAGCCGGCTGGAGGGAATCAGCGGATGTCCCAGGTCCTCGGCTTCGAAGCAGGCGCCTCCCTCGATGATCTCCGGAAAAGGGTCGGCGGGATTCTCGAACGAGAACGCGCCGAAGGAGGCGATCGCTTCGACCTCAGCGACGGAGCCGATCCAGTCCAGAATCGCGACTCCATGTTCCGATCGCCATGCCTCGATGCGGAACGCCAGGTGCGAGCTCCAGAGAATCAGTGCGGCGAATGGAAAAAAGAACTGGTTGCGCCGTGAGTCGAGGAGGACGAGGAGTCGCTCCAGATGTCCGATCGATTCCGAAGCCCTTCCGTCCTCTCGGGAAAGCCGTGCCGTCAGCTCGCGCAGGCGGGGAGAATCGAAACGTTGCTGCTCGATGAGCACGAGGATGGAACGGAGTACGGCCAGATCCGCGGTGGCGTGCTCGACGCCGGACAGCGCCGAGGCCACGCGCGTTCCGACGCGGCGGTTGAACGCGATGACCGCGAGGATGGCGATCCCGAGAGGGAGCAGCGATCCTTCGAAGCGAATCTCGATTCCGGCCGGCGCGAGCAGGGCGGCCAGGAGGGAAGGGACGGCGGCAAAGAGTGCGATGATCCCGAAGATCGAGATCGCGATGGCGGTTCCCCGCTCGGCAGAGCCGAAGGCGATTGGCGGGTGAGCCGCCCATTTGCGAAGCGATTGCGACTCGGCGCCCGCGCGAGCCTGCTCGCCGGCGAGAGCGATCGCCTCGCGAAAATCGAGCAGGGGCGCGAGCTCGGCGACCGCCTTCTGCCGCGCTCGGATCTCGGCCGGGGGCGCGGCGGCGCTCAGCCATGACGCGAGCATTTCCTCGCCTGCGGCTGTACGGGCCACGGAGATCCGCTGGAAGAGCGATCCCTCGCCGAAGAGATCGAGGTCCGCGGCGTAGGGGTGAGATGGATCGTTGAATCGCTCTCCATCGGGGCCGGATCCGATCCATCGTTCCTCGATGCGCGCGAGAGAGCGCTCCTGCACCGCCGCGCCGCGCTCGGCCGCACGGATCGCGCTGCGGATCCGTTCGTGGCGGACGATGAGGAAAACGAATGCCCCCAGCGGGACGAGGCTCCAGGCCGGGTGAATGACTTCCATCACCAGTCCGGCGAGGGCGGTGGCGGCGAAGACGAGGAACACGATGAGCCGGAGTCGAACGGTGTGCTCTCCGTCCAGTGTTCTCGAGCGGAGAGTCTTCCTCCGCACGGCCAGGCGCTCCTGAACAATCTCCCGCGGCGTCATCAGCGGTTCAGTATGTCAGGCGCGGGGGGCATAGGACCAATGGGAAGGCAGGACCGCGCGAATGAGGCCTATTGGCCTCCGTCGCGGCGTGCCGCGATCTCCGCCAGTCTTCGATCGATCGCCGCGCGATCCAGCCAGCGGCCCCGGACCATCACTCCCTCGATCTTCCGGAGGTTGGCGATGTCCGCCAGAGGATCCGCCGCGAGAACGACGATGTCGGCGCGTTGACCCGGCTCGATCGTTCCGAACCGGTCCTCGTTCGCGAAGTAGATGCCGACGTTTCTCGTCCCCGACTCGATGATCTCCCACGGGGTCATTCCCGCCTGCAGCATCCGCGGAAACTCCCGGTGAAGCGCGAATCCGGGAACGCTGAACTGCTGGGGCGCGTCGGTGCCCATCAACACCCGGACTCCACCCTCATGAAGCGCGCGCAGAATCTCGATCCGGTTGGCGACCATCTGCTTTGCGGCGGCTTCAGGCAGTGGCCGGTTTGCCAGGCGATTGCGGTGAGCCTCGGTCCAGTTGGCGACCATGCCCGCCGGCATGTAGACGAGCTCGGGGTACGAGGTCAGCGTGGCGAGATCCGCCGTTCCTACGAGCGTCTCCCATAGCGCCATGGTCGGCACGACCCAGGCTCCCGCGCTCCTGGTCTTTTCCACGATCGCGCGAAGCCGCCCCGGGTCGACCGGGCCATCCATGCCCTCGAGGTGCTCGATGTATCCATCCAGATGATCGAAGGTCTCCTGTCCCATCTCGATCGCATGCTCGAGGCCTACTTCCTGCGGCACATGTCCGCCGAAGCGCATTCCGACTTCCCTTGCGGTCCGGGCCATCGCGTCATACTCGGGGCGCGTCAGACCGGGGTGGATCTTGATCAGATCCCACCCCTCGGCGTGCTGCTGCCTGACTTTTGCGATCGCCTCCTCGGGAGAGTTGACGGACTGGCCGTTGAAACTCGGTCCCGCGAGATAGAGGTTGGGTCCGACCAGTTCGCCGCTGGCCGTACGCTCCTTCAGCGCGAGCTGGCCCGGCGCGCCGAGCATTCCCCGCACTGTCGTCACCCCGCTGGCCACGTAGAGGAACAGGACGTCTTCGACGTGGTCCGCCGGTGCATTCGGCGGCGGAACGTGGCCGTGCATCTCGGCGAGGCCGGGGATCACGAATCTTCCGCGTCCCTCGATCACCGCGGTGCCCGGGGGGACCGTCACCCTCCCTGCCGGACCTGCGGCTACGATCCGTTCACCCTCGACCAGGATGGTCTGATTCTCGAGGCTACCCGGCCGGTTCATCGGGATCACCGTCGCTCCGACGATCGCGTAGGCGTCGTCTCTTTCGGCCGCGGGGGCTGGAGGAACGGTATCCGAAGCAGCGCAGCCAGTGAGGATCAGAGTGAGGAAGAGGAGAGTGGTGGCGCGCATGAGACCTCGCTTTCGGAATTGAATATTACGCGCTGGGGGCGACATCGACCCCGGAGCCGAAATGTTCGCGCAGCATCAGCTCGAAGTTCGCGACGAGGAAGGGATCATGGAAGCTTCCGGCGCGCTTGCGGAGGATCTGCAGTGCCGCTCCCTTGGTTTGAGCTTTCTGATACGGCCGCATCGTGCAGATCGCGTCGAATGTATCCGCGAGGGAAGTCATCTGGCTCACCAGCCCGGGACGGCGCGGATATTTGAGCACCGGATAATTCGGCTGTCCGTCGTAGCGGAGGTGGTGCTCGTACGCCACCGAGATTGACAGATGAGGCGTGTTCGGCTGATTGGCGAGATACCAGGCGCCCTGCTCGGCGTGACTCGACATCATGTCCCACTCCGTCCCTTCCAGCTTTCCAGGCTTGTTCAGGACATTGAGGGGGACGGCGAGCTTGCCGATGTCGTGGAGCATCGCCGCGAGGCCCATCGCCTGCACCTGATCGTTGGGGAAGCCATGCCAGCGCGCGAGACCGAGAACCAGAATGGAGACATTGACCGAGTGGATGAAGGTGTACTCGTCGTGATCCTTGAGGCTCGCCAGCGGCAGCATCGAGCGCGTCGAGCGGGAAAGGGATTCCACCAGGCCGGCGATTACTTCCTCGAGCTGGTTCAGAGCGATGACCCGATCCTTTCGAAAGCGGGTGAAGGCGTCGCGCGCGCGGTCGATCTGCTCGATCGAGACTCCTTCCCCCTCCTCGCTCGTCCCGCGGTTCTCCTCCTCTCCGTCGAGATAACGGGCCTGAACGGTTCCCACGATCAGATGAGGCTGAGAAGGAGGCGCGGTGCCGGCCGCCATCGAGTCGACGAAGATCAGGAGCTCCTCCGCGGTCAGGCCTCGCGCGAGCGTGAGCCGCTCGACGTCGCGCCTGGTCATGGAGCGAACGAAGTGCCGCTGAAAGAGCGTATCCGTCCTCATGGGCTGCTGGTCGACGAGGAGCTCCTGACCGACGATCAGGAAGGTGAGAGACTCCTTCTTACCGGTAACGAGGATGTCCTCCAACCGGCTGAGGATGCGGTTCACGGATGCCTGAAGAGTGGGGTGGTGCGGGCCGTACAGCGTCCGGGCATTGATGGACGCCGTGATGTCGACGATGAGCTGCTCGAGCGGAGTGCGGTTGTTGGACATGGTCTCTTTTTCAGGCCGGCATCTGCTCCTCAATGGTTCCGCGGCGCGGTGAAAGACGGCGGGCGATATCCCGAATCCGCGGATGCCGCGAGCTCCGTCCCTCTTCCAGCCAGGGCTCTCTCGATTCCGGGGGATACGCCTCGAGGAGCTCCCAGGCGAGGATCCGTTCCACGGAAGGAGCAAAGGAGAAGAAGCGCTCGCGGAGAAGAGGGGAGAGGAGGGCGGGAGTGGTCGGTTTTCCCAGCTCGGCCAGTGCGCGCAGGGCTTTCATCCGGAGGCTTCGCTTGTGACCCAGCCAGTCGCGCTGAAGAGCGATCCTGACCAGCGGCTCCTCCGCCTCGTCGATTCCGTAGGTGCCGCAGAGCATGACGGCGCTCTCGGCGAGCTTCGGATCGGGATCATAAAGGGCTTTCTCCAGGAGGTCGCGCGGGAGGCTTCCCTCGGACGTCAGCAGGCTCTTGATCGCCTCCAGCCGCACTCGCATGTCGGGATGCAGGGTCAGCTTGCGGACCTCGGGAAGTGAGCCGCGGTCTCCGACCGTCCGGAGGAGCGCAATCATGTTTCTCACCACGTACCAGCGCTGATCCGAAAGAAGGGCGATGGCGTCGGGAACGATGACCGGTCCGAGGGCCGCGAGGAAGTCGAACAGCCGTCTGCGACGGGAACGGTCGTTCTCCTCCGCCAGCGCGTAGAGGAATTTCCGCGTCGCAGCGGATCCGAACAGATCGATGATGCGCTGAATCTGTGGAACCAGGTCGTCCGAGGCGAGGTGAAGCCAATCGACCAGGACGTGGATCGCGTCTCCGCTGGCGAGGGCCTCGATCGACTTGTGGGCCGCTGATCGAACAGGCTCGGGATAGCTCTGATCCCGCTCCATCGTCTGAATCGCGTCCATGAGCTCGATGGCCTGCGCCATCTGCATCGTTCCCAGAAGCTCGAGGAACTGTGCTTCCAGCCGCGCGAAGGCGGGCCCCAGGTCGGCAACGGGAGGACGGCGCGGAATCATCTCCAGCAGCGCGGTGCGGACTCTCTCGGAGAGATAATCCTCTCCGAGAGTACTGAGCCGTTCTTTTCCGAGCTCCATGGCGCGGTCGCGCGAGCCTGGCGTGGAGGGACTGATCTCGACGTCCATGGCTTCCAGCACGGCCTTGTGGTCGGGAGGGTTGTAGCGGTCCACGTCTTCTTCACCGAGAAGCGTCGAGATTTGCGCGGCGAGCTGCATGGCTTCTTCGTCGAAGACGAAGTCGGACTCGTCTGCCTGACCGGTGGTCATCAGTTTCTGCAGCAGACGCAGGGCATGACTCGACAGCGGCGCGCCGTCGTGACGGACGGTGGAGAGCGCGTTCAGGACCTCGTCGGGCGACAGAGCCGCAGCGAGCGCGCGAAGGTCACCCTCGGCATTCGGATCGCTGGCCATGATCCTGATGGCGGAAACCAGAACGCGCTCCCGAATCTCCTTCGGCAGACTGCGAAGCAATTCGGCGATCTGGTGGATCGTCACCTCGCGACGTTCCCCCTGGCGCCCGGTCAGATGCTTCTCAACTTTTCCCGCGATCGATTCGCCGATCTCACGTCCGGCTTTCGCGCGTGCCTCGGCCGCGCCCGTCGCGGGAGCCAGCGAGGTGCCGGATCCGAGTCCTGTCGCGTCGTCGAGGTATTTCATTAGTAGCGAGGCGATTCCCTCCGCCGTCATCGCTTCTTTTTCGTCGAGATCCGCTCCCATCTCCGAAAGCTCGCGACCCGTCAGGATCGCCTTCAGGATGTCCTCGAACAGCGAGCTCTCTTTGGGATCGTCCTCTCCGTCCTCGACTTCTTCCGTGGCGTGGATGCCGGAGTAATCCACCGGCAGCGCCTCGATGTTGGTGACTCCAGCACTCGCGAGCTCGGTCCAGATCGGAGCGTCCTGTTGCCGCGTGTCTTTCGCGATGGAGCGGAAGAGAGCTTCCAGCTCCCACGCCTGGACATCGCGCTTCACGGTCAGAATTCCGACGTGCCGCTTGTAGAGCGCCTCGGCCAGCTTCTGGGTATGGGTCCCCGTGAGCCTCTCGTCTCCGACCAGAAGTGCTTCGCGGCTCACGCCGAACGTCATCGTTCCGGAGAGCTCCGCCAGATCGACTACTTTGCGATGCGCGTCCGAGAGCGAGGCGACGAAGGTGGGATGGCCGGGCGGATAGGCGGCGATGTTGCGCCATGCGACTGCCAGAACTCGGGCGAGATCCGAGATTCGAGCCCGCTCTTCCGGCTGCGCCATCAACTCACTCTATCGCGCCCGAAGGCGGCCGCCAAGAGACAGATTTCACCGGAAACTCACGGGATTCTCCCGCGGCAGGGATCCAGATCCTCTGCCGGAGATCCCCCCTCCTCTCGAGCAGTTGCTCCATCAGCGTCGTGGCGTCGGTCATCCCGTCGTCACCCAGGGGAAAAGTCCCGAAGTGCATGACCATTCCATGCTCGGCTTCCAGTTCGTCGAACGCCCGGATTGCCTCTTCCGGACCGATATGGACGGCTGCCATGAACCATCGCGGGAGAAACGCGCCGATGGGAAGAATGGCCAGCCGGATCGAGGGAAAGCGCGACCTGACCATGCCGAAGTGAGGCCCCCATCCGGTGTCCCCCGCGAAGTAGACCGACCCCGCGGCCGTCTCGAGCACGAAGCCGGCCCAGAGATTCGCATCGCGATCCCAGAGTCCCCTCGCCGAAAAATGCTGGGCGGGAACGACGTGGATTCTCATCGACTCCCCGACGGCGAGCGATTGCCACCAATCGAGGGAACGGGCTCCGCGGACATCCGCGGACTCGAGAAACCGGTCGTTGCCCAATCCCATGACGAGAACCGGTGACGAATGCTCCCGGAGCCGCCTCAGGGTCGGGACGTTCATGTGGTCGTAATGGTTGTGACTGATGACGACCGCATCGATCGGGGGGAGATCTTCGAAACGGACGCCGGGGGGCCTGCGACGGCGGGGACCTGCCCAGGTGACTGGAGAGGCTCGCTCCGACCAGGTCGGATCGGTGAGCACGTTGATGCCGTCGAATTGGATCAGCGTCGTCGCATGATTGATGAACGTGACCCGCAGCTCGCCGGGCCCTACTCGGGAGGGTGGAGGGGGCGCCGGCGGGGATTCGAGATAGTCGGGCCAGAATCCCCGTTCCCTCGTGAGAATCCATTTGATGAACGAGCCTTCGCCGTGCGGGGCGGGGGCGAGGTTGTGAAACCGTTCGCCGTCGAAATGGTTGCTGGGCGGACCCTCGTAGCGAGGTGCCGAGAAGACCCGTCCGGCGATCGCGATGGTCGCCACCGCGGCGACTCCGAGGCCGGCGATGAGAATGAGGAAGCGTTTCATGTGGAGAACTGGGCGCGCGTCAGAGCACCGTGCCGGCTGCTCCTTCGGTGTTCATGTCCTGAAAGAGCACGGTGGAGAGATAACGCTCGCCGTGTGAGGGGACGAGCACCACCACACGTTTTCCCGCTCCAAGTCGCCTGGCGACCTCCATCCCGGCCCAGATGATCGCTCCGGAGGAGATCCCGTTCAGAATTCCTTCCTTCCTCGCCACGTCGCGAGTCGTCCGCACCGCATCGTCGAGACTGACCTGAATCACTTCGTCGACCAGCTTCGGATCGTAGATCGAAGGGACGAACCCTGCTCCGATGCCCTGAATTTTATGAGGTCCCGGTGCGCCGCCGGAAAGCACTGGCGAGTCGGTCGGCTCGACGGCCGCGATGTGAACCTTCCGCGAGATGATCTTGCGGAACACCTCGGCGCACCCGCGGATCGTTCCTCCCGTCCCGACTCCGGCCACGAAGCCGTCGAACCGGCCGGCGGTGTCCCTGATGATCTCCAGAGCCGTGGTCTCGCGGTGGATCTTCGGATTGTCGGGGTTGTCGAACTGCGCCGGCATCCACCAGCCCTCGTTCTGATCGCGAAGCTCGATGGCTTTGGCCATGGCTCCTCTGATTCCGAGAGGACCTTCAGTCAAGTGAATCGTCGCGCCGAAGGCCTTGAGGATCTTTCGTCTCTCCATCGACATGGTTTCCGGCATGACGATCACGAGCGGGTAGCCCTTCGCCGCCGCCACGAGAGCCAGACCAATGCCGGTGTTGCCTGAAGTCGGCTCGACGATGGTCATCCCCGGTCGCAGGTCTCCCCGCCGTTCGGCCTCCACGATCATCGAGAGACCGATCCGGTCCTTGACCGAGCCGCCTGGATTGAACCAGTCGAGCTTGAGCAGAACCTCGGCGGAGCCGGCCGGAACGACCCGCTTCAGACGAACCAGGGGGGTATCGCCGATGGTGTCCGCGATGCTGTCGAAAATGCGCTCAGAGATCATGATGCCTGCCTCCGTAGCCCCTCAGTGTATCGGGAGCGCATCGTACGAACGCGTCTGGACGTGTAAAAGAACCCGACAGCGATCACGCGGCTGAATTCTTCGGCCGCGACACGCGCCTTCATTCTGCGTGGCCGTCGCGTGCGGCCTCTGAATGACCCCCGCCCCCGCCTCGGCCGTTGCGTGAGCCCGGAGAATGACCCACGCCCCAGTCCGCGGCTGATCGATCAGCGGGCCGAGGCGCTCTGTCTGCCCGCCTCGGAGATCACCGCCGCGATGCAGCAAGTCAACTTCTTGACCGTGGGGATGTCGAGAAACTCGTTGGGACCATGCGCGTTGCTGTGGGGTCCGAGCACTCCGGTGACGACGAACTGCGCCTCGGGGAACTTTTCGTGCAGCATTCCCATGAAGGGAATCGATCCCCCTTCGCCGATCGTCGCGGCCTCGCGGCCGTAGTACTCGTTGGAGGCGCGATTCATCGTCTCGGCCAGCCAGGACTTCATTTCAGGAGCCAGCCATCCCGGCGCTCCTCCATCAGATGTCCATGTGACGTTCGCGCCATAGGGCGGCTGCGACTCGAAAAGCTCCTTGATGCGACGGTCCGCCTCGCCGGCGTCGAGCGTGGGCGGAGTACGGATCGACAGCTTGATCGTGGTGTAGGGGCGGAGAACGTTTCCTCCCTGTTGAAGAGCGGGAAGGCCTTCGATGGCGACGTAAGAGGTGGATGGTTGCCAGGTGCGATTCAGAATGAGCTGGAGCGGGTCGCGGGTCAGAGGCTCGGTGTTTCCCGCGAATGGAAACTTCGAATAGACCTCGTCACCGAGAATGGCCGCGCTTCGCTTCGATTCCTCCAGAAAGCGCTCGGGAATGTCGACATGCATCCATTGCGGGATCACCTCGCCGGTGCGGGAGTCCTCGAAGCGGTCGAGCAGCTGGCGGAGGACCCGGAAGCTCGAGGGAACGATGCCGCCGGCATCGCCGGAGTGCACGCCCTCGTCGAGGACCTGCACGCGCAGCTCGCCGGTCACCACGCCTCGCAGCGAGTTCGTCATCCAGAGCTGGTCGTAATTTCCGCATCCACTGTCGAGGCAGACGACCAGATCGGGCGTGCCGATCCGGGTCTTCAGGTGATCGACGTACCAGGGGAGATCGAAGGAGCCGCTCTCCTCGGTGCTTTCAATCAGCACCACCAGGCGGGGATGGGATTCGTGCTGTTCCTGGAGAGCGCGAACCGCTGCGATCACGCCGAAAATCGCATAACCGTCGTCCGCGGCGCCCCGGCCAAAGAGTCGTTCTCCGCGCCGGACAGGCTTCCAGGGATCGAGCCCCTCGTCCCATCCGGTCATCTCCGGCTGCTTGTCGAGATGCCCGTAGAGAAGGACCGTCCCGGCCGCCGCTCCATCGATTTCCATGAAGATGAGCGGACTCTTTCCTTCCGGGCGAAGCACTTCGAGCTTCGCTCCAGCGAGATCCTGGCTCCGGGCCCACTGGGCGAGCAGGTCGACGGCGCGATCCATGTGGCCGTTCTCACGCCACGAAGGATCGAAGAAGGGAGAGAGATTCGGGATCTCGATGTACTGCTCCAGGGTCGGAAGGGCACGATCGTTCCAGAATCGATCGACGATCCCACGCGTCGTGTCAGCCCGCATCGTTGAGTCTCCTCCCATTGGGCCTGGCGCAGGCGAATCCGGGAACCGCGTGAGGATCACGCCCGGGGGCGCTTGGTGAAGTATCGGCAACCTTCGTCTCGCTCGCGAGCCTGGAGCGAGAGAAAAACGCAGCTGATGTCATCGGAGCTCCTTGAATCGGGATCGCCGCCGCGATGCGGACGGGCGCGTGTGCACGTGAGGACGGACCATGCAGCCAGGCGCGGCGCGAGGATACCATCGTTCCCCGGCACGGCAAGGAGCGATGCGCCGCGGGACGCCATGTGACCGGAGATTTACGCGGCCGTCATCGCGAGCAGGTTCAATGGCGGTAGCCCGGCGGCGGGATCGAGGAGCTGCTCTCGATCGTGCTCATCTCGGCGCAGAGCCGGATCAGCTTGCGTAGTTCCGCGGAGCCTCGCTGATACGCTTCACAGAGGCTATCGACTTCCTCTTCGCTCTCCCCGAGGGGAACAGTGAAGCCGTCAACCGGCTGAGCCGGTCGGTTGAGAATCGATTTCCGCCAGCTTCCATCGCTCGCGAGGCGGCAGCAGACGAATGAACCGGACGACTGGGTTTGTGCTCTCTGCCCTGGCGCGATCCGTTCGAAGGCCTGGTCCGTTCCGTCGGAAGAGACTCCCCGGGCATTCGCTTTCCATAACTCGATCTCTTCGGAGATCCGTTCCTCGATGATCCGCCTGAGCGCGCCGGCCGACTCTTCGGCCGCCTCCAGAAACTCGACGCCTGAAAAATAGGTTCGGGATCCGCGGGCCTCGGAGAGGAGGGATTGGAAGTCGCTCCTGCGGACCACCGTGCGAATGGAAACCGGGACGCCTTCGCGCTCGAAGTCGAGATTCCCCTCGGTTCCAGGCTCGAGCGGCTGCTCATGCTCGAGCAGGGCGCCCAGAAGTCCGATCTCGAGGACCTTCGCGCCGATCGAGCCGATGCGCGCCTGAAACGGCTTTTCGAGACGGATGCGCTCGAGCCGCCTGCGGTCGTCAGTCATTGCAGCCAGTTTAACGGAAGAACGGGCCATCGTCTCGCGGCCCTGTCGGGACGTCGTGAATCGCCGATCCGGATGAGCCGGGGAGCACGAGGCTCCCCGGCCATGCACGGTTACTTCGCGAAAACGTTCTCGACTGGAGTGATGGTCACTCTGGACGCCGGGATGTTCAGCTTCCGGGCGCCGATGATCTGATCTTCCTCGAGAAGAGCCGCCGGCTTCTCGGCGTCGTACTTGATGGGCGAAAACTGATCGCTGACCAGCGCCTGTTTGAGTCCGGTCGCGTCATCGGCGATGACGACGACGAAGAGGTTCTTCCACTGAAGGTGCTTCTTCACGGCCCGGTTCACGTCATCGACCGTCAGTTTCGAAAGAGCGGAGCGCATGAACTGGGTGTACTCGGGAATCCCGTAGAACTCCGAGTCGAGCGCGTAGCCGATCTGGCGATTCTGATCGGAGGTCAGAACGTAAACGTTCTTCATCAGGTATTCACGAGCCGTTTCGAACTGCTCGGCGGTGAGCCCGCTCTCCACCAGTTTCTGCAGCTCGTGAATGGCGATGCGGAGAGCCATGTGTGGATTCTCCGGGACCACCGGGCGGATCCAGATCTCGAAGATCTGAGCGCGGCGCGCCACGTTGGCGTTCGGCGTCATCGTGAACATCCCGCCCGGGAATGCTTCGATGTAGGCGTAGTTTCCGTAGTTCATGCCCCGGACCTCGCGGATGCGCTTATAGAGGTGCGACATGGACGAACGGTGCTCGCCGAGCCACGCACGGGCCACGGAGAGCGCGGCGAAATCGGGATGTGAGCGAGTGACCGCGATCGGAAATCCGAGGGAAATGGCGACGGCGCGGGTCGATTTGTCGATGATCTCGACCTCGACTGCCTGCGGCGCGCGAGCAGCGACGGTGGGCGAGGGGGTGTTGCCGCCCGGAAGAGTTCCGAGCTCGCGGCGAAGATGCGTGACGAGGGCGTCCGGCGCGTTGCCGGCCAGTCCGACGGTCAGGTTTCCCCGCGAGTAGTGCCTGGTGACGAAGTCGCGGACGTCGTCGATGGTGATCGCGTCGATCCCTGCTTCGGTGCCGACCACGGGATGACCGTAGGGCGTGCCGCGGAAGACCATCCACTGGAGGCGCTCTTTACCGAGCTCCTCGTCGTTGTTGGCGCGGAGATCCTGGACCAGGGCGTTCTTCTGGGCGTCCTTGAGGCGCTGGAAGTCTTCCGCCCGAAGGCCAGGCTCCATGAGCTGATCGAGGACGATGTCCAGAAACGATTTCCAGTTGTCGGTGTGAATCCGTCCCGTGAAGGTCGTCATTTCCCTGTCGACCTGCGCGCCGAAAGTTCCAGCCATCGGGAAGAGCGCTTGGTTGATCTCGTCGATGCGCATCGACTTCGAGCCGGCGCCCGCGATCATGGAGGCGGCCAGCCGGGCCAGCCCCTCTTTCCCCGCCGGATCGTGAGCGGACCCGACGTCGAACTGGAGCTTCATGTTGATCTGCGGAAGAACGCTCTTCTGGGTGATGAAGCGGATCTCCTCACCCGCGGACTGCGATGAAGCGGGGACGAAGGAAGCGAGCCTGGGCTGTTGCGCGATCCCCTCCGCCAGCGGCTGATGGGACAGGGTGGTCACGATCATCCGCTCATCGGTGAGGTACGTCCGCGCCACGTTCTGAAGGTCCGCCGGGGTGAGCGAAATCATGGCGGCATACAGACGGTTGATCGTGCCGTAGGCGCGCTCGTACTGTGCGAACTCGGCGAGGACCGTAGCGATGGACTCGGTGTTGTCGAGCCCCCGCACGAATTGGTAGCGGGCATTGGAGATGGCATCCGCCAGCTCGTCGCTCTCGACCGCGGTCGTGCGCGCCGTGGCGACGGTCGCGAGAATCTGATCTCGGACGTACACCGCATCTTCCGGCTTCTTGAGCCGGGCGATGATCGTGGCCAGAGTCGGATCGATTCTGGGGTTGTAGGAGGCGCCGAAGGTGTCGACGATCTGCTCCTGCTGAACGAGTTTCTTGTAGAGCTCCGAGGTGGGGCCGAACCAGAGCGACAGAAGGGTATCCATCGCCGCGTACTCTTTTTCGCTTCCCTGAAAAGCGGGAGCGTGGAATCCGACGCTCACCCAGGGGAGGGTCGCGGTCTCCCAGGGAACGTGCGCGTACTCCGGACCCTTCGGCGCAGGCTCCACCGGAATCTCGGTCTTGAAACTGCCGCGCTCCCACCCGCCCCAGTACTTCTCGACGAGCGGAATCGCTCGCGCCGCGTCGACGTCGCCGGCCACGATGATGGTCGTGTACTCGGGACGGTACCAGCGATCGAAGAAGAGCTTCGAGTACTCGAACTGATTGGGCATGTCCTCGATGTCCTCGAGGAAGCCCATCGTGGTGTGTTTATAGGTGTGCTGATCGTAGGCGGAATCGCGCTGGACCTCGAACAGCTTCGAGATCGGATTCGCGCTGTTCTTGTTGTACTCGCCGAGCACCGCCCGCGCTTCGGTCTTGAAGTCTTCCACGGAGTAATCGAGATTCTCGAAGCGGTCGGCCTCGACCATCAGCATCGTCTCGAGATCTTCCTTGGCGAACGTCATGTGGTAGATGGTGCGGTCATCCCACGTGTTCGCGTTCGTCCGCGCGCCGGACTTGGTCATGATCTCCTGATATTTCTCGTTAGGGAACTTCTCCGTTCCGCGAAACATCATGTGCTCGAAGAAGTGGGCGAACCCGGACTTCCCCGGCTCCACTTCGTTCCGCGATCCTGTCTGCACGTTGATGTAAAGGGAGACGATGTTCGGGAAGCCCGTCGGCACGATGATGACCTTGAGCCCGTTCGGCAGCGTCTTTTCGGTCGCGTCGAACGGAAGGATCTCCGCGGCGGGTTTTGCCGCCGGCGTCTGAGCTGCCAGAGGCATGGAGGCGAGGGCGAGACAGAGAATGGCCAGCTTCCGGATTGCGAGCATGTTTCTCCTTTTCGTGAGCGCCGCGGAATGGCGCATGCCGCGGCGCGGCTTGAATTTAAGGGGCGGGCCGCGGTAAGCGGCGCCGGTTACTCTAGCAAATGGCCCGGAAAGCGAGGGTATTTCAAGGGAAATCCGCGTAACGGACTCGTTTCATCCAGACGGCACGAAGATCAAGCGATCAGATGGCGCGTGAGCCACGGGGGATGAGAATCCGAAGGCTGGCTGGCCGGATCGAGCAGTCGATTCGGGCCGGAAAGTGAACGGGCTCCCCATCAAGATGACCGGGACCGGCGCTATCCCGCTCGATGCTCACCACTTTCCCGCGACGGATGATCACCCCGTCCCTCTCACCGAGGGTCCCGGCGAAGAGTTTCCGAAGCAGAAAGGGGACCGCCAGGATCGGCGGTTCCTCGACCACGCATACGTCGAGAAGGCCGTCCTGCAGAGAAGCCGCCGGGGCGATTCGGGCTTCGTTCCCATACTGGCTGGAGTTCGCCACCGCGACGAGCAGCGCCCTTTTTTCCGAGGTCTCTCCGTCGATGAAAAGCCTGTAGCGGGCCGGCTCGTAACGGCGAATCAGAAGGAGGGCCTCCTGGATGTAGGTTTCCAGCCCGCGCCGGCCATGCCGGCCGAAACGATGCGCGACTTCCGCGTCGAAGCCGACTCCCGCGAGTCCGAGGAAGGGAGTCCCGGCTGCCACTCCGGTATCGATCATGGTCGTCGCTGCGCCGTGGATCGCGGCAACCGCCTTCGCCGGATCGAGAGAGATCCCGAGGTGTCGCGCCAGTCCGTTGCCTGATCCCGTCGGAATGATTCCGAGGGCGAGGGGGGAGCCGATGAGCCGCTTCCCGATCTCGTGAACTGTCCCGTCGCCGCCGACGGCGAAGACCGCGTCGAATCCATCACGTTCCGCGGTGCCGATGATGCCGTCGAGATCCTCTTTCCGTTCGCAGAGCGACACGACCGCGTCGACACCCCCTCGGGAGCAGCCGTGCTCGATCACTTCACGGAGCAGCGCCCTGTCGCGAGCTCGCCCCGAGTGGGGGTTCAGGATGAAGAGGGACTTCATCGCGGCGCCATTGTAGGGTCAGCGCGCGGGTTTGGGCCTGGAGCCGATCCTCCCTTGTGTAGAATGGAGCGCGGGAATTCTGACTTCGTGAACGATCCATTGACCACCGCGAGGGAGAGGATCGTCCTCCTCCTCGACGACAATCCGCTCGTACTCAAGCTGGCGCGCGCGCTGCTCGAGCGTGAAGGCATTCAGGTCGTCTCCACCAGCAACTGGGGGGAGTTCGGTCAGGCGATGATCGCCACACCGCCGGACATGATTCTCATGGACGTGAACATGCCGTCGATCAGCGGCAACCGGCTGACCGAGATCCTGAAGACGAATCCCAAGAAGGCGCTCATCCCGGTCGTCCTGATGTCCGACATGCCTGAGGAAACCCTGGCGCAGATCGCTCAGAAGGCAGGGGCCGATGCCTGGGTCCGCAAACCTCTGACGCGGGAGAAGCTCGCCCTCGTCCTCGACCGGCTGCTCAGGAAAAAGGTCTGAGTGCTGAGAGTTCCGAGTTCCAGTTCCCAGTTCCGAGTTCCGAGTTCCGAGTTCCGAGTTTTGCGTTCCCAGGTACGCGAGTCCACTGTACCGCCGGCGTCCCGCCGGTCGCCATGACCGCGCAGGCTCACGCGAGCCCACTGTACCGCCGGCGTCCCGCCGGTCGCCAGGACCGCGCAGGCTCACCGAGCCCACTGTACCGCCGGCGTCCCGCCGGTTGCCATGACCGCGCAGGCTCACGCGCGATTTGTTCGTTGGGAAAAGGAACCAGCGCGCTAACGCGCGCCCCACCGGCCGGAGGCCGGCGGTACTGTGATCCGGATAAAACAATGTGCATGGCGACCGGCCGGAGGCCGGCGGTACGTTGGTCTCGTGCGAAGCTGCCGCTGGGAACTCGGAACTCGGAACTCGGAACTCGGAACTGGGAACTGGCAACTCAGGACTCAGGACTCAGCACTCAGGACTCAGCACTCAGCACTCTAGTAGAGTGCGTGGATGGCCGGAGACAATCCCATCGACGCCGCCATGGAGAAGCTGCAGGGAGAGATCGAGACGTTGCGTGCGCGCGTGCGGGTCGGTTTCCCGCTTTGGCTGCGGCCCCTCCTTCACCGTGGCGTGATCGGGCTGGCGCTGGGCCGCACGGTCTATCTCGATGCCCGCGTCGCCGCGGCGGGGAAGGAACGGGTCGAGGCACTGCTCCGGCACGAGCTTCAGCATGTGCGGCAGGTGGCTCGTCTCGGTCTGATCCGCTTCCTCATCCTCTACCTGCGGTCGTATCTCCGGCTCCGCGGCAGCGGTCTGGGCCACCATGAGGCGTACCGCGGAATCGAGTTCGAGCAGGAGGCCTTCGAGGCGGAGCGGGCGGGGAGTAGCCAGACGGCGACATCTTCTCTATAATCAATGAATTCGAGGTGGGCAGGCGAGCGACCCGACAACGTCGATGGTTCAGTTTCATTCTCTTGAAGCTCCCGATCTCGAGCGTTTTCTGGAGCGCCACAAGTCAGCGTTCTCTCTCCGCAGTGAAATCGACCTCGATGTCATCCTGAGAGAGATTCTCCGGAAGGCCAACGAGTTCGTCCCCTCCGAGTCCGGTTCCATCCTCCTCGACGACCCGATCCGCAAGGTGGTCTCGCGCAACGAGAACGATCTGATCTTCATCGCGACGTTCGGCGCCGGAAGCGAGGACCTGGTCGGCCATCGTCTCTCGGCGGGATCCGGAATCGTCGGACGCGTCTATCAGACCGGCGCTCCGTATCTGTCGCGCGACGTGAACATCGACGAGTTCTTCTTCGCGGGCATCGACCAGCAGATCGGCCACCAGACGCACTCCATCGTCTGCGTCCCCATTTACATCGGAAAGAACGTATGCGGCGTGCTCGAGCTGATCAACCGGAGCGACGGCCGGGTCTTCGACGAGCGGGACATGTCCCTGCTCGAGATCTTCGCCGGATACACCTCCTTCACTCTGCAGAACGCCCTGGACGCCAAGCGCGCGCACGAGCTGGCCAAGCGTGACGATCTGACCGGGCTCTATAACGACCGGTGGCTCCACGTGCGGCTCGGCGAGATGCTCAACGAAGCCGAGCGCGACGGTGAGCCGTGCGTCCTCATCTTCATGGACCTCGATTACTTCAAGACGGTCAACGATGCCCATGGCCATCTGGCCGGCAGTCAGGTTCTTCGCGAGGTGGGCTTCATCCTGAAGCGGCTCGTCGAGCGCGACGGCTCGACCTGCGCTCGTTATGGTGGAGACGAATTCGTGATCGCGCTCCCCCGGACGACCCTCGAGGAGGGCGTCGGGCTTGCAGAGCAGATCCGGCAGACCATCGTGGACACCACGTTCCTCGACAAGGTTTACGGCTACGGGATGCCGGCTCTCCATCTTTCCGGCGTGCTCTCCGCCTCGTTCGGCGTCGCGGACTACGTGCCGCAGCCGAAGGATCTCGATTCGACCGACATGCGGAAAAACAGTCTGATCAAACGAGCTGATGCGGCAATGTACATGGCCAAGTCGCAGGGGAAGGGAAGGATCGTCGTCAGTCGCAGCGACAAGACTTCACCGGGAGGGAGCGGTCAGGAGGATTTGGCTCGATCCTTACGACGAGGAAAGTGATTCGACGGCGATACAATCGCTCCCCGACAACCGCCGGCTGTGCCGGCCCAGCACCGACGACCGATCGCCCACCCGCGCCTGGAGGAAGACGCCTTGAGCAAGATTGCTGCTGAATACATCTGGATCGACGGACAGCGCCCGACGGCGAAGCTCCGGTCGAAGACGAAAATTCTCGCCGACAAAGTGAAACGGATCGAAGACATCCCGGAATGGGGATTCGACGGCTCGAGCACGTATCAGGCCGAGGGTCACTTCAGCGACCTTCTCCTGCGGCCGGCGCGTTACGTTCGCGACCCGCTTCACAATGCCGACGACATTCTGGTGCTTTGTGAAGTGCTCAATCCCGACGGCTCGGTCCACTGGAGCAACACCCGGGCTCGTCTGCGGGAGGTTGCCGAGAAGTTCGCCGATCAGGAAGCGCTCTTCGGGATCGAGCAGGAGTACACGCTATTCGACGGAAACAAGCCGCTGAACTGGCCGGAGCGGGGATTTCCCGCGCCTCAGGGCGGCTACTACTGCGGCGTCGGGACCGACGAGGTCTACGGTCGTGACGTTGTCGAGGCTCACCGCGACGCCTGCATCCGGGCCGGGATCGAGATCGTCGGCACCAACGCCGAGGTCATGCCGGCACAGTGGGAGTTTCAGATCGGCGCGCTTCCGCCGCTGGAGATCGCGGACGAGATCTGGCTGGCGCGATGGCTCCTCTACCGGGTCGGTGAAGAGCTCGGAGTCAGTGCCACCCTTTATCCGAAGCCGATGAAAGGCGACTGGAACGGCGCCGGCGCGCACACCAACTTCTCGACCAAGCCGATGCGCCAGGAAGGCGGCATGAAAGTCATCGAAGAGGCGATGCGCAAGCTCGAGGCGCGCCACGACGATCACATGAAAGTCTATGGCGCCCACAACGAGGAGCGGCTGACCGGTCTCCACGAGACCGCTCCGATCCATGAGTTCCGATGGGGCGTCAGCGACCGCGGCGCCTCGATCCGCATCCCGATGCTCACCGCGAAAAACGGGATGGGATACTTCGAGGACCGCCGTCCCGCCGCGAACATGGACCCCTACGAGGTCTGCTCGATCCTCATGGAAACCGTCTGCTCCTGAAATCCGCTCATCGAAAATAAAGGGAGGGACCATCCGGTCCCTCCCTTTTGCGTGTCATCTACAGAGGAGCGGTCCGCTCAACCTCCCCAGCTCATATCCGGAATCGAGAGCAGGAATCCGGAGGGATACATGGTGTAGCCCTCCAGCTCCCTCTCCATGATCGCCACGTTGGAGCGGTGGTAGAGCGAAACGTAGGGCACATCCTCGGCGAGGATTCTCTGCGCTTCCTGGTAGAGCTCCCGGCGTCGGCTGCGGTCGAAGGTCGAACGTGCCTCGTCGAGGATCTGATCGAGGCGCCGATTGACGTAATACCCGCGGTTCTGCCCTTCCGGCGGCAGAGAGCCCGAGTGGAAGATCACGGTGTAGAAATCAGGATCCGACACACCCGCGCGGCGCAGGGAGAACATCTGGTAGTTCCCCTTCTGAATGTCGTCGTAGAAGGTGGCGAACTCGTTCGACTGAATCTGGACGTCCACCCCGATTCCCTTCAGCATCTGCTGAATCATCTGCGCCTGCTGATTCGCTTCGGCGTCGGTGGAGGTCCGGTAGTTGATGCTGAAACGGCTGCGAGGCCCATCGCCATCCGGGTCGCGATACCCGGCCTGATCCAGAAGCTGTTTGGCTCGGTTCTGATCGAATGGATAGTCAGGGACATTCGGCGCGTGCGCCCAGTGCGAAGGAGGAAAGAGAGTGTTGGTGACGGCGCCGTATCCGAGGAGGAGGTCGTTGACGATGCGCCCGCGATCGATCCCGTGCGCGATTGCCTGACGAACCTCTTTCTTGGCCAGGATGGGATCCTTGAGGTTGAACGCCAGGTATTGGTAGATCGCTCCCGGCTCGGCGATGACCTCGAGCTCGTTGTTCTGCTTGAAGGGGGCGATGGCATCGAAGGGGATCGCGTTGAGAACGAAATCGATCGAGCGGTTCCGGAGCTCCAGCACCCGGGTGGTCGCGTCCGGAATCACCCGAACCACGATCCGTTCAATGGCGGGGGGGCCGGCGTGATAACCGTCGAATGCTTCCAGGACCACCTGCTCGTCCTGTCTGAAGTCGACCACCTTGTACGGGCCCGCGCCGACCGGTGTGGTCTTGAAGACGTTGGTATCCGCTCCGGCGGGGAGGATGCCGAGGGTCAGGTTGTCGAAGATTCCGGCGTTCGGCTCCGTCATGTGGATGACGAATGTCCGCTCGTCAGGCGCTTCGAATGATGCGACGCTCGAGTAGCCCGATTTCTTTGGAGACGTGAACGCGTCTTCCATCAGGGACTGATAGGTGAAGAGGACGTCCCTGGAGGTCAGCGGCCGCCCGTCCTGGAAGGTCAGATTCGGGCGAAGCGTGAATGTGATGGTCTTGCTGTCAGGCGAGACCTCCCAGCGCTCGGCGAGGTCGGGAGCATGATCGGATTCCGCCGTGAATTTGACGAGTCCGGCATAGATCAGGTCGAACATCCGACCCGAACCCTGATCGTTGCCTACGCGTGAATCGAGATTGGTCGGACTGGTGTCGAGCGCGAGGACCATTTCCTTCGATCCGGCACCTCCCCCGGCGGCCCCTTCATCGCGGCTGCAGGCGGTGCCCATCAGCAGGGTGATCGCAGCTGAACAAGCGAGGATCGTTCTCCTCTTCATCATCGTTGCACTCCTTTTATGGTCATCTCCGCAGGCAGATGCCAGATTTCTGCCGAGTCCGGGATTGGGCTGAATGGGGGGCGCCGCCTGCTATGATGCGGCGACCCTGACGGGGTCATCCAGGAGATCCCCTGCACGATGAAGCGTTTCCTTCCTCTCGGCTCCCTGACCTTCCTTCTCACCCTGTTTTTCGCGTTCGCTTCCACGAATGGTGGGGCGCAGGAACCGCGCTCGCCCGTGATCGTCCTCGGCTTCGACGGCGTCGACGCAGCCTTCACCGAGCGATGGATGAACGAGGGACAGCTTCCGAACATGGCGAAGCTGCGCGACGCCGGCACCTTCCGGCCGCTTCGGCCGACCATTCCCGCCCAGACCCCCGTCTCCTGGTCGACATTCGCCACCGGCATCGATCCCGGGCGGACCGGGATCTTCGATTTTCTCAGGCGTGATCCGGAGACCTATCTCCCGGTCTTTGCTGCATTCGACGAGACGACCGAGCCTTTTTTCCTCGGAGAGCAGAACCGGGTCGCCGGAGGCGCTGCGGCGTTTCTCCTTCTCTTCCTGATCGTGCTCGGACTCGTGAAACTGGCGGGGCGCCGCTGGATGACGGCCGGCATAATCGCTCTCCTCGCGGGCATTGCGGCCGGCGCCGGTGCGTGGATCGCCGTCGACCGCCTCATTCCGGACACGCGGCCGGGAGTGGTGAACCGGCGCGAAGGCATCCCGGTGTGGGACGTAGTGGCGAAAGCGGGCCTCAGCTCGAAAGTGATCCAGATTCCGGTCACGTTTCCGGCGACCGACTTCGAGCACGGCCACATGCTTTCGGGCCTGGGAGTTCCGGACATCTCGGGCCGCATCGGTAAACCGTTCTACTTCACATCCGAGCTCGATCTGAAGGTGGGGGGCTCGAACGAGTTCTCGATCGAGATCGTCCGGCTCGAGGACAATCGTGGCGTCATTCGAACGGCGGTCGTCGGCCCTCCCAATAAATTGTTCGAGGAGCCCGCTTACATCAGCCAGGGAATGACGATCACGGTGGCGGAAGACCGGGAGTCGATCGAGATCGAGCTCGGCGACCAGGAGATCACGCTCCGGACCGGGGAGTGGAGCGACTGGGCCGACTTCGACTTCGAGTTCAATCGCCTGATCACCCTGAAAGGGATCAGCCGCTTCCATCTCCTCTCTTCTCAACCGGAAGTGCGGCTTTATCTCTCGCCGATCAATTTCGATCCGAGAAATCTTCCTCCCGGCTTCGAGATCACCTCGCCGGCCGGATGGGCAGAGCAGCTCGCCGAGGAGTACGGGCGATTCAAGACCATGGGATGGGCGATCGATACATGGGCGATCTCCGAGGGGTTCGCCAATGAACAGATGTTCTGGGACGACATGGAGTGGACGGTCGAGCAGTTCAGGACGATGTTCCGCCAGTTCCTGAGGGACGGAGACGATCTTCTGATCCAGCAGTTCGAGTTTCCGGACCGGGTGGGACATGTCTTCTGGCGCTTCGTCGACCCCGAGCACCCGGCGCACGATCCCGCGCTCGCGGAGCGTTGGGGCCGTGGGCTGCTCGAGTCTTACCAGCTGATGGACTCGATCGTCGGGGAAGCGATGGAAGCGGCCGAGCGCGAAAATGCGACGCTCATCGTGATGTCCGATCACGGCTTCGCCACCTGGCGGAAGTCGGTCAACTACAACACCTGGCTTGCGCAGAACGGGTATCTTGCGCTTCGTTCCGGCGTGGAGACGCGGGACCGGAACCTCGAGATCCTCTTCGACTCGGGCCAGTTCTGGGAAAACGTCGACTGGTCGAAGACGCGCGCCTACGCTCTCGGACTCGGAAACATCTACATCAATCTGCAGGGGAGGGAGTCGCAGGGCGTCGTGGCTGCGGGCGCGGAGTACGACGCTTTGAAGGTGGAGATCGCGCAGAAGCTGCAGGCGCTGGTCGATCCCGAGAACGGCGAGAGTCCTGTCTCGAGGGTGGTCCCCCGTGAGGAGGCTTACAGCCGGTTCGATCCGAACGTGATCCCCGATCTTTTCGTGCTGAACAACCCCGGCTATCGCGTCTCCTGGCAGACTTCTCTCGGCGGAGTGCAGAAGGATCTCTTCACCGTGAACGACCGGGTCTGGAGCGGCGACCACTGTTCACTCGACCCGGAGAAGGTGAAGGGGATCTTCTTCATGAACCGCAAGCTCACGACCGACCGGCCTCCATATATCGCGGACATCTATGCGACCGTGCTCGACCTTCTGAATGTCGAGCCGCCGTACGAGCTCGATGGAGTCGCCCTGCGATAGAAAGCTATCGTGGATTACAAATCACTCCTCACTCAGGTTCAGAAAACCCTCGATCGCCTGGAGACCACGGGCGATGCGACGCATACCGTCGCGCAGCTCGCCGAGGCGGTGGCGCGGGATTTCCGGGACGAGCTCGGGATGACCGGCGGCCGGCTCTACGAATGCCGGGACGAGGGATACCTGCTTGTTCACCGCTTCGGCGAGCAGTCCGGCCCGGCCGAGATGGGGATCGAGGTCTCGGCGAAGTACAAGCCGATGGAGCTCACTCTGGAGAACGGGATCGTGGTCATGGACCCCACCGATCCCGCAGTCGATCCTGTGCTCGAGGAGCGGCTGGGCGCGCGACGCTTCGCCGCGATCTCGGTCGGCGACGAGAAGTGGGTCCTCAGCTTCGACGTCTCGCCGGAGCAGAGTCGCGACGACATTCTCTTTTCGCTGAACCTGATCCGCTACGCGCTGAACCAGCAGCTCCGCACTGAGCACTTCGAGTCCCTCCTCGGGGAGGCCGAGCGCATCCAGTTGTCGATTCTCCCGCAGCGCGTCCCGCAATATGAGGGGTTCGATGTATTCGGACGGACGGTTCCAGCGGAAGTCGTGAATGGAGATTTCTACGACTTCATCCCGGTCAGCGACTCGATTCTCGGGCTGGCCATCGCCGACGCTTCCGGTCATGGTCTTCCCGCCGCGCTCGTCGTTCGCGACGTCTACGTCGGGTTGCGGATGGGAGTCGATCGCGACTTCAAGATCATCCGGACGGTGGAGAAGCTCAACCAGATTCTCCATCGCTCCAAGCTGACCACCAAGTACGTATCCCTCTTCTATGGAGAGCTCGAGAAGAACGGCACGTTCATTTACGTCAACGCGGGGCACAACTACCCGTTCGTTCTCAAGGACGAGGGGGTGGAGTATCTGCGGCACGGCGGACTGATTCTCGGTCCGACTCCCGACGCCACCTACAACCGTGGATACATCGGCGTCGAGCCGGGCGACATCCTCTGCCTCTACACCGATGGAATCGTCGAAGCGCACAACGAGGCAGGAGAGGAGTTCGGCCTTCCGCGCCTGGTCTCGCTCGTCCGGGAGGAGGGTCATCGTTCCTCGCAGGAGGTCGTGCAGGCGGTGCTCGATGCGGTCAGCGCTTGGGGGATGGACGGGGAAGACGATCGCACCGTCGTCATCGTGAAGGCGATCTGGAAGGAGTAGCCGGCAAGGTGGCGGGCGGCGTCTCGCCGCCCAGCCCTTGATCACGATGATCGCCCTGGAAGTCAGCGCGCTTCACGCGCAAGCCGCGCTACAGCCCGGCACCACATCGCGCGCTTCGCGCCCCTGCCGGCCGCGTATCCGGAAACGAACGGCGCCCGAAAAAGACATGGCGCACCAGCCGCCTCGCCGCGGGAGTCGCTCCGAGCATGAACCCGAGCTCGATCAGCCTGTGGGAACGCGTCCCCAGATCGAAGAGATGTCGCATGGCGATCCGCGACGCGAAGCGAGTGCGGTACGAGGCGCCGTCGTAGCCCATCAGGGCGGCGTCGCGATCGAGCGCCTCCAGCACCGAGGCCGCGGCGTGCTCCGACAGCCGCATGCAGGCATCGAGGCCACCCGCGGTCAGAGGCGAGACCGCGCCGGCGGCGTCACCGACGAGGAGGCCGCGGGACGCGCTGATTCGACGAAGGACTCCGTTGACAGGGATGATGCCGCCGCGCTGCTGGATCGGCTTCGCCGCCGCGAGCCTTCCTTCAGCGCGCAGTCGCGTTTCGAACCGGACGAGCGCTGTCATGGGATCGAATCGTGCGCGGTCACCGCCGACCCCCACATGGATCTCTTCGCCGCCGTCGACGATCCATGCGAGGTAGCCCGGCGCGATACGCGGGTCGATCCAGCAGTCGAAACGAGGGTGGCCGGACGAGGAAGAGGGGTAAACGCTCTCGACACCGGCAATCCACTGGCTGTTGAGGTCGAGCCCGAGGTCGCGGGCAACTCGGGAGCGGGCGCCGTCGGCGCCCGCGAGGAAACGGCTTTTCACGTTCGTCCCGTCGCGGAAGTGGATCTCTACGCCGTCGCCCTCGACCTCCAGACCGGCGTAAATCGTTCCCGGTCGCCATTGCGCGCCCGCGGCGACGGCCTGCTCGAGCATTGCCTGGTAGAGGGGAGCCATCCGTCCGACGCGGAACTCGTCGCGCGGACTGGCGAGCTCGATCGAACGGCCGGCGGGGGAGTGAACCGCGATGGATCGAATCGGCGGCCCGAGATATCGGTCGAGTGAAGGAAAATCCTCGAACGTCTTCCGGACGAAGATGCCGGTGGTCCGGACGCATTCGGTCACGCTGCGCCGCGCATCGACCAGGAGGACCGAGGCGCCGCCGCGCGACGCGAGGCGGGCGAGCTGGAGGCCGGCCAGTCCGGCGCCGACGATCGTCAGATCGATCACGAGGCCATCTCCGCGACCGGTTCCGCTCCTTCGATCGCGCCGAACCGGCGATCCCGGTTGCGGAAGTCGTCGATCGCTCCCTGGAGGTCCTCCGCCGTGAAGTCGGGCCAGAGGCGATCGGTGAAATGGAGCTCGGCATACGCCGCCTCGTAGAGAAGAAAGTCGCTCAGCCGCTTCTCCCGTCCGCAGCGGATGAGGAGATCGACGTCCTCGATCTCGCGGTCCGCGTGGATCACCGACGCCAGACTCTTGCGGAAGCCCTCCGCGGTAGAGGAGGTCGCGGCCGCGTGTGCGATCGCGCCGCGGGCGGAGTAATCGATGGCGAGCCGAAGCCGAAGTCGCCTGCATCCCGCGGTCGCTCTTTCGGCGGACTCGATCCGGCGGAGGAGGGAGGGGGATAGGCGGTCGCGGCGCCCGATCACGTTGAGGCGGACGCCGGCGTCGACGCACGGCCCGGTCTCCGCATCGAGGAATCGCTGAAAGAGCGACATCAGCGCCTCCACCTCGGGGCGGGGGCGGTTCCAGTTGTCGGAAGAGAAGGCGTAGAGAGTCAGAAGGTCGACTCCGGCCTCCGGCGAGGCCTTGACCACCCTTCTGACCGCCTCGGCGCCGGCGCGATGCCCGGCGGTGCGCGAAAGGCCGCGCTCGGTGGCCCATCGACCGTTGCCATCCATGATGATCGCGACGTGAAACGTTCCGTTCATGATCCTAGTATGCACGAAGTACTTTACATTGCAAAGTACAAGCCGGGATTCCGGCAACACAGTTCCGAGTTCCGAGTTCCCAGTTCCCAGGGGTGAGTCCTGAGTGCGCGTGCCATCCTGAGCGTTAGCGAGGGATCTGGGCGTGCGGGACGCGGGAGACGCGGGATCGTTGTAGGGCACGAGAGCGTTGATTCACACGGGCGCTTCGCGCGCAGCCGGCTACAAGCCGGCGCCACCGGTCACGTCTCAGTGACCTTGTAGTAATCTTTCCTCGTGCGCCCCTAGCTCAATTGGATAGAGCATCAGACTTCGGATCTGAGGGTTGGGGGTTCGAGTCCCTCGGGGCGCGCCAACATTTCACGGACCATCGGGAGGCCC
>DATLEY010000099.1:0-34433 GCA_035525215.1 Thermoanaerobaculia bacterium | reverse complement strand
GAAGTTCGACCAGACGTTCTGGACGTCGTCATGGTCGTCGAGTGCTTCGAGGAGCTTCACGACGGCGCGCGATTGAGGCTCCGATACCGAGATCGTGTTCGTCGGCATCATGCCGAGCTTCGCTTCGACCGTCGGAGTCCCCGCTGCTTCCAGCGCCTGACGCACCTGCTCGAAAGTCTCCGGCTGCGTATAGAGCTCGAAGATCTCCGAGTCGGAGCTCTGAAGATCGTCCGCCCCGGCTTCGAGAGCGATCTCCATCAGCCGATCTTCCTCGGCGGCGTTCTTCTCGACGGCGAAGTATCCCTTCCTCTCGAACTGAAAGCGCACCGAGCCGGGCGTTCCGAGGTTGCCGCCGTTCTTTTCGAACAGGTGACGGATCTCGGGGGTCGTGCGGTTCGTGTTGTCCGTGAGCCCCTCCACGATCAGCGCGACGCCGCCCGGTCCGTAACCCTCATAGGTGATTTCTTCATACGTGGTGCCTTCGAGCTCACCGGTACCGCGCTTGATCGCGCGATCGATGTTGTCCTTGGGCATGTTGTTCGACTTGGCTTCCGCCACGGCGGCGCGCAGGCGGGGATTCCCTTCGGGGTCGCCTCCACCGAGGCGGGCGGAGATCGTGATTTCCTTGATCAACCGGGTGAAGATCTTGCCTCGCTTGGCGTCGGCCGCGCCTTTCTTGTGCTTGATCGTGCTCCATTTGCTGTGACCGGACATGGGGGCTCCTCGAGAGTGGTTACCTGCTGCGCTCGCCGCTCAGAGCGGCGCGACCTGGATCGCGATCGTGGCCTCTTCAACACCCGTCGTCAATCCATCGGCGACATGATTCCTCATCGATCGCCAATCTGCAATCACTTGATGGTCAGCCCATCCCGCCCCTTCCCCGAATCACCAGGTGGACCGGTGAGCCGAAGAGGCCGAGCGCTTCGCGGAACTGGTTCTCCAGATAGCGGCGATACGAGAAATGAAGAGGCTCTTCGACATTCGAAAAGAGGGCGATGGTGGGAGGACCGCTCCGGAGCTGGGTGGCGTAGTAGAAGCGGCGAGGCTTTCCTCGAACCGCGGGGGCTCCATGGCGTGCCACGGCCTGGATCAGGATCTCGTTGAGCTCCGAAGTCTTGAATCGCGCTCGGTACGACTCCGCGACCCGGTCGATTTTCTCGAAGAGCTTGTCGACCCTCCGGCCGCTCTTCGCGGAAATGAACTCCACCGGGGCGTACTGCAGGAACTTGAGCTTCATCCGGATGGTGTCTTCGACTTTCTTCGCCGTGTCCTGCTCCGCCTCGACCAGGTCCCATTTGTTGACCAGGATCATCGCGGCACGCCCCTCCTCCTCGGCGTAGCCTGCGATCGTCGCGTCCTGCGCCGACACCCCCTCGACTCCGTCGATCATCACCAGGGCGATCTCCGCTTTGCGGATCGCCTTGAGCGCGGAGATCACCGCCAGCTTCTCGGCTCCCTCCGTGGTTTTTCCCTTGCGCCGGATCCCCGCGGTGTCGATGAGGAGGTACCGCTTCCCCTCCCGTTCGATCAGCTCGTCGATCGCATCTCGCGTCGTTCCGGCGATGTCCGAGACGACGGTGCGCTCCTGTCCCGCCAGGCGGTTCAGTAGCGATGACTTTCCGACGTTCGGCTTTCCGATCAAGGCCAATCGAACCGGGCTCACCTCCGGATCGATCTCCTCATCTCCCTCCTCGGCGGGCGGGAGCCGCTTCGCGATCTCGTCGGTCAGCTCGTCGGTATTGATTCCATGTTCGGCCGAGATCGGGATCAGCGTCTCGAATCCCAGCATGTAGAACTCCTGCTCCGCCTCCCGACCCTTCCGCGTATCGATCTTGTTGACGACGACGACGACCTTCGCCGAGTGCGCGCGAAGCTCCTCCGCGATGTCCTGGTCCTCCGGAATCACTCCGGCATCGCCATCGACGACGAGCAGAATCACAGCCGACGTCTCGATGGCGCGCAGCGCCTGTTCCCGGATCTCACCGGCGAATGCGGAGAGAGGGTTCTGTCCGTATTCGAGCCCTCCCGTGTCGATCAGCTCGTAGCGACGGCCGTCGATCAGCGCGCCGATCTCGGAGAGACGGTCTCGCGTCATCCCGGGGAGGTCGTGCGTCAGCGCTCGTCGCCGACCCGCGAGGCGGTTGAAGAGCGTCGACTTTCCGACGTTGGGGCGTCCGACGATGACGACTCTGCGCATGATCGACTTCTGATGGCCGGCGCCTCAACGGAGCATCCAGAGGCCGCCCGCGATCAGAGCGCCGGCGAGCGTGTTCAGGAAGTTGAGGGCGCCGTTGGGAACCGGGCGCGCCTGCCGGCGATTCCAGTTTCCGGCGAGGCTTTCGAGATAGGACCCGAGCACTGCCGCGGCAAAAACAATCAAGAACGCCTGGACCGCGGGAATGGCAAGATCCGTACGCACCAACCCGACTCCCGTCGCCGCCACGATGGCCGCGGCAGCCGCTCCCGCCATCGTCCCCTCCACCGAGATCGCTCCCTCGGTTCCTCGCGCCACCCTCCGGAACGAAGTTGGAAGAAAAGCGCGCCGTCCGTAAAGCTGTCCGATCTCCGACGCCGTCGTGTCCGCGGCAGCCGTCGCCAGGGAGGCGATGGCGGCCAGCCAGAGCACTTCGGGCGCGCCCGCCCCGACTGAAATGAGCAAGGCGAAGCATGCCGCGACTCCCGTGTTGGACCAGGCATGCGTAAACCCGCGCTTTCCTCCTTTTTCCTGAGCCAGCCCCTCCGCGGCTTTGGTCCGATAACCGAGCTTCGTCGCGGCGGTGCCGATGGAGAAGAAGATCAACAACGCGACGTAGAGCTCCCACCCGGCGCAGAGGATCATGATTGCGCCGAGGAGAAACCCTCCAATCGCCCCCGACAGGGAGACCGATCGCGCGAAGAATCCCGCGGTGGCGAGCACTCCGTTCGCCGCGAGCCACCCGAGCGAAGTCGAATCGATGAGCAGTTCGGGTTGCCTCGTGATCCGGCTGACGGCGGTCATGACCAGTGCGGCAACCGCGGGAACCACGACGTTGTCGTCAATCTCGAGGTGAATGCTCTCGGCGATGGCGCATGCGGCGGCGGCGGCGAGCCCGATCGTCAGCCAGCTCACTGCGTAGGGAGCGTCCGGATGGACGAATCTTCCAGTGAGCCAGGCGGCAACGGCACCGCCGAGAAAGAAAGTCGCGGAGCCCGCGAGAGTTTTGGCCCGGTTCCAGGGTAGACGGGGCCGCGGCATCGCGCGTCCGGCGATCGTCGCGAGGCCGTCCCCGAAAGCGAGAATTGCCCACGCGGCCGCAGCCAGCCCCGGATCCCGAGGAAAGACGAGGACCAGCCCGAGCACGGCGAGGGGATAAATCATGATGCCCCGGTCCGTCCCGCTGGGACTGCGAGAGATGCGCCGCCCGTAGAGACGCGGCAACACGAGCCAATTGTGCAGGAACGCCGCAACCGCCAGCGCCGCGGCCTGCCAGGGAGCCAGCCAGCGAAGGAGGAGCGCGGAGAACCCGAAACCGATGTGAACCAGTTTGCGCAGGGTCTCGCTGGCCGGCATCGGCGCGGTGGTCATCGGCGCGATATTAGACGATGATGCCTGCCTAAAATGCGGCGAATCCGGTCGCCGGAAGCATTGCCCTTAAAATGGCCGCGCATGCCTCCAGGCCAGCCTCTCCTCACGGTGATCGTTCCCTGCTACAACGAGCGCGCTACCGTCGGACAACTTCTCGAGCGGGTTCGAAGCGTGGCGATCGAGAAAGAGATCATCGTCGTCGACGACGGGTCGAGCGATGGATCGCGCGACATCGTGGCCGCGCTGGCTGCGAAGTGGCCGGAGCTGCGCCACGAGATCCAGCCCCGCAACCTCGGAAAAGGGGCGGCGCTCCGCCGCGGGATCGAGCTGGCCCGCGGAGATTTCGTCGTGATCCAGGACGCCGACCTCGAATACGACCCCGAGGACTATCCAAGGCTGTTGCAGCCGATTCTCGACGGGCATGCCGACGTCGTCTACGGCTCGCGATTCGAAGGGTATCCGCGCCGGGTGATGCTCTTCTGGCACACGCTCGGAAACCGCTTTCTCACCGCGCTCTCCAACGTGACCACCAACCTGAACCTGACCGACATGGAGACCTGCTACAAAGTCTTCCGTCGCGAAGTCATCCAGTCCATCCTCATCCGATCGAATCGTTTCGGTTTCGAGCCCGAGGTCACCGCAAAGCTGGCGAAGCGCGGCTACCGGATTTACGAGGTCCCCATCGCGTATTACGGCCGCGACTACTGGGAGGGGAAAAAGATTCACTGGAAGGATGGCGTGGCCGCAATCTGGACAATCCTCAGGTACGGCCTCTTCCACGACCCGGAGAGCGAGCCCGTCAGCTATGCCACGCTCCGCCGGAAGGGAAGCCTGCGCAACTATTCACGCTGGATCTGGGATCGGATCCGTCCCTGGGTGGGGCAACGCGTCCTCGAAGTCGGCGCAGGAACCGGAACGCTGACGCGATTCCTCTATGGCCGAGAGCTCGTCGTCGCCGCCGAGAAGGAGCGCCCGTATCTCGATCGCCTGGCGAACATGTTCCGGCGGAGGCCAGGCATCGAGGTCGAAGCGATCGATCTCGACGGCGACATCGGAGAGCTCCGCCGCCATCGATTCGATACGGTCCTCGCCGTGAACGTGCTCGAGCATCTCCAGGACGATCGCGGAGCGCTGCGCAAGCTGCGCGATGTGCTCGAGCCCGGCGGAAACATCATCGTCTACGCGCCGGGCGGAAGAGATCTCTACGGTCCTCTCGATCGCGGCGTCGGTCATCACCGCCGTTACGAACGGCAGGATCTCGAGTCCCTGCTGCGTGAAGCCGGCTTCGAAGTGATTGCATCGGGCTGGCAGAACCGCGCCGGCAGGTTGGCATGGTGGTTCAATTCGGCCATCCTCCGTCGGACAGCGCTCCCAGGAGCCCAATCGAAACTGTTCGATCGCCTGGTGCCACTGTTCAAGATGATCGAAGGGAAAGACCCGGCATCGGGGCTGAGCCTCTACGTCGTCGGAACGAGAGGACAAGCGAAATGAGCGAGCGAGCTGCAATCCTGATGGCCGGAGGAGCCGGCACCCGGCTCTGGCCTCTCAGCACCGACGACAACCCGAAGCAGTTTCTCCCGTTGTTCGAGGGGCAATCGCTCCTCCAGATGGCCTACCAGCGGATCCGCGGATCGTTCGAACCGGCGCAGATCTTCGTCTCCACGAATGACCGCTATCACGCGAAGATCATCGCCCAGCTGCCTGAGCTCCTTCCTCGAAACATCGTGCTCGAACCGATGCGCCGCAACACGGCGCCGGCGATCGCCATCTCGTGCGAGGCCGCGAGCCGCGCCATGGGCGGCAACCCGATCATCGGGACATTCCACTCGGACCATTACATCGCCGACGCGCCGGCCTTTCTGAAGGTGGTCGAGCGTGCCTATGCGCATGCTGCAGCCGAGCCCACTCTGATGACCATCGGCATTCAGCCCGACCGTCCGGAGACGGGCTTCGGATACCTCGAGCTCGGGGAGACACTGGCCCCCGGTGTGATCCGCCTCCGGCGGTTCGTCGAAAAACCCGACCGCAATCGTGCCGAGGAATTTCTGCAGGCGGGAAATTTCGTGTGGAACGGCGGGATGTTCGTCTGGCGCCACAGCGTGTTCATGGACGCGCTTCGCGCCGCGGCCCCTGAGATCCATGATCTCGCCCTCGAATATACGGATGCTCCCGAAAGCGATCGGTCCGAGATTTACGGGCGCATGCCGTCGATCGCGATCGACCACGCGGTCATGGAGAAGGCGAAAAACCTCGCCACCGTACGCGGAGAGTTCGGCTGGTCCGACGTCGGCTCATGGAAGGCCGTCGCGGCGCACGTGAAGACTCTGCCCCCCAGCGCAATCACCGAGGCGGCATCGGACGTCTTCATCGCCACCGAGTCCGGCAAACGGATCGTGGTCGTGGGCGTTTCCAACGTGGCAGTCGTCGAGGCAGAAGATGGAATCCTGGTGATCGATCTGGCCCGATCGGAGGCTCTTTCGAGCATCGTGAAGAGGCTCGGCTGATGCGCACATTCGACGTCCATCTCCACGTCCAGCCCTGGGAGATGATTCGCCCCGCGGTGCTCGCACTCATCGACGATCAGGGACATCGCGACGCACGTTCAATTCTCTCCTCTCCAGAAACTCTTCTTCGTTGGATGGACCAGGAAGAGATCGACCGTGCCTGCTGCATCAATTACGTTTCGCCCGACGTCATGGGCTTCACCGCGGAAGCCAACGACTGGATCGCGAGCTTCACGAAAGATCACCGGGAACGGCTGCTGCCGGTCGGTTCCGTTCATCCGAAGACCACGCCCGATCTCCTCTCGGAGACCCGCCGGATTCTCGATCTGGGGATCCGGATGATCAAGATCCATCCCCCCCATCAGCTCTTCGCCGCCAACGCGTACCGCTCTGACCTTCCCGCTCTGGCCGAGGTCTACGGACTCTGCGAGCAACGGCGGATCCCCGTGATGTTTCATACCGGAACTTCGATCTTCCCGGGCGCTCGTAACGTGTTCGCCGATCCGATGCCGATCGACGACGTCGCCGTCGATTTCCCATCGCTTCCGATCGTGCTCGCGCATGCCGGCCGGCCGCTCTACGGCAACACGGCCTTCTTTCTCGTGAGGAGACATCGCAATATCTCCATCGACCTTTCGGGCATTCCGCCGCAGCGTCTCGGGGAACACGTTCCGCGGCTCGATGAGATTGCAACGAGAGCTCTTTGGGGAACGGACTGGCCGTCTCCGGGCGTCACCTCGCCGAAAGCGAACCGGGACGCCTTTCTCGCGCTCGGCTTCGCCGACGAAATCAACCGGAGGGTTCTCGGGGCCAACGCGGCATCCCTCTTCGACCGGATGGCGTAAAAAAAGCCGCGCCCGGTGGGCGCGGCTGCGTGCGGCATCAGGATGCGTGAATGTCAACGGCGGGGGTTACGGTTCGACTCGCTGGATCCGCGGCCGTTCTCGCTGCGTTCCTGCTCAGCGCATCTCGAAAATCACGGAAACCGTGAATCGAAGCTCCTCGGATCCCTGCTCCACGGGGACTGAAGAGTCTCGGGCTTCCATGGAAGCGACGACCTTGCCCATGTACATCGGCGGCATCGAGGGCATCGGCGCGCTACCTTCCGTGATGGCCACGGCTCGACCCACGGTCCGCCCTGCCGCGCGCGCCAGGGTGTCGGCCTTCGCGCGGGCATCGGCGTATGCCTTCTGAAGCCCCTCATTGCGGGCGCGCGTCTCGTCGGAAACGTAGAAGACCAGCCCCGACGCCTGGTTCACGCCCGCGTCGACCGCAGCCTGAAGGAGCCGGCCGGCGTCGCCCGAGGCGTCGCGAGTCACGGTCACACTGTTCGACACCTGGTAACCGACGACCCGCGGACGACGATTCTCGAGGTATTCGTACTGCGGGTGAATTGAAAAGTTCGAAGTCTGGATATCCTCGCTTCGCGCGCCGGCGCGTTTCAGCGCTTCGATCACCGCCTCGACTCTCCGGTTGTTGTCCGCCAGCGCCTGGGAGGGCGTGGGAGCAGCGCTCTCGACGCCCGCGGTGAAACGGATGCGATCCGGCGCGAGCTTGACCTTCCCCATCCCGGTGACGCTGATCATTTCTACGGGCGCTTCAGCGCGCGGCGGCGCTCCGGCCGGCACGGTCTGCGCCAACGCCGGAATCGTAAAGAGCGTGACTAGAATCCCTGTAGCGATGCTTCTCATGAACTTCCTCCTCGCTGCCGAAGCAGCGTCATCCCTGAATACAACATCCCTGCCGTGAGGGTTGGGGCCCCATCACATTCGACACGGCGTGCGCTGAAAAAGAAACCGCGAGCGATCGGACGGTTCGAATAATGAGCGCGCGGGTGCCGTTGTTGGGGACGATCCGGTTCCGTACAATCCGGCGGGCGATCAGAGCGATCGCCGATCGCGATCACCACTTCAAACAGGAGATCAATGGCAGACCCCAACGACAAAGTTCCCGGCCAGCCGCCGGGTGAGTACTACGTCGATACACAGTGCATCGACTGCGACCTCTGCCGTGAGACCGCCCCGGACAACTTCCGGCGGAACGACGAGGAAGGATTCTCGTACGTCTTCAAACAGCCGGAGACCGAGGAAGAACGGACGCTCTGCAAAGACGCGCTCGACAACTGTCCGGTGGAAGCGATCGGGAAAGACGGACTTCGCGCTACGGCGTGAACGCGAAACTCCCTGGTCAGTGCGTCTTCTGGTCCGTGCTCACTTCGCCCCGCCAATCCTCGGCCATCAGAACCTCGACCAGCTCCTGCAGCTCTTCCATGTGAAACGGTTTGGTGAGCGCAGCGGTCAGATTGTTGTTCTTGGTGATCGTCAGGATGTCACCCTTGCCTGAGGCGACGACGACCGGGACCTTGTTGGTCTGGTTGAAATACCACTTCATCCATTCTTCGCCGCTCATCCCCGGCAGGTTGAGATCGAGAAGGACCAGCCTGGTATCGGGGTTCGACTTCAGGAGGCTCATCCCCTCGAGAGCGCCCGAGGCAGTGACGACCTGGTAACCCTTTTTGCGGAAGAACGTGACGTAGAGAGCGAGGACGTCGGGGTCATCTTCGATCGCGAGAATCTTCCTGTCCGACTGCTGGGAGGTCATTTCCATAGGTCAGAACCCTGCTGCTCAGTTCGAGTGCGAACCACATACCACGTCCAATAATTTTTACCGGGAGCGATGGAGCCGGATTTTGGGGGGAGTTCCGAGTTCCCTTCCCAGTTCCCAGTTCCCAGTTCCCGGTTCCGAGTTCCGAGTATGTCGCGCCACGTCAACCGGCCGCAGCCAGGTGTCAGTGACCGATTCGAAGTGTTGCGCTCCCCGAGGCACTGGGAATCGGAACTGGGAACTGGGAACTGGGAACTGCCTGGGAAGGGAACTGGGAACTCGGAACTGGGAACTGCCTGGGAAGGGCACTGGGAACTCGGAACTGGGAACCGTGCCCCTCGAATCACCCAATTAATGAGAAAAGACCACAAATCCGGACTTAATTGCGGCCGGGCACTGTTGGAGTCTGTATGGAAACGAAGAAAAAGACTGCTCAGAAAAAGATCGCCGTCACCGAAAAGAACCTTCAGAAAGCAGCCGAGCGCGTCCTCCTCCGGAGCCGGCTCGTCTCCCTCGAGGTCGAGTTCCTCCGCCGTCGCCTCGGCAATACCGCGACCCCCAGCGACATGGAAGCCCAGGTCATCGCGGTCCGCAAAACTCCCTGGAACGAGCTCGTCGCGAATTGAAGCGTCGCGCTCGCCTTCCATTCCTCGTGGCCTGTCGATTGCTTCATCACGGCGCATGAGGATTCCCTCGATCGCAGTGACAGCAGGTCTGGTTCTCCTGGCCGGAACCGCCGCTGCTTCGACGGCTCGTGTCGTCCCCTTCGACGAGAAAGTAGCCGTGGCAGACGCCATCGTTCTCGGGCGAGTCACCGCCACCGAGTCGCAGTGGGATCCTCAGAAGCGCTGGATCGTGACTCGTACGACCTTTGCGGTCGATCGCGCGATCAAGGGTGCACCCTCTCAGTCACTCACCATCGTCACGCCCGGCGGAACGGTCGACGGGATCCGGCAGGAAACGAGCGGGGTTCCTTCGTTCCGGAAGGGGGATGAACAGATCGTCTTCGTGAAGCAGGCCGAAGCTGGAGCCACGGTCGCATTCTTCGATCAGGGTGTCTACGCGGTGAGCCGCAATGCCAGTGGAGAGCCGGTGGTCGAGGCAGCTCCCTCACGGCTCCTTCTGGTCGATCAGACTGGAAGAGCGGCGGCCGGCGATCCGGCCGGGCCTCTGACCCTGGCCCGATTCGAACAGGCAGTCCGGCAATCGGCGGCTCGCAGCGCCCCCGGCGCCACCACCATGGCGATGAAACAGCAGGAGCCGGAGGAGAGCGATCAGCCCCGCGGTTTCGCCTCGACCCTCCGCGAGTTCGCCAGCGATCATTGGAAGATTCTGACCCTGGTCGGCTTCGGAGTGCTTTTGGCCCTCATTCCGCTGATCCGGCGGCGTTGACGGCCCGCGGCGCGGGTGAGGCGGGCTCATCTGTACGCCAAATGGGCGCCGATCTTGAAATAGCTCAAGTCCGCGATGCGAGCCCCCGTGGCCGCACGCGAAATGAGGAGGAGATTCAATGAAGAAGACTTTTGCCACGACCCTTTCAGCCCTGTTGCTGGTGGGGCTTTTCGCAGTCGCCTGCACCGAGCGTGAGACTGAAATCGAGACCGGAACCGAAGGAACGCTGACCACCGAGACGGCGTTGACCGGAACCGACTCGACCTACACCTCGACGTCGACGGGCGATACTTCGCTCACCGACACCACCATGACCGACACCATGATGACGGACACGACGATGACCAGCGTGACGTCGACGACCTCGACCTCGACCACCACGCGGCCGAATCCGTAACCCGACGCGGTTGACGAAAAGGCCGGCTCACGCCGGCCTTTTTTTCGTCTTCATCCATTCTCGTCAGCAGCGAAGCTAGCGCCCCCATCATCGTTCCGGCCGAATCCGACCTGACTCAGGACGAAGGCATAATTGAAGGCAACTTCGCGAAGGCGGTCATAGCGCCCGGATGCGCCAGAGTGACCCGCGTCCAGATTTACCTTCAGCAGAGTCGGCCTCTCTCCGGTTCGCGTGGCCCGAAGGCGGGCCGCGTACTTCGCCGCTTCCCAGTACATGACCTGGCTGTCGTTGAACGAGGTGCGGATCAGGACCGCGGGATAGTCCTTCGATTCGACGTTGAGATACGGATCGTAGGCGCGCAGCGTGCGGAACTCAGCCTCGATGTTCGGATTGCCCCACTCCAGATACTCACCAACGGTCAGGGGAAGCGAGGGGTCGAGCATCGTATTGACGACGTCGACGAAAGGAACCTGGAGCACGGCGGAGTGGAACAGCTCGGGCCTCGCGTTGAGCGCCGCGGCGACGAGCAGCCCTCCGGCGCTCGCGCCGACCGCGACCAGGCGATCGGGAGCCGTCGAGCCCCGCGCGATCATGAACTCGGCGCAGGCAATGAAGTCGGCGAAGCTGTTCGTCTTGAGCTCCATCATTCCCTGTTCGTGCCACTCTTTCCCCATCTCTCCTCCCCCCCTCACATGCGCGGTCGCAAACACGAGTCCGCGGTCCAGAAGGCTGAGGCGGTTCGAGGAGAAGGTGACGGGAAGGGGGGATCCATACGCACCGTACCCGTAGAGAACCAGCGGATGCGGCCGCCCCGGATCGAGATCGCGACGTCGTACCAGAGAGATCGGAACCTCGGTGCCATCGGGCGCGCGAGCCGTGAGTCGCTCCGAGACGTAGTCGAGAGGATCGTAGCCGCCCAGAACCTCGGTCTCCTTCAGTAGAACGAGCTCTCGCGTCTCCATGTCGTAGTCGTAGACCGTCAGTGGCGTCACGAAGGATTCGTACGCCAGCCTGAAACGGGTGGTCTCGAAGATCCGGTTGTTGGAAGGCGCCGCCGAGTATGCAGGCTCACGGAACAGGATGCGGTGCGCCGATCCGTCGCGCAGATCGATCACTCTGAACTGATCGACCCCTCCCTCCCTCTCGATGACCACGAGATGATTTGCGAAAATCTCGATCTCCTCGATCTTGACCGAGTCCCGGTGGGCGATGACCTCATCCCATGCCGCGGCGGATGGCCTTCCGATCGGGGCGCTGGCCAGCCGGAAGTTCTTTCCTCGGTCATTGGTGAGGATGTAGAAGCGCCCGCCGCGATGATCGACGTAGTACTCGTGACCCTCGGCTCTCGGCTCGATCAGCCGCCAGTCGCCGTCGACCTCCTCGGAGCGAAGCAGACGCACCTCGCTGGTCGTCGCGCTCGCGGAGGTCATGAAGAGGAATGATTTCGAGCGCGACCTGGTGACCCAGATCCGGAACAGCGCGTCAGGCTCTTCGAAGACCAGCACGTCGCGGCCGGTCTCCCCGAGCCTGTGCTTCCAGAGCTGCCACGGTCGTCTCGCCGCATCCTCGCTCACATAGAAGAGCGTTCGCCCATCCGCGGCCCAGCTCACCGAGCTCACGTCCTCGATCCGATCTCCCAGCAGGGCTCCGTCGCGCAGATCCTTCACGAACAGCGTGTAGCGACGGAGACCCGTGAAGTCGAGCGAATACGCGAGCAGGTTCCCGTCATCCGTGACTTCGAGGTCCCCGAGGGAGAGATAGTCGTGACCCGCCGCCAGCTCGTTGAGATCCAGAAGGATCTCCTCGCCGGAGAACCCTTCGCGCGTACGACAGATGATCGAGTACTGCTTCCCTTCCTCGGTGCGCGAGTAGTACTTCCATTCCCCCATCGGCCAGGGTACGTTCACGTCCGTCTCCCGGATCCTCCCGACCATTTCTTCGTACAGCGCCTGCTGCAACGGTTCGGATCCGCTCATCACCGCGTCGGCGTAGGCATCCTCCGCCTCGAGATGAGCGATGACCTGGGGATTCGCGCGGTCGCGAAGCCAGGCGTAATCGTCGACGAGCGTCTCGCCGTGGATGCGGAGAATCTTCGGAATGCGCGGGGCATCCGGAGCGGCCGGAGCTTCGGCTTCGATCGAAAAAGCAGGATTGCTCATGAGGTTGATGAACTGGGAAAGGCGCTCCGCGGACGCGGGTCGTCTTCAGGAAGAATAACCCTGGATGCGGGCGAAAAACTGCAGATCGCGATGACAAAAAGGAAACATCGCCGCCGCGACCTCGACAGCTATCTTACTAAGAATAAACGCATTTGCAGTTTCTGTCGCAGGAACTCGCTCCGGACACCGCGCGCGCTTAGTTCCCCAGCAAAGCGGACTGAGCCATGGGTCACGAAAACCAGTCTCCAGACGGCCTGCTCCACCAGCTCTCCGCCGCTACAATTCTCCTTGCGTGACCGATTCCCTCAGCCGCGAGCCACTTTTCACCGCCCGCTTTCTGAGACTCTGGAGTTTCGGTTTCTTCACGTTCTTCACTCTTTTTCAGCTTCTCCCCACCATTCCCTTCCGGATCGTGGCGCTCGGCGGCACCAAGGCGGAAGCGGGCCTCTTTCTCGCGATCTACACCTATGCCTGCGCGCTCTCGGCCCCGATCACCGGCGCCCTGGCCGACCACTTCGGGCGACGGCGCATGCTCATCAGCGCGGCCTTCACGTTCGTCGCGTTCTCCCTGATTTACACCTTCGTCGATCGCCTCTCGCTTCTGCTGACCGTGGCGGTCGTGCACGGCGTGGCCTGGTCGACGATCCTCTCCTCCAGCGCGGCGCTGATGACGGAGATCATTCCGGAGTCCCGCCGGACCGAGGGAATCGCTTACTGGGGGATGGCAGGGACGGCGGCGGTCGCGGTGGCTCCTCTGGTGGGGCTCACCATGTACGGGTACGGCTGGCGGGCGCTGACTCTGGAGCTGACGGCGACCTCCGTCGTCATGGTGATTCTGGCCATGTTCGTCCGCGCGGGACGCGAGCGCTCCACCGCTCCCTTTCCGATGCTCAAGGAAGTGGTGGACTGGCGGGTCATGGTCTGCGGGCTCTCACTTTTCGTCGTCTCGTTCAGCTACGGCGGCATCACCAGCTACGTGGCCATGATGTCGATCGAGAGGGGTATCGAGCCTCCATCTCTCTTCTTCACCGTCTTCGCGATCTCGATTCTGGTGAGCCGCATCTACACGGGACGGCTGGGAGACCGGATCGGCCCGCGGCGACTTTTCTATCCCTCCGTCGCAGTCATTCCTCCTGCCCTCGCTCTGCTGGCGTGGGGAGAGAACCGGCTGGCGGTCATCGCAGCGGCCCTTCTGTTCGGAGTTGGATTCGGCGGGGCCATGCCGGCCTTCTCTTCCTTCATTCTCGAGAGGACCAGTCCGGCGCGGCGAGCGGCCACCTTCGGATCGATCGTCTGGGCATTCGACACGGGCATCGGCAGCGGCTCGGTCGCGACCGGATGGCTCGTCGAGCATCACGGCTACACTCTCGCCTTTGCCGTCGGCGCTGCCGTGAGCCTGGCCTCGATTCCAATGTTCCGCTGGACCTCGCGCCTTCTTCCGATGCAGGCTGTCGCCCACGAGTAGACCATGCGCGCGTCGTCAGATCACCGCGGGAGCGAGCGGCGCGGGCTTCTCCTCATTCTCGGCGCAGCGCTTCTCTGGTCGACGGGAGGCGTCGCGATCAAAGCGGTCGACGCGGGACCCCTGGTCGTCTCCTTCTATCGCTCGGCCATCGCGGCTGTTGCGCTTTTCATCGTGGTGCGCCCAACGGTCACACGGTGGACGAGGGGCTTCGTCATCGCCGCGATCAGTTATGCGGCATGCCTGACGACGTTCGTGATCGCCACCAAGCTGACCACCGCCGCCAATGCCATATTCCTCCAGTACATGGGCGTGGTCTGGGTCGTGATTCTCTCGCCGTTCACTCTCGGCGAGCGAGCCCGTACGCGGGACGTGGTCACGGCCGTCGTCGCCATGGGGGGAATGGCCCTCTTCTTTCTCGAGGATTTCGATCCGCGCGGAATGGCCGGGAACATTTCCGCCCTCTTCTCCAGCGTCTTCTTCGCGATCCTGATCCTCGCCCTGCGCTCCGAACGGGATGCGAGCGCGGAGGCGGCGGTCAGTTGGGGGAATGTGATCGTCGCCGTGAGTCTCGCCCCCTTCGTGGCGCGAGATCTGGCCGTCGGCATGACGTCCTTTTCGCTGCTTCTCTTCCTCGGGATCTTTCAGATCGCCATCGCCTATTACCTCTTCGTGCGGGGCCTGCGCACGGTGAGGGCGACTCAGGCTTCGCTGACGGGGATGATCGAGCCGGTCATGAACCCGATCTGGGTCCTGATGTTCCTCGGGGAGCGGCCATCGACGGTCGCGCTTGCCGGCGGGGCCATCGTCCTCGGCGCGGTGACCGTCCGGACGCTCATGGCACCGGAGAAGGAAGTGGTTCCACCGCCCCCCGATTGAGGATTCAGCAGGCTCTTCGTTTACCATGCGCGTGGAATCAAACCTGCTAGCCCACCCGTTGCACTGGACGCGACCCTCCGTACGTCGCGCCCGAGGGAGCGAAGCTGATGAACGTGGAAACACAGACGCGCGACAAAGACTGGACGAATATCGCATTCCTGACCGCCACCCCGGTGGTCGGCATCGTCGGCACGGTCTGGTGGACTCTGGTCAACGGGTTTTCCTGGTGGATGCCCGCGCTTCTCATCGGGATGTACCTCCTGGTGGGAATCTCGATCTGCGCCGGATATCACCGCTTTTTCTCTCATAAGAGCTACGAGGCCCATCCGATCGTTCAGGTCTTCTTCGCCTTTTTCGGGGCGATGGCAGCCCAGAACTCGATCCTCTGGTGGTCCTCCTCCCATCGAGTCCACCACAAACACGTGGACCAGGACTGGGACCCGTACAACATCCGGCGCGGTTTCTGGTGGGCGCATATCTTCTGGATTTTCTACCGCAACCCCGCGGCGGCCTCGTTCGCGAACGCCCCGGATCTCGAGAAGAATCCGATCGTCATGTGGCAGCACCGCTGGCACAAGGTGATCCTGATTCTCGGAGGTTTCGGCATCCCGACGGCCATCGGTGCGATGTTCGGCGATCCGATCGCCGGCCTGCTCTGGGGAGGCTTCGGCCGCGTCGTCGTCATTCATCACACCACGTTCTTCGTGAACTCCCTGGCCCATTTCTGGGGAAAGAAGAGCTTCAGCCACGAGCAGTCCGCTCGCGATAACTGGGCGGTCGCTCTTCTGACTCTCGGCGAGGGATACCACAGCTACCATCACCGCTTTCCCGCTGATTTCCGAAACGGCATTCTCTGGTACCAGTGGGATCCGGCGAAATGGTTCATTGCGGTACTTCGCTCCGTCGGTCTGGCCAGCGACCTGAAGACCACCCCGGCGCCTATGGTCGAGCAGGCCAGGATGGAGGCGGCGATGCGGGAGCTCAGTGCGCGCATCGAAGTCTCGAAATCGACGAGTTACGGGGAAGAGATCGCGGCGCGCCTCGCCGTCGCGCGTCAGGCGCTCGAGCGCGCCCTCGAGCTCTGGCGCCTTCAGGGCAACCTCAAGGTTCAGAGCCTCCGCCGCGCGCGCCTCGCGCGCAAGACCGCCCGCCGCCATCTCCGCCTCGCCAGGCGCGAATGGCATGCTGCGATCCGCCTGCTCAAACAGCTACCCGAAGCAGCCTGACCGCTCCTTTCTGCTTCCCCAAAGCGGATCCCCTGAAGAGGGAGGACAGCGAAGCCATCTTCCCTCGCTCGTCTACCCTCCTCCCTCCCCTGCTATCATCTCCCGCCCGTGAACCCTCCCTACGAAATGGCAATCCGCTGTAGCGGACTCCGGAAGAAGTATCCCGACGTTCAGGCCGTCGACAACCTCGACCTCGAAGTCCGGCGGGGAGAGTGCTTCGGCCTCCTCGGTCCGAACGGCGCGGGCAAGACGACCACCATCGAAATCCTCGAGGGGCTGACCGCTCCGGATGAGGGAGAGGTCGAGATCCTGGGGATGCGCTGGAACGAAGCTCCAAGGACCATCCGCGAACGGATCGGGATCTCGCTGCAGGAAACGAAGCTGGGCGACAAGCTCACAGTCGGCGAGACTGTCCGCCTCTTTCGCTCCTTCTATCCCTCCGGGCGCGATCCCCAGGAGCTCATCCGCCAGCTTTCGCTGGAAGAGAAGGAGAATGCGCGGGCGGAGAAGCTGTCGGGAGGACAGAAGCAGCGGCTGGCGGTCGCCTGCGCTCTGGTCGGTGATCCCGAGCTGCTCTTTCTCGACGAGCCGACCACAGGCCTCGATCCGCAGAGCCGCCTGGAGCTCTGGCAACAGATCGCGAGGTTCCGCGCGCAGGGCGGCACCGTGCTTCTGACCACCCACTACATGGATGAGGCGGAGCGCTTGTGCGACCGGGTGGCGATCGTGGACCGGGGGCGAGTGATCGCGCTCGGAACGCCGAATGAGCTGATCGCCTCCCTGGAGGCCCCCTACGTGATCGAATTCGCCGCCGACCCTATGCCCGAGGCCGCGCTGTTGGAGACGATGAACGGGGTGCGGGGCTCGCACCGGCGCGAGCCCAACTGGGTCCTGAGCGTCGACTCACTGACGTCTTCCGTTCCCGCTCTCCTGGCGCTCGTCGAGCGCTCCGGCGCGAAGCTCCGGCATCTCTCCACGCATCAGGCGACCCTCGAGGACCTCTTCGTCTCCATGACCGGACGCGAATTGAGGGAAACCTGAGATGAGCAAGCAGGCTCTCACGCAGCTGTCGCTGGCACGTTTCAGGGAATTCGTTCGCCAGCCCGAGGCGCTTTTCTGGGTCTTCGCGTTCCCCGTGCTGCTGGCCCTCGGGCTCGGATTCGCGTTCCGCGAGAGCGAGCCGGAGCGCATCCCGATCGGAGTTACCGGCGCGGATTCCGCGGCTCTCCTCGAGACCCTGGGGACCTCCCCCGCGTTGCGCGTTCGGGCGTACGACGAGCAGGTGGCGAAGGAAGCCCTGCGCGCCGGTCGCATCTCGCTGCTCGTCAGGGGTGGCGAGAACCCCGAGTTCGTGTTCGACCCGACTCGGCCGGACTCACGGATCGCGCGGCTCGAGGCCGACGTCGCCCTTCAGGCCGCCGCCGGGCGGACGAACCCGCTGCCAGTTCGCGTCGTGGAGACGGACGAGCCCGGAGGCCGATACATCGATTTCCTCATCCCGGGGCTTCTCGGGCTGAATCTGATGGGGACCGGGATGTGGGGCGTCGGCTTTTCCGTCGCGACGGCAAGAATGCAGAAGCTGCTGAAGCGGCTCGTCGCGACGCCGATGCGGAAGAGCGACTATCTCCTATCCCACGTCTTCTCTCGTCTCATCTTCCTCGTCCTCGAAGTTCTGGTTCTCGTCAGCTTCGGATGGATCGTCTTCGACGTCGCCGTCCGAGGATCGCTGGCTGCCCTCGGAGTCGTCTGTTTGATCGGTGCGCTGACGTTCAGCGCGCTCGGCCTGCTCGTCGCCTCGCGCGCGGAGACAATCGAGGGAGTCAGCGGCCTGATGAACCTCGCGATGGTGCCGATGTGGGTCCTCTCCGGGGTCTTTTTCTCGGTGGATCGATTTCCCGACTCGATCCAGCCGTTCATCCGGGCGCTCCCGCTCACCGCTCTCAATGAAGCGCTGAGGGGCATCATCAACGAGGCGCGCCCTCTCTCTGCGCTCCTTCCCCAGATCCTGATCATGGTCGCCTGGGGCCTCGGCACGTTCGTGATCGCGCTGAAAATCTTCAGATGGAGATGAACGCGTCTCAGAAGCCGGTTTGAGGATGAGTGGACCTTCTCCACTGCGCGCTCTGCGCCACAAGAATTATCGCCTCTTCTTTTTCGGCCAGCTCATCTCGCTCATCGGCACCTGGATGCAGTCCGTTGCGCAGTCGTGGCTGATCTACCGCCTCACCGACTCGGCTCTCCTGCTCGGACTCATCGGCTTCGCCAGCAATATCCCCGTCTTCTTCATCGCGCCGCTGGGCGGAGCTCTCGCCGACCGCGTCAGCCGAAGGGACATCCTGATCGCCACGCAGACCGCCTCGATGTTGCTGGCCGCGATCCTCGCCGCACTCACGCTCACGGGAGTGGTCAAGCCATGGCATCTCTTCGTTCTCGCGAGCAGCCTCGGAATCATCAACGGATTCGACATCCCGGCGCGCCAGTCGTTTGCGGTCGAGATGGTCGGGCGCGAGGATCTCGTGAACGCCATCGCCCTCAACTCGACGATCTTCAATGCAGCCCGCGTGGCCGGTCCCGCAGTCGCCGGGATCCTCGTCGCCTGGATCGGCGAGGGATGGTGCTTCTTCGGGAACGCTGTCAGTTACGTCGCGGTGCTGGCGGGACTGCTCCTGATGCGCCTTCCTCCGGTCCCCCGGGTAGAGCGCAGTGAAGGAGCGCTGAGTCACCTGGTGGAAGGTTTCCGCTTCGCGGCGGCGACGGGGCCGATTCGTGCGCTCCTTCTTCTCCTGACCGTCCTGAGCTTCACGGGAATGCCCTACAGCGTGCTGATGCCGATCTTCGCCGAGGAAATTCTGGGAAGCGGTCCGCGAGGCCTCGGCATCCTGATGGGAGCCACCGGCGTGGGCGCCCTTCTCGGATCGATCAGTCTCGCAACGAGGAGAACGGTCATTGGACTGGGCCGCTGGGTCGCCCGCGCGGGAGTCGCCTTCGGGCTTTGTCTCACTGCCTTTTCCCTTTCCAGAAGCTTCTGGCTCTCGGTGGTCATTCTTCTGCCGGTGGGTTACTCGATGATCGTCGCCATGGCGTCTTCGAACACTCTCATCCAGGCCATGGTCCCTGACGCCCTCCGCGGACGGGTGATGGCCGTCTACTCGATGGTCTTCATGGGAGGCGCACCGATGGGAGCTCTCCTCGCGGGATCGATGGCGGAACGGATCGGCGCCCCCGCGACGGTCGCTCTCGGCGCAGGAATGGCCGTCGTGGCCGCCGCGATCTTCTGGCTGCGCCTCCCCGCTCACCGGGTCGTGGCTCGCCAGCTCATCGTCAGCCAGCAGGTCGCGGGAGGCGAGCCGGCACAGCAGTCGACCGGGACCGGGAGCTGAAGGGCCCCTTCAATCGGAGGCCGGAGCAACTGCGCCGGTGTAGTCGCTCCGTTTCCCGAAGATCATCACGACCGCGATGATGATCGCGATGCCAGCCACAATCGAGATCCACGGACTCAGGCCATACGCCGTCGGGATGTCTCCGAGGAGCATCGCCAGAAATCCGATGGCGAGCGCGTACGGCATCTGGGTCCGGACGTGCGCGATGTGATCGCAGCTCGAGCCCATGCTCGAAAGAATGGTCGTGTCGGAGATCGGAGAGCAGTGATCTCCCCAGACGCTGCCGGCCAGCACTGAAGAGACCGTCCCGAGCATCAGCATGTAATAGACGTCGCCTTCCATGGAATGGCCCGCCGCCGTGGAGAGCCGGTGGGCGATCGGAATCACCAGAGGCATGAGGATGCCCATGGTTCCCCACGATGTGCCCGTCGCGAACGAGATGGCAGCGGAGGCCAGGAACACCAGGACGGGAAGGAAATGTGGCGAGAGCACGCCTTCGGTCAGCGACACGACCCAGTCGGCGGTATGGAGAACTCCGGTGATGTCGCCGATGGCCCACGCCAGAATCAGCACCATGATCGCGAGCAGCATCGACCGGAAACCCTCGACCAGCGCCTCCATCGACTGCTTCAAGGTGAGGATCCGCTGGCCGATCGCAAGGGCGACTGCCACCAGGATCGCAGCGAGACTGGCCCAGATCAGAGCGTCCAGACTGGCAGCATTCCCGAAAACCTCGCGCAGCCATGACGACATGCTCGGATAGTCCGCGCGATTGAGGCCCTGGGCGCCCGACACATACATCCCCCCGATCGCCACCGCGATCACGACCAGCATCGGAATGATCGCGTTCCGTGCGCGGAGGACGGCGCCTGCCTGCGGCGCCAGGCCGCTGCTGGTGTAATCGGCGAGCGGCGTATCTCCGTCGGCGATCACTTTCCCCGTCTCGGAGGCGCGCCGCTCCGCGCGAAGCATGGAGCCGAAATCCCGGCAGGCGAAAGCGATGGTGAACCCCAGGACGAGCGCGAGGATCGGGTAGAAGCGAAAAGGAATGGAGTCGATGAAGGCGAGATAGGGATTTTTCACGAAGCCGATCTGCTGAAAAGCGGCGGCGATCAGACCGACCTCGAATCCGATCCAGGTCGAGATCGGGACGAGGCTGGCGACTGGAGCAGCGGTCGAATCGACGATATAGGCCAGTTTTTCACGGCTGATCCGCAGACGATCGGTGATCGGCCTCATGGTCGAGCCGACGATCAGCGAGTTCGCGTAGTCGTCGAAAAAGATCGCGATGCCCATCAGCCAGGTCGCGACCTGACCGCGGCGCGCCGAGGTCGCATACTTCTTGATCCGCTCGACGATTCCCTGAGTCCCACCGCTCCTGCTGATCAGCCCGACCATGCCGCCGAGCATCATCGAAAAAAGAATGATCTTCGCGTGATCGGTGTCTGCCAGCGCGCCCACCACGAAACGGTCGGCTGACCGAGCCACCGCCGTCACCGGATTCCAGCCGTAGAGGATGAGCGCCCCCGAGACGATTCCTGCGAAGAGAGCCACCAGCACATCCCTGAACGCCAGCGCCAGAACGATCGCAATCAGCGGAGGGAGGATTGAGAGCCAGCCGGGAATCGGATCGACGACTGTTTCCGCGACCAGGGCGCTGGCTCGTATCGCGATCCGGCTCTCGCCAGCCCCGAGAGGGGCGCCTTCGACGACGACGGACTGCTCGCCATCGACAACGATGAATGAGTGAACCTTCCGGCCGCCGACGAAGATATCCGCTGGCGTCCCCGCCGGCGGGAGCTCACTTCCGGTGACCTTCAGATGAATGCGACCGCCCCGGAGGACTGCCCCCTCGGGCTCGATGGCGATGGAGGGCGCCGCCTCGAGAGCCGTCGCCACGAACGTGAGCGCAATGACGACGCGGATCAGACTTCTGATCATCGTTCTCCCTTGTATCGAATGGGGTTGGCGGAGCGTAGCACATGGCCGAGCCCTTTCTTCCGACTTGAGACGGCGGCATCGTTCAGACACAATGACCGCGAATGGCGACCGTCGTTTTCATTCCGCGGGAAACTGAGCCGGGCGAGCAGCGGGTCGCGGCGACTCCCGAGTCCGTGAGGCAGCTCACGAAATCCGGACTCGAGGTTCGGGTTCAGAGCGGAGCGGGAGAGCGCGCCTTCATCTCTGATTCGGACTTCGAAGCAGCCGGCGCGCGCATTGCGGCGAGCCCCGACGGAGCGAACGTCATCCTGCGCGTCAGCCCTCCGGCTCCAGCCGACGTCGCAGCGATGAGCTCCGGCGCCCTTCTCATTTCGTTTCTCGCTCCGGCCAGAAACCTCCCGCTGGTCCGCGCGCTCGCGGAGCGCAACATCACGGCACTGGCCATGGAGCTGGTGCCCAGAACCACCAAAGCGCAGCCGATGGACGCCCTCTCCTCGCAGGCCAGCATCGCGGGTTACAAAGCGGTCTTGCTGGCGGCGTGGAAGCTGGGACGATACTTTCCTCTCCTCATGACGGCGGCTGGAACGATCAAGCCGGCCCGTGTCGTGATCATGGGCGCGGGAGTGGCCGGCCTGCAGGCCGTGGCGACGGCCAAGCGACTTGGAGCGATCGTCGAAGTCTCGGACATCCGGGAGGCGGTCAAAGAGCAGGTCGAATCGCTCGGCGGAAAGTTCATCGCGCTCCCGATGCAGCAGAGCGGCGAAGGGACTGGAGGCTACGCGCGCGAGATGGGAGAGGATTTTCTCCGCCAGCAACGGGAGATCGTCGCGCGGCATGTCGCCGCCGCTGATGTCGTGATCACGACCGCCCAGATTCCCGGAAAACGCGCACCACTGCTTCTGACCCGAGAGATGGTCGAAGGAATGAGGCCCGGTTCGATCGTCATCGATCTGGCCGTCGATTCAGGAGGAAACTGCGAGCTTTCGAAGCCCGAGGGAGAGCAGGTGCATCGCGGCGTGACCATTCTCGGCGCTTCAAGCCTTCCCGCCGAGACGCCTCAGGACGCGTCGACGCTCTACGCCCGTAACGTCCAGGCCCTCCTTCTCCATCTGGTCAAAGAAGGCACCGTGAATCTCGACTTCGAGGATGAGATCGTCGCGGGGACGACGCTCACGCATGCCGGCACGGTTCGGCACGCGCCGACCGCCGAACTGCTCAAAGGGGAATCGTGATGGGAACGCTGCTGATCGGAATCTACTTCTTCGTCCTCGCCATGTTCGTGGGACTGGAGATCATCAACAAAGTGCCTCCTACGCTTCACACGCCGCTGATGTCCGGCGCGAACGCCATCTCCGGAATCACCATCGTCGGAGCGATCGTGGCTTCTCACGGCGGCGCAACGACCATGTCGAACATTCTCGGCGCCATCGCAATCGCCTTCGCCACGATCAACGTGGTGGGAGGCTACCTCGTGACGGACCGGATGCTGGCGATGTTCAAGAGAAAGTAAGGCGGATCCCAAGTGAACCCGGACTTCATCCAGTTTCTCTACCTGATCTCGGCCGCGCTCTTCATCCTCGGATTGAAGGGGCTGACCAAGGTCAAGACGGCGCGGCGCGGCAACGCGATCTCGGCTCTCGGAATGCTGATCGCGATCGTCGCGACGCTCCTCGAGCTCGGACTGGTCGACTTCCGCTGGATCATCTACGGACTCATCGTCGGCTCCATCATCGGTGCCTTCGCCGCCATCCGCGTCCAGATGACCGAGATGCCCGAGATGGTCGCTCTCTTCAACGGCTTCGGCGGCGCGGCCTCCGCGCTCGTCGCCATCTCCACCATCTACCTGACCATGGTCGAAGGGTCGCGACTGGAGACGATGGCTGCGGCCATGGGAGGGGATTCGGCGGTCAATGTCGCCCTCTCGATCCTGATCGGGGGGGTGACATTCAGCGGAAGCATCGTCGCGTACCTCAAGCTTCGGGGAAAGCTGCGTGGAGAGCCAATCCTGATTCCGGGGCGTCATCTGATCAATGCGGCTCTCTTCGGCGGAGGCCTCATCGTCGGACTCTGGGCGGCTTTCGTTCCTGACGCTCCGGCGCTCCTCGTTCTCGCCTGCTGGCTCCTGCTGGTGGTGTCTCTCGTTCTCGGGGTCATGCTGGTGATCCCGATCGGCGGCGCGGACATGCCGGTGGTCATTTCCCTGCTGAACTCCTATTCGGGGATCGCAGCGGCAGCGACCGGATTCGTGATCGGAAACGCGATGCTCATCGTCGCGGGTGCCCTGGTCGGCGCCTCGGGTCTGATCCTGACCCGGATCATGTGCATCGCGATGAACCGTTCGCTCACCAACGTCGTCTTCGGAGGATTCGGAGCCGTCCCCGAGGGAGCTGGCGGCGCGAAGAGCGAATACGGTCCGGTAAGGTCCGGTGGCGCCGAGGAAGCGGCCATGCTCCTCGATGCGGCGGAGCGCGTGATGGTCGTTCCTGGCTATGGGCTCGCCGTGGCCCAGGCCCAGCACACCGTGCGCGAGATGGCCGACCTGCTGGAGAAAAAGGGTTGCCGCGTCGAGTACGCGATCCATCCGGTCGCAGGGCGGATGCCCGGCCACATGAACGTTCTCCTCGCCGAGGCAGACGTGCCGTATGACCGGCTGCTCGACATGGAACAGGCCAACGCCGAGTTCCGGGACGTCGACGTTGTCCTGGTCGTCGGTGCGAACGACGTCGTGAATCCCGCGGCCGAGAAGGATCCTTCGAGCCCCATCGCGGGGATGCCGATCCTTCAGACCTACAACGCGCGATCGGTCATCGTGATCAAGCGCTCCCTCGGAGCCGGGTTCGCGAACATCAAGAACGAATTGTTCGAGTATCCGCAGACCATGATGGTGTTCATGGACGCGAAGAAGGCGATCCAGGAGATCGTCTCCGAGCTCAAACAGGCGCAGGCGGCGTGACGATCACAGCTCCATCCGCACGACATCCAGGAATCCCTTGAGGATCCGCGCCGTGAGCCCCCAGATCTCGAGCGTCTCGTGTTTGAAAAAGTACGACGGATAGGTGCGATCCCGGTAGCGGAGATACCGGATCTCCGGATTCGAAGAGTCCAGGAGGTCATCAACAGGCACCTCGTAGACGGAAGTCACTTCCGTCTCCTGCAGACGGTACTCGACGCTGCGGGTGAGAACCCCGAGGAAGGGTGAGACGACGTAGCCGGTCCGCGTGATCACGTCGTCCAGCCGGCCGATCAGCCGCACCGCATCGACCGGAATGCCCACCTCCTCCTCGGTCTCACGAAGCGCCGCCATTTCGAGCTGCTCCCCCTCATCTGCGCTTCCCCCCGGAAAGGCGATCTGCCCGCTGTGAACGCGGAGATCAGGAGATCGGTGCGAAAAAAGGATGCACCAGCGGCCACGGATTTCGACCAGGAGAATGAGCACGCAGGCGCGTCGCAGGTCGCCGGTCTCGATCTCGTCCGCGGCTCGGGACTCCAGCAATCGCACCAGACGCTCGACGGTCTCCTGCTGGAAGGGGGCGAAGGTCGCGCTCACTGCTCCCCACCCGTCACCAGCGGCGGCGTCGCCGGGAGGAAGGGAGGGATCCCTTCGACCGCGGGCTCGATGGTGAACCGAAGATCCCGCGCGGACTCCGGAAGAGCCACGTCCGCCTCGTAGGCTCCGCCGGGCGCGATATCGGATCGCGGCTGCAGCCATCGATCGAAAACCATCCGGTCCTCATCGAATCCCTTCAATACGAAACGGAGCGCGGGCTCTCCGTAAGCGGCTGCGCGGAACAGGGTGTCCGATCGGCTCCTCAGACGGATGGAGAGACGCACGTCTCCGCCCGAGGCCTGCAGGACGAATCGCTCGACGTCGAAGCGGATGAGAAGCGGGATGGAGCCCGAAACGCTCTCAATCTCAGGAATGTCATTGTCTCCTCGAAGCGCGCGAAGGTAGTCGCTCACCGTTCCCTCGAGGCTCGCGTGCTCTCGAAGCCATTGCTGCTGGCTCTCGCCCAGGCCCGCGGGGAAATCGCGCACCATGAAATGAGCCAGCGCTTCGGTTTCGCTCTCAACGATGGGAATCTGCTCGGCCACGCTCGAAGGCAGCTCCGCGAACTGGGCCACCGCGCTCACGGCGACGGGTCGGCCGATCCGGAACGCCCTGATCAGCGGTCCGGACATCTCTCCCGCGGACGGATAGCGGAGGCTGATCACCCGATCGGCCGCGGAGAGATAGAGGTCGAATTCCTCGTCCGCCACGTACCCCGTCGCGATCCACGATCCGTCGGGGAGACCATTGAGCTTCGCGAGAGCTCGAAGATCGATGTTCGGGGCCGGCTCTCCGACGACGAGAAGACGCAGTCCCGGTTCTTTTCTCCGCGCAAGACCGAAGGCCTCGAAAATCGCCGCGGGCCTCTTCGCATCGGTCACGAATCCGAAGATGCCGATGAGCCGCTCCCGCTCCAGAACGCCGAGTCGCTCGCGAAGGGCTCGCCTCTCCTCGCCGGAAGGGATCGCCGCCGACTGATCGACTGGATGACCCGTCACGATGATCGGGCTCTCCACCCCTTCTTCCCTGAGACGGCGGCCCGCCCACTCGTTGTGAACGATCACCCCTTTGGAGCGGCGGGCCAGATCGCTCGAGGAAGGAAAAAGAAAGTTCCCGATCTCCCCATGAAATCCGAGAGCCCTCCCCCGGGCAAAAGCGGCGGCGGGCTCCCCATGACTCGCGCGAACGAGCTGCTCGTACCCCGCGGCGTCGTCTTTCGCGAGGGTGCGCTCCACGATCAGGTGATGAAGGACCAGGTCGTGAAGGACGACATACATCGGCTTCGCGACCGCTTCCTCCCAGATGAAGTCATGGTAGGGGTTGTTCCCCATCTGGCCGATCACGGCATCCCACTGATCGCTCCCGGCGCGGAAGCGATCGATCCCGATCACCTCGACGCCAGCCGGGGCGACGTGGCTGGGCTGATCGACCACGGCCACGACGTTCGCGTGGCGCGCCAGAGCCGGCAGCAGAAGCTCCGCATACCCCGCGATGCCCGAGCGGACCGGAGGAAGCGGAGTGAGCACCGCGATCCGCATCATCGCTGCCCAGGCCGGCGTCTCCGCAATGGCTGGAGATGCACTAGCCCATTCCTTCGTCCGCGGTTTTCTTCGCCTGCCCCGAGAGATAGGCTTCGATGAAGCCGTCGAGGTCCCCGTCGAGCACGCGTTGCACGTCGCCGACCTCGTATCCGGTCCGGACGTCCTTGATCATCTGATAGGGCTGAAGCACGTAGGAGCGGATCTGACTGCCGAATCCGATCTCCCTCTTCTCCCCCTCGATCGTCTTCGCCTCTTCCTTCCGTTTCTCCAGCTCGATCTGGTAGAGGCGCATGCGAAGGACCTTCATGGCCGTCTCGCGATTGCGCCCCTGGCTCCGCTCGTTCTGGCAAGCCACCACGATTCCGCTGGGGAGATGGGTGATGCGCACCGCCGAGTCCGTGACGTTGACGTGCTGGCCCCCGGCCCCCGATGAGCGGTAGGTATCGATCCGGAGATCCTTGTCGTTGATCTCGATCTCGATGTCGTCGTCGATCTCGGGATAGACGTGAACCGAAGCAAAAGAAGTATGCCGCCGCTTGTTCGCGTCGTACGGCGAGATCCGCACCAGGCGGTGAACGCCGTGCTCGGAACGGAGATAGCCGTAGGCATACTCGCCGTTCACGCCGAACGTCACGCTCTTGATCCCCGCCTCTTCACCCGCCTGGTAATCGATCATCTCGGTGGAGAAGCCCGTCTTCTCGCAGTACCGGAGAATCATCCGGAGGAGCATGTCGGCCCAGTCCTGCGACTCGGTGCCGCCGGCGCCGGGATGGATGGAGACGATGCAGTTGCGGTCGTCGTACTCCCCGGAGAGCTTCATGGTGATCTCGACGCCCGAGATCAGACCTTCCATCTTCCCGAGCAGAGCATCGATGTCGGCATCGACGCTCTCACCCTCCTTACGGAACTCCAGGAGGATGTCCACTTCCTCGCTCATCGAGTCGAGGCCCTCGGCGGTCGCGATCCGTTTTTCGAGGATGCTGCGGCGCCTTCCGATTTCCTGGGCCTTGAGCGGATCGTTCCAGAAGCCTTCGGCGGACATCTCACGCTCGATGTCGGTCAGGGCATTGCGGGCCGAAGCTACGTCAAAGATAACCTCGAATCGCTTCGAGTCGCTCGCGGCTCTCATCGATCCTCGTCATCACGTCTTCAGCCATGCTCTCCAACCTTTCCGAACAGGGTCGGCCGGATGATCGCCGCGATCGACAGCAGCGCGAAGAGCCATCCGAGCCAGTCTCCGAATCTTACATAAGGCGTCGTGGAATGTCGTGCCGTGGCCTTCCCGACGATCACGCCACTCTCACCGAGAGGGATCATCTCGACGATCCGGCCGGCGGGGTCGATCATCGCCGAGATCCCGGTCGTCGCGGCGCGCAGCAGCCAGCGGTCGGTCTCCACGGCTCTCAGACGAGCCATGTCGAGGTGCTGGCGCGGTGCGGCCGTCCGGTCGAACCATGCGTCGTTCGTGATCGTCACCAGCACCGCCGCGCCGTTCCGGACCTGATCTGCCGTAATCTTGGGAAAGACGACCTCGTAGCAGATGGCAGGTCCATAGGTATAGTTGCCGGTCAGAGGCTGATCATTGGTTCCGAACTGAAACTCTCCCACCGCTCTCACCAGCTTCTCAGCGAAAAAGAGCATCTTCCTCAGCGGGACATACTCCCCGAAGGGAACGAGGCGGATCTTGTCGTAACGGCCCTGAACCTCTCCACCGCTCACCAGATACGCCGCGTTCCAGAGCTTCTGCGAGGTCTCGGAATCCTCGGCGACCGATCCGAGAATCACATCGGCGTCCCACCGCCTGGAGATCTCGGCGACCCCGTCACGGTAGAACTCGTGGCTCAGGAAGGTGAGCGGCACGGTCGATTCGGGCCAGATGATGACACGCGCTCCGTTCTCCGCCGCCGACACGCTCATCCGCATCATCCGCTCGTAGATCTGCAGCGTCGACGACTCGCTCCACCGCATCTCCTGCGTGATGTTCGGCTGGATCATTGCGGCGGTGAACGGCTCTCCCGCCGCGGAGTCGATCGAGCGGAGCATGAGTGTCCCCGCGCCGAGCCACGCCAGCATCAGAGCGGCGAGCGTGATCAGAGCCGTCGTCTTCATCTTCGGCTTGCCCGGCGTCGTCGCGATCCAGGCGATCAGGGTGGCGGGAATCATCGCCAGGTATCCGACTCCGTATGGACCGGTCACGCGCGCCAGGATCACGAGAGGCGGGGTGTCGATCAGCGCGGTCGCCAGCAGATTCCAGGGAAAGCCGGTGAAGAGACAGGTCCGGAGCAACTCGATCGCGGCCCACGCAGCCGGCACCAGAAACCAGATCGCCACGGGATGCGCGCGTCTGAACCGGAACACCGCGAGTGCGAACACGCCGCCGTATCCCGAGAGAAAGACCGACATCAGCACATAGAGCGCGGCTCCCACACTCCAGGGAAGGCCGCCGTACTTCACCATCACGGGGAGCACCCATGGAAGGTTGATCATCCACGCGATGGCGAGTGCGAGAACGCCGAGAAAAAACGCTTCCCACCGCCCGCGCGCCCGCAGGACCGCCGCGATCAGCGGGGCGAGCGCGACCAGAGCGAGAAGATCGAGGCCGCTGGCCGGAAAGCAGAGGGCCAAAGCGATGCCGGAAACCGACGCAGCCAGAAACCGGAATGATCGGAAATAGAAGGGCATTCGATGGATGCGCTGAGAAGTCGCCGCGTTACTTCTTGAAGAGGGCGTCGAATGCCTTCCGCGCATCGTCGGGCGCCTCAGTGCGTCCCTTGTCGGCCGCCAGATCGGCGACGAGCCGGGGGGCGAACCGCTCGCAGAGATTGCGCACGTCCTTCGGAGAGACGCGGGCCGGAATGTTCTCCCAGACCCTGCACTGCCATTGAGTGGACGTGTCGAAGTTCACGCAGTTGGTGCAGGTGTGGAGATCGGAGGAGCATTTGCCGCAGGCCGAGGTGTGGAGAGTCTCCTCATGGGTGGGCTGACGGTCGCCGCAGCGTGAGCATTTGAAGGCCTGAGGGCCGAAGCCGCCCGCCGTCCGACCCCGGGGGGCCCCTTCCACTCTCTCGCGCATCGGCTCGCGCGGAGTGCGCGGGCCGCCGCCGCCCCCTTTGGGACGGTCGCTGTCCTGATAGCCGTGATGACGGTATTTGCGATCGCTCATGAATGTCCGTAGTCCTTCGAATCGGGGAACAGGATGTGGGAAACGAGACCCGCGCCGCGAATCAGTTCAACCAGAAGAAGTAAGCGCCGATGGCCGCCGCGATGATCAGCAGGAAAAGCAGGAGGCGGATCACGACTTTCGCGACCTTGAACGCCGCGAACAGGAGCAGCACGACAACGACGGCTCCGATGGCTTCTTCCATGACCGTGTGTGCTGAGTCTACCAAAGGAACCGGAAGGAGGCGTGGAGAATGCCCGTGCCAGTTCCCAGTTGCCAGTTCCGAGTTCCCAGTTGCTAGTTGTTAGTTGTCAGTTGTTAGTTTCGGACGGCCGGTCACTGTACCGCCGGCCCCTGTCCTGAGGAGCGGTAGCGACGAAGGATCCGGAAGGTCGCCTCACCCGTCGTCCTATCCGGACCAGAGTACCGCCGGCCTCCGGCCGGTGAGGCGCGCGAAGCGCGCTGGTTCTCTATAAAACCAAAAGACCTCGCGTGAGTCTGCCCGTTCGTGGCGACCGGCCGGAGGCCGGCGGTACTCTGGGCTCCTCCAACTGGGACCTGGGAACGAACACAACTGCAACTAACAACTAACAACTAGCAACTGCCTCAAAGAACCAGCCGCAGCGGCTGTTCGAGGTAGACCTTCAGCGTGCGGAGATACTCCGCCCCGGCCGCCCCGTCGACCACGCGATGGTCGCACGACATCGTCACCTTCATCCGCTCACGGATGCGAATCTTCCGGTCGATGACCACCGCCTTCTCCATGGCCGCGCCGATGGCCAGGATCGCCACGTTCGGAGGATTGATCACCGCGGTGAACTCCTCGATGCCGAACATGCCGAGATTCGAAATGGTGATCGTGGAGCCCTGATACTCGTCCGGCCGCAGCTTGCGGTTGCGCGCCCGTCCCGCCAGCTCGCGAACCTCCCCTGCGATCTCGGCGACCGACTTGCCGTCCGCGTTGCGGATCACCGGAGTAATCAGCCCTTCCGGCGTCGCCACCGCGACCCCGACATGAATCTCTCCATGCTGCTCGATGGCCGTCTCCGTGAATGACGAGTTGACGTTCGGGTGATGCCGCAGCGCCAGAGCCGTCGCCCGGATCACGAAGTCGTTGACGGACACCTTGACCCCGGAGATCTCCGAGATCTGCTCGCGCAGCCGCTGGAGCTCGCTCACGTCCGCCTCGATCGTCAGGAAGAAGTGAGGAATCGGCCCCAACGACTCTCCGAGGCGGCGCGCGATGGTCTTGCGCATCGCGGAAAGAGGAATCGTCGCGTCCTGGAGATCCTGCAGCGGCGGCAACACGGGCTTCGCCTTCTCCTCTTTTGCCGGCCGGGACGCAGGCGCGCCACCACCTTCCGCTGCCCGTTTCACATCCGATGCGATGACCCGGCCGGAGGGGCCCGACCCTTTCAGATTCCCGAGATCGACTCCGAGGTGGCTCGCCATGCGGCGCGCCAGCGGGGAGGAGCGGATGTGACGTGTGTCGCCGCCTGTTTTGGCTGGCGGCGCGCTCTTCGTCGCGGCGGAAGGAGGGGGCTCAGAGACATCCCGTTTCGGAGTCTCTCCGTCACTGGGCGCCTTGGCCACTTCGGGTTTCTTGCGTGCCGGCTCCTTTCCCTTTGCTGCCTTGGACGGCTTTTCCTCTTCCTCTTCCTCTTCCTCTTCCTCTTCTTCTTCTTCCTCAGCCTCCGACTCTTCCTCGTCTTCGAACTCTGATTCTTCCTCGCTCTCGGCCTCTTCCTCGGACTCCTCCTTCGCAGGAGCTTCCTCGGATTTTTTGGCCTGGCTCTTTTTCGGTTTCTCCGCGGCTCCCTCGCCGCCGATGATGGCGAGCGCCGCGCCGACTTCGGCGGTGGCCCCTTCCTCGACCACGATCTCGGAGATCACGCCGTCTTCTTCCGCCTCGAGATCGAGGTTGACCTTGTCCGTCTCGATCTCCAGGACCGGCTCCCCTTTTTTGACGGAATCGCCCTGCTTCTTGTACCAACGGACGACCTTCCCCTCGGTCATCGCGTCGCCCATCTTCGGCATGATGATTTCAGCCATCGCCAGTCAATCCTGTTCCTCGGTTCGTTCGAAGATAAGAAGGGAGGAGATGAATCCTCCTCCCGGCGTCAGTCGCGGTACATGACTTCCATGATCGCTCTTTCGATGTCCGGCTCGTGCGGAACGGCGAGCAGCTCCAGATTGCGCGCGTAGGGCATCGGCACGTCCTCGCCGGTGACGCGCACCACCGGCGCATCCAGCTCGTCAAAAACCTCGTCGCTGATGGCCGCCGAGATCTCGGCGCCGAAGCCATAGAGCTTCCACTGCTCCTGGACCACGACCGCGCGATGGGTCTTGCGCACCGATTCCAGAACCGGGGCGAGGTCGAGCGGCCGGATCGACCGGATGTCGATGACTTCGACCTCGAGCCCTTCATCCGCCGAGAGCTTCTCCGCGACCTTGAGCGAGAGCTGCATCATCTTTCCGAACGAGATCACCGTAACGTCGGACCCTTCCCGAGCCACGCGCGACTCCCCGATCGGCACCATGAAATCGGGGTCGTCGGGAACTTCACCCTTCATTCCGTAGAGCGCCGCGCTCTCGAGAAAGATCACGGGATCCTTTCCACGGATCGCCGAGCGGAGCAGCCCTTTGGCATCGGCGGGAGTTCCGGGAGCGACGACGAAAAGTCCGGGGAAATGGCCGTAGAACGACTCGAGACTCTGCGAATGCTGGGCGGAGAGCTGGACTCCGGCGCCATGAGGGCCGCGGATGACGACAGGAACGTCGACCTGACCGCCGGAGAAGTAGCGGATCTTGGCCGCGTGATTCACGATCTGATCGGCGGCGACGATCGAGAAGTTCATGGTCATCATCTCGACCACGGGCCGCATCCCCAGCACCGCCATCCCCACCGCGGTCCCGACCATGCCGGCCTCGGCGATCGGCGTGTCGATGACGCGCCTCGGGCCGAACTTCTTCAGCATGCCGGCGGTGATCCGGAACGTTCCTTCATAGACGCCGATGTCCTCGCCCATGACGATGACGTTCTCGTCGCGCTCCATCTCCTCGACGAGCGTCTCGTGAATGGCGTCGCGATACGACTTTTCAGCCAATGCGCTGCCCCTCGCTGACCACGTGATGGAAGAGCTCATCGGGGTCGGGCTGCGCGCTCGACTCGGCGAACTCCACCGCTTTCTTCGCTTCCGCCACGGCCCACTCTTCCATCTTTTCGACATCCTCGTCGGTCAGGCCGCAGATCTCGGTGAGCCGGTTTCTGAGAATGACGATCGGATCGCGGTTCTTCGCGATCTCGACTTCTTCCTTCGATCGGTACGGCTGAAGAATGTCCGCCGCTCCGTGTCCTGAGAAACGGTAGGTCACCGCTTCAATGCAGAACGGCCGCCCCGTCTCCCGGACCTGCCGGACGATCCGGTCCGCGGCGCCGCGCACGGCGAAGAGATCCTGCCCATCCACTTTTTCAGTAGGAATCGCGTAAGCCTCGACTCTCGCAGACAAATCGGTCAGAGCGGAATGCCGCTCGATCGACGTGCCCATCGCATAGCCGTTGTTCTCGATCACGAATACCACGGGGCACATTCCCTCTTTTCCCCAGAGGCCGGCCATGTTCATCGCCTCGTGGAACGAGCCGATGTTCATCGCGCCGTCGCCGAAGTAACAGAAGACGACTTCGTCGCGCTTGAGATAGCGGAGCGCATAGGCGGAGCCGGTGGCGAGGGGGAGATGACCGCCGACGATGCCGTAGCCGCCGTAAAGGCCGCGCTCGACGTCGAACAGATGCATCGAGCCACCCTTTCCTTTGGAGATCCCGGTTCCCCGCCCGAACAGCTCGGCCATCACCGCGCCGGGATCGCTCCCCAGAAGAAGCGCGTGGGCGTGATCGCGATAGCCGGCGTAGACGAGATCCCCCGGCTTGCCAGCCGACTGGATGCCGGTCACAACGGCTTCCTGCCCGATGTAGACGTGCAGATAGCCGCCGATTTTCCCTTTGCGAAACTCCCTCTCGGTCGCTTCCTCGAACCGGCGGATGAAGATCATCTTCCGGAGCAGGTCGGTCCATTCCGGACTGCACGTCGCCGGATCGGGCACGGCCTCACTTTGAGATTTCTTCCTGGCCATAAGACGGTGCTGGATCGCTGCAAGAATCGGGCTGTTCCGCAGAACCGCCCGCGAGGAGGCGCGATTCTATTCGGAATCGGAACGGGCCGCAAAAAGCGCGTTCAGGTCTCTGCAGCGCGATTCCGCAGGACCCAGAACGAAATGCCGAACAGCGCGAGAGAGCCGGCGTTCAGTCCCAGCGCGATCGCGACGCCGAAATGCTCGGCGACCCATCCCGAGGCGAGATTGCCCAGCGGCATCCCTCCGCGGAACGCCAGCATGAAGATCGACATGACCCGTCCCCGCATCGCCTCCGGCGTGGCGAGTTGCACGAGCGAGCTCACGGTGGTCACCACGCCGAGGAGCGAGAGGCCGGCGAGAAAAGCTGCCGCCATCGTCAACGGAAAAGAGCGGGAGATCGCGAAGGTCCCGAGGGCGAGCGCGAAGACCAGCATCGACCGGATGCTCGATTGTTCGGCTCCCCGGCGGAATGAGGCGCCGGCGACCAGAAAAGCTCCCGCCACCGCCCCCGCCCCCTGTGCGGTCATCAGCGCCGAATAGCCGCT
>DATLEY010000095.1:0-5149 GCA_035525215.1 Thermoanaerobaculia bacterium | reverse complement strand
TCGTCCCGTCCATCACCCCGCGGAAGCGACGACGGAGATGATCGACGACCTCCAGAAGAGGACCTTTCTCTGGTTCTGGGAGACGACGAACGATCTGGGACTGGTTCACGACCGATGGCCGACCGAGACGTTCTCGAGCATCGCCGCGGTCGGATTCGGCCTCGCGGCGTATCCGGTCGGCATCGAGCGCGGCTGGATCACCCGGGAGCAGGGACGGGAGCGGGTTCTGGCCACCCTTCGCTTCTTCGCGGAGGCTCGGCAGGGGCCACAGGCCAGCGGGGTCACGGGATATCGCGGATTCTTCTATCACTTCCTGGAACTGGAGACCGGGGACCGCTTCAAGGAGGTGGAGCTGTCGACCATCGACACGACGCTCCTCCTCGCGGGGACGCTCTTCTGCCAGTCGTACTTCGGCGGCGACCATCCGGATGAAGTGCGCATCCGGGATCTGGCCGAGGAGCTCTATCGGGCCGCGGAATGGACGTATATGGTGCATCGACCTCCCTTCGTCGCGATGGGGTGGACGCCGGAGGAGGGCTTCAAAACTCACGACTGGCGCGGGCTCGACGAAGGGTCGATCCTCTACATTCTGGCCCTCGGCTCCCCGACGCATCCGATCGATGCGTCAGCCTGGCCGGCCTGGACCTCGACTTACGAGTGGCGCTCCTTCTACGGATACGAGCACATCAACTTCGCGCCACTGTTCGGCCACCAGTACTCTCATATCTTCATTGATTTTCGAGGAATCAAGGATGCGTATCTGCGGGAGAAGGGAATCGACTTCTTCGAGAACGCGCGCAGAGCAGTTCTCTCCCAGCGTGCATACGCCATCGACAATCCTGATGGGTGGCGCGCCTACGGCCCGAACGTCTGGGGTCTGACTGCCTGCGACGGTCCCGGTGACGGCACCGCATTCGTGCTCGGAAAAAATCGTCAGTTCTTCGGATACGCGGCACGGGGCGCGGCTGCGAACGAAGTGCGTGACGACGGCACCATCGCCCCCACCGCCGCGGCAGCCTCGATCGCTTTCGCGCCGGAAGTGGCGATCCCGGCGATTCGCGAGATGAAGGCGCGCTGGGGCGGTCACATCTATCAGCAATACGGCTTCATCGATTCGTTCAATCCGAGCCTGACTTCCCCTCCCGGATTTCCGCTGGAGCACGGCACGATCGATCCGGAGCTTGGCTGGGTCAATCCGGACTACCTCGGGATCGACCAGGGCCCGATCGTCCTGATGATCGAGAATTACCGCAGTGGTTTGATCTGGAACACGATGAAAAAGAATCCTCATGTTGTGCGAGGGCTACGGCGAGCGGGATTCTCGGGTGGATGGCTCGAGTCCGCTCCATAAACGGCAGAATTTCTTCCAGCGGACACGCATCGGCGAGCTCTGTGACGACGACCCGAAAACAGCCGACGTTTCCCCCCGGCTTTCCCGGCCGGCTGCCGCTGCTGTCCGTCTTTCTGATTCTTCCTCTTCTCTTCTCCTGCCATGCAGCGGGAGACGGGAACGTGACGACGATCGAGTTCTGGGGGATGGGGCGGGAGGGAGAGCTCGTCGCGGAGCTCATGCCTGATTTTCATCGTCTCCACCCGGAGATTCGCGTCAAGATCCAGCAGATGCCCTGGACGGCGGCGCACGAGAAACTTCTGACTGCCTATGTCGGAGATTCGACTCCCGACATCGCTCAGATGGGAAATACGTGGGTGCCCGAGTTCGAGGCCATTGGCGGCCTCGCGGACCTCGATCCCTGGGTCGCTTCATCGGAAGTCATCGCGCCGGAGCATTACTTCAGCGGAATCTGGTCGACGAATCTGGTCGATGGCGCCGTCTACGGCGTCCCCTGGTACGTCGACACGAGACTCATTTTCTATCGGACCGACGTCTTCGCCGAAGCGGGGTGGCGCGAGCCACCGAAATCGTGGGATGAATGGATTCGCCTCATGACGGCCATTCGCGAGAGGAAGCTGACGCGATGGCCCTCCTTTCTTGCTACGAATGAATGGCAGCCGCCGGTGATCCTCGGACTCCAGGCCGGATCGACGATCCTCCGGGAAAACGGCACCCGCGGCGACTTTCGTTCGCCCGAGTTCGAGCGCGCGTTCCGGTTCTACGTCGAGCTCTTCGAGGGAAATCATGCGCCGGCGCTGAGCTACCACCAGATCTCGAACGTCTATCAGCAGTTCGCGGAGAAGGACTTCGCGATGATCGTCACCGGTCCCTGGAACGTGGGAGAGTTCCGGCGCCGGCTGCCGGATCATCTTCAGGATGACTGGTCGACGGCCCCGATGCCCGCGCCTCCCGGCCAGCCCTATCCCGGCGCATCACTGGCCGGCGGCTCGAGTCTCGTTCTTTTCGAACGATCCGAGAAGAAAGACGCCGCCTGGAAACTGGTCGAGTTTCTCTCCCGTCCCGAGATCCAGGTCCGCTTCTACGAGCTTTCCGGAAATCTTCCGGCCCGGCGTGAAGCGTGGAACGCTCCCGCATTCGCGAATGACCGCGAGATGAACGCATTCCGGACACAGCTCGAGAACGTCATCCCGACTCCCAAGGTGCCCGAGTGGGAGCAGATCGCGAGCGAGGTCTGGGAGCACGCCGAGCTGGCCATTCGCGGCGGCGTGCCGGTTCCGCGCGCTCTCGAGATGCTCGACCGCAAGACCGATTCGATTCTCGAGAAGCGGCGATGGATTCTGGCGAGGGACGCGTCCCGATGAGATCCGAAGGGCGCGCCGCAATTCTCTTTCTGGCACCGGCAATCACCGTGCTGTCCGTGTTCTTTCTCGTGCCGATCGGAGCCGCTCTCCTTCTCAGCCTGACCGATTTCGACATCTACGCTCTGGCCGATTCCGACAATATCCGGTTGGTCGGGTTCGGGAATTACGCCGAGCTGCTGCGGACGCCGATCTTCTGGAAGGCGCTGAGGAACACGCTCTACTTCGCGCTCCTGGGCGGGCCTCTCACCGTTGGGCTCTCGCTGGTCGCGGCGCTCCTCCTCAACTCCCGGCTGGCCCGGTGGCGGTCCCTCTTCCGCACCATCTTCTTCGCGCCGGTCGTCACGACCATCGTCGCGGTGGCCATCGTCTTCCGCTATCTCTTCCACGCTCGATTCGGAATGATCAATTACGGGCTCGCGGCCGTAGGCGCGGGCCCCGTGGACTGGATGGGCGATGCGAGATGGGCCATGCCCGCCATCATCATCCTGGCCGTCTGGAAGAACTTCGGCTACACGATGATCATCTTCATCGCCGGACTGCAGAGCATCCCGGAGGAGCTGTACGAAGCGGCCCGGATCGATGGCGCGGGGTGGTGGAACCAGCTCCGGCACGTCACTCTTCCGATGCTCGCTCCGACCTTCGTCTTCGTCGGCATCGTGACGGCGATCGGATACCTCCAGCTCTTCGCGGAGCCGTACGTGATGACGCCCGATGGAGGCCCGCTCGACTCCACCCTCTCCGTCGTGATGCTCATGTATCTCGAGGGATTCCGCTGGTGGAACATGGGCTTCGCCGCCGCCGTGGCGTTCATGCTCTTCATCGTGATCGCCGTGGCTACGGTGATCCAGCTGCGCCTCCGGAAGGGAGTCGGCGAGTGAGGCGGCTCCAGACATTTCTTCTTCACGCGGTCCTGGTCGGAGCCGCGGCCGTGGTCGCCTTCCCCCTTTTCTGGATGATCTCAGCCTCCTTCATGCACTCCGGCGAAGCCGCAACCTATCCGCCTCGCTTCCTCCCCTCGGAACCGACTCTCCAGCACTACCGCGACCTCTTCGTCCGTCTCGACATCGGAAGGTCCTTTTTCAACAGCGCGCTCATCGCCACGATCTCCACCCTGATCTCGCTCCTCTTCAACTCCATGGCCGGCTATGCCTTCGCCAAGCTCCGTTTCCGCGGACGGGAGAATCTCTTCCGGGTGCTGCTGGCCATCCTGGTTCTGCCGGCGCAGGTGGGGATGCTTCCCCTCTTCCTGATGCTCAAGGGAATGGGGCTGGTCAATACCTACTGGGGCGTGGTGATCCCGATGATGGCCAGCGTCTTCGGGATCTTCCTGATCCGTCAGTTCATGCTGTCGATTCCCAACGAGCTCCTCGAGGCGGCGCGCGTCGATGGCGCGAGCGAATGGTCGATTTACTGGCGGCTGGTCCTTCCACTCTCGAAGCCGGTGCTGGTGACCCTGGCGATCTTCACGTTCATGTCGAGCTGGAACGACTTCATGTGGCCGCTCATCGTTCTGACCGATAACGACCGTCATACCCTCCCGGTCTCGATCGCCAATCTCGTCGGCGAGCACGTTCAGGACCTCGAGCTGATGATGGCGAGCTCGGTGATCACCGTGCTCCCCGTTCTGCTCCTGTTTCTCCTGCTGCAGAGGTACTACATCTCGGGAATCATGATGGGGAGCGTGAAGGGATGAGCCGATGAGCGCCTCGAACCAATCGATTCGCCTGATCGACGCACCGAGCGGCCTCGCGAGCTTCTCCCTCGGAGCCCTTCTGTTCGTGCTCATCGCCGGGAGCGCGGAAGCGCAACAGATTGGGATCCTGGACGACTTCTCGAATCCGGCATCCTGGGAGCCCGTCGCGTCCGAGGGCATCGCTCTGAAGGTCGCGCCGGATGATGGATTCAGCGGCCGCAGTATCCGTCTCGACATCGACTACCAGGAGCACGGGGGCTATGTGATCGTCCGGAGAGCGGTCGATCTGACGCTTCCTGAAAATTACGAGTTCACGTTCCGAATCCGAGGAGATCTTCCCAGGAACAATCTCGAGTTCAAGCTTGTCGATGGCAGCGACGACAACGTCTGGTGGCTGAATCAGCGGAATTTCGAGTTCACCGAAGACTGGCGCCTGGTCCGGATCCGGAAGCGACACATCACCTTCGCATGGGGTCCGCAGGGAGGCGGCGATCCAGGAACGATCGCCGCGATCGAGTTCGCGATCAGCGTCGGCACGGGCGGGCGCGGCAGCGTCTGGATCGACGAGCTGACCTTCGGCGAGCGCGAGCCGGAACGCCCTTACGACCTGACACCAACTGCCAACGCGTCCGTCAATTCTGCTTCCGCCCGGGCAATTCTCGACTCCGATCCGGCGACCGCATGGCAGACCTCCGCGCGCACCGCCGTGGTGTCGCTCGATTTCCTGCGCGAGCGGGAGTA
>DATLEY010000019.1:0-6889 GCA_035525215.1 Thermoanaerobaculia bacterium | reverse complement strand
GGCCCGCGCCCGCCACCGAATTTTTCGGCCCTGAGTTGAGATGCCCGATCGGGAACGCGGTACGATCATGATCCTCATGCGGATCAACCCCCCGGCCGCAGCCCTCGGAAATGAGCACGCCATCCTCCGAGGCATGGCGCGTGATTACTGCGTCCGCGGATTCGAGGGCCCGCTCTCGATCAAGACCGTGCGCCGCGGACGCGCGCTCTGGAGGACGGCCAGCGGCGAGCGGATCCTCGAGCCCGGACGCGATCTGATTCTCAACCGCGCCCAGCGTTACGACATCGAAGTGGACTCCGACTGCGTGGTCGAGACCTTCTGCATCTTCTTTCGCCATGGCTTCGCGGAGGACGTCTCGCGCGGCTGCCGCGAACCAGCGGAGAGCCTCCTCGACGACCCGGCTCCGGCAGGAACGGTCGAGCTGATCGAAACGATCGAAACGACGCCCGCCTCGATTGCGGACCTTCTGCCCCAGATTGAAAAGGCAGCGTCAGTCGATGCGGATACTGACGACCTGCTCATCGAGCTGGTCGAAGCGCTCGTGGCGCGAGACGGCAATCTGCGGGGGTTGGCCTTTCGAGCTCCGGCCGTGCGGGCGTCGACACGAAGCGAGATCCTGAGGCGGGTGCTTCGAGGACGGGATCGGATCGACTCCTCCTGGGACGAACCCATCACGCTGGAGGAGATCGCGACGACCGCTGGAATGGCGCCGCATCATTTCCACCGCAGCTTCAAACACCTCTTCGGCGTGACGCCTCTGGAGTATCGGACGCGCCTCCGGGTCGACGCGGCGCGACGCCGGCTCGAGGCGGGAGACGAGCCAATCCAGGACGTCTGCGTCGCCGTCGGCTTCGAGAGCGTCACGAGCTTCACTCACCTCTTCCGCGCGCACTGCGGCATCTCGCCCGGGCGTTACCGGGCCGCATTTCGCAGGATTCGATAAGCGCGGGACCCTCCCTCCGCGGCATCGTTGCGACGGAGGCTCAAACGATGCTGACTCTGATGGTTCTTCTGATGATTGGAGAAGGAACGATGACGGAACAGCCCGGACTGGCTTCGGCGACGATCGGACAGGTCGCACTCACCGTGAGCGACATTCAGAAGGCGCGTGAGTTCTACGAGGGAAAGCTCGGGCTGAAACTGGCGATCGACGCTGGATCGATGCTCTTTTTCGACTGCGGCGGGACGATGCTCATGCTCTCGCTTCCCGAAAAGGGCTTCGGCGTCGCCTCAGACGGAGCCGTCATCTATCTTTCGGTCGAACGGATCGAAGATCGCTGGAAAGAGCTGAAGGCTCGCGGCATCACGTTCGTCGATGAGCCGCACCTGATCCACCGCGACGGAACCCGCAGTCTCTGGATGACGTTCTTCCGCGACCCGGACGGCCACCTCCTCGCCCTGATGGCGTGGCGGGCCGACCCGCATAGTTAGAAGGAACGAGAACACGCGCTTCGCGCGCCTACCGGCCGGAGGCCGGCGCGGTCCAGTGGGTTTCGTTGCTAACCGGCGAGACGGCTCCTGGGAGTGATCAGGCGTGCGGGGTCCCCATGAGAGAAAGCTCCATCACTCCCCAACCGACGCCATGATCGAATGTCGAATTCCGGTCCTCGCGGATCGTGAAGCCGCCGTAACAGAGCTTCTTCAGAATCGAATCGGGACGGAGATGCCAGCTCGCCCATGTAAGCGGCGTGTCGCCGTTGGCGTCCTTCGCGTCGATCTTCGCTCCCGCCGCGAGGAGGAGGTCGACCGCTTCCTCGCTGCCGAAGGCGGCGGCTCGATGGAGAGGCATCTCTCCGCGGGTCCTCACGTCGCGCATGAAGGCACCGGTCTCGACCGAGGCCTTCGTCGGGCGACTCGGATCAGCGCTGGCGCCGAGAAGAACCCTCAGAACGAGCGTGCAGGCGGGGCGGTTGGCTTTGCAGACGGCCAGGTGGAGCGGTGTTTCGCCAGTATCGGACTGCGGACGGTTCACGTCGGCCCCGTTCTCGATGAGGAACTGGCAAAGACGCCAGTGGCCGTGGAAGGCGGCGCCGCCGAGTCCGAGGTTTTCCCCCAGCGAGTCGAGGGATGCCCCATTCGCGAGGAGAAAGCGCATCGCGCTGACGTCGCCGTAATGCGCGCACCATTCGAGGAGCGACACGCCCCGACTATCTTTCGCATCGAACGGGTTTCCCTGCGCCACGTAATCGAACACCAGATCCGTCCGTCCATCGACGATTCGATCGATCATTCTCTCCTCCATCCCGACTCCGCTTCCGGGTACAGTTTTCGGACGGTCTGATACGCGAGCAGGTCACTCGCGGATTCGACCTCCCAATTTTCGCGCATGGCGATTCCAGGAAGCATCGCCAATCTTAGGGGAGATTCAGGATCGTGATATGACGGGCCGCAGACGCAGGCAAACCGCGGAACAGCAAAATGATGGATGGAGGCTCGAATGATCGGTGATTCCGATGCCATGGCGACGATCGCGGTGCGCGATCTCGAAACCGCGAAACGATTCTATGAAGACATCCTCGGGTTGAAGGGCTCGGAGAAGGGCGAACCGGGAGTGGTCACCTACGTGAGCGGAAGGACCAAGGTGATCGTTTACAAGTCCGAGTACGCGGGAACCAATCGGGCCACGGCGGCGACCTGGGTCGTGCCGGATGCGAAAACGGAAGTGGAGGCGTTGAAGGCCAAGGGTGCCCGCTTCGAGCACTACGACCTGCCGGGCCTCGCGCTCGAAGGCGACCTGCATGTCGCCGGCTCGTTCAAGGGAGCGTGGCTGAAGGATCCGGACGGGAACATCCTCCACATCCTCAGCGTGGGGCGAGCGGACGGCTGATCCCATAAAGCTTCTGTCTGAAGCCTTATCAATGACAGGAGCTCACTTCCATCTCCAACGCCACTCCCGCCGGCACCACCCAGACTGCTCGCCGGTTGTGAGGGACCGCGCGCGCGGCTTGGATCCAGCCCTCGTCGAACTGGCTGCGATGGATCCGCATCGCCCGAATGAGAGCGTCCCAGCCGGAATGCCCGAGGCCTGCGAGCTCGCGATTCGCATCGAAAGCAAAGCCGGGGGCCATGGGCCCGGCCGGCGCGAACGAGATGGCAGGCCCCTCTGGATTCACGTCAATTCGAGTTTCGACGTAATAAAGCGGAGGCGGCTCGGCGATTCGCGCCAACGCCTCTCCGACCAGCCGGCCGACGGCGCGATGGTCGCCGTGGCAGGTCGTGCCGTGCCGCGGATCGTAGGTCAGCACGGCGTCAGCGCCGGCTGCGGCGATGTAGGCCGCCAGCATCCTGAGAAGCGGCTCGCGTCCCCCCATTTCCTCTTCCCATCCTCCGGCGAGCCCGTTGTCCCCTCCCCCGCCGTCGGCCAGATTCAGCAGCACGAGGTCCGCTCCGAAGTATTGCGACGAAAGCCCGGCCTCGGCGCTCCGCACCGCGCTGAGAGATGGATCGCACCCTCCCGAAAGAAGGCACACGCCCTTCTCTCCGCGCGTGAGGATGATCACCGTGCATTTTCCTCGGCGCTCGACGCACAGTGAAGCGAGGAGCGGAGCCACGATCACCTCGTCGTCCGCGTGTGCAGCAACCCAGACCAGCGACTGCGCGGACTGGAGCGGGCTGATGTCGAGCGCGACGATGCGCGCTCGTGATTCGGCTGAAGCCGTGGGGATGATCGACGTGAGAAGGAGAGCGGCGAGGAGCGGGGCCCTAGACATGAACGTGATACGGAGAGCGGGAAGGAAGCGTCGAGGAAAGACGCTGAAGGGAGAATGAATGCAGTGCAGTGCAGGAGATGCGTCGGTCTCTTCCGTTTTAATCCTTCTCTACCCTGCGGCTTCGCCGACGATCGTCCCCAGCTTCACTCCGTCCCACAGCCGCTCCCGCATGGCGCGGGAATTCGCCAGAGCCTGCCTCCCCGCGAGCGTGACCGCGAACACGCGGCGGGAGACGTCGCCCCGAGTCCGGGTCGACTCGAGCACCCCCTTGGCCTCCAGCCTCTCCAGCGTCACGTACACCGCGCCGATCGCGACTTCCCGGTCGGTGACCGACTCGATCTCACGCCGCACGCTCATCCCATACGCCTGCTCACCGGTGCGCAGCACCGCGAGCAGAATCTGTTCTTCGAATGTTCCCAATGGTGCATCGGCACCCATTGCATCCTCCTACTGTTCCCGAAGCACGCCCGCCGGATCGATCCGGCTGGCCCGGCGCCAACCCAGTTACTCGGAACTCGGAACTCGGAACTGGGAACTCCCCGGCAACTCACAACTCACAACTCACAACTCACAACTCACAACTGCCTCAATGGAGCTCGATCCACGTGCCCCGGCCGGTTCTCTTCGCGTTCTCCAGGAGGCGGGCGGCTGCCGCGAGATCCTCGATCGCGAGGCCGAGAGACTTGAACATCGTGATCTCGTCGTTGCTCCGCCGCCCCCGGTTCGGATCGAGCAGCACTTCTCCAATCTCGGCGACGATGTGACCCGGACCGATCGCCCCCTCGGCCAGGGCCATGAGATAGTCGCCCGACTCATTCTCGGTCGACTCGCGGCGATCGACGAAGAGCCGCGCGGCGGCCATCGTCGCCCCGTCGGCCTCGCGCGTGCTTTTGACGCTCGAGCCGACCAAATTCACGTGGGCCCCGGCGGCAATCCATTCAGCGCGAAGAACCGGCTCCTTCGCGCTGGTCGCGGTGACGATGATGTCCGCGCCCCGAACGGCTTCCTCGACTGTCTCCGCCGTGTCGATCGGCGCGGCGATGGAAGGCTGCATGCGCCAGGCGAGCTCGCGCGCCTGGTCCCGAGTTCGCCCGGCGATGCGCACACGGCGCAGAATCCGCACCGCGGCGATCGCACCGAGGTGGGAGCGGGCCTGAACACCAGTGCCGATGATGGCGAGCTCCGACGCCTCGCTCCGGGAGAGGAGACGCGTTGCGAGCGCGGTGACGGCGGCCGTCCGGATGGCGGTCACCGCGGAGGCTTCGACGATCGCGAGCAGCTCTCCGGTCTCGCCGCTGTGGAGAAGGACGACGCCGAGATGCGTATCGAGTCCGAGCGCCGGATTGCCGGGGAAGAGACAGATCTCCTTCAGACCCCAGAATGGATGATCGCCGCCGAGCCACCCGGGCATCAGCCCGAGAAAGCCGTTCGGAGAGCCCGACGCGCGAACGAGGGAGCGGAGAGGCTGATGCACCTCACCACGCGCGAGCATCCGGAAGGCATCCTCCATGACCTCGATGCACTCCGCGATCGGCAGGAGCTCGAGCACGTCGCGGTGAGTGAGGATGACGGTCTTCACGCAGAGACGATCGTAGCAGGGACTGGCAACCCGATGGGAACTGCCGAGCTGGGAACTGGAACTCGGAACTGGGAACTCGGAACTCTCCAACAACTAACAACTAACAACTGACAACTAACAACTGACTCTACGTTCGCTCGATCGTAACGACGGTGACGTCGTCATCGATCAGCACGTCAGGCAAGGCGCGTACGCGATCCACGATCTCGTCCACAGTCCCACCCTTCCCGGCGAGCCGTTCGAAGCGGTCATAGCCGATCGGGTTTCCGTTCACGCTGGCCTCCGGAAGACCGTCGGAGAAGAGGAGGAGCCTTTCGTTGGCCGCGAGAGACATCTTCTGGTCGATGTAGCGCGCGCGGCGCATCGCTCCGAGAGGAAGCCGGTCACCTTCGCAGACGATCGGCTCAGCAGTTCCCGCTCCCAGGCGCAAGGGATCGGGCATTCCGGCGTTCGCCACCCGAGCCTCGCCAGTCGCGGGATCGAACCACACGAGAACCATGCTGACGAACTCTCGCGATTCGAGCTGGTCACACAGCTTCCCGTTCAGACGGGACAACACTTCCGCCGCCGATCCTCCGGAAGCGAGAAACGGAATCATCGCTTTGCAGGCGGCGACGATGAGGCTCGCGGCGATTCCCTTTCCCGCAACGTCGGCGACCAGGATCGCGTACGCACCGTCCGGCAGTCGGAGAATGTCGTAAAAGTCACCGCCCACGATATGCGCGGCATCGCTTCGGCCGGTGACGCGCAGTCCTTCATGTTCGACGACCGGCGGCGGAAGGAGCCGCTTCTGCATCGCGCGCGCGATTTCCAGCTCCTTCTCCGCGAACTCATGTTCCTTGAGCCGCTCGATGCTGGCGCGGAGGCGATCGCTTCTCTTCCGGTTGTGATGGAGGATCAGGCCGATGAGCACCGTGATCACAGCGGTCAGAGCAAGCGCATGGACGAACTGGATCGAGGCGAAGTCCGAGCCACCGGGCTCGCGCGGAACCACGATCTGCGCAACCGCGAGGCCGGTGAACCAACCGAGCCATCCTCCTGCGCCGTAGACGATCGCCCGAAAGAAAGCGGCGATCCGGCTCTGCTCGATCGCCCAGCTGAGCGCCGTCTCGAGGGCGCGGGCTCCCACTACCGTGGAGACTCCCAGAATGAGGTTTCGAATGAGTGCCTGGTGGCCGGGAAAGAAGTCATGCGCCGCATAGTCGACCACAGCGATCAGGAGTCCGAGCAGACCTCCCAGAATCAGGTCGAGGCCTGCATCGGCGGCGCTTCGCCAACCGTAGGTCCGAGCGGCCGGCGCCGCCGCGATGGTCATCTCCCGGAAGATACGGGAAACGGGCGGAGATGTTCGAGAAAGAGTGCTGAGTCCTGAGTGCTGAGTCCTGAGTCCTGAGTGCTGAGTGCTGAGTCCTGAGTGCTGAGTCCTGAGTGCTGAGTCCTGAGTGCTGAGTACTGAGTGCTGAGTCCTGAGTGCTGAGTGCTGGGTGCTGAGTGTGCGTCATCTTCTGAGCGTGAGCGAAGGATGACGTCCGCTGACAACTCGGAACTCGGAACTGGCAACCGCTACTTCGAGAGGGTGCGGGCCACGTAATCGCGGATC
>DATLEY010000062.1:0-21446 GCA_035525215.1 Thermoanaerobaculia bacterium | reverse complement strand
GATCTCGCTGCCGACAGCGATTGGGCGCGTCTCAATCAGACCGCCTACGACGGCTACCGCAATAAGCCGGTGCTCGTCGCCTCGACGGTCCGTCGCACCAGCTGACCATCCGCGCGAAAGGTGGAGCGGGCGCCGGACTTTCCGGCGCCGCTTCACGGCCGCCTCTTCTCGCCCACGAAGAAGGATGCGAGGGTGGCGGTGATGTAACCGAAGACGCCGAGTGAATAGAGCGAGATCGCCAGCGTCAAAGCCTTCCCCGCCCCTGTCCGAGGCCAGTACTCCGAGCCGACCGTCGTCATCAGCATGGCGGTCCACCAGAGCGCGGATTCATAGCTGGCGAAGGCATTGTGGTTCGCTCCCTCGCTCTCGAACGCCATCATTCCCGCGGCTCCCGCGAAAAGGACGATCAGCGAAGCCGTCAGCACATAGCCCGCTCCCTGTTTTCGGAGCCTGCGACGGAGGGCCAGCATGCCGCGGTTCATCGAGCTGAGAAGGCGCGCCACGCGCATCCCCCGGGCCACGCGAGCCACGCGCAGAAACCGCACGGCGCGGAATATCCTCAGCGCCGGAAGAACCAGGGAAAGTCCCGTCACCCAGTTCGAACGGACGAACGGGATTTTTTCCGGGGCGATGGCGAATCGCACCCCGAACTCGATGATGAATACGATCCAGATCACCGTCCCGGCCAGCTGGGCGCCTGGAGAGAGCCCCCGAGTGATCTCGACCACCGCCAGAATCAGCCAGACGAATGAGAGGAGGAACATCGGCAGCTCGAGCATTCTCTCGAGCTGTACGATTAGACGCCGTCGTTCCGTCGGGACGGGATGCATCGGATCTCCTTTCGCCGGTTGACCGTGCGAAGAGTCCGCCAGGATGGCGCTTTACGGCGAAATCGCGAGATCCGCCGCACCTCAGAGAAGCGAGCACGCCTCGTCGAACTCCAGCCGCGGCCCCCGAGGATGGAGTTTCTCAGGGTCGCCAAACCCGATGTTGCAGAGGAAGTTGGAGCGGACATGACCGTGGGGAAAGAATTCCTGATCGCATCCTTCGCACTCTTCTCCAGCGCCGAAGAAGATTTCGTCGACCTTCGCGTTGTCGAACCCCGACATCGGACCGCAATCGAGCCCGAAGGCGCGGGCGGCGAGAATCAGGTAAGCCCCCTGCAGGGAAGAGTTCCTCTTCGCGGTCGACTCGACGAGCTGAGGATTCGTCGCGAAGAGATCCCGCATCCCTTTGGAGTGCGGGAAGAGACGGGGAAGCTTTTCGTGGAAGAGGAGATCGTAGGCGATGATCACGGTGACCGGAGCGGACATGGTCTGATCGACGTTGCCCGGAGCCAGAGCGGGCCGAAGTTTTTCCTTCGCTTCCCTGGAGCGGAGGAAAACGAATCGTCCAGGGCCGGAGTTCGCGCTGGTCGGGCCCCACTTCGCATGATCGTAAATCCGCTGGAGAAGATCATCGCCAACCGGTTGATCGCGCCAGTGCGCATGGGTGCGGGCCTCGCGGAACAGAACATCGAGCGCCTTTTCATCGACGGGCTGGCTCATCAAATTTCTCCTCGCAGCGAAAAAATGCAGGATTCATGCGAGTGACGCTCCGATCGCCAGGCGCTCTCTTGTGGCGCCGGTTTTCAGCCGGCTGCAGCCCGCCTGCCACTCCTGATCGCAGAACCACGCCTTTCCTGGGCCGCAGTTGTTCTCCCTCGCGCTTTTCGACGCCATAATGGCGCTCATGGACGAGAGCCTGATCGAGCTTCTGAAAAGCAAGGACGAAAGCACCCGCAACGAGGCGGTCGAGCGCATTGCCGGCGAGATCGACGACGACCTCGCCGACGCGCTTCTCGATCTCGCGGGAAACGATGAAGGCGAGGACATTCGTGCGGACGCCCTCATGGCTCTCGGTCCCGCTGTCGAGCTGGCCGGCGATGAATACGGTTTCCTGGACGAGGATGGGGATCCGGACGCGTTCACCCAGCCTCCTCTCACCCGGGAGGGCTTTCGACACGTGGTCGAGCGCCTTCGCGCCCTCTACGAGGACACCTCGCAGCCGACGATCGTCCGGAGGCGTGCCTTCGAGGTCCTGGTCCGGGATCCTCAGCCCTGGCATCGCGAAACCGTCCGGTCGCTTGCGCAATCCGGTGATCGCGACTGGATGCTGACCGCGATTTTCGCCATGGGACAGATGGCCGGATTCGATGCCGAGATCATCGAGGCCGTGAAAACGCAGGAAGACGACTCACTTCTCGAAGCGGTTCGGGCGGCAGGGCGGCAGGGCGTTCGCGAGGCCGCGCCGAAGATCGGCGACCTGGCCCGATCCGAGGATACGGAGATCGAGCTGCGAATCGCGGCGATTCTCGCTCTTCCCGGAGTCGATCAGGCCTCTGGCGAGATCCTCGACGCGCTGCTCGACCACTCCGATGCGGAGATCGCGGCCGCCGCGAGTGACGCCCTCGACGAGATGGAGCTCTACGGCGGATTCGAAGACGACGAGGACGAGGAGGAGTGAGGCGATCCTCCCATCCAGGTTCAGGGTGAAACGACGATCTCGACGCGACGGTTGCGAAGCCGTCCCTGCCAGGTCTCGTTACTGAACGCCGGGAAAAGCTCACCCCGCCCGATCGCCGTGATGCTCGATGCCGGGACGCCTCCCTCGATCAGGAGATCGCGGACGTTGTCGGCACGACCTTGCGAAATGCGGAGGTTGTCATCCGCCCGTCCGCTGGAATCCGCGTGTCCCTCGACAGCGATCCTCAGACCGTGATGGCGGGCAAGCTCGCTCGCTACCCGAGCGGCCAGAACCTTTCCGATCTGATTGAGCTCGCGATCGCCCCGCCCGTACAACTCTCCCGGAATCATCAGGACCAGCCCGCGAGGATCGATCGTCGCTTCGAGCAGCACGCCGAGCTCATTCTGCAGCTGGTTGAGCGTCTGCTGCCGGGCCGTGCGCTTCTCGATTTCCTCGCTGAACTGCCTGAGCTTCGATTCCGCGGCGGCGGCCTGCGCTTTCAGGTCCGACCGCTCCGAGCTCTGCTTCTCCAGATGACGGTTGACGTCCGCGAGCAGGGCCCGATATGAATTCTCCAGATCGGAGCGCAGTCGCTCGGCCTGGCCCCGCTCTTCGCGAAGCCGCTCGATCTGGACCTCGCTTCGCTGAAGCTGCTCATCCCGCGCGGTGAGCAGCCTGGTGACCTCATCGTTTCGCTCCCGCTCCGTCGAAAGCGCCGCCTGCAGGCGCACCACCTCGGAATCGGTGCCTCCAAGCGCATCGATCAGCCCCGTGAGAAGGAAGCCGGCGAGAAGAATCCCGAGCACCGCGCCGGTCCACCTGGCCAGTCGCGGGTTCGCAATGCGGAAAAAGCGACGGCGCCGCCTCGCTGGGGTCGCGACTCTCGCAGCGTCGACCAGGTCGAGGCTGACATCCCGCGCTGAGTCGTAACGCCCGTCCGGCTCCTTGTGCAGACAGCGATCGATGATGCGCTGCAGGCTGGCACCGAGCACCGGGTCAGCGATCCTGACCGGCGCAGGCTCACCATGAACCACGTTGTGGAGCGTCTCGGCGGTGGTCGAGCCTGCAAAGGGCGCTCGTCCAGTCACACACTCGTAGAGAACGCAGCCGAAGGAGAAGATGTCCGCGCGGCGGTCGAGCGGCTGTCCTTCGATCTGCTCCGGCGACATATAGCCGGCGGTTCCGAGAAGTGCCGTCGATTCCGTCAGCGTCCGCCTCGAGGACCGCTCCGATGCCCCCTCCTCGGAGAAACATCCCGATTCGATGAGCTTCGCCACCCCGAAGTCGAGAACTTTGGCATGACCATCCACCGTGATCATGATGTTCTCCGGCTTGAGGTCGCGGTGGATGATTCCTCTTTCGTGGGCCTTCGCCAGTCCCTCTGCAACGCTGGCCAATTGAATGAGGAGCGCTCCGAGCGGGCGATCCTCCCGCATCCACTCGCAAAGGGTCACCCCCTCGATCCGCTCCATGGCGATGTAATGGATGGGCCGCGCGGAGAGACTCGCGCTGCTCTCTTCGCCGATCTCGTAAATGGTGACGATGGACGGATGGTTGAGCGCCGAGGCTGCTTTGGCTTCGGTCACGAACCTCTCGACCCGATGCGCGTCGCTGGTCAGCGCGGGAGGAAGGATCTTCAGCGCGACTTCGCGCTCGAGGGAAGACTCCCATGCGAGGTAGACCTCGCCCATGCCGCCGGACCCGAGAAAGTCCCGGATGCGATAGCGGCCGATCGCGGTCCCTGCGGCAAGCGAGGCGGCGCTCATGGGGTCTGACGCAAGATACGTCGGATCGGACCCGAGGTTGCCCCTGCCGGACGATAAGTTACGGGGGTGTTGCGTTTTCCTTAGGATTCCCTGGATGACGTAACGCCGAGCTGGGAAGCTCCGAGGCAGCGGCCCCGTCGACCCACCATGCGGGACTTCCACCCTCCGCGCCGATCGACTGAGCCGGGAGGCGCTCCAGATCGCGAGGTCCTTCCAGAACGTCATGCAGAACGCGCGCTTTGGCCTTTCCCGTGACCAGGAAAAGGATTTCTCCACCCGCGTTGATCACAGGAGGGGTGAGGCTGACTCGGGGAATCGGCTGGGAAACGTCCGGGATGACCCATCGGTCACGCTCCGCCACCGTCCCCGCTCCCGGAAAGAGTGAAGCGGTGTGGCCGTCCGTCCCAAGTCCGAGAAGAAGAAAATCGAAGCGCTCCCCGGGGCGGAGGGAGGGGGGACCGGAAGGCGTTCGAAAATGATCGCGGATGGCTTCCTCGTAATCGAGCGCCGCCTCTGCCGGCGGGACCTCCCCGCGGATTCTGTGGACATTTTCCTCCGGAATCGCCACGCGATCGATCAGGATCGTCTTCGCTTCTCCGAAATTGCTGTCGGGATGGCCGGGCGGAACCATTCTCTCGTCGCTCCAGAAGAGATGAACGCGACTCCATTCGACCGAGTGGCGGTGAGGCTCCGCGGCGAGAAGGGCAAACATGGTCCGGGGGGTGGAACCTCCGGAGATCACCGCGCTGAATCGGCCATGATCTCTGATCGACGCATCTGCCGCGTCCGCGAAACGCTGCGCTGCCGCGACCATCATGGCCTCGATAGTGGGAAAGACCTCCACGCGCTTTGCGCCGGTCACGACTCCTCCGAATGTCCCGGCGCGTCCCATCCTCCGACATCCGCCGCGAGCCGCTCGGCTTCGGCGGGTCCCCACCCTCCGGGCTCGTAGAGATGCAGCGGCGTCGCATCTCCCAGAATGGGCTGCACGATCCCCCATGCCGCTTCCACCGCGTCCTGCCGGCCGAACAGGGTGGCGTCCCCTTCCATCGCATCGCCAAGCAGCCGCTCGTAGGCATCCATGTCGCCGCCGGGACGATCGACCACTCTCAGCTCGGCGGGCTCGGAGAGCATCTGATCGCCCGGCCGTTTGACGCGAGCTCCGATCGCAATGGTGACATCTGGATTGAGACGGAAGCGAACGTAGTTCTGGCCGCCCATTGCGATGTCGCTGAGCGGCGGGCGCTTGAATTCCACCCGAACCTCGGTCGCGGTCTCGGCCATCTTTTTCCCGGCGCGGATCAGGAATGGAACTCCATCCCAGCGCCAGGAGTCGATGTGGAGGCGGACGGCGGCGAATGTCTCCACGGTCGAGTCAGTGGCGACCCCTTCGACTTCCCGGTAGCCGCGGAACTGGCCCCGGACGACCTCATCGGGCTGCAGCGGACGCGTGGTGCGAAAGACCTTGACCTGCTCATCGCGCAGCGATTCCGTATAGGTGGTTGCAGGAGGCTCCATGGCGAGGAAGCTCACGACCTGAAGCAGGTGATTCTGGATGACGTCGCGAATTGCCCCGGCTTCCTCGTAGAAACGTCCGCGGCCCCGAACGCCGAAGCTTTCGGCCATGGTGATCTGAATGCTGTCCACGTAGCTGCGGTTCCAGATCGGCTCCAGAAACATATTCGCGAATCGGAAGACCAGCAGATTCTGGACGGGCTCCTTTCCGAGGAAATGATCGATTCGGAAGATCTCCGATTCGTCGAAGAGCTCGTGCAGAGTCGAGTTCAGAGCCCGGGCGGACGCGAGATCGCGACCGAAGGGTTTCTCCACGATCACCCGCGCATTCCGCGCACATCCCGACTCCCCCAGTCCCTTGATGACCGTGGCGAACATCCCGGGAGGAATCGCCAGGTAGTGCGCCGGACGCTGGGCATCGCCGATTGCCTCCCTCATCGCGGCGAACGTCGCAGGATCGCGATAATCGCCGCTGACGAACTGAAGGCGTCGCGCCAGCTCGGCGAATGCCTTTTCGTCGACCCCGCCGCCATGTTCCACGATGCTCGAGCGTGCCCGCTCGCGCAACTGGTCGCGGCTCCAGTCGCTTTTGGCGACGCCGATGACCGGGAAATGGAGATGGCCGCGCCGAGCCATGGCGTGCAGCGCCGGAAAGATCTTCTTGTACGCGAGGTCCCCTGTCGCACCGAAGAAAACCAGCGCGTCTGACCGACCACCGCTCATCGATCCGGCCTCTTTTCGCCGTGACCTCCGAATTCGTAGCGCATCGCCGAGAGGAGTCGATCCTGAAAATCGGCCTGCCCCCGTGAGCTGAAGCGCTCGAACAGCGCGGCGGCCAGGACATGCGCCGGGACTGCTTCGTCGATCGCGGCCTGCAGAGCCCATCGACCCTCGCCCGAGTCGGAGACGTGGCCTTCGAACTTTTCCAGAGCCGGATCCTCCGCGAGCGCCGCCGCGGTCAGGTCGAGAAGCCATGAGCCGATCACGCTCCCCCTTCTCCAGACCTCGGCGATCTCCGGAAGATCGAGCTCGTATTGATAGGCCGCCGGATCCCGGAGCGGTGTGGTCTCCGCGTCGGCGGCGTGGTCCTTTCTTCCCACTCCCGCGTGCCGAAGGATGTTGAACCCCTCGGCGTACGCCGTCATCAGTCCATACTCGATCCCGTTGTGAACCATCTTCACGAAATGACCTGCGCCGCTCGGCCCGCAATGGAGATAGCCTCGATCGGCTGTTCCGTTTCTTCGTTCGCGTCCCCGAGTCCGCGCGATTGATCCAGACCCGGGCGCAAGTGTCGCGAAGAGTGGATCGAGATGGCGGACGACCTCGGCTTTTCCTCCGATCATCAGGCAATATCCGCGATCGAGTCCCCAGACGCCTCCGCTGGTGCCGCAATCGACGTAATGGATTCTCCGCGCACCGAGCCGTTCAGCACGGTCGATGTCGAGCCGGTACCAGGAGTTCCCGCCGTCGATCACGATGTCGCCCGGCTCGAGCAGCGGAGCCAGAGCGTCGAGTGTGGAGTCGACGAACGCGGCGGGGATCATGAGCCATAGGACCCGCGGCTTCACCACCTTCTCGATCAGAACCTGGAGCGTGGCGGCGCCCTGCGCGCCGTCATCTTCCAGCTCGCGGATCGCCTTCGGATCGATGTCGTGCACTACGCATTCGTGTCCCCCCCGCATCAGACGTCGCACCATGCTTGCGCCCATGCGGCCAAGGCCGATCATTCCGAGCTGCATTCGTTCGCCTCCAGTACGGACGGTGTCCAAGCCCGCAGGATATCCACGTTCCGGTCCAATCCGCACCGCCCAGGAGAAATGGATGCGCGCTGCGCCGCCGTTCTAGGGCTTGTGTGGGTCAGAACTCACCCAAAACAACGTAGTGCCGGAGAGCCGCCATGTGCAGAAACATCAAGACCCTCTTCAACTTCGAGCCGCCCGCGACCGAAGACGAGGTGCGCGCCGCCTCGCTGCAGTTCGTGAGGAAGCTGTGCGGCTTCACGAAGCCCTCCAAAGCGAATGAGGCCGCCTTCGATCGGGCAGTCGAGGAGATCACCGAAATCGCTCAGGGACTCCTCGATGGACTGGTCACGACCGCGGAGCCGAAAGATCGCGAGATCGAGGCTGCGCGCGCGAAAGCGAGAGCGGCCGCCAGATTCGGCTGATGCCGGGCTGCTGCCGCCGCAAACGCGAACCGGCGATTCCTCTCAACTCCCGAATCGCTTGATCCCCGCGTCGTAGCTTCGCCCACGCCATCCGAGCCGCTTCCTGACGCCGACGATCCAGGTCGACCGGATCGCAATCCACGACCAGACGAAGACCATGGGTAGATGTCCCAGCAGCGCATTCACCATGCCGTAGCGAAAGCGGCCATAAATGAGAGCGCGGGTCAGCAGAATGGTCGCCAGGGCGATCGCGCCGAGAATGGACGAAACCGCCGGAGGACGGCCTGTCGAGAGAGCAACGATCAGCTCAGCGCTCCAGACATAAGGGGCGAGATGAAGGGCCGCGCTGCCGATGAGGATCAGGGCAGCCGAGATGAGATTCGCTCCGAGAACATAATAGAAGTTCTTGGTGAAGCCGGCGACGATCTCGCCGAGGCCGTGATACATCCGGACGGAGACGAAATCGTCGGCGACGACCAGCCTGAACGGCGCGACGGCCGCGCAGCGACGCGCCAGGGAGACATCGTCGATCACAGCGTCACGAAGCCGCTCGTGACCTCCAGCGGCGTCGTAAACGGATCGCCGCACCAGAATCCCGGCGCCTCCCCCGATCGCCATGCGAGACCAGCGGGTGTGGTTGGCCAGCCAGCTCGGCATGAACGAGAAGGCCGCCAACGCGAGCTGTGGCATCAGCAGGTGCTCCCAGACCCCTTTCATCTCGACCCGCGGCAGAACGGCCAGCAGTCCAGCGGTGCTCTGCTGGATCTCCGCGACCGCCGACGAGAGTGTTCCCGGCTCGAGGCGGACATCGGCATCCACGAAGAGAAGTAGATCGCCGCGAGAGTGCCGCACACCCTGGTGATGAGCCCATGGCTTCCCGAGCCATCCCGCGGGAAGCGGCTCACCGTCGACCGGCCTCAGTCGTTCGTCCCTTGCCGCGAGCGCCCCCGCGATTTTCCGGGTGTCATCCGTCGACTGGTCATCGACGAGTATCACTTCGAACGATGAATAGTCCTGATCGAGCAGCGCGCGCAGGGATGCGCCGAGCGATCGTTCCTCGTTCCGGGCGGGGACGATCACCGAGACCATCGGCGCGTCCACGGTCGGGGAGACCTTCCGAAGCCGGGGAAGCAGCGCGAGATTCAGCACCGCGATCACTCCCGAGACGATCCAGAGGATGAGTGTGAGGGCCGCCACAATCGTCATCTGCAGACTGCCCTTTCACGGCGTCGCGAACGCATGTCCTCCATGCCGCCCGACCCCCCTCGCTTGCTTCGAGAGACCGCGAACGCGCGCAACCCGCATGATAGCCTTCCGTCCGTCCGGCCCGAGAACGAGCCTGCGTTCGACGGCGGCGGGCGACTCGCGCTTCCGCGGCCGCATCGGCCAGCGACGCGCCGAGCCGGCCATACGATGCCGGAGGAACCGTGACCGTCACGATCATGTTCGAACTGCTCCTCATCCTGATCCTCGTCGTGGCGAATGGTCTCTTCGCCATGAGTGAGATCGCCATCGTCTCCGCAAGCAAAGCCCGGCTGCAGGGTCTTCAGCAGAAAGGTAGCCGGCGGGCGGCAGCGGCCCTCCGGCTGGCTACTCATCCTGACCGCTTCCTTCCGACGATCCAGATCGGTATCACTCTGATCGGAATCTTCGCCGGCGCGTTTGGCGGCGCGACGCTCGCCGGGCAGATCGATGAACGACTGGAGCAGATTCCCGCCCTGGTTCCCTGGAGCGAAGTCATCGGCGTCGGGGTCGTCGTGATCACGATCACCTACCTCTCGCTCGTTCTCGGCGAGCTCGTTCCGAAGCGGCTCGCCCTGAACGATCCGGAGCGGGTCGCAACCATGGTCGCGCCGCCGCTCGAGATTGTGGCCCGGTTCGCGGGCCCGGCCATCACCTTTCTGGCGTGGTCGACCCGTTCAGTGCTGGCGATCCTTCGCGCCAAACCGCCGCTGAATGTAGGAACCACCGAGGAAGAGGTGCGGCTGATGCTGCTTCATGGAAGCCAGGCAGGAACGATCGAGCGAGAGGAGCGAGAAATCATCGAGCGAGCGTTCCGCCTTGGCGACCGCCCCGTCCGGGCCGTGATGACGCCCCGGATCGAAGTCGAGTGGGTCGATCTCGATCAGCCATTTGAGCTCCTTCTGCAAAATGCGGCGGAAAGCTCGCACAGCCGCCTCCCCGTCGCCAGGGGAGGGATCGATCATGTCGAAGGGATCCTCGAAGTAAGGCGCTTGATCGGAGCAGATTCCGAGTCGATCCGATCACTGATCCGGGAACCACTGTTCGTTCCCGAGACCGCTTCGGCCCTCGGCCTGCTCTCAACCTTCCGCAGCACGCGAAATCACGTCGCCATCGTCATCGACGAGTTCGGAGGGTTCGAGGGGATGGTCACGCCGATCGACATTCTCGAAGCCCTCGTCGGAGAGCTCCCCGCCGAAGAGGACCAGGACGAGCTGATGATCTTTCGCCGCGCTGACGGCTCATGGTCGGTCGATGCGGCCGTCGATCTCGAAGAAGTCAAGCTCATGCTGAATATCTCCTGGCTCGAAGGGCAGAAAGACAATGCCTACCAGACGATCGCGGGCTACTTGATTCAACACGTCGGAAGAATTCCCCGGATCGGAGAACGGTTCGAGATCAGCGGGTGGCTTTTCGAGATCCAGGATACCAATGGACGAAGGATCGACCGCATCCTCGTCTCGGCCGCTGAAAAGGGAGATCCGGAGCCATGAGCGATGGGAAGAAGACCGAACGAGATCGAGCGAGCATGACTGAGAATCGCGACCCCGACAGACGCCGTGCCCTTCGCGCACTGATCGTGGAGGACGATCTGACGATTCACAACCTCGTCAAGGTCGTCCTGGAACGGGAAGGTTTCATCGTCGAAGGAGTGCGGAACGGCAAGCACGCCATCGAGCTTCTGGGAGTGGTCGCTTACGACCTCGTCATCCTCGATCTTCTGATGCCTCTGGTGGGCGGCGAGGTCGTCCTGGGATTCATCAGCAACAACCGTCCCTCGAGCCTGCGCCGCGTCATCGTGACGACGGCTTCCCCTGCTCACCTATCCTGCGATTTCCTGCAGGGCGTATGTCACATCCTCGAGAAGCCGTTCGATATCGACCGGCTCATCGTCATCGCGCGTGAGTGCGCCGATTTCGACGCAGCCTGATCTCTGTGCGGCCCGCGCTCTCGCGCCTGGATCTCCGCAGATCTGGTAGGGCGGCGCGACGCCGCTCGCCACGTTCGGTCCATGGAGAGCCCTCCCCCAAGAAGCCGGCTTGTGCTAAATACGGCAGAGAAAAGACCAGAAGGAAGGGCAGACCATGCCGGAGATCCGCCACGTCGCTCCCCAGGACAGGGACCATCTGCTGCTCGTCGGCACCATGAAGGGGGCCTTCATTCTCCGATCGAACGATCGGAGCGGTTCCTGGGAGATGGGAGGACCGTACTTCGCCGGAAGCGCCGTCTACGCGATGGCCTGGGACGACCGCGGAGGAAAGCGGCGGATCTGGGCCGGACCCCAGAGCATGCACTGGGGCGCGCTCATCTCCTCGAGTGACGACTTCGGCAAGAGCTGGACGAATCCGGAAGAGGCCAACGTCAAATTCCCGGAGGCCACCGGCGCGTCCCTCGCTCAGATCTGGCAGATCGTCCCCGGACCGGCAGCCGACCCCGAGGCGCTCTACTGCGGCGTCGAGCCGGCCGCTCTCTTCGTCTCGCGCGATGGGGGGTCGAGCTTCTCTCTGGATGAGAACCTCTGGAACCATCCGCAGAGACCGAAATGGATGCCGGGAGGCGGCGGTCTCTGTCTTCACACCATCCTCCTCGACCCTGAACAGCCAGGGCGCATCCGGATCGCCGTCTCCACTGCGGGGATGTACGTAACCGAGGATGGGAAATCGTGGCGCCCATCGAATCAGGGCGTGCGCGCGGAGTTCCTTCCCGAGAAGTTCCCCGAGTTCGGCCAGTGCGTCCACAAGGTCTCGCAGTCGAAGCAGCAGCCCGACCGGATGTTCCTCCAGAACCACTGGGGCCTCTACCGGAGCGACGACCGCGGCGAGAGCTGGACCGACATCGCGAACGGGGTTCCCTCCGACTTCGGCTTCGCTCTCACCACGCACCCGAAGGATCCCGACTGCGCGTTCATCATCCCGCTCGAATCGGATCAGTTCCGATGCACGCCGGAAGGAAAGCTGCGCGTCTATCGGACCCGCGACGCGGGGGCGAGCTGGCAGCCGCTCTTCAAGGGTCTCCCCCAGAACGACGCGTATGAGACGGTGCTCCGGGATGCGATGACCTCGGACTCGGAGGATGCGGCCGGCGTCTATTTCGGCACCCGGAGCGGAAAACTCTTCGCCTCGGCGGATGAAGGAGACAGCTGGACCCAGCTCGCCGGCGGACTGCCGCCGGTCGTCTCCGTCCGCGCGGCGAAACTCTCGGGACGGGCGTGATGTCGCTGAAGTTCGTGCTCCCCGGGCCGCTGCGCCCGATGGCGGGCGAGCGGAAGGACGTTTCGATCGACGGAAACGCTTCCTCGATCGCCGACGCGCTCACTCTGCTCTGGCGCGAATGTCCCGGCGTGCGGGACCGCGTGATGACCGAGACGGGCGAAGTGCGCCGGCACGTGAACATTTTCCTCGATGGCGAGAACATCCGCTTCCTCGAGGGGCTGTCGACCCCGGTCCGCGATGGCGCCGAGATCTACATCTTCCCGGCATTGAGCGGGGGCTGAGAGGGTTGAGGCGGAAACAGAACGCAGAACGCAGAACGATGAACGATGAAGAGACATCGATTGGAAAGGCGCCGTGATCATGAGCGTGAGCGTCGTCATCCCTGCGTGAGCGTCGTCATCCTGAGCGTGAGCGAAGGATCTGGGCGGGCGGGACGCGAGAAACGCGGTCCTCGCGTAGGGCACGACAGCGTTGATTCGCTGGTTACCACCTGACGCGCGGTCTCTGCTCCGTCGCCCCTCAGGGACTCCTTCCCGTGCCCGTGAACGTGCCCGTGCCCGGCTTTTGACTCACCCTCTCGCAACTCGGGAAAAATCTTCTTCCCTCCTGGAGAGGAACTTGCTCCCTCCGTCCCCCATGGCAAGGGTAGTTGCTGTGATGCCGCTCTCACGAATCGAATCGCCCGAGGAGTCCGAATGACGAGGCGGAACGCGAGCCGCCCGGCTGGAGCCTCATGGGCGCGCTGATCGTCGCGGCGATCGCGATCGGTTTTCTTCTCCTCCTGGTCATTCCCTACGTGACGAGGGAGACCCGGGTGAACCGCGTCGAGAAGGTAGGCTCGACCGGACTTCCTCCCCCCGGTACGGACATCTTCAGGCAGCACATCGAGCTGTTGACCGGGTCGACCTTCAGCCGGACCAGGGTGGAGATCCTTCTCAATGGCGACGGGACATATGACCGCCTGTTCGAAGACGTGCGCAACGCGAAGCGCTCGATCATGTGGCATGTCTTCTACCATCGGCCGGGCCGTCTCTCCGACCGTGTCCGTGAAACGCTGATCGAGAAAGCGCGGGAGGGCCTTCAGGTCTTCTTTCTTCACGATTTCTTTGGTGCCGACGGACTGAAGGGAGATTATGTCGACGGGATGAAGGCTGCAGGAGTTCACGTCAAAGTCTTTCGTCCGGTGAAATGGAACCTGCTCTTCAAGATGGGACAGCGGATGCACATCCGGGCCGTGGTGATCGATGGCCGGCTCGCCTACACCGGAGGCATGGGGATCGACGACCGGTGGCTGGGCGACGGTCGGTCGAAGGACAGCTGGCGGGACACCAACGTCCGCTTCGAGGGTCCCGCGGTCTCGGGTCTTCAGGCGGCCTTCATCCAGAACTGGGCCGAATCGACCGCCTCGCTGCTGGTCGGTGAGGAGCTCTTCGAGGGAGACGATGAGCCCTCCGCGGACGGAGAGAGGGTCGCGGTCATGCACACCGATCCCTCGATGGGAAGCACCAACGCCGAGCGCTTCTTCATTCTCTCGATCGCCGGCGCACGCAAATCGATCTGGATCACGAATCCTTACGTCGTCCCCGACGACGACTTCCGAAAGCTCCTGATCGAGGCCGCGCAACGCGGAGTCGACGTCCGGATCCTGACTCCCGGCCGCAACACAGACCAGCGCGCGACGTACTACGCCAGCCGTGCCCATCTGGAAGAGCTGATGGAGGCCGGCATCCGTTACTGGGATTACGACCCGACGATGATTCACGCGAAGACGATGGTCGTCGACGGAGTCTGGGGTTACATCGGCACGGTCAACCTCGACAACCGCTCGATGATCCTCAACGACGAGGTCGCGCTGATGTACGACTCGCTCGCGATCGGAGAGCAGCTGACCACGATCTTCCTCGACGATCTGGAGCGCTCGACCGAGATCGACCTCGAGGAATTCCGCCGGCGGCCGCAACACGAAAAGGCGCTCGAGCAGGCCACGCGCCTGATCGCGTCCCTGCTGTGACACGTTCGATCAGCTTCGACATCGGCTTTTCGATCCGTTCCGCCATGATCGCGTATCCCCTGGCGTTCGGATGGATCGTATCGCTGCGCAGAGCGGGATCGGAGAGGATACCGTCGAGAAGATCCGGGACGAACAGACACTTCTCTTCCTCCGCCACGCGCTCGTACATCGCTCCGTAGTTCGCCTGAAGGCTGGGAAACCGGAATCCCAGGAGCACGACCATGGCGCCCGCATCGTGGATTCGTGAGACGATCGTCCTCAGATTCGCCTCGGTCGCCTTGATCGAGACGCCGCGGAGATAGTCGTTCCCGCCGAGCCCGACGATCACGATCCGCGGGTCCCGCTGCAGCACGTCGCGATCGAGCCGCTCCAGAGCCCCCTCAGATGTCTCTCCATTCACCCCGGCGTTCACGATCGGAACTTCCAGCATGGCGGAAAGTCGCGATGGATAGGCCTCCTCCGAGGTCGCACCGTATCCAGCCGTCAGCGAATCCCCGAGCGCGATGATGGTCGTCCCGCGCGAGTCGAGGTTGGCAACGTCGGATATCCCGGAGGGCCAGAACAGCCAGAGGGCCACGATCAGAACGACCGTACCCGCTGCGACCAGCGACTGCTTTGGAGTTAATGTCATAGTGAGTTGTTAGTTGTTAGTTCCCAGTTCCGAGTTCTCAGTTCCCAGTTGCGAATACGTCATCCTGAGCGTGAGCGAAGGATCTGGGCGGGCGGGAGGCGAGAGACGCGGAGCTGGAGTAGGGCACGAGAGCGTTGATTCGCTCATTCCAAATTACCGTGGGGCAAAGCACTTTCATCGCCGTCGCCGGTGTCTCTGACGCGCGGCTCTGTCCATTAAGCCGGCGCTGCGCGCCTGGATCCGTTGAGAACTCGGCTAACACTATCAACAAACAACTCTGTATGCCTCGGAACTCGGAACTGAGAACTGGGCAGCGCGCTCGGGCACTGATCGGGCGCGCTTCCATGGAGATCTTCGCTTCCCGGTCTCATGGGGGGACTATACCTAGGAAATGCACTCCTTGATTCCGTTGAAGGCTTCGGATGCCGGAACATCGATGTCGATTCGGGGGTTGTGATGAAGTGGGACGAGTGACGTATCCGTCACTTCTTCGGCCCGGGTCCGACAAGCACCTGCCTGTTTTCCTCGAGTCGTCGCGGTCTAGTTCAGGCGGCAATCACGACGCCCGCACCGACCGGAAGCGAATCCATCGTTCAGACGGATGGAGTCCTTTTCAGCGTGGAGATCGATCTCTTCAAAGCGCTCTTCCAGAAGGACACGGCGTTCAGGGATCGGGTCCTGGCGTTCACCAGCAGCTTTCTGACTCAGGTCACTCAGAATCTCGTCTGCAACCGGCTCCATCATATTGAGGAGCGGCTCGCGAAATGGCTCCTCGTCGTGCAGGACCGGGTTGATTCCGACGCGCTTCATCTGACTCACGACTTCCTCTCCCATATGCTGGGCATCCATCGCCCGGGAGTCTCGATCGCAGTGGCTGCGCTCGAAAGAGACGGACTCGTCTCGCACACCCGAGCCCGGATCACGATCCGCGATCGCACATTGCTCGAGGCTCGATCCTGTGAGTGCTTCAAGGCGATCCATGGCGACCTCGCCCAGTTGCGAAAGAAATTGAGCGCCTGAAGGACGCTCGCCGTCACCCCTTGCACCTGTGGCGAGCCCTGCCTCGCGAGCGCCGATCAAGCATTGTGTTCGCAATCGTATGAATGTACGATCACACGCGGCGCCTGCGTCTGAAAGGTTGAGCAGAGCTCCCTTCACTCGTCGCCCTCGAGCTCGTTCCACCATGGTAGCCACACGATCATGAGTCCCGCCGAACAAAGAGTTCTCATCGCCGAAGACGATCCTTCAATCCGGAATCTCGTCCGCGATGCGCTCACGCGCGCCGGCCTCGAATGCGACGCCGTCTCCGACGGGCTGGAAGCAGTCGAGCATCTGACTCGGTCGCGATACTCGGTTCTCCTGCTCGACCTGATGATGCCCCGTCTCGACGGGATCAGCGCGTTGAAACAGGTCGCTCCGGACCGGTGGCCTGCCAATCGGAGCCCGATCGTCCTCATCATGACCGCATCGACGGATCTCGAGCCGATCGCGGAAATGAGCGAGGTCGTTCACATGGTGATTCGAAAGCCGTTCGATATCCTCGAGCTGGCCGAGATCATCCGGGAATGCGTCGCCTTCTCAGCGGACGGTCAACGCAACGCCTCGGCATCCTGACAGGGTTGCCGGCGCGCGAGCGTGAGCTCGCCGATTCTCCCTCTTATGAAACCTTTCATTCGCTCGATCACCGGCCGCAAAGCGGCGGTGAGAGCAACAAAAAAAGCGCGGCCAGTCGGCCGCGCCAGAGATTCGAGATGTTGGTGGAGCTGATCGGGATCGAACCGACGACCTCCTGAGTGCGATTCAGGCGCTCTCCCAAACTGAGCTACAGCCCCACGGGGAGATTCTTTCGGCCTCCGTTAAGAACAGCGGCAATTCGATTATTCCGGACGTCGTGCCGCCCGCCTTCGCGGGCTCTCTAGATGATTCGGGTGGCTTCGAACCCCGGCCTGACGGCCGGGGCTGTCAAATCTGTCGCTCCGCCTTCGCGGAGCTCACGGCATCTGAATCGCCGTCCTCGGCAAGAGGCCGGCATCCGAGATCAAATTCCCCGAACCCCGGCCTGACGGCGGGGGCTGTCAAATCTTTCGCCCCGCCTTCGCGGGGCTCAGGGCATCTGAATCGCCGGCGGGAACCCCGGCAAAGAGGCCGGCGTCCAGGATCAGATTCTCCTGAGGGCGCGCCAGGTAATACCCCTGCATCAGGTCGATGCCGAGGTTTTTGCACCACTCGTACTCCTCGGCCGTCTCGATCCCCTCGGCGATCGTCTTCGCGTTGATCTTGTGCGACAGCTCGACCAGAAGCTTGACTAGATCCTGCTTGATCGGCTCCAACGCCAGCGTCGACACGAGACCCTTGGTGATCTTCAGATAGTCGGGCGAAAGTGACGCGATCGCTTCCAGTGACGCGTATCCCGATCCCGCATCGTCGATCGCAATCTCGATGTCCTGCGTCCGGAACTCTTCGAGCAGTTTCCGGAAGGCCTCGTAGTCCTCGATCGCCGCCCGCTCCGTGATCTCGAAGACGAAGTGACCCTTCTTCTCGCCGAAGAAGCTGACCACTTCATGGAGGCGGAACTCCGAAAGCTCGAACATCTCCGCCTCGAGATTGAGGAGGAACTTCTTGTCCCCGAGGTCGACGGAGCGAAGTCGCACGAGCGAGCTCTCGAGCGCCAGCGCCTCGAGCTCCCAGCTCAGACTGTTCTCGCGGGCAAATGAGAAAAGCATGTCGGAATTGAGGAACGACGAGTTCTTCGGCCCGCGAGTGAGAATCTCGTAACCGAAGATGGTCTTGTCCGCGGCGTGCACGATGGGCTGGAAGAGCGTAGTCACCCGCTTGCGGCGGATGATGTCGCGAAGCTCCCGCTGCAGCTGCCGTCTGCGCTGCACCTCGGCGTCGCGAACCGCGTCCGCCGCCCGCTCCATCCCGTGATAGATCTGGCGCTCCAGCCGGATCTGCGGCTGGTAATCGACCTGCGTCGCGCCGACGAAAAATCCGAGCCGCCCGGCCAGCACCTGCGGAAAGCGCCGCTGAAACTCGCTGACCAGCGCCTGATGCAGAGCGTGGGCTTTCGCATCGATCCCGTCGCCTCCGGACCCTTTCGGGACGAAGATGTAAAAGCTCGAGGCTCCCACCCGATTCGTGGACACCTCCGCCTCGGGGAGAGCCATCTGCGCGCTCTGCCGGACGACCTCTCCGACTTTGCGGATCAGCTCATCGAAATACGCCCAGCCGTACTCGGCTTCGATCGCCTCGAACTGCTCGATGTCGACGAAGATCAACCCGAGCTCTCCATCCTCGATCAGCCTCTCCTTGAGACGGTCGATGACCACCGGCACGGTGGGGAGCTGGGTGGCGCGATCGATCAGTAGGGCTTCCAGCCCGGACTCGTCGCTCACGGGACGGTGGCCGGCATGTCTTGCCGCTTCCACCAGGCGGCCAACCCGGTTGACGACTTCTTTCCGGTCGAAGGGTTTGACCAGATAGTCGTCCGCCCCCACCTGCAGACCGGTCAGGCGATCCTTGACCTCGCCGCGCCCCGTGATCAGGACGATGTAAATGTGACCCGTTCGCTGCACGGCCTTGAGGGCCTGGCAGACTTCCCAGCCGCTCCGCTTCGGCATGAGGACGTCGAGGAGGATGACGGCGGGCAACTGCTCCTGCGCCATGGTCAGGGCCTCTTCGCCGTCCGCGGCCGTGATCACCTCGACGCCGAGGGGGCGAAGATAGACCTTCAACAGTTCCCGGACGTCGGGATCATCGTCCGCGACGAGAACGGTCGGCAGGTTCGAGCTCATCCGAGGGTGAATTATGCGGGAAGTGAGCCAGAGACGCAGGGATCAGCCTCGTCTACCCTCTTCGCCGCTTCCCTGATATAACCGCGGGCCGGATAGAGGGAGTTCATGATCAGGTTCGGAACGTCGGGCTGGCGGGGCGTCATTGGAGAGGATTTCACTTTCGAGAACGTCAGGGTGGCCTGCCAGGGAATCGTCAATCATCTGAAAAAGAATCCGAATCCTGGGGCCCAGGGAATCGTGATCGGCTACGACACGCGATTCCTCTCGGAAAAGTTCGCGGCGGAAGCCGCCCGGATCTTCGCCTTCAACGGGATCGAGGCATACCTCTCCAACCGTGACGTGCCGACTCCGGTCGTGGCGTTCGAGACGATCCGGCGGGGAGCGCTCGGCGCGGTGAACTTCACGGCCTCCCACAATCCGCCTGAATACAACGGTCTCAAATTCTCGACGGCGGATGGAGCACCCGCCCTCCCCGAGGTCACGCGGGAAATCGAGAAGGAGATCAACGCGCTGGAAGAGCGCAACGAGCGCATCGACGTCTACGAAAAGGCCGAGCTGATCCGTGAGATCGACCCGAAGGAGCGCTATCTGGCCTCGCTCAGGGAGAAGATCGACACCGACGTGATCCGCCACAGCGGGATGCGCATCGCCGTCGACTGCCTGTATGGAACGTCGCGCGAGTTCCTCGACTACTTCCTTCTGGAGACCGGGATCGAAGTGAAGACGATTCACAACTACCGAGATCCCTACTTCGGCGGTTTCTCTCCGGAATGCAACCTGAAAAACCTCTCCACACTCAGGAAGATGGTGGCCGCGGAAAAGTTCGATCTCGGTGTGGCCACCGATGGGGACGCCGATCGGTTCGGGATCATCGATGAGAACGACCGTTTCGTCTCCCCGAATCTGATCATCGCGCTGCTCGCCCTCTACCTGAAGCGGGAACGGAAGATCGAAGGAGGGCTGGCGCGGAGCGTGGCGACCACGCATCTCATCGATGCGATCGGAAAGAAGCTCGACGTCCCCGTCTACGAGACTCCGGTCGGATTCAAATACATCGGAGAGCTGATCCTCGAGGACCGGATCGCCATCGGAGGGGAAGAGAGCGCAGGATTGTCGATCCGCGACCATCTCCCCGAGAAGGACGGCATCCTGGCGTGCCTTCTCGTCGCCGAGATGGTGGCCAGAACCGGAAAACGGCTCGACGTCCTCATTCAGGACATGTACGCGGAATTCGGTTGTTTCCTCACCAAGCGCCTCGACATCAAGATGACCCCTCAGGTTCAGGAGCAGCTCGCCGCCCGGCTCGAGAATCCTCCCACGCACATCGACGGGATGGAAGTCACGAAGGTCAACAGGATGGATGGCGTGAAGCTCGAGCTGGCCGATGGGCGATGGATGATGTTTCGATTCTCGGGTACCGAGCGCGTCGCACGGCTCTACGCCGAGGCTTCGACGCCGAAGGCTCTCAAACAACTCATCGATGAAGGCCGCCGCCTCATCCAGCCCTGATTCGTCTCAAACCTCGCGGACGTCATGAAATACCCCTTTGAACGCCACTTCCTGGTCTGCACCGGTCCGCGATGCAGCGACGAGCGAAGTCCGGAGCTGTCGGGACACACCATCCAGAAGCTCCTCAAAGCGCACAATAAAGCCCTCGGCCGAAAACCCATCGTCCGCGTCTGCGCCGTAAGCTGCCTCGATCTCTGCGAGCAGGGACCGAATATGGTGATCTGGCCCCAGGGCGACGTTCATTCGGGTCTGGATCCCGCGACCGCGCTCAGGATCTACAGCGAGGAAATGGGAGACGAAGAGAAGGACTCCGATGAGTGAGTCAAAAACCGTTCACGGGCACGTTCACGTTCACGGGTAGACCAGCGGCTGGCGCGTGCGGTCTTGTAATGACACTGGGGCCCCGCTGTCAGCGGGGGGGAAGGGCGGGGGTCATTCAGAGGCCGCACGCGGCAGCTGGGCAGAATATGAGATGGCTCCGCGGCCGAAGAATCTCAGCCGCGATGATCGCTGTCGGGTTCTTATACACGTTCAGACGCAATGCGACTGCACCGGCATAAGAATCCGATGGCGGTTTACGCATTCGGAGATTCTTCGGCCGCGAGACCAGTCCTCCGCTACTTCGGCCTCCCGTGCGGCCTCTGAATGACCCCCCCCGACCCTTCCCTGCTGACGGCCGAACCCCCGCTCGAGATGGCCATCTCCACCGCGCTCGCCCCTCCTCCTTTGATAGAGCGGCCCGCTCACCCGCGTGTGACTCTTTTCCAAATTCTTCATTCTGCATTCTGCATTCTGCATTCAGCCTCTTCCTCCTTTGATACACTCCCCTCCGGAGCTCCCCCTTGCCCATTCGCGCTGTGGCCGTCTCGCTTCTCGTCGCATTCCTCCCGGGCTTTCTCGCTCACGCCCAGCAGTCGCCGCAGGTCCCGGCTCTCAGTGAGCGGACGTTCGTCACCGCGATCGATCTAATCGTCGATGTGAGGGACCGCTCCGGCAACACGCCGACGGATCTGCGCGCCGAGGATTTTTACGTGGTGGAAGAGGGCGTGGAGCGCTCGGTCATCGGACTGAACTATCTGGTCCCGGAGGATCCGAGC
>DATLEY010000059.1:0-14498 GCA_035525215.1 Thermoanaerobaculia bacterium | reverse complement strand
GCTTCGGCTTCGCGCGGATCACGGTGAATTCGGTCGGAGGGCGCACTAACGAGATGGAAAACCGCTCGGCAGCCTTCGGCCACACCACGGAGGGTCTCCGGACACGATAGATCTGCCGCGCGATGCGAAACGAGCGGGCTGCTCCAACGAGCCGGATGGCGACTGAGACTGACGACCTCGAGCCGGCGCGTTACCAGCTCGGCCACAAGGTGACGGCCGATGAAGCCGGTCGCCCCCGCGACCAGTACCGGACCGCGCAGCCTTAACGCGTCGTTCAACCGACTGGCCGTCCTGAGAGACGCTCCGCGCGCCCGCCCTCGTCGACTTCAGAGAGACGCGTCTCGCGGGTCAGGGCATGGATCATCACGTACGCGAGGATCAAGGGCATCGCTGCTCGCACGTCGCCCAGGAAGGCGGTGCCGAATCCCGCCACACCGACGTACACCGAAAAAACGACGGCAAAGTGGAAGTACACGGCTCCCTGCCTGCCACGACGGTATCCGCGCCAACCCGAGAGGAAAAGCACGCCGATCAGAAGCAGGTAAGCCGCAGTGCCCAAGACGCCCTTCACCTGCCACTCCGTGAGGTACGCGTTGTGGGGTTTCGATTGTCCAAAACCCGCACCGTAGGAGTCGAACCCCGCCCCGAGCCAGGGGTGAGCCCGGATCAGCTCGACCGATCGCTCCTGATACTCGATTCGCTGCACGACACTCCCATCTCCGGCGTCGCTCGGATCTCCCGTCACGAGCGCGATCGTCGCAGACCAGCGCTCGATGCCCATTCCGCTGCCGGCCACAACGACGCCGATCCCAGCCGCCACCATCAACACGACGCCAAGGCGTGGAAACAGCCGCCGCGCCGGCATTACCAGCACGCCGGCAAGGATAGCCGGCAGGAGCGCCAACTGGAACGTGCGCGACTGGGTCGCCAGGAGGAGGATCGAGAGGATCACGAGGAGTCCGATGTGAATCGCCGTCGACTCCCTCCCTGGCGGCCTTGAGTGGAGGAGCCTGGAGAAGACGAAAAGCCATACGACGCCCAGGAAGTAAGCATAGGGGTGATGAAGCGGGAATATGCCGCTCAACCCCTCCACATAAGACCATTCCAGAATCGCTTGCTCCTCGAGGGTTACGGGCAGAACTCCCATCCGGCTGAGGACCGTCTTCCACGCCAGGACGTCACTCAGATCCTGGACCATGAGCAGCTCGATCAGCCCGATTCCGAGAGCCGCCGAGACGCCGATGGCCACGAGGCGGGGAATTCTCTCCGCCTCCTGGGAACTGCGAACGACCTGCATGCCGATCACCGCCACGGCGAGGAACGCGGCCGGCCTGACTACGAAGACGATGGCCCTCGGTGTGGGGGCCGAGGTGAGCAGAATGGCGAGCGAGGCGGCCGCATACACGAAGAAGGGAGCGTAGTGAATGTGCGGCCACCGGAGGGTCAATCCGACGCCGGATCGGCTGAGGGCGCCCACGAGAACGAGCAGAGCCAGGAAACTCGCCAGTTCAGCGCTGTTGGCGTTCACCGGACCGATCGATACGAAGAAGGTGAATGGAAACGTTATGCAGAAGAAGTAGAAGGCCCCCCGCAGGCCGCGATGCTGGATCGCGGCGATGAACGCCACCACATAAGATCCGAACAGGATGTAGGGCATCATGATAGACGTGGTCGGCGTAGGGTTTGCGTGGCGACTTCCGCGAAAAATTTCTCGTAGGCCGTCAAGACGATTTCCGGGGTGAATTCCTCCTCGTACCGGCGCCGCGCCGCGGCTCCGAGCCGGCGGCGCAGGGCCGGATCGCCGAGGGTTCTTTCGAGCGCCGCGGCCAACGAAACTGCATCGCCCGGCTCCACGAGCAGGCCCTCGACGCCGTCTCGTACGGCTTCACGTATCCCCGCCAGATCGGAAGCGATGACGGGTAGACCGTGGCTCATCGCCTCCAGCAGCGCGAGAGGCAGCCCCTCGTACAGGGACGGCAGCACGAATACGTCGATCGCTTCCAGGTACGAGCCTACATCTTCCACGAGCCCGCAGAAACGGATCTCCGTATCGATTCCGAAGTGTTCCGCCTGTCTTCTCAGGGACTCCTTCAGGGTCCCCTCTCCCAACAGGAGCAAAACTCCTTGACCTCGGGGCAGCTCTCGCCAGGCCTCCAGGAGGATCGCCTGACCCTTCTGCCGGTCGAGCCTGCCGATCACGCCGACGAGAGGTTCGCCGTCGGCGATTCCGTATTTTCTTCGAAGCACGCTGGCCGCGCACCGCGCGGGCATCAGCGGTGCCCAGTTCCGGATGACGGTGATCTTCGCCGCGGGAACGCCGTCTCGTTGCCGCAAGCGGGCCGCGATGTCGCCGGAGACGGCCACGATGTGATCGCAGAAGGGAAGCGTAGCCCGATATGCCGCGCGGTAGGCTGCGAACTTCGTCCGCGTCCATCCCCGGACGATATCGTCCAGGTGCAGGTGCGCGATCCACACTACCCGTGCCGGGGAATGGCGAAAGGCGTTGAAGAGCCGTCCCCAGTACCCTGCCCGATCCCCGTTCAACACGATCACGTCGGGACCGAAGGAACGCGAGGAGGCTTGCAAGCCGCGCCACCAGCCGCGCGCCCCGCTGCGTGGACATCGGAAGACCCTCCACTTGAGCCCGGCGAGTTGAGCTTCCATCGCCGTACCAGGCTCGGTGAGGATCGCCACCTCGAAGCCACGATCCTCCATCCCCTGCGACAGGGAGAGCGCGAAGCGCTCTTGACCGCCGGTGGTCTTGAACGCCTCGACGAAAAGGAGCCGCAGCTTGCGTCCTCGACTCTCCGCCCCTGGATCGAGCCGATCAGCGCGCACCGCAAGCCCGATAGATTTCGATCAGCTTGCCCGCGTACGCGCTGTAGGATCGTTCGGACCGAACATACGCACGCGCCGCCACACCCCGCCTGGCGATCTCCGCGCGGTCGGCCGCCATGCGGGCGATCTCCGCGGGCCACAGGTCAGGACGAGAGCCGTCGACGAGCCATCCGCCGCCCCTCTGGACCGCCTCGCGCTGGAAATCGACCTGGTTGCCCAGAACGACCGGCACGCCGCACGCCATGACCTCCAGCGTCGTCACGCTGGCCGAGCTCAGGAAGAGCGCCAGATCGGCGGCCGAGAAGTACCGCTTCAGCTCCTGCGGGGGCTGGATTCCAGTCCGGATCACGCGGTCTCCAATTCCGCTCCGGGCGGCCTCCGCGAGGACCGCATCCATGTACGACGGCTCACCGTCCCCGACGAGGAGCAGGAAAGCCTCGCTTCCCATCTGCTGGACGATCGGCAGAAGAAGCTCGACCCGTTTGCGTACCGAATAGGTCCCCGGGAACAGCAAGACGAACGCTTCCGCGGGAATCCCCAGCTCCCGCCGCATCTGGCGGCCGCCCGCCGGATCACGGTCGAATCGCTCGATGTCGACGCCGAGTTGCATGAGCTGAAGCCGTTCCTGCGGAATGTCGAAGAACGAGGTCAACTGGGCTGCGCTCGCGGGAGCGGTGGGGAGAATCGCGTCGGCCCGCTCCAGTGCCCGGCGAGCCGCTCGTCGCCGGATCAGGCGATACTCCATTGCTGCCAGATGCAGAAGCGGGTTCCAGCCATGGTAGCGCCGGATCCGTCGATCGAAGGAAAGGTCGAAATGATAGTCATACACCAGCACGAAGGACCGTTGTCGCTTGAGCCGAGGCAGAAGCAGGTTGAGCGGCTGCTGGATGCCATGCGCATGCACGACGTCGGGCTCCAGGGCTGCGACCTTTGCGAGGCCGCCGCGCACGAAGATGAGGTCCCTCGGCAGATCGATGCCCGGTAGCCGATGGATGGTGACGCCTCGATGCGTCTCCGTTCTCACACCGGCGTGTCGCGCTCTCTTTTCAAGACCGGGGATTTTGGCGAACCACTCCGTAGTGACAACGTGAACCTCGTGTCCGGCGGCGGCCTGGTGGACGGTAGTGTACGTCTCCTCGAAACCGAACTGCGGTTGAAAGTACCCGATGACGTGGACGATCCTCATACTGCGGCCATCGGCGAGGCGCCCATCAGCCGCTCATATACAGCCAGCATTCGATTCGCGGACTCCTGCCAATCGAAAAGAGCGGCGCGCTCCCGTCCCAACCGGCTGTAGTGCTCGAGCGCCGCGCCGTCCCGGTAGAGCATCTCGATCTTCTCGGCCAGCGCGGAAGCCGATCCGGGCTCGAAGTAGGCCGTCGCTTCAGCCCCTACTTCCATGAGCGAGGAAGTCGCGGCGGCCACGGTCGGCACGCCGGCCGACATCGCTTCCAGAAGCGGCAGCCCGAAGCCTTCATATCTGGAAGGGAGAACAAGCAGCCGGGATGCCGCCAGCAGGCGCTCGAGCTCCGCGCCACTGACCTCGCCCAGAAACTCCACTCCCGGGGGTACCTGGCCAACATGGGGATTGAAACGTCTCATCGACTCCAGAGTGCCGGTCAACTGCAGCGGGATTCGAAGGCCTCGATCCCGAAGGAGTCGGAAGGCCTCGATCAGCACGGGAACGTCCTTGTGCGGCTTGAGGTTTCCGACGTAGAGAAGTCCCTCGCTGCGCGCCGACCCCAGCCATCGAGGCCCGTCTTCCGGACGACCCGGAAGCACGATCGTGATCCGATCGCGTTCGTATCCAAGCCGCCGGGCGATATCCTCCTTCGAGAAGGCCGATATCGTCGTGACCCACCGGGCCCGTCGACATGCCGAGAAGAGGAGGGCGCGGCGGTACCAGCGGGCCGACGCGCTGTAGAATTCAGGGAACGCCTCGGGAATCAGGTCGTAGATCGTCAAGACGAGCCGGGCCGTTCCGATTGGCCCCACCGGATGCCCGAGATGCGGAAAGTGGACCACCTCTGGCCGCAGCCTCCGTATCACGCGCACCATGCCCGCCTGCTCGGACATACCATATGTCGGGTATGGGAAATGGACGACCTCTGTTCCGGCTTGCCCGTCGACGAGCTCCGTCTGCACGCGATGGTTGCAGAGAAAGGCCAGCCCCGGACGATCCCTGCGTTCAAGCATCGCCCGGACGAGCCCGGCGAGATACGTCCCGATCCCCGTCGGCGCGGGAAGCAGGTGGCGCAGATCGATCAGCACACGAGCCATGTCTACTCCCTGACGACGGTTCGCAGGATCTCCTCGTACCGGTAGCAGACAGCATCCATGTCGTGCTCCGATTCAACGTAGTTCCGCGCGGTCTCGCGTCGGGCGCGCGCCCTGGGGGTGTCGTAAGATCGGATTGCGTCCTGTACCAGCTTCGCTCCCTCTGCCACGTCGTCTATCGGCACCGATAGGCAGTGGGCCGCGTACGATTCGCCGCGAAAATGATCGGCGAGTACAACCGGTAGCCCGCTTGCCAGCGATTCCAGCACGGCGTTGGGAGTTCCCTCTCGCAAACGACTGGGAAAGATCATGAAGTGATGTTCACGGAGCCGCGCCGGCAGATCGGCCTCGGCTTCATGCAGCCGAACCCAAGATGCCAGGTCTGAATCTTGAACTTCACGGGATAGCTCTGCATGGTATCGACGATCGCCAATCAGTCCGTAACAGTCGAGCCGCACGGGAACCGCCCGGCGTCCCAACGCTTCTACGAGACGTAGGGCGAAGCGATGGTTCTTTTCCTCCACGTAGCGAGCGACCATCACGAACCGAACACCTCCGTCGATCCGCCTCTCCTGGTAGGTGAATCGCCTGGTGTCGATGATGTTGGGCAGGTAATACATCCGTCTGACTCCGAAGCGGCTGATCGCCTCCTCGACGATGTCGTGACTGTTGCCGACGGCGGCTGCCGTGAACGGCGCAAGGGCCCGTTCTGTCCACAGCCAAAGGCGCCCCCCCGCCCACCTGGATCGGAACCCTGCCAGCGCGGGCGTTCGGCAAAGCGCCCCCGCCGACCGGGCGAGCAGATTGGCGTGTGCCAGAAATGACTGGACGGCATCCACGCGCTCGGAACGCAGGAGACGGACCAGATCGGCGAAAAGCTTGAGATTGGCTCTTTTGCCGTATCGCTTCGCGAGCCACTTCGTACGCACGAGGGGATCGAGGTCGGCGAGGAAGATGGGGTCATGCGCGTAGAAGTACGCCAGCAAAACATCGTGGCCGCGTCGCGCCATGCCGTTGCAGAGGAGCGTCATCTGGCGTTCGGCGCCCCCGGCATGAAGCGCCGGGATGACGAACAGGAGCTTCATCCCGCAGAACCGCCGCCGCAGAGGATCGGCTCCAGGGCCTCGACCATTCGCGCGAGGGAGAACTCGCGCCTCACCCGCGCCCGGCCGTCACGCGCGAAACGCTCGCGCAAGTCCGTGTCGTTCGCCAGGCGTCGCATCGCGTCGGCCAGCGCCCCAGCGTTCCCGGGCGGGACGGTGAGGCCCGTCTCGCCGTCGACACTGACCTCCGGCACCGCCGTGTCGAGAGCGGTGTTGATCACGGGACGGCCGGCCGCCATCGCTTCGATCTGCACCAGGCCGAAGGTCTCGCTCGCGGCGACCGAGGGTAGTACGAGGAAGTCGCAGCCTTCGTAAAGAAGCTTGAGCTCGGCGTCCGACACCTCGCCCAGGAAACTCACTCGCTTGGAGAGACCGGCCGCGGCCGCTTGTTTCCGCAGCTTTGACTCCAACGGTCCGACGCCCGCGATCGCCAGGTGCAGGTCCACCTGGACGGCCGCTTCGAGCAGGACCTCCAACCCCTTGTAGTACACGAGTCGCCCAACAAACAACCCGAGGGGTCGCTTGCCGGCGAGCCTCGCGCGCAGTCGGCCGGCTGCGTGCCGCTCCTCTTCCGTCAACACGAATCGTGTGATATCGACCCCGAACGGGACGACGACGCACTTCTCGGCAAAGGGGGCCAGCAGCGCGGACGCACGAATCACCGCCGGGTGGGACACCAGGATCGTGCGCGCGCGACCGAGAGCGTGTCGCAGGATGGGCTCATACAGCCGCAGGACCCCACGCTGCCGGATGATATCGCTGTGCCACCAGATCACGAGGTCCGCAGAGGCCCGGGCGGCGGCCCAAAAGACCAGGTCGGGACCGGGCAGAGGAAGGTGCAGGAGGACACGATCGTGGCGGCGGATCTCGCGCGCGCATAGCCACGGAAAGAGAGGGGCGACAGGCAGGGACCAAATGGTGCCGAAGGAACCTGCCTCGACAATCCGAGTCCCACCCGACAAGTAGGTCCGGCCCCGACCCTTCGGCGCACAAGTGACAATCGTCATCTGGCAACGCGCTGACGAAAGGGTCGCAATCGCCTCCACGATGCGGATCGTGCCCCCGCTGAACGGTAGGTAATGTTTATTGATCTGCAGGAGCTTCAAGGCTTGCGAAAGATGGTTGTCTCCATAAGACCGAACGAGAAACGCCGGCTCTCCCAACCGTGTAAGAGATCGACTGCCTCGTCGTATCGGGACCTGTGGGAGTCGTCCAGAACAAGCCACCCGTCCTGCTTCAGCTTCGGCCTGGCATGAAGAATACAGCCCACCCGCTCGCGACCGTCGACAACGATGAGATCGAAGTCCTCATCGGGATACGGATCGATCTCCGCGATGTAGCGCAAAAATTCTCGCCGTCGCGGTGAAGATCCTGGCGTCTCTAGCTCAAGCAATTTCCGACTCCATTCGCTGACTTCCGCCTCGCTCTCGGACAGGGGTGGGGAAAAACGGCACTCGACGGTCGATAGCTCTCTCTGCCGGAGACGTTCGTTGACCCACTCCCACCACATGCGGTCGTGTTCGATGGCCACCACTCGCCCCGCCCTGGTTCCGTACCACAGCGTGCTCACTCCACTTCCCCATTCGAACACCGATGCCGAAGGTGTGATGTAACGCTCGATCGCGCGGACTGCGCCTGGCTTGTAATGGGGTACTTCCGGGTGAAATGCACGCCACATGAGATAAAGCCTTGCAGATGCCCGGAAGAGGAGCCTACATTCCGCCTTCGCGTCTCCTCGAATCTCAGGCGCGCCGCCGGCTGGATTCTTCATTCAGCAGCGATAGAATTCGAGGGCCGCCCTCGGCGATCCATTATCTAAACTTCGGTCGTTGAGCAGGGTGCAATAGAGGTGGTGGTATTGCTCGGCCACCCGTTCAATGGAATACCGGGACTCTACGGTAAGTCGGGCTGCTCGGCCCAAACGCTCGGCGACTACTTGGTCTCCGAGAACGATTCGCAGCCGCGCCGCCAGAGCGGAGTCATCCCGCGCTCGATAAAGCTGCCCCGCAACGCCGTCATCGAGCAGATCGCGGTTTCCTGGCGCGTCGGAGGCGACGCACGGCAGGCCAATCGACATCGCTTCCAGCAAGGCGTTCGAAAGTCCCTCCACGGTGGAGCAAAGGACGAAGCAGTCGGCCGCGTACAAATAGTCCCATACTACCGACCGCCACCCCTCGAACCGGACCTGTCGCACGAGGCCGAGCTCCGCCGTCATCGCTTCGAGCGCCCTGCGCCGCGGTCCGTCTCCTACCAGGAGCAGAAGAGGCCGGAGGTCGCTATCAGCCAACCGACTCATGGCCCGCAAAAGGGTGGAATGGTCCTTCTTCGGCGTCAGACTGGCGGTACAAACGAGGACGCCGTCATCGAAGGAATCTTCCAGCCCTAGCTTTCGGCGGGCAGCCGTCCTGCGGGCTGGGCTCGCCTGCTCTCGTACCGGAACACCGTTCGGGATGTCGGCTATCCTTTCCGCAGACACGCCCCAAGCTTCGAGCTCCGCCCGCATGCGCTCGTTGAGGGCGATGAGACGCGTCGCTCCGTTGGCGATCGCGTTCGCCATATGGCGTCCGATTCCCAGTGGCAAAGCGTTTTTAAGCACCGAGAGGTCGAAGCGAGAACCGACGTTGCCGGGCTTGACGACGATCGGGATGCGGCGCGCCCTCCCGACGGCGACGGCGACGTAGGCCGGGTAGAGCGCCTGATGGGCGTGGAGAATGTCATAGCCCCGGCGCGTTCGCAGGAAGCGGAGCATCGCGGCGGTTTGTCCGAGCATCTTCCAACGCCCGTGCCCGGGTCCCCACACCCGATAGACCGTTACGCCATCCACAACCTCTGTATTGCGAAGCCGGCGCGGGCGCCGCGTAAGCACCTCCATCTCCACTCCCCGGGTTGCCAACGCAGTAGCCAGTCGCTCGGCCTGGATCTCGGCCCCACCCACCACCGGGCGGTACTCCGCGATGAGGAAGAGAACACGCATCGGGTCAGGACCTAAGCCCGGCACCGAAGCGAAAGGCCGGCCCACGACCAGTGACCTTCGACACAGGTCGCTCCAACCACGCCCCCAGGACGAGGAGCAGCCACAACCGCTGGCCGTGTCCGGTCCCCCGCCGGTTGTCCCTGTTCTCGTGCTCCCCCACCCACTTCCGTACAGTGTCGCGGCGGCAGTACCCCCAAAGCCGATGGCTCGACCTCGCGAGCATATCCTGCAAGCGCTCGCGGAGCTCTGTAGTCACCCATGCATCGACGGGAGCCGAGAACCCTTGCTTCGGGCGGTCGATCGCCTCGCGCGGAACGTACCGCGAAGTCAGCTCCCTCAGAAGGTACTTCTGCCTGCCGTCACGAATCTTGAGCCCGGGATCGAGTTGCGCAGCGAACTCCATCAGCACATGATCAAGAAGCGGCGATCGCGCCTCGAGAGAGTGAGACATGCTGGCGATGTCCATCTTAACGAGCAGGTCGTTCGCCAGGTAATGGCGATAGTCGATTTCCAGCATCCGGTCGAGGAGCTTCTTTGCTCCATCTTCGGCCGCGAGCAACTCGTTCGTTTCGTATCGTCGTCGAAACCCCTGGACCTTCTCCCGAAAGGCGGGTTGGTAGAGAATGCGTCGATCGATCCGTCTCACGAACTGGTCTGATTTGACGATTTGAAACAGCGGATAGACGGCGAATCGTCCGACTCTTGAGAACCTCCAGAGCCATGAGTCGACGGAAAGGTGGGCACTCCGGCGATCCAGCCAGTCGGAGAGCTGATACCCCCAATACCCGTCCAAGCTCAAGGTCTCGCGAAACCAGGAAATGTGGTACTTGCTGTAACCTGCGAAGAGCTCATCGCCCCCATCGCCGTTCAGGATCACCTTGACGTTTTTGGCCGCCTGCTCGCAGATGGCCAGCGAGGGTAGCGCGGACTTGTCGCCGAAGGGCTCGCCGTAGCGCACGACCATTTCTTCGAACCGATCGGCGATATTCTCATCGAGGACGATTGACACGTGCTCGGTTCCGTAGCGACTAGCTACCGCCTCGGCGTACTTGCGCTCATCGAACGACTCCTCCCGGAAGCCGATGGAGAACGTCTTCAGCCGCCTCCCCTCGTTCTCCTGCGCGGCGATCGCGGTCACGAGGCTCGAGTCGATTCCGCCGCTCAGCAGTACTCCGACCGGTACGTCGGCGCGGAGCCTCAACCGCGTCGCTTCGCGGACATGTGCCTCAAGCTCGATCAGGGCCTCCTGCTTGCTTAGCGCAAGCTTGGGCTCGAACCGCAGCTTCCAGTACGACTCGATAGAGAGATTGTCCCGCCGCCAGACGCCGACGCATCCGGGTTTCAGTTTGAAGACGCCCTCGTAGATGGAGAGGGGCGCCGGGACGAAGCCATAGGTGAGGAAGAGCTCTACAGCACCGTCGAGGACAGCGACGTTACCGTTCAGCAGGATCACCAGCGGCTCGAGCTCAGACGCGAAGCAGAAGACGCTTTCCCGCACGCTGTATAAAAATGGCTTCTTACCGAACCTGTCCCTGGCGAACCAAAGCGCCTCGTCGCGTTCGTCCCAGACCGCGAAAGCGAACATTCCTCGCAACCAAGCGAGGCATCGCGAGCCGAACTTCCTCCAAAGAAGGAGAAGAACCTCGGTATCAGACTTGGTTCTGAAGGCCTCACCCGCGAGACGTTCACGCACCAGCTCGCGGTAATTGTAGATCTCGCCGTTCAGAACCAACGTGAATCGGCCGCTCGGATCCGTCATGGGCTGACGGGACCGCGGGTCCCGATCGATGATCGCGAGCCGCGTGTTCCCCAGCGTGCAGTTGCGTCCGTTTGTCCACTCGCCCCGGTCGTCGGGACCGCGGTGATCGAGCCGATCGAGGGGCAAGCTCTTCACCGATGGTGCTCCCACCCGGCCGACTATCCCACACATCGAACCTCGGGAACCGTCCAGGTTCTCATCGGGGCAGAAAATACGACGCGTGAGGGCTCGGCTTACTGAATTTGATCGCAATGAACGCATTCACCGAGCTGAGTTTGAGACGCTCCAGAGTCCGACGCGCTCGGTCGAATCCGAAGCCATAGCCTGAACATACCGGCCCGCGAAGTATCGCCAGCACTTCGAAGCCCGCGCGTTCAAACGTCTTCCGCCAGGTTCTCCGGGAAAAGGCCCGGAACTCCTTCAGGTTCGTCGACGAAACACCATGGGGAACCGGCAGCCACCTACGAGTTGGCACGCGCAGGGGCAGCTTCAGGTTGTTGCCTCTGGGAGCGTCCCAAGGTTCCTCGCGCAGCGAGGGAATCGTGCCGCGAGCTCGCCTCTCAAGGGCGCTGACCAGCCGGTTCGGATTGTGAAGCATGAGGTGAGACATCTTCCAGAGGGGATTCGGCAGGAGGTGAATCGATAGACCGCCGTCCCGCAGGACACGGTGGATGCCTCTCAGCGCACGCTCGGGCCTGGGGAGATGTTCGAGTAAGCTCGACGAGAACACGAGATCGAACGCGTCCTGGCGGAAGGTGGCACCGACAGCCTCCGCGTCGCAGACAATGCGATCGATTTTGCTCGAGGCGGACCGCCGCCAGCGATTCGGATTGAGGTCCGAGCAAACCAGATGGCGGACATGCCGTTCGAGAAGTGTGCTTTGAAATCCGTCACCCGCCCCGAGCTCCAAGCCTCTGGCGAAGAGACCTTCGGGGCAACGCGCGAAGAGGGTCTCGATCTCGCTTCGCCGGATCTCATGCAGGTGGCGATGCCAGTTCGCCTTGATCTTCATTCCTCGAATCGTGGGTCTCCGCCGTCCATGAGCGTGTTACTTCTCTTCAACGGGAAGTTATTGCGAACAGCGACGAGTAACTCGTGCCCGAGCCACCACAGAGCCGCAAGGTACGCCAACCCACCGCCTGCCGTGGCACCAACAACAAGCAACCAGTCCGATGGCGTGTCGCCCAGAAGCCATTGGCGCATAGCGAGTAGGACGATTACCATAATTATAGTGGCAACCAGCACCTGCGTTCCGTGGACCGACAGCTCGCTCCATGCCAGCACGCCGTATCTGCGGTCGACAACCATTGCTGTCGCCGCCGCAACGACGATGGTGCCGATCACCGAACCGAGGGCCACGCCGACCACTCCCAACCCCGTCCAGACAAAGAGCTGCATGAAAAGGAACGCCGCAACGAAACCCAGCGCGCTCAGCCATGCCAGTGCGGCCATCGCCTTCTCGGCCAGAAGAACTCTCACCGTGACCATGTGTAGATAGAAAGGAATTATTTGCAGGGCCAGCACTGCAAAGACTTGGGAGGTCTGCGCCGTCGCGGCGTCACCAAACGCTCCCCGTTCGAAGGCGATGCGCACAATAGGATCGCGTAGCATCACAAGTCCCACAGCCATTGGCACTAGCATTGCAAGAAGCAGCGATAGGCTGCGGTTCAGGCTCGTCCGCAGGGCATCTATCTCCCCCAACACCGTGAGCCTGGACCAGTGAGACACCAGCACGCTGGCGAATCCCGCCCCCATGATCAAGCTGGGTATGGAGGCCAGCTTTTCGGCATAACTCAGCACCGCAATGCTGCCCTCCGGCAGTTGGGCGGCGATGACTCTTGCGATCAGTGGGTTCAGTTGGACGAACACGTACGAAGCGAACGGAACAAGAGAGAATAGAAGGAGCCGCCGCAGACCCACTGGCAGCGTCCACCGGGGACGCAACTCGATACCAAGTTGCCGCCCAATGAACCATATCATCAGTCCTAGAGCTGCCGCCTGCCCGACGACGTGACCAAGAATGATGCTGTGAACCCCCCACCTCCGGGCGAAAAGCCAAAGGAAACCAATCACGATCACGTACCTGGCCATCTGACAGATTTCGGGAAGGGCGAACCGCTGATAGGAATTGTACACAGCACTGTAGAAGTGGAAGAGAACGGTCAAGGGGATCAGGGGAAGAAGCTCCAGCATCAGCCGCCGGGAAAGATCGGCGACCTCCCGACTGGCCCCGAACTCCAGCCAACCTGCCAGCGCCAGCCCGCCGAGGGCGAGAGTCCCGATCCCACAACCGACGACGAGCAGGCCGGCCCCCGACCCGACGATTCTCTCCGCCTCGTCGGGGCGGCGCAGCCGCTCCTCCACGAAGAACGGCATGACGGCGATCTTGATCGTACCTCCCAATACTCCGATGAGGACGCCCGGCACCGCCAGCGCCAAGTAGTAGGCATCGACAACGGCCATCGCGCCGAAATGAGAAGCGATCATGACGGTCAAAAAAAAACCGGCGCCTTGAGCCAGAGCACCGATGGTTGTTACCAGGAGTGCGTCGCCAAAAATTCGCCGATGAATGTTCAAGGCGGGAACAGCTTGTGGCTTAAGCTGCCGTCGACTTGACCGCGATGGCAATCAGATGGGGGTCCTTTCGGGTGCGCTTAGGAGCGACCCGCCGCCGGATCCTCGCTAAAGGCACGCCGTCCGCGTAGTGGCCCAGATTGAGGCTCGCGATCAAAACCGGCTCCAGCCGATGGTCGGCCAGGAGTATCTTTAAGCGGACCGCATCGAGGGACTGAAGATGCTGAACCCGATGGAATACGCAGCCGCAGTCCGGACATGCGATCTTGCGAGCATCAAGATCTTCTTCGTTGGGGACCGTGATCACGACATGGCCGCCGGGCCTTAGGACACGCGCCGCCTCGGCGATCGTGCGATCCGACAGATCAGGGCTCAAGTGCTCCAGGACCTCGACAAGGAAGACGCATCCCACACGCCCATCTGCGAGGGGCACGCGATCGACGCTTCCGACGAGAATCTCCAGAACTCCTGCTTCGCCTGCGGCTAACCGACGCAGACTAGCGATCGATTCCGGTGATGAGTCGATCGCCACACACGAGAGCCCGGACTTGACCAGCTCGGTAACGAGAAACCCGGGGCCGCATCCCAAATCCAAGACGGGTGGGGCGGGCCGGATATACTTGTTGACGAACCGCAAGATCGCGCCGCCTAACTGCTTGCTGAAATAGCTCTCGTGCGCTGCCGTGTTCTGCGCATAGAATTGCCAAAATCTCGCGATGCGGCCCTCTGTCCAAACGACTTCGTGGTAATCGCTTATGCCCTTCACCCTCTCGGTCTCCTCGCGACGAACCCCGTGACCTCGGTGCAGAACTGCCGCCAGGCCGCAACTAGTTCCTGGTTCTCCCTTCTTCCCCGGCCCCGGTGGCCCCACTCGACCAGAAACGCAGTCAACAGACCCGTGACCGATCCTCCGATGAGAGCGAACAGCGCCATCCGCCGGCGATTCGGGCTCGAGCGAATCTCCGGCTCGACC
>DATLEY010000052.1:0-15343 GCA_035525215.1 Thermoanaerobaculia bacterium | reverse complement strand
TATCTCGGCTTCGTCTTCGGCAACACCGTTCACGCCGCCGCGACACTGATCGCGATCTTCCTGGCGGGACTGGGCATCGGCGGCTATCTTTTCGGCCGCTTTTTCAGGAAGGTCCGCCCGTTGAGGCTCTACGCGGTGCTGGAAACCGCCATCGGCACGATCGGCGCTCTTTCGCCGGCGGCCTTCGAGCTTCTCGACCGGCTCTACGTGAGCGTTTATCCGGCGGTGGCCGATGCGCCCGCTGCTCTCTCTCTGCTCAGAATTCTCTTCGCCGCGCTCTTCCTTCTGCCGCCCACGATCCTGATGGGGGCGACGCTTCCCGTCCTGGTGCGGGAGTTCTCCGGTGAAAGGCTTGGCAGCGGCCGCGCCGTTGCATCGCTCTACTCGGCCAATACCTTCGGCGCGACCGCGGGCGTCGCGCTGTCGGGGTTCATTCTGATTCCGACGATCGGCCTCACGGCCACCGTGGCGGCCGCCGTCGGCTTGAATCTCCTTCTCGCGCTGGGCGCCGCCATCCTCTCGTTCCGCCGCGCTCCGGAGCTTCCCGAAGAGCCCCAGACGCCGGCTGGAGCCGAGAGAAAGGGAATCGATCGCGCGTGGCCGATCCTCGTGGCGAGCTTCCTCATGGGACTCAGCTCGATCGCCGACGAGGTGTTCTGGTCGCGCATCCTCGTTCTTCACCTGGGCAGCAGCGTCTACGCCTACTCACTCATGTTGTTCTGCTTCCTGATCGGCATCGCCATCGGCAGCGCGCTCGTGTTTCGCGTCATCAGCGGCACGCGCGTCCGGCGGCTTCTCGGGACCCTGGAGATTCTGCTCGCCATTACCCTCGCGCTGCAGGTCGCCTACTTCACGCGCTTCGCCGACGTGCTCGAGAGCCTCGCCGCCGCCTCGGGGGCGCGGGATGCCGCCGGAGCTTTCTTCGTTCTTCTGGCCGCGACGCTCAGCGCGCTTCTCATTCCGACGGCGATCATGGGAGCGACGTTTCCGCTCGTGGTCCGTCTTTACGGGGTTCGCGCGGGTCGCAGCGAGACGCGCTCCGTCGGAGACGTTTATCTGGCGAACACGGTCGGGAGCATCGCCGGCTCGCTGCTGGCTGGATTTCTCCTCATCCGCCTGCTCGGCTCGCAGAATGGTCTCTTTGCCATGGCGATCATCAATCTCGGACTCGGCGCCTGGTTCCTCCTCTCGGAGGCGAAGGGGAGGGGACCGATCCTCGCGGTGGCAACGGGTGGGGCGGTCCTGATCCTTTCGATCATCCTCGTTCCGCGCGATGCCGTGATTCTCTCAGCCGGGATGTTCGTCGACTCCGAAGCGCCTGTCCTTCTCTTCCGCGAGGACGTCTCCGCCACGGTGACCTTGCGGGAGCTCGCGCCCGGCAACCTCTCCCTGGAGCTCAACGGAGTCAATGTTGCCGGCACGGCGCCGGACCTGATCGGAACTCAGAAGCTTCAGGGACATCTCCCTCTCCTCCTGCATCCCGACCCGAAGAGCGTCCTGCACATCGGCTTCGGCAGTGGCGGGACGGCCTGGGCAGTCTCCCTCCATCCGGTCGAAGAGATCGTGATCGCCGAAATTTCTCGCGAGGTTCTCGAGGTCTCGGGCTCGATGCTTCGCGAGGTGAATCACGGGGTCCTGGACGATCCCCGGGTCGAGGCGGAGATCAATGACGGGCGAAACTTCGTCCTCGCGGACCCCAGGAAATTCGACGTCATCCTCTCGGACTCCATCCATCCCCGCTACGCGGGCAACGGGTCGCTCTACACGAAGGATTATTTCGAGCTATGCCTCGAGAAGCTGGCCCCCGGCGGAATTGTCTCGATGTGGCTGCCGACGTACTCGCTGACGGAGCGGAATTATCTGATGATCCTGCGGGCGTTCCAGGACGTCTTTCCGAACACCACCGTCTGGTACGTGCCCAACAGCCCGAATGCATTCACCATCGTGATCGGAAGAACGGAGAAGGGAGCGATTCCGTTCGGCCGTCTCGTCGCGGGGATCCAGGGGGAAGTGGGCGAGGAGCTCGCGGCGATCGGAATCGCCGATGCGTACGATCTGGCCGGCGCATTGATGATCGATCCGGCCGGGACGGCGTGGCTGACCGAGGGAACCGGTCCGCACATCGACGACGTACCGGCGGTGGAGTACGAGAGCGGGCGCCTGATCGACAGGGAGATGAGCTGGCTGACGAACTTCCTCCTCGTGGCGCGGGCGATGAGCCCGCTCTCGCGCGCCTTCAGCGGAGTGCCCGATGAGGCGAGGCTGGAGGAAGTCGAAGCGATGCGGAGCCGCCGCGTCCGCGATCACCTCGAATGGATCGTGAGTCAGATGCGCCGGGAGCGCGGCGGCATCTGATCGTTTTTTTTCGAGCGCGACCTCGAGGACCGAGTTGCGGCGCAATCGTGTTCGTGACGGAGAGATTCCGCAGCCGTGCAAGCCTCGACAAATCATGAGCTTCAAGATATCTTCGGCGCGCCTTCCGGGCGGGCGCGTCAATCCGCCAACAACTGCCGAAGTCCGAGAGTTTGACACCCGAAGATAATGCAGATCTTCCACCGCAGCGCCAACACACTGTCTCGATTCAGCATCTTCGGTGCGGTGTTTCTCGCTGCGTTCGCGTTATGGATCATTTATCAGCTCAACCGTTCTCCGTACGCGACTCAGCAGCGCGAAGCCAAGCGTCAGCCGGTTCCTTTCAGCCACGAGCACCACGTGGCGGGACTGGGGATCGACTGCCGCTATTGCCACACTTCGGTGGAGACTTCCTCCTTTGCCGGGATTCCACCGACCGCCACCTGCATGAACTGCCATAAAGAGATCTGGACCGGCGCCGAGATGCTCGAGCCGGTGCGGGCATCACTCCGCAGTGGCGAGGCGCTGCAGTGGCAGCGGGTCCACCGCCTCCCTGATTTCGTTCAGTTCAACCATAGCATTCACGTTCATAAGGGAATCGGCTGTGTCTCCTGCCACGGCCGCGTCGACCAGATGCCTCTGACCTGGCAGGAGGAGCCTTTGACCATGGCCTGGTGCCTCGAATGTCACCGCGCGCCCGAAGAGCACGTCCGGCCGAAGGAAAAGGTGTTCGACCTCGCCTGGGAGGCGGAGGATCAGGAGACTCTGGGTCCCGAGCTCGTTCGCGAGTACCGCATTCTCGAAAAGACATCCTGCTCCGTGTGCCACTACTGATGTACGCGATCGCCTTTGGAATTGACCGATGACCGATAGACCGGAACATCTCGACCTCGCCACATTCCGCGCCCGGCTGGGCGAGGGAGAAGGACCGGAGTACTGGCGAACGCTCGACGAGCTGGCGCAGGACCCTTCCTTCGAGGAGATGTTGCGACTGGAGTTTCCTCGCGAGGCCGCCGCGCTCGGTGAAGGAGTGGACCGCCGGGACTTTCTGCGGCTGATGAGCGCATCCCTCGCCATGGGAGGCCTGGCCGCATGCACGCCTCAGGCGGAAGAGACGATCGTTCCCTACGTCAACGCGCCCGAAAGGATCATCCCCGGAAAGCCTCTCTTCTATGCGAGCGCGATGGAGATGGACGGGGTCGGTCTCGGGGTCCTGGTCGAGAGCCACATGGGGCGTCCCACCAAGATCGAGGGGAATCCCGAACATCCGGGAAGCCTCGGGGCGACCGATCACTTCGCGCAGGCATCGATTCTCTCTCTTTACGATCCGGATCGATCGCAGACGGTGCGCGCGCGGGGGGAAGTCGCGACCTGGAGTGCATTCGTCTCGGCTCTCCAGTCCAATCTGCAGCCGCTGCGCGCCCGGGGTGGCGAGGGGCTGAGGATTCTCACCGAGCCGGTCAGCTCTCCGACCTTCGCCGATCAGATGGCGAAGCTTCGCCAGCGTTTCCCGGCGGCGGTATGGCACACCTGGCAGCCTGTGACCGGCGATGATCGTCGCGATGGAGCCCGGCTCGCTTTCGGGCGTCCCGTTCACACGTACCACCGCTTCGCGGAAGCTGACGTGATCCTCTCGCTCGATGCGGACTTTATGATGCGGGGAGCGGGAGCGGTCCGTTACGCCAGGGAGTTCGCCGACCGCCGGAGAGTGCGGAAAGACAAGACGGAGATGAACCGGCTCTACGTCGCCGAGCCGATGCCGACGACGACGGGGACGATGGCCGATCACCGACTGGCCATTCAGAGCGCGGCGATCGAGGAGCTCACGCGAGGAATTGCCGCCGCGCTCGGCCTCGGGGGCGAAGCGTCCTCAGGGCAGCATGCCACCTGGATTGGCGCGGTCGCCCGGGATCTTCGAGCCCATGCGGGACGCTCGCTGGTCATCGTCGGCGACAGCCAGCCGGCCGCCGTCCACGCCCTCGCTCACGCCATGAACTCGGCGCTCGGCAATGTGGGGCGGACCGTCTTCTACACCGAGCCGCTCGAAGCGAACCCGGTGCCGCAGATGAGCTCACTCCGGGCCCTGGTCGCCGACATGAAAGCCGGTCGCGTCGAGATCCTGATGGTCCTCGGTGGAAATCCAGCCTTCAGCGCTCCTTATGATTTCGGGTTCGCGGCCGCCATGAACCGCGTTCCGTTCAGGGTCCACCTGTCGAACTATTACGACGAGACGTCGGCTCGATCCCACTGGCACATCCCGGCGGCGCAATACCTGGAGGCCTGGAGCGACGTCCGCGCTTACGACGGCACGGTCTCGATCGTCCAGCCCCTGATTCAGCCTCTCTACGGCGGTCGCTCGATCCATGAGATGGCCGGAGCTCTTTCGGAGGACGTCCGTTCAGGGCACGACATCGTCCGGGACTACTGGCGAGAGACCTCGGGTGCGGGAAGCGGTTTCGAAGCGTTCTGGAACCGCTCGCTTCATGACGGGATCGTCGCTGGAACCGCTTTTCCGCCGCTCGCTCTCTCTGCCGGCACTCTCCCGCCGCGCGAAGAGCCGGAGAGATGGGGCGGCCCCGAGGTGGTGCTCCGGCCCGATCCGATGATTCATGACGGTCGATTCGCGAACAATGCCTGGCTCCAGGAGCTCCCCAAGCCGATCACGAAGCTCACCTGGGACAACACTGCCCATGTGAGCCGCGCCACCGCGGCGGCCATGGGACTCTCGAACGGAGACGTCGTCGAGATCACCGCCGGCCACTGGAGCGCGGAGATCCCGATCTGGATCGTTCCCGGCCATGCGAATGACTCGTTCACCGTCTATTACGGTTACGGCGCCGAGCGGACCGGAACGATCGCGCGAGGGATCGGATCGAACCTGCAGCCGCTCCGGACGATGGGCTCAGGCGATCTTCTTCGAAACGCCTCGGTGCGAAAGAGCGCCAAGAAGATGCGCCTGGCGACCGTTCAGGAGCATCACGCGCTGTCCTATGAGATGAGCGAGGGGGCCGGCGCCCGGCGCGACATCATCCGGTCGGGAACGATCAGCCAGTACGTGGCGAATCCGAGGTTCGCCGACGAGCCCGGCCACGAGCTCGAAGGAGGACCTTCGCTCTATCCTCCGTGGCCCTATCCGGGCAACGCCTGGGCGATGGTCATCGATACGAACGTCTGCACGGGATGCGGCATCTGCACGATCGCCTGCCAGTCGGAGAACAGCATTCCGGTCGTGGGAAAAGAGCAGGTCCTGGCGGGACGCGAGATGCACTGGATCCGCACCGATCATTACTACAAGGGCTCGCCGGACTCCGATGCGCTCGAGATGTTCAACATGCCGGTTCCCTGCATGCACTGCGAGAACGCGCCGTGCGAGCCGGTCTGCCCGGTCCAGGCGACGACGCACAGCGACGAAGGTCTGAATGACATGACCTACAACCGCTGCATCGGGACCCGCTACTGCTCGAATAACTGCCCCTACAAGGTCCGCCGATTCAACTTCCTCTCCTTCCCCGATTACGAGACCGAAAGCTACAAGCTGATGCGGAACCCCGACGTCACGGTCCGCTCCCGCGGCGTGATGGAGAAGTGCACGTACTGCGTTCAGCGGATCAATGCCGGTCGCATCGAGGCGGAAAAGGAAGGGCGACCGATCCGCGATGGCGAAGTCGTTCCCGCCTGCGCGCAGGCCTGTCCGACCCGCGCCATCGTCTTCGGGAACAAGAACGACGAGAACAGCGAGGTGGCCCGTCTGCGCTCCGAGCCGCTCAATTACGGGCTGCTCACGGAGCTGAACACTCAGCCCCGCACGACCTATCTCGGCTCGCTCAAAAATCCGAATCCAGAGCTGGCTCCGGCAGGCGCCCCTGCCACCGCCGGTCACGCGGAGTCATGATGTCGTCGAACGATCTGAATCCGCCGCATCCTCAGGTCGCCTCGCGACTGGAGCAAGCGCCGACGATCACTCCGGGTCATACCTTCGGATCGATCACGGACAAGATCTCGACCATCGTCCTCACGCGCCGGACTCCTCCGGGGTGGTTCATCGGTTTCGGGGTGGCGTTCCTGCTCCTGATGATGATGCTCAACGCGATCGGCTGGCTGCTGATCAAGGGCATCGGTACGTGGGGGAACAACGTCCCGGTGGGCTGGGCGTTCGACATCATCAACTTCGTCTGGTGGATCGGAATCGGTCATGCGGGAACGCTGATCTCGGCGATTCTCCTTCTTCTCCGGCAGAGCTGGCGCACTTCGATCAACCGTTTCGCCGAGGCCATGACGCTCTTCGCCGTAGCCTGCGCGGGAATCTTTCCAGCGCTTCACGTGGGGCGGCCCTGGTTCGCCTACTGGCTCTTTCCCTATCCCAACACCATGGCGCTCTGGCCGCAGTTCCGGAGCCCTCTGATGTGGGACGTCTTCGCGGTCTCCACGTATGCGACGGTCTCCGCTCTGTTCTGGTACATCGGCCTGGTTCCGGATTTCGCGACGCTGCGCGACCGGGCCAATAGCCGGATCTGGAAGATCGCGTACGGCATGCTTTCGCTGGGATGGCGCGGATCGGCCAAGCACTGGTATCGCTACGAGACCGCGTATCTCCTGCTGGCTGGGTTGGCCACGCCGCTGGTCCTCTCGGTGCACACCATCGTCAGCTTCGACTTCGCGACCTCGGTGATTCCCGGCTGGCACTCCACGTTCTTCCCGCCGTACTTCGTCGCCGGAGCGGTCTATGCGGGATTTGCGATGGTGCTGACCCTGGCCATTCCGGTGCGCAGGGCGTTCGGCCTCGAGGATTTCATCACCGCCCGCCACCTCGACAACATGGCGAAGATCATGCTCACGACCGGACTGATCGTGGCCTACGCCTACGTGATGGAAGTCTTCTTCTCCTGGTACAGCGGCAACATCTTCGAGATGTACATGATGTTCAACCGGGCGTTCGGGCCGTACTGGTGGGCCTACTGGCTGCTGATTCTCTGCAACATCATCGTCCCTCAGTCGCTCTGGTTACGGAAGGTGCGATCGAGTCCCGTGACCCTGTTCATCGTGGCGATGTTCGTGAATGTCGGCATGTGGCTGGAGCGGTTCGTCATCATCGTGGTTTCGCTGCATCGCGACTTTCTCCCGTCGTCGTGGGGGATGTACTCGCCGACGCGCTGGGATTTCATGCTCTTCTTCGGAACGATCGGGTTGTTCCTGACCCTGTTGTTCCTGTTCGTCCGCTTCCTGCCGATGATCTCGATCTTCGAGATGCGCACGCTGCTGCCGGAAGCGCAGGTTCACGAGGACTGAGATGATTCCAAAAACTCCACACTACGGAATGATGGCCGAGTTCGATGATCCGACCAGTCTGGTCGAGGCCGCCGAGCGCGCCCGGGAGCACGGCTTCACGCGCATGGACGCCTTCACCCCCTTCCCCGTTGAGGGTCTGCACGAGGCCATCGGGTTTCACCACACGCGGCTGCCGATGATCGTCCTGACGGGCGGGATCATCGGGTTCATCACCGGCTTCGGAATGCAGTATTTCGCGCAGGTCATCCACTACCCGCTGAATATCGGCGGCAAGCCTCTCAACTCCTGGCCTGCCTTCGTTCCCATCGCCTTCGAGGTGACCATCCTCTTCGCGGCCTTCGCCGCGATCTTCGGCATGCTCGGACTGAACGGACTCCCCGAGCCCTATCACCCCGTCTTCAACGTCAGCCGGTTCGCCTTCGCCTCCCGCGACCAGTTTTTCCTGCTCATCGAGGCGAACGATCCGAAGTTCCAGCAGGAGGAGACGCGACGTTTTCTCCAGAGTCTCAATCCCCTCGAGGTGAACGATGTCCCCTGGTAGTCCAGCCCGGCGGCGGGTGGAGGCCGGGGGGCTGCTGACCCTCTCCCTTCTCGCCCTGACGGTCCTCGCGGCCTGCAGGCCTCCGCAGAAGATGGCCGATCAGCCGGCCTATCGCCCGTTCGAGGCGACGCCGTTCTTCGCGGACGGCATGTCCGCCCGCCAGCCCGTCGAGGGAACGATCCCCCGGGGAGATCTCAGGGACGACTCACTGCTCTTCACCGGGAAGGTCGACGGCCAGCTGGCCGACGCCTATCCATTCGAGATTGAGCGAGCCGACCTCCAGCGGGGGAGAGAGCGGTACGACATTTTCTGCGCGCCCTGCCACGGTCAGGTCGGCCTGGGAGACGGCATGATCGTTCGTCGCGGGTATCGCCGTCCGCCTTCGTTCCATACCGACCTGCAGCGAGACCGGCCGGCCGGGCATTATTTCGACGTGATCACGCACGGCTTTGGAACGATGCCCCCGTACGCGGCGCAGATTCCCGTCCGGGACCGCTGGCTGATCACCGCGTACGTCCGTGCGCTGCAGCTGAGCCAGAACGCGCAGCTCGGCGACGTTCCGCCGGCGGATCGCTCGAAGCTTCGGACGGGAGGCGCCCAGTGACGGCTGACGGCAACAGCGAGAACGGGAGGGATCTCTTCCGGCTTCAGAATCCGGCGCTCATCGTCGGTGTCCTGGCGACGATCGGCCTCCTGGTCGGAGCCTTCACGGATACGGATCAGTTTTTCCGCTCTTATCTGATGGGCTGGATTCTGCTGGTCATGATCTCGGCCGGCTCGCTCGGTCTCCTGATGATGCAGTACCTCACGGGTGGACGATGGGGAGTCCTGATTCGCCGGCCGGCGGAAGCCGCGGCCGGGACGATTCCGATCGTGGGCCTGGCGTTCATCCCTCTCCTGATCGGGATGCACTCGGTCTGGGAGTGGTCTCACGCGGAGGTCGTGCAGCATGACGCGCTGGTCCGCCACAAGGAGCCCTACCTGAACGCTCCCTTCTTCACGGGGAGGGCGATCTTCTTCTTCATCTTCTGGAGCGTGATGGCGTTCCTCCTCGTGCGGTGGTCGAAGCGCCTCGACGTCCACCACGACCGCTGGGTGGAGCTGAGGATGCGCAAGCTCTCGGGGTTCGGCCTGGTTGCCCTGACCCTGACCCTCAGCTTTGCCTCGGTGGACTGGCTCATGTCCCTCGAGCCGCACTGGTTCTCGACGATGTATGGGATCTCGTTCGTGGTCGGCTGCCTGCTCAGCGCCTGGGCCGTGCTCACGATCTCGGTCGTCCTGCTCTCGCAAACTCCCCCCTATGCCGGAGTGGTGGAAGCTCAGATCTTCCGCGACCTCGGGAATCTGATGTTCGCCTTCGTCATGCTCTGGGCCTACACGGCGTTCTCGCAGTTCCTCCTCATCTGGTACGCCAATATCCGGGAGGAGACACCTTATTACGTCGTGCGCGCGCAAGGAGGGTGGGGAGTCATCGCGGCAGTACTGCTGGTCTTCCACTTTTTCCTTCCATTTACGCTTCTTCTGATGCGCGCGATCAAGGACCGCCCCCGCACGCTGGGGATGGTCGCTGCGCTGATGCTGTTCATGCGGATGGTCGATCTCTTCTGGATCACCGCGCCGGCATTCCGGCAGGGGGGACATGGCGGCGAGGCCGCTTCGCATGGATCGAGCTTTCATCTGAGCTGGATGGACCCGCTGGCCTTCATCGCCCTGCTCTCGCTCTGGACGGTTTTCTATCTCCGGAGGCTGGCGGCGCGGCCGCTGCTGCCGGAGTACGAGCCGTATGTGAAGGAGGCGCTCGGCCATGCATCATGATCCGATCGATACCCGCAAGACGCTGAACGTCGAGATCCATCACGAGCAGCGCGACGTCGATATCCGGGCGATCCTTTTCTTCATCGCCGGATTCGCGGTCTTCGCGATCGTCGTCCACGTCCTGCTCTGGTTTCATTTCGATTTCATGCGGAGAAGCGAGCGCGATCCCGACCTCCTTCCGGTCTCGCTGATCGGCGAGGGACGGCAGGTTCTTCCGCCGGGGCCGCGCCTTCAGCCTTTCCCCAATCCCTCGCAGGCGGACGGCCGCGCCCTCAGCCCCCTTCAGACGAATCCCCCCTACGACATGGAGCAGATGAGGAAGCAGGAAGCGGAGTGGCTGGCGGGCTACGGCTGGGTCAACCAGGGCACGGGAACCGTCCGGATTCCAATCGATCAAGCCATGGATCTCGCGCTGCAGCGTGGGTTCCCGGTAATCGCGGAGCCTGACGCCGTGGAAGCGACACCACTTCTTCCCGGCACGGAGTCCTCCACCGGCGATGGGGCGCGGCGCATGAACGAGACCGGCGCGGCGCCGGCGGCCTCGAGATCCCCGGAGCCATCGAACCGATGAAGCTCTCTCTCTCTTTTCTCGCGCTCGCCTTGCTCGCCGCTCCGGCCGGAGCGCAGGAATTCCTCTCGGGCACCGGTCCGGCCGGCTTCGCGAAAGTGGAGCAGCGGCTCAACGTGCAGCTTCCGCTCGATCTCACGTTCCGTGACGAGACCGGCAAGGTCGTGAAGCTCGGAGACTATTTCGGAGACAAGCCCGTCATCATCACGCCCGTTTATTACTCCTGCCCGATGCTCTGCAGCGTAGTGCTGGACGGCCTGGTCAACACGCTGCACGAGATCCGATTCAAGATGGGGGAGGAGTACGAGGTCGTCACCTTCAGCTTCGACCCGCGCGACACCCCCGAGATCGCGGCCGGGAAGAAGTCGATCTATACGCGGCGCTACGGCAGGCCGGGCTCGGCGGATGGCTGGCATTTCCTCACCGGAAGCGAAACTTCGGTGCGGGAGCTGACCGAGGCGCTCGGATTCCGCTTCACCTGGGATCCGAAGACGGGGGAGTTCGCTCACGCGGCGATGGTCGTCATCGCCACCCCCGAGGGGCGGATCTCCCGGTATCACTGGGGGATCAACTACGATCCGCGCGACGTGCGGCTCGGGCTGGTCGAGGCGTCGCAGAACACCATCGGAGGGGCCACCGAGCAGCTCCTCCTTCTCTGTTACGAATACGATCCGTCCACCGGTAAGTACAGCGCAGTGGCGATGAACATCGTCCGCCTCGGTGGCGCGGCCACGGTCCTGGCGCTGGGTGGATTCATCATCGTGCTCACGCGACGCGACCGCGTCAAGGCTCAGATCAAACGGGACTCATAAGCGGCATGTTCGACGATCTTCCACTTTTTCCAGAAGCCGCATCGAGCGTCGCTCGCGACGTCGATCAGCTCTACTGGTTCCTCATCGCCGTGACCGGCGCAGCGACGATGCTCGTGATCGTCCTGCTCATCACCTTCGCGATCAAATACCGGCGAACTCCCGATAACGAGGTCCCGGACCACGAGCCGGAGAACAAGTACCTCGAGTACGCCTGGATCGTGATCCCCTTCATCGTATTCATGGTGATCTACGTCTGGGGCGCCCAGCTCTACTTCCGGATGAACCGTCCGCCGGATGACGCACTGGAAGTCTGGGCGACGGGAAAACGATGGATGTGGAAGTTCCAGCACATCGGCGGGCAGCAGGAGATCAACGAGCTTCACGTTCCGCTCGGCCGGCCGGTCAAGCTCATCATGGCCTCGGAGGACGTCATTCACAGCTTTTACGCTCCGGCCATGCGTGTGAAGCGGGACGTTCTTCCCTCCCGCTATACGACGCTCTGGTTCGAGCCGATCAAGGCAGGGAGGTATCACCTCTTCTGCGCTGAATATTGCGGCACGGAGCATTCGAAGATGATCGGCAGCGTGATCGTGCTGCCCGAGCCGGAGTACCAGGCCTGGCTGGCGGGCGGGACCGCCGCGTCTCCGCTCGAAGAGGGGGAACGGCTTTACACCGCGCTGGCCTGCAACACCTGCCACGCGGCGGAAGGCCCATCGGCCCGCGGACCGAGTCTCAATGGACTCTTCGGAACGGAGGTCCGGCTCCGTAGCGGCCAGAACGTGATCGCCGACGAGAATTACCTTCGCGAGTCGATTCTCAACCCCGGGGCGAAGATCGTCGCCGGCTATGACGCGATCATGCCGTCGTTCCAGGGGCAGGTCGACGAGCAGCAGCTCATCTATCTCCTCACGTACATCAAGTCTCTCGGCGTGACGGGTGGCGCAGCGGGACAGCCGGAGGCCGGCAGCACTCTCGCGCGCCCGGAGTCCGGGGCGGCCGTCGCCGGTCCCGCCGCCCGTGCCGCCGCGACACAGGCTCCCGACACGGAAGGCAGGCCATGACCACCGCAGTCCTCGATCCGAATCATCCGCTCGAGTCACCGCGAAAGAACTATCTCAATCGCGAGTACGGCGTACTTTCGTGGCTGCTGACGCGCGATCACAAGCGGATCGCGATTCTATACATCGTCTCGATCACCCTGATGTTCTTCGTGGGAGGGCTGTTCGCGGTCCTGATGCGCCTGGAGCTCCTCACGCCTCAGGGCGACCTGATGACCTCGGACACCTACAACAAGATGTTCACCCTTCACGGGGTGGTCATGATCTTTTTCTTCCTGATCCCCGGGATTCCGGCGGTGCTGGGCAACTTCCTCCTGCCGATCCAGATCGGAGCCAAAGACCTCGCCTTTCCGCGGCTGAACCTTCTGAGCTGGTATCTCTTCATGATCGGCGCGATCGGGACGTTCGTGGTCGTAATGCTCGGCGGACTGGATACGGGCTGGACGTTCTACACGCCCTATTCGACGCAATACTCGAACACGCACGTGACGCTGGTGACGCTGGGAGCCTTCATCACCGGCTTCTCCTCCATCCTGACGGGTCTGAATTTCATGGTGACCGTGCACCGGATGCGGGCGCCGGGTCTGACCTGGTTCCGGATGCCGCTCTTCATCTGGGCCCTCTACGGAACGAGCATCATTCAGATTCTGGCGACGCCGGTCCTGGCGATCGCGCTGCTGCTCCTGGCCGCTGAACGAGTCCTTCGCGTCGGAATCTTCGATCCATCGATCGGCGGAGATCCGGTGCTCTATCAGCACCTCTTCTGGTTCTACTCCCATCCAGCCGTCTACATCATGATCCTGCCGGCGATGGGCGTCGTCTCGGAAGTGATCGCGGCGTTCAGCCGGAAGCGGGTGTTCGGCTACACCTTCGTGGCGTACTCGTCCCTCGGTATCGCGCTCCTCGGATTTCTGGTGTGGGCGCACCACATGTTCGTGGCGGGAATCTCGGTTTACTCGGCGCTCATCTTCTCGTTTCTGAGCATGTTCGTCGCGGTCCCCTCGGCGATCAAGGTGTTCAACTGGACGTTCACGCTCTACAAGGGGTCGGTCTCGTTCCAGACTCCGATGCTCTACGCCCTCGGCTTCATCGGTCTCTTCGCGATCGGCGGAGTGACCGGCCTCTTCCTGGCCGCGCTCGGACTCGACATTCACGTGCACGATACGTACTTCATCGTGGCTCACTTTCATTACGTCATGGTCGGCGGGGTGGTCATGGCGTATTTCGCCGGGATTCACTTCTGGTGGCCCAAGATCACGGGACGGATGTATCCGGAATGGTGGGGGCGGCTCGCCGCGCTGATCGTGTTCCTCGGATTCAATCTCGCGTTCTTTCCGCAGTTCCTGCTCGGATATCTCGGAATGCCGCGGCGGTACCATGTGTACGTCCCGGAGTTCCAGGTGTTGAACGTGATGTCGTCCGCCGGAGCGTCGGTGCTCGGTGTCGGCTATCTTCTTCCGCTGGTCTACTTCATCTGGTCCTTGAAATTCGGCCCGAAGGCGGGTCCGAACCCGTGGGGCGCGGTCGGTCTGGAGTGGACCATCGCGTCGCCGCCGCCGACCGAGAACTTCCATGAGACTCCCGCGGTCCGCTGGGAGGCGTACGACTACAACGCGTTCGAGGAGGCGCAGCGTGACCGTGCAGGCACACCCTGATTCCTCGCACGAGGAACATCATCCGCGGCTGCAGCACCATTTCGAAACGATGGAGCAGCAGCACGAAGCCTCCCAGCTGGGGATGTGGCTCTTCCTGGTCACGGAGATCCTCTTCTTCGGCGCGCTCTTCCTGGCGTACGCGTTCTACCGCTGGCTCTACTACGACGCCTTCATCGCGGCCAGCCATCACCAGAACATCCTGCTGGGTGGCATCAACACGGCCGTGCTGATCTTTTCGTCGCTCACGGTCGCGATGAGCGTTTATTACTCGCAGACCAATCGGCGCAAAGGGCTGATCGTCATGCTCATTCTGACCATGGTCCTGGGGCTCGCCTTCCTCGGGATCAAGGCCGTCGAATACCACGAGCACTTCGAGCATCACCTCTTCCCGGGTCCGAACTTCCAGCTGCCCGATGCGCCCGGCCTGGCCGCGCAGGCGCAGATGTTCTACGTGCTCTATTTCTTCATGACCGGGCTGCACGCCTTCCACATGATCATCGGGCTCGGGATCTATACCTGGCTCCTGATCCGAGCCATGAAGGGGGAGTTCAGCTCGGTCTACTACGCGCCGATCGAGATCGGAGGGCTCTACTGGCACTTCGTCGACATCGTCTGGATTTTCCTCTTCCCGATGCTCTACCTGATCGGGCGCCATTACTGAGCGGGAGAACGAGATGGAACACAAGCCACGCACCATCGAGGTCGAGAGCGAATCGGAACACATGCACCATGTGACTCCGCCCTCGCTCTATTACGGCATCTTCGCGGCGCTCCTCGTCCTGACCGCGATCACCGTCGCCGTCGCTTATGTCGACCTCGGATGGCTGAGCACTCCGATCGCGCTGCTCATCGCCACGATCAAAGCCACCCTGGTCATCCTCTTCTTCATGCACGTCCGCTGGTCGACCCACCTAACCTGGGTGATCGTTCTCGGCAGCTTCCTCTGGCTCGGGGTCCTCTTCGTCCTCACCTTCAGCGACTACTTCAGTCGCGGGCTGCCGATGAACTGAGGAGAGCCGTTCGGGACTCTCGAGCTGTCGCGCTGAGCGCGACTTTCACTCCGGATAGGTCTTCTTCATGTAGGCGAGCGATTCCCTGATCAGTTTCTCCAGGATCTTCGGATCGACATCGGAGAGCTTTTTCAGATAGAGGCACGAGCTGCCGGTTTTGTGAGGGCCAAGCTTCTTCATCAGCTCCTCGTGCCGCGGGAAGCCCCCCATGATGTAGAGGGTGAGGGCGGCCTTTCTCGGGCTGAA
>DATLEY010000010.1:0-6481 GCA_035525215.1 Thermoanaerobaculia bacterium | reverse complement strand
CCATGCTGCGATGGTCGGTCGTGAGGTACGGCTCGCACTCGGCCCCGTTGACGATCACGGTATGCACTTCGGAACCCGCCGGTGGGGAGAGCTTGACGTGCGTGGGAAACGCTGCGCCGCCGAGGCCGACGAGCCCCGCGTCCTGGATCGCACCCGCGATCTGTTCGCGCTTCAGCTCCCGCCACTGCGGAACGATGCGCGGGCGGAGGATCTGCGGCGAGTGGCGGTCGACGGCAATGCGGATCGCGAGATCGGTGCTGCCGTCGGGGTGCGGCCAGTACTCGATCGCCGAGACGGTGCCCGCGGCCGATGCGTGCACCGGGACCGACATGAAGCCGTCCGCGACGGCGAGCTTGTCGCCGCGCTCGACGCGGTCGCCGACCTTGACGATCACGCGCGCAGGCTTTCCCAGCGCCTGCCGGACGGGCAGCACGATCTCTTCCGGGAACGGCATCCGCCGGATCGGCAGGTTCGCGGTCAGCTCCTTCTGATCCGGAGGATGGACTCCGTGACGGAAGCCGAACGATCGCGCCATCGCAGCCGCTCCGCGGGAGAGCCAGCTCAGTTGAAGCGTTCCGCGCGCTTTTTCCACTTGTCGAGGTCCTTTTCCTTCAGATTCTGAGGATCGCCGGGATGAATCGCCTCCACCGGGCAGACCTCCGCTGCTCTCACGAGCTCCGAGAAGGTTCCGGCGTGGGCGTCCTTGATGAATGCCTGCTTGTTGTCGTCGTAGGCGAACATCCGCGGGTTGATGTTCGTGCACTCGTTGCACGAGGTGCACTTGACCGTCTCGATGTAAGGCTCCATGACGAGGTCTTCGTCGTCCTCGTCCGCGGCAGCAGGGGCAGCCGCGGCCGGTGCGGAGGCCTGCGTCTCGGCGGCCGGCGCAGCCGGTTTCGCCTCCGCCGACACGGCGGGGGTGACGGAAGGCTTGAAGTCGACGACCTTCCCTGTTGGTGACGCGAGTGGCTCCATCCCTTCGATGAGCGTGCTGAAGGTCTCCGAGCCGACCGCGCGCAACAGACCTTCCGCCATCTTGCGCGCGATCGCAGCAGGATACGTCACCTGCAACTCGGCGATCTTCGCCTCGTACTCGCTCCTGAGGGATGAGAGTCGTGCTTCCAGTTCCGCCTCGAGCTGTCCGGCGACGCGATCACGCACGGTATCCGATACCTGGATGCCGGCCATCTCGCGGAGCTGATTCCAGAACAGACGGCGCTCTTCACTGAGCCGGACGATCTCGGGACTGACGCGCAGACGCGAGAGCTTGCTGTCGGCACCGAGCACGTAGATGAACGGCGTGAGCCCCTCGCGCGCTTCGAGATCGAGCTCGAGATACTGATGGAACGCGCAGAGAGAGTCTTCGTCGGCATCGGCGGGCAGAGGGGCAAAGTTCTTCCTGAAGCGCCCCTCGGTCGCGGCCCAGTCGGCCGTCGTGAGTGGTAGCTCCATCGAGGCGGGGTTGCCCTCGTCGTCGAGGAACTCGAGTTTGTAGCTCGGCCACTCCGCATCGGTGTCGGGGTTGCCGTCGAGACTCAGACAGTCGGCGAAGGACTTCCCTCCGTCGGGGTCGTAGGTCATGAACGGGAACGCGCGGCTCTCGAGCGCGAAACGGGCTGCTTTCAGGGCGGCGTCGTCGGCGAGCCCATGCTCGACGGGGCATGGCGTGTAGATGTTGATGACCGACGGGCGGCGACTCTGCATCGCCCGCAGCACGCCGGAGATCAGGTGCGTCCCTGAAGCCTGCGAGGTCTGGTGGACGAACGCGCCCCGGTGGGCGATCGCGATCAGCGAGAGCTCTTTCCGCTCTTCCTGCTTGCCGTGGGCTGCCTTCCCCCATGCGGCCATGTCGGAGACCTGGCCGGTGTAGCCGCTCGTGCACGCCTGTCCGCCGGTGTTGGAGTAGACCTGCGTGTCGAGCACGACGACGCGGATAGGCTTGCCGGAAGCGAGCAGACGCGAGAGGTTCTGGAAGCCGATGTCGAGCATCGCACCGTCGCCTCCCATCGCGATGATGGGAGGGCAGAGGTCGAACTCTTCATCCGAGAAACGGGTCCAGTCGAACGCGGTGAGCTCCGGATCATGAACCGCCGGATCGAACGAGTCGGTCAGTTCGAGCTCGGCGCGACGGACGATCGCGAATCCGTCGGTCATCTTCCGCATGTGGCCTTCGAAGATGCCGATCGCCAGCGACGTAGAATCCTGGAAGAGGTGGTTCGCCCACGGGAAGGGGTACGGATTGTAGGGATAGGTGCTGCCCCAGACCGAGGAGCATCCAGTGGAGTTGGTCATGCCGAGCGCGGCACGTCCGCGGCCGCCGGGACCCTCGACGTAGCGCCACCGCAGATCACGCAGCTTTTTGATGAGACTGCTGACCCGCTCCACGCGCTGCTGCTTCTCCGCGCTCAGCGGAACGGTGACTGCGCCGTCTTCCCCCGACGCGGCGTTTTCGATGTCGGCCTCCGAGGAGAGGAGCTCACGCGCCTTCTGGTCGAGACCGGCGATGAGCCTGTCGAGCTTCTCGACGTGATCTTTCACACGAGGTGCGATCAGAGCTTCGACGGTGGAGACGACGAGATGGACGGCCGTCTTTTCGCCGCAGCCCATGCAGGCACCGTCGCCACCAGTCATCGCGAGGTAGTTGCCCTTCTTGAGAAGTAGCGAAGAAAGCGTGCCGATCCCCTCGGCCAGGTCGGGGATGTTGATGTAGCGGTCGGGCGTCTCGGGCAGCTTCTCCCAGAACTTCCAGTTGCGTCGCAGCCGGTCGACGATCTCGTCGTCCTGCCGCGTGGTGACCAGAGCGCCGTCGGGGCAGACCTCGACGCAGAGGTTGCACCCCTTGCACGCTTCCGGATTGACCGTGATCGACAGCAGTGCTCCGCGGCCCTTCTCCTTCGCCTCGGGGCCGTCGAAGAAGACCTTCGTCTTCGCGAGCGGGAAGTCGGCTACGACCGCGTAGACGGCTGCGAATTCCTTGTCGAGAGCGGCCCGTCGCTCGGCATCCCAGTTGAGCTTCTCGACGATGTTGCTGTAGGCAGCGGAGAGAGTCCCGCCGAAGGTCGTGAAGGGAACGCCCTTGACGAGCTTGTGGCACTCGCGGCTGAGGTTCTTCGAGATCTGCTTCATCCTGTCGAGCGAGCCGTTGGCGCTCGCCGTCGAGATGGCGGTGGAGATGATGTCCTCGATCGGCGTGACGAGTCCGGGGATCGCGGAGTCGGGGCACTGGACCCAGCACTGGCTGCACCCGGTGCACTTGTCGGCGATGAAGTCGGGGACTTCGAAGCGCACGGTCGTCATGTCGCGCATCGCGCTGGTTGCGGCCGGCATGGCGCTGACCGCGGCAAATGGATCGGCGATCCCGTCCTGGCCGATCAGGCAGGGGACCGCGACCTGATCCCAGAAGCGGGCGGGGTCCGCGATTCCCGCCTGAACGCCGTGGGTGTTCATCGCTCTCGGAATGGAGGGGATGGTGCTATCGAGGATCTCCTCCTCCACTTCCTCCTCCGGTATCACGACGTCGTGAATTTCGTCGAATCCGCGGCGGATCACGCGGAGGTTGTCCTCGACGACACGGTCTCCGAGATGGCCGAACTTCTTCTGGAACTGAGCGCGGATTCCTTCGAAGAGCGTGTGCTCGTCGAGGCCTTCCCGTTTGAGCAGCGGGGAGCGCGCGAAGAATGCTCCGAGGAACGCTGCGCCCTGCATGCGGTAGCGGAGATCGGCGTCGCTCGCTTCGTCGTTGGCGATGCTGAAGGCGTCGAGCGTGAAGACGCGGATCCGTCGCTGTCGGATGGTGAGGCGCGCGGAGGCCGGCAGCGAGCTCCAGACGGCTGAGGGATCGCGATCACTCTGGATGATGAAGATGCCACCCTCGGTGAGCCCAGCCAGCGGGTTGGAGTTCCGGAAGACGTTCGGGTCGGGCGAGAGCACGACATCGACCGTGCGGAGCTCGCAGTTGAGCCGGACCGGCTCGCGCGCGAGCGTCGCGTAGAAGGTCGTCGGCTGTCCCTTCTTCTCCGAGCCGTACTTCGGGTTCGCCTTGATGTGCATACCGAGAAGCTCGAAGGCGGTGAGGGCGAGGTTCTTCCCCATCGTGATCGCGCCCCAGCCACCGACCGAGTGAATCCGGATCGACAGCGCCCCCTCGGGGAGGAGGTTGAACTCGCCGGCGCTCGGCAGCGCCAGACCGGCGAGATCGGGATACGAGTCCTGCAGCGATTCCTGCCAGATCTGCAGTTTCGGCAGGCGTGTTCCGGCGCGGATGAAATCGATGCCGAGATAGAATTGTCGGCGTCCCGCTCCTTCGGGGAGCATGTTGTCGACGGCGGCGATGATGTCGCCCGGCTGCAGGTCGCGGCTCCCGAGGCCGAAGCATCCGGAGTAGAAGTCGGGGACTTCGTCAGGCGTGGCGGCAGGGATCCCGGTGTGGGGGACGCCCCGGGCCGCGACTCCATTCTCCGTAGTGTTGCCGCGCCGGAAGGATTTGCGCGGACGGAGTGCGATCGCGGCTCGACCGTTCTCGACGGCCTGCCCCATCGCCGTGCGTACCTCGCGCAGGAGCGGCTGGTCGGCGGCGAGCGGCTGATCGGTGCGCTCGAGGACGACGACGCCACGCTTGCCGAGGAGAAGCCGGACGACGAGATCCGAGGGGAAGGGGCGGAACATCGTGAGGTTCAGGACGCCGATGCGCATCCCGCGCTTCTCGCGAAGATAGTCGCAGACGGCTTCCGCGTTGGAGACGACCGATCCCTGACCCGCGATCACGTACTCCGCATCTTCGAGACGGTAGCCGGTGGCACGAGCGTAGCGGCGTCCGGTGAGCTCTTCGAACTCGGCGAAAGCCTGATCGCTGAGCTCGCGGATGTGATCGAAGTAGAAGGGGCGCTGTGCGGCGACGCCCTGAGCGTAGCTGTCCTGGTTCTGGACCGTGCCGAGCATCGCCGGGTAATCGAAGTCGAACATCTCGGGGATCCGGCGGCGCCGCGGGCCGAACATCAGCCGCTGTGCGGGCGTCGGGGAGTCGATGATGTCGGAGGGGTCGCCGAGGTAGACGCGGATCATGTCGCGCTCGGGGAGCAGGATCGACTCGATCACGTGGCTCGTGAGGAAGCCGTCCTGTGCGCAGAGGCCGGGGTTGAGCGAGAGCTCGGCGATCCTGTGTGCAATCAGGTTGAGATCCGCCGACTCCTGTACGTCCTTCGCGAAGAGCTGGAAGAATCCGGTGTCGTCGACGGCGTGGTAGTCGTCGTGACCGGCGTGCACGTTGAGGGCGTGCTTGGTCATCGCGCGGGCGGCGACGTTGAGGACGTAGGTCAGCCGTTTGCCCGTGGCTGCGTAGAGCGACTCGTGCATGTAGGCGATGCCCTGGCCGCTCGAGAAGTTCGTCGCGCGGAGACCGGTCATGCTCATGCCGGCGGTCACTGCCGCGGCAGCGTGCTCACCCTCCGGCTCGAAGAAGATGAGCCGGCGGCCGTTCACGTTGAGTTTCCCCTCGGCGTGAGCGACGGCCCATCCCTCGCCCATCTGCGTCGACGGGGTGATCGGGTAGGCGCCCGCGGCTTCGCTGGCGGCAGTCTCGGTGATGACGACGGCAGCGCTGCCGTCGAGTGCCGCCGGAGTCCCGGGGAATTGTGGTGTGGCCTTCGGTTCTCTCGTCATGATGTTCTCCTGCCTGTTTCCGAGCTGGTGCTCCTGTTCGCGGCCGACATCAGCGCTCCACCGCTTCTGAGGGGAAACTGCATCCCCTCGAGCCAGACGATCGCGTTGGTCGGACAGCGAGCCGTGGCCGACTCGTCGGCCAGATCGAACTGCGTGTAATCGATGACGGCGAGGCCTCGGTCCATGCGAATGAGGCCAGGTGCGGCGTCGGCAGCACAGCGGCCGCAGCCGTTGCATGCGACGGCGCAGAGCTTCTCGACGGTGTCTCCCTCGAGAAGGCTGCGGCACTGGACGATCAGCCTGTGATCTTCCGGCATGAGGGTGAAGAGATCCTTCGGGCACGCCTCGACGCAGTCGCCGCATGCGGTGCAGAGCTCCGGGATCACGACCGGGAGCCCGACGTCGTTCATGATGATTGCGTCGAACGTGCAGGAGGCCTCGCAGTCGGCGAGTCCGAGACAGCCCCAGGTGCAGCCCTTGCCGCCGCCGGAGACGGTGGCCGCGGCGGCACAACTCTGCAGACCGCGATACTCCGCCTGCTGGACGGCGACGTCGGACCCACCCGCGCAGAGGAGCCGTGCGACACGGCGGTTCGCCTCTCCTGCGTCGACGCCGAGATAGCTCGCGACGGCAACGACGCCATCAGGACCCATCACGGTGCATTTCACCGGCTCGATCCTGCTCGCGATCAGCGCCTCGGCGAATGCGCGGCACCCTGCCTCGCCGCACGCACCGCAGTTGCTGCCGGGCAGCATCTCGGTCACTTCGTCGATGCGGGGATCCTCCCAGACCCAGAACACACGGGATGCGACCGCGATCAGAG
>DATLEY010000169.1:0-27477 GCA_035525215.1 Thermoanaerobaculia bacterium | reverse complement strand
ACTCAGCACTCAGGACTCAGCACTCTTCTCAGAGCTTGAGGACCAGCTTCGTCATGTCGTGCTGGCCGCCGTCCGGATCGGTGCCGTAGCCCGGGATCTCGTAGCGGGTGAATCCGAGCTCCACGAGGGTCTTGATCGCGTCCGCCTCGAGGTCCGAGATCAGAAAGCAGCCCAGGAAACGAAGTCCATTCTCGCGACCGATCGTGATGAAGTGATTCACGAGCAGCGTTCCGAGCCCCACGCCGCGGTACTCCGGATCGACCAGCCACTTGATGCGGCCGACCAGTCTGAGCGGTCCCCCTTTGCGACGGTGCAGAGTGGCGTCCGCGACGACCTTCGCTCCGTCGAGCGCGAGGAGCGGCAGCGCTTTTCCGTAGTCGATGTTTCGCGCCCACCCTTCCACCGTGGAGGCATCGGCAATCCGGTCCCAGGCAAAGCGGCGCTGTTCTTCCGGGAGGCGCATGAAGAATTCATGAAGCCGCCCCGCGTCGGGCTCGGCGAACGGGCGGATGAGGACCCGGCGGCCGTCACGAAGCGCCGCCTCCTGAGGATAGCGATTGGGCATACGAAGTCTCCTGTCGGAACCTGGCACTCCGTGGGCGGAGCGCGCGCGGCGGGCGAATAGAATCCGCCCGGCGGCGAGAGAATATCATCGAAGCCCGTCCAGGAAGCCCACGGGCGGCCGCCACCCGGACCCGTATTTCGCGCCCGTCTTCCATGCCCAGCCAGACCAGAAAGAAGCCTCTTCCGATCGACTCGGCGCTCGCCGGGATCGTCGCCGCCATCCGGCGGGAGAGACGCCTCGTCCTGATCGCGCCACCCGGCAGTGGCAAGACCACCCGTGTCCCGCCGGAGCTGACCGGCGATGGCGCCGTCCTGGTCCTCCAGCCGCGCCGCATCGCGGCGCGAAGCCTCGCGAAGCGCATCGCCTGGGAACAGGAATGGACTCTCGGGGAGGAAGTCGGATGGCAGGTGCGCTTCGAGAAGCGATTCACCAGCCGCACGCGTCTCCTCGTCGCGACCGAGGGAGTCCTGACCGCCCGCCTTCAGAGCGATCCGCTGCTGAGCGGGTTTCGCACCGTGATCCTCGACGAGTTTCACGAGCGGAGCCTTCATGCCGATCTCGCTCTGGCTCTGACGAAGCAGGCGATGAACGCTCGCGACGATCTCCGGCTCGTGATCATGTCCGCGACGATGGACGCGCTCTCCGTCTCCCGCTACCTCGATGACGCGCCAGTCATCGAGGTCGAGGCGCGAGCCCATCCGGTCGAGATCCGCCATCGTCCTCATCATTCGCTTCGCCAGGGAGTCGAAGAAACAGTCCGCGATGCCGGCGGACACGTGCTTGTTTTTCTGCCCGGAGCGGGGGAGATCAGCCGCGCCGCCGAAGAGGTCCGGCCCCTTGGACTCCCGCTCTTCCCGCTTCATGGAAGGCTCTCGCCGGCGGAGCAGGATCTGGCGATCGCCACGGAGGGCGCTTCTCGGCGGATCATTCTCGCCACGAACGTTGCCGAGACATCGCTCACCGTTGAAGGGGTCGGCGCCGTCGTCGACAGCGGACTTCAGAAAGTTCTTCGATACGATCCTTCCCGCGGACTCGACCGCCTCGAGGTCGAGCGGATCTCCCTCGACTCCGCCGGTCAGCGCGCCGGCCGCGCCGGAAGGACGGGGCCCGGCATCGCAATCCGTTTGTGGGATGAACGGCAGATTCTCGCGGAGCATCGGCAGCCGGAGATCGGGCGCGTCGATCTGGCCGCCCCACTTCTGGAAATTCTCGCCTGGGGCGAGGATCCCGTTTCCTTCGACTGGTTCGAGCGGCCGCCGGAAGCGGCGCTCATGAGGGGAGTGGCTCTCCTCGAGGACCTCGGTGCCGCGCGCGAGGGAGCGATCACGCCGCGAGGTAAAGCGATGCAGCGGCTCCCCCTCCATCCCCGGCATGCCGTGGCGATGCTCGAGGCGGCTGACCGGCAGCAGGCCGGCGCGGCGTGCGCCATTCTCTCCGAGGGGGCCGCGTGGGGTGAGTCACGCGGCGAGGCCGACATCCTCGATCTGGTCGCGCGGATCGCCGAGGCTCCTCATGCCGTCCGCGCCGCAGCTGATCAGGTTCGCCAGGTCATCGGTGCGGCCTCTCCCGGATCTGCGCCACTTCCGCGAGCTCTCTACGCCGGATATCGCGACCGGCTCGGCAGGCGGCGCGAGGGGAGCGAGCGTTTCCAGATGGCCAGCGGATCGGGCGCGACGATCGCGCGTGGGCGCTTTTTTCCTCCCGACCCGGAGTTCCTCGTCGCCCTCGACATGACGGCGGGGGCACGAGCCGCGGCGGACGGGGTGATCCGCGTCGCGGCAGCCGTCGAGCGCGATTGGATCGAGCCGACCTCGGTCGAGGAGCGCGTCTGGATCGATGCAGGTGGCGAGGTCAAAGCCGCGCAGGTGGAGAAAGCGCATGCGATCGATCTGAGGCAGCGGTCCGTTCGCGTCGATCCCGAGCGAGCCGCCTCGGTTCTCGCGGCAGCTGTTGAACGGATTCTCACGCTGGCGGATGAGGGAGCTCCATTGCCCTCTGAGCTCGTCCAGATCTCCGTTCCGCGGGACGTCGCAGCGAGCGTTGAGACTCTTCGCCGGTCGCGCCTTGCCGGATCTCCCGTATCGATCGAGGAAACGGCGGCCCGAATGGTCGAGGGGAGGATCGACATGCCCCCGATCCGCGTCGAGCCCTGGCTGACGTCCGACGCGAAAAGAGCCATCGACAAGCTCGCCCCGGACGTATTCATGGTTCCGAGCGGGAGGAAATCACGTCTCGACTACCGTGCCGATGGATCCGTCGTTCTCGCGGTCAAGCTTCAGGAGCTCTTCGGCCTCGCGGAGTCGCCGCGGGTCGGCGCGGGGAGGATCCCGGTGACGATCGAGCTGCTCGCGCCCAACGGAAGACCCGTACAGACCACGGCGGATCTCCGCAGTTTCTGGAACGGGGCATACCAGGAAATCAGAAAGGAGCTGAGGTCGAGGTATCCGAAACATCCCTGGCCCGAGGACCCCTGGACGGCCGTAGCGACGCACCGAACCGTCCGGAAACCGCGGTGAGCGGGCGGATGGGCCCGGGAGGAGTAGATGACGAAGTTGTAACATTCCGCGACAAGTGGTCGTCTAATCGGACAACTGGGCGTTAGATCTTACGTTCATGAGGCAACAGACAATGAGCCGGCTTCTCCTTTCCCTCTCCGTCCTTGCCCTCTGCCTGGGAGCGGCCTCCGCCTGCACTGCGGAGAGCGCCGCCGCGGACGCCGGGGCTCCCCAGGATGCCCTGGCCGTTCGACGCGGCACCTTTACGGACACCTTCCTGCTGACGGGTGAGCTCGAAGCCGCAAGGGGGGCAGTGATCGCGGTTCCTCGGCTCCCTTCCTGGCAGACCTCGATCAAGTGGATCGCGATCGAGGGGACGGATCTGAGCGAGGGCGACAGGGTCGTGGAGCTGGACAACAGCGAGTTCGCCTCGTCGCTGGAATCGAAGCGAAGCGCGCTGACGCAGTCTGATCACGAGCTCTCGCAGAAGCGCTCCGAGAATTCGGCGACGATCGCCGAGAAGCAGTACGATCTGGAGCGGCGCAAGAGTGATCTCGAGAAAGCCGAGATCCGCGTGAAAGTCCCCGCCGAGCTTCTCTCTCGTAAAGAGGTCGAAGAGCGCACGCTCGATCTCGAGCGCGCCCGAACTGAGTATGAGAAAGCCCTCTCCTCATTCGAGGCCGCGCAGAAGAAAGGCGCGACCGAGGTCGAAAACGTCCGGCTGGCGCGGTCGAAGACGCTGCGCGAGGTTACGATCGCCGAGGACGCGATTCAGACCCTCATACTCACCGCCCCTCAGCCGGGAATCTTCGTGATCGGCGACCATCCCTGGGAAGGGCGGAAGATGCAGCTTGGCGACACCGTGTTCGTAGGACTCCCGATCGGGCAAATTCCCGATCTATCCACACTCCAGGTCGTAGGCATGCTTGCCGATGTGGACGATGGAAAGATCGCCGCGGGGATGAAGGTGCGCATGACGCTGGACGCCTGGCCCCGCAAGATGTTCGAAGGTCGCATCCGTGAGATCGCGCCGGTCGCGCAGGAGATCGGGCGTGGATCGTTGAGGCGGGGCTTCCGCGTCATCGTTCCGCTAGGCAGCATCGAGCCGGAGCTGATGCGGCCGGGCTTCTCCGTCCGTCTGGAGGTGGAGCGCGCTCGCCGTGAGGCTTCGCTCCTCGCCCCGCGCGCCGGTCTGAACATGGAAGAGAAGAAAGCGCGTCTCCGGAACGGAAAAGTCGTCGACGTCGAGCTCGGACCATGCAACGGGCAGGTCTGCGTCGTCGAAAAAGGTCTGGACGAAGGAGCCGTTCTGGCCCCCTGGCGGCTTACGGGAGAACAAGGATGAAGCGGAACATTCTGATCACGCTCGGATCGATCCTGGCGCTCATCTCCCTCGGGTGGGTGGCGCAGAACCGGATCCTCGCATCGAAAATCGGAGAGAGCGCCCCGGTCGTGCGCGGAGACCTCATCATGGGCGTGGAGGCGACCGGCACTCTTTCCGCCGTGGTCTCGGACCGCCTCGGGCCTCCGCAGATCGCCGACAAATTTGATTTCAAGATTTCGATGATGGCGGCCGAGGGAGCCGAAGTGAAGGCCGGCCAGCCGGTCCTCGGGTTCGATGTCTCCGACCTGCAGCGACTGCTCGAAGAGAAGACCGCGGAGAGGGACTCGGCGAGGACGCAGATCGAGAAAGCGCGCGCGGATCTGAAGATCCGGGGCGAAGACGAACAGCTGGCTCTCGCACAGGCCGAGGCGAGGATGCGGAAGGCGGAGCTGAAGCTCGAGGCGCCCGAGGAGCTGCAAGGGGCGAACGAGCGGCGGGAGATCGAGCTGGAGCGGGACCTCGCACGTCGCGAGATCGAGCATCGCAAAGGACGGCTCTCGTCGTTTGCCGGCGCCGCCCGCGAAGAGATTCTTCTTCTCACGGCCAAGGAAAATGGCGCCGCGATCGCCGTGGCCGACATGCAGGATCAGATTGGCAAGATGTCGGTGAAGGCGCCGCGCGCGGGCACGGTCGTTTACGTCACGAACTGGCGAAGCGAGAAAAAGAAGGTCGGCGACAACGTCTGGCGGATGGAGAAGGTCATCGAGATCCCCGACCTCCGCTCGATGATGGCGAACGGCGAAGTGGACGAGTCGGATGCCGGCAAAGTGCAGATGGGACAGCGCCTGACGCTGAAGCTCGATGCGCATCCCGATGAAGAGTTCGGCGGGTCGATCACGGCAATCAACAAGACGGTTCAGAGGCAGTCGCCTCAGACGCCGCTGAAGGTTTTGAAAATCGAGATCGCTCTCGACAAGACGGACACCGAGCGGATGCGGCCCGGAATGCGCTTTCGCGCACGGCTCGAGACAGGACGCGCGAAGAACGTGCTTCTGATCCCCCACGACGCCGTCCACACCACGGCCGACGGACCCGTGGCCATGAGAAAAACGATCTCCGGCCAGGAGCGCGTATCGCTGGAGCTGGGGCGCCGGAACGATGAGCACATCGAAGTGCTGTCGGGCCTCTCCGAGGGGGATCGAGTCCTCCTGCGGAAGGGGAGCGACGAGGAGGAGGGAGAGAGATCATGAACCGCAGAACCGCCATTGGAATCGGGGGCGGCGCCGCGGGGATCGCTCTCTTCGCGACGCTCGCCATCGCGATGATGTCGGAGCCGCCTTCACCGATTCCGCTCTGGAAAGTCGAGGAAAAGCCTTACCTGAGGCAGGTCACCGCGGAAGGAAACCTCAAGGCGGTGAAGGCGACTCCGCTGTCGGCCCCCGCTCAGGCGCAGGGTCCGCTGAAGATCGGCTGGATCGCGGACGACGGCGTCGCTGTGAAGAGCGGAGACGTCATCGTGCGGTTCGACGGGACGGATTTCGAGCGCGATCTCCTGGAAGGAAAGGAGGAGCGCTCGCGCACTGGCAACCGGATCGAAGGTGCGGAGGCCGATGCCGGCGCCACCCGCACGAACCTCGGACGCGACGCGCGGATCGCCCAGCGAGAGCTCGAGTCGGCGCAGAGTTTTCAGATCACCGACGCCGAGATCTTTTCCCGCTTCGAGCTCATCGAGAGCGGGATCGACGAAGGACTGGCAGTGGAGAAGAAGGAGTACGCCGAGCAGATGCGGCTGGTGCGCGACCAGCTCTTCCAGGCCGAGCGTGACCTTCTCGGAATCGACGAGCGCAAGGCCGGACACAGGATCGATCGCGCCAGCAAGGGACTCTCTTCCCTCGAAGTGGTCGCTCCGCATGACGGAATCCTGGTGCTGACGAGGAACTGGCGCGGTGAGCTTCCGCGCGTGGGAGCCTCTGTCTGGAGCGGATTCCCGATCGGCGAGATCCCTGAGCTCGGCTCGATGAAAGTCGAAGCCTACGTTCTCGAAGCGGACGCCGGCGGAATCAGCGAGGGACAGGAAGCTGAAGTCGTCGTGGAGTCGTATCCCGACCGGAAGTTCAAAGCCAAGGTCGAGAAAGTGGATCCCATCGCGAAGCCGCGCTTCCGCGGATCGCCGGTGCAGTACTTCGGCGTGACCCTGGCGATCGACGAGACCGACCCGAAGATCATGAAGCCCGGCTCGCGGGTCCGCGCCACGATCACGCTCGAGAAGAGCGATGCCGCCATCGCGATCCCGAGGCAGGCCATCTTCGATCAGAAGGGGAAGAAGATCGTGCACCGCTGGACCGGGAGCGGCTTCGAGACGGTCGAGGTCGAGCTGGGGAACTCCACCGTCGGCTCCATCGCGGTGAAGAAGGGCCTCGAGCCGGGCGATCAGATCGCGCTGAAGGCGCCGGAAACGGTTGCTGCCAGGGACGAAGACGCTTCCGGAGAGAAGTAATGGACCTGAAGGAATCAGTCGACGGAGCGTTCTCGAATCTCGCGGCGCGAAAGCTCCGAACGGCCCTCACCATGCTCGGCATGATCTTCGGGGTCGGCGCGGTGATCGCCATGCTGTCGATCGGAGCCGGCGCCGAAAAGAAGGCTCTGGAGATGATCGACCGGCTCGGCCTTCACAACGTGATCGTGAAAGCATCGGAGATCAAGGACGAGGACCGTCAGGAGATCCGGAAGAAGTCCCTCGGCGTCTCGCCGCGCGATGGAGAGGCCATCCGCCAGGCCATCGCCGGAGTCGAGATCGTCCTTCCCCGCCTGGAAGTGAAGACGTGGAAGATCCACGCGGCCGGCAACAAATCCGAGGCGAAGGTGTTCGGCCTGTCGGCGCTGCAACCGACCATCGCGGTGGTACCTATGTCCGAGGGTCGGTTCTTCGATACGAGGGAAGAATCGGATCACGCGCAGGTGGGAGTGATCGGCGAGCGCGTCAAACGCGATCTCTTCGGTTATGGCAACGCCCTCGGACAGCAGATCAAGGTCAATGACCTCTGGATCGAAGTGATCGGCGTCCTCGCTCCCGAGAGCGGGACCTCGACCCAGGATGGGATTCCGGTCAGCTCGACGGAGAACGAAATCTACATTCCGGTCACGACCGCGATGAGAAAGTTCGACCGGGATCCGCTCGATGCGCCCCTGGATGAGCTGATCGTGAGGCTGCGGCCGGGGACATCCAGCCGCGCCGCGGCCGACCAGATCGATTCGCTGCTCGACCGGCTGCATGGCGGCGCGCGCGATTACGAGTTGGTGGTGCCGGAAGCTCTCCTGGAGCAGAGCCGGAGGACGCAGCGCATCTTCAACATCGTGATGGGGTCGATCGCCGGCATCTCGCTGCTGGTCGGCGGGATCGGCATCATGAACATCATGCTCGCCTCGGTGCTGGAGCGGACGCGGGAGATCGGCGTCCGCCGCGCTCTCGGCGCCACCAAGCGCGACATCCGGACCCAGTTCGTCATCGAGTCGTTCGCGATCAGCGTCCTGGGAGGATTCATCGGCGTGGCCATCGGCGTCTTTCTGGCGCGCATCGTCGCTGCCATGGCGGAATGGCCCACCGTTGTGACGCTCTGGTCGCTGCTGCTATCCACCGGCGTCTCGATCACGGTCGGGCTGGTGTCAGGAATCTACCCCGCCACCCGCGCCGCAAACCTCGACCCGATCGAGGCGCTGCGGTATGAGTGAGTTGTTGGTTCCTAGTTCCGAGTTGTGAGCTGACCTCTGTGGCGCCGGCTTTCAGCCGGCTGGCGCGCGGAGCGCGCTGATGGATGGGAAAGCCGTCCCGTCCAATAGCCAGGATCGACTGAGGCGCGCCCCGGAAAAGCACACGCGGATGATTAGACCGGACCCCGGCCACGGGTCACAGTCGTTCGGGACATCCTCGCGGGATGATTGGCCACCGCCTTCGATGATCCAGGGACGCCATCTGGAACCTCAACCGATCTAAATCGGAGACGCGAACCGCGCAACGGCCTCTCAGATGACAGCGCCGGGCGAATGGCGGCAGAGTCGAATTTCTCTTCTTCTGAGAACAGCGAGCCGCTTCAGCGGCAGCAGGTATTAGCTGTCAGTTCACGAAGATGTCCCGCGGTTTTGTTGGAGACGTCAACCGCCGCCACAAGGCCATCTCGAACTTGCTTGGCCATTTATCGCCGAAAAAGGGAGGACGCCCCGAAGGCGTGGTGGGAGTACAGATGTAGGAAACCTTTTCGAGGTACGCAGCGGGCTGATCCGAATGCCGGGAGAACGGGGCCTTCGCCGCATAGTCGCCGAATCAGCAAGGAAGATATATATCGAAAAAGTAGGATCAAAGGGGTAGGGGAACCCGTCGCTCCGACACTCCTTTGTGAGCACAAGCCTCAGGGGGCATATTCACCGGATGCCCTCGGGCTACCCCAAAGGAGACCTCTGATGCGCCATCTAATTCTTCTCGTTCTTTTTTTCGCAGCCATGGCCGACGCGAGTCCCGCAAACGTGATTCGTCATCCCGGCGTCGGTGTGGAAGGCGAATACATGGTCGTATTGCAAGATCAAGCGGCCACGGAAGGAGTGCCAGGTGTCGCGCGGAGTCTGGCGGCAACCTACAACGTCTCGATCCATACGATCTGGCAGTATTCACTCCGTGGCTTTCTCTGCCACGGCCCCGAGCAGAACATCAACGCGATGGCCGGGGATCCGCGAGTGAAGTTCATCGAGCAAAACTTCGTCACAGGAGCACCCCAGCCACGGATGTCGGCCATGCAGTATACGAGCTTCAACAATGAGTATCAGTGGCATCTCGATCGGGTCGACGAGTTGAGCATCGCGAACCTGGATGGTCAGCACAACATGTGCACCGAAGGACGCACTGTTTACGCCTACGTGATTGATTCAGGCGTCCAAAGCGATCATCCACAGTTCGAGACACCGACGCGAGTTGTCGAATCACTCGACTTTTCACCTGAAAGATCGAGCCCTTCAACGACTGTTTTTTCAAATGACCTCACTAATGGCTGCACCACGGGTGCGAACACTACGAACCCGTCGTTCTGGCATGGCACCGCTGTGGCATCCGTCCTGGCTGGAACGCAAGTAGGAGTTGCGAAGACTCAGATTATCTCGCTGAAAGTAGCTCGCTGCGACAGCAAAATCGTCTTAACTGCTGACCTCATCGATGCGGTGGAATGGATCGCAGATCCAAACCTCAATACGCATCTCGGCGAGCCCGGTGTGGTCAACCACAGTGGCTACGTCCCCAAATGGCGCGATGATACCGATCCTTCGGGCTCGGATTTCTCCGCATATAGCCAGGCCGTAGCAAATCTCGTTACTGAGACGGACATGCCATTTTTCACCTCTGCTGATAATTTCTCGGCAGATGCCTGCGAGTTCGCACCGAATGATCGCGCCCATACGAACTTCATGTCCGGAACCGTTTTCGTGGTTGGAGGAAGCTCGGCGAGTGATTCTTCAAGCGATACGAACGACTATCGATGGCAGAACGCCACAAGCTCGGTACCGGACATTGGCTTGGACAGCGGATCGAACGCTGGCGAATGCGTCAGCATTTACGCCCCGGCGAACGACATCTACGCTGCGCGGCACTCCGCTTACGAGACGGTCTATGGAGTCCTCTATGACTGGGCCGACGGAACCTCATTCTCGTCGCCGTTAGTCGCCGGGATCGCTGCACGCTACATCGAGAAGCAGATCGCACAAACGAGTACGAAGCCGAGTGCCGTCGCTGTCTACAACTGGCTGCTCGGAAATGCGTCAGCCACTGTTTATAACGTGCAAACACCAGAATATTGGTACTGCCATGAAGGAACGGATCCCACAGAAACCTACCGGTCCGATCCTGGCAACTGCTCCTCGACACGGATCGGACAGACCGGCCTTGGCACGGCAGCATTCCATTTCCCGAGCGTCAGCAATGATTCCGGGGCCGAAATGGTTTACTGGGATGAGGGATACTGTCCTCCATGAGGAATCCGGTGGTCATCAGGATGATGAAACGAGCGCTTTTTTCCATATTCTTTGCTGCGCTGGTGTTGAATACGACAGCGCGCGCTGAAGACGTGAATGGCGATGGCTGGGTCACCTATCTGCTACCCATTGCCCTGTCGGCGAACGACGTCATTCCCGGTGCGCACGGTACGCAGTGGACGGGTGAGCTCTGGGTCCACAACGCTTCGGAGCGGTCGCTATCGGGGCTACAGCCGGGCAACTGTCTGGGTGGACCCTGTGGGATCGGGCTCCCCGCAGGATCGGTCGGTCGTGAAGGAGCGATCGACAGCAACCACGGCGATGGTGGGGCACTGTTTTGGATTCCGGCCACGGTGGCCGAAGACTTTCACTTCAGCGCACGGTTCCTTGAGATCACGCGCCGCGCACAACCGACAGGCGTCGAGATCCCGGTGATCGCGGAAAAGGATTTTCTCTCCAGCGCAACAACATTGCTCGGCATCCCCGTTGGCAAAGGAATTCGCGTGTCGCTCCGCGTTTATGACCCGCGAATCCAAAATGGGAGCGCGGTACGCGCCGACCTGCTCTCACCGGACGGCGAGTTACTGGACACGACGACTCTTCGCCCCGGTGATGATCCCGTCGTTCCCGACGAACCCTTCTTCGGACCGACATACAACTATCCCGGTGCCGCAGCCATTCACGACCTGACCGGAGCCTTCCCGCAGCTCCAGGCATTTGACCACTTTCATATCCGGCTGACGCCCCTGACCGGAAATGTGTACTGGGCAATGGCCAGCATCACCGATAACGAAACCCAACACGTTCTCCTGATCACGCCACAACCATGAATGCAGACCTCAACGGCGCCGCGGAAGCAGCGTGACTTCGAAGACGCTTCCGGCCGAAATCGCGAGAGACATGATTGGAACGTGACCCCAGACGTCGACAAAGGCGGAGGTGTCATCCCACCATCCGCACGAGCAAACGGACCACAGGCCTTGAAGTACCCCGAGCGCGCCAGACGTACTGACTCTTTCGTTGGATTCGATCGGAGGTGCCACCGGGAAGGATCGAATGGCTCGACTCCCGGAGTCCCCGCACCGAGTTCGGCGACGGCCTGAGAGATGAGACTTCCCCCGAGCGGAGAGTCTGCCGCGGGCTTGAGTGCATCGGGATCGCTCCGATATCGACCAAACCACATCAGGCGAGCCGCCAGGTTGAGCCATTCCCACGGGCCGTTCGATTCGACGAGGATTTCCCTGGTCGGCTCGACGTACGCATGTCTCGGAAGCTCGGGCAGATCGGCGATCTCCCAGATGCATTCCTCGCACATGGCGATTACGAAATCTCCCTTCGCGATCTCGCGAAGCTCGTCTGTGACAGGATCGACCATCGAATCGCCGGTCAGAACCGCTCGTCCTCGCACGAAGTTTCTCGACCTCGGCGTGCGAGAGCGGAAAGATTCGGCTCGACGGAAACACGGTGCCCGGCTCGATGCGGATTTCATCCGGAACGCCGGGAACGGCGGGAGCGTAGTGAGATCGGAACATCACGGTGCCGCAGGCGTTTCGTCTTCGAAGGAGCGCTCCGAGATTTAGACGGTCCCTGACCTCTTCCCGTCGTAGATGTGTCTTTTGTCGATGGTACGCGAACCGGGCTATTTCTCTAGCAAATCGTGGGAATTCCGGACCTGGCCTTGCCGGCTGATATAGGAAGGAAATCGATACTGGAGTGCTGGTGAGCGGCTACACTTGTGGGATACGCACCGGTGATGATCGACGACGAGATAAAGAAGATGCTGGCGATGCAGAAGGCGGTCGAACAGGCCGACTCGGCGTATCGAAAGCCTTACGAAGACCAGATTCTTCGGATGGCTCGGTATCAAGTCGACTGGCAACAGCAGTTTGCAGGGATTACAGCATTGACGGCGAGAGATGAGTTGGGCCTACAGCACATCTTTCCGCTGGCGGACGAGGAAATGCGCCGGCTGGGCGAGGCGATTCAGCCGGCTCCCGCGATCAAGAAGATGATGCTGGAGATCGAGGAGGAAGTCGAACGTAGCGAACGGTCGCTGCGAGAACTTATGGAGGGAATTCTTTCGCCAAGTGTCCTCTCCGGTTACAACTCTCTCAGTGAGATGTTGCATAACGTCGGAATCCAGGCTGCTGAGATTCCGTCGTACGCGAGGATGGACTTCGCACATAGTCTGGTCGCACCCGTTGAGCAGTATGGTCGCTTCCTCCAGGAGACTGTCGGGCGCCTTGCCGCCGCGGATATCGCGCCATCGATGAGTCGCGCGCTGCAGGGATCGATTCTTCTTGCTGATGACGTGTTTGGGACCAACTCGAACATCCTTGAATTGTTCGGCAGTGGCAGTTTTGAGCCGACGGATACTGCCTTACTCTCGAGTGAAAGCCTCAGCCTGCCATTCGTGCAGCGTGCCGAACTAATCACTGCCCGCGAAGACCTCCAGTCATTGGAGATCGGTGACTTGGCCCAATACTCGCCGGCGCATGAGGTCGCCGTACACGCAAATCGACTTCTTCAAGGGATCTTCGACGTGAACAGGACGCGGAAGTTGAAGGGCAAAGAAGAGACGTTCGCTCCTACGACCCGAGTCATGATCGCCGTCCGAGACCTGCCTAACCTAGTCGCGCAAGACGAGTCCTCTCTCGGAGATCTTCTCGATACCCTCTTCGTGCTGCTATACGAAGCTGCAGGCGACGATCATCTTCGCTATCTCGATGCGGAAGGCGGCGAGTTGACTCGGGCCGACTGCGAAATCATCTGGATCATCAAGCATCTGCGCGCAAACGCTCGTCACGATCTCGATCACGGGAAACCAGGGACCGCAGCCAAGAAATGGCAGGTCCTTGGCAAAGACTTGGAAGCGCTAGGACTGTCGCACTTTCCTAGGACGAAACCCGAGTTTCACCACCTTCAGGCGCGTCTGATCCAACGAGCGGAAAGGTTCATTAACGCGATTCTCGACCGTCTCAGCTAGATCCTCGCCCTTGCCCCCGCGCCTTGGGGTCGGCGGTTCCCCTTTGTCTATTTCTTGTCTTCGAGCGCGGCCTTAAGGTCGCGAGACTCAGGACTCAGGACTCAGCACTCACCACTCGGAACTCAGCACGGACCTACACGCTCGTTCCTGCCGTGCGCACGGTGCGGAGCATTTCGAGGAAGACGTCGCGCTGGGCGTCGAGGGTTGAGGCGGGGCCGGTGACCTTGAAGAACCAGGGGCCTCCTTCGCCTTCGACGACCGCCGCGAACATGCGCGAGTTGGGCTGATCGGAGGAGGGGCCCATCCCCATGGTGCTTGCCTTGAGCGTTCCGGAGACGTCCATCCAGTGGATGGTCAGACCGTTCGATTGAAACGTCTCCTGTGCGGGAGATGCGGTCGACTCGACCTGCGATGCCCAGCGCTCCAGGTTCTCTTGAACCCCGCCCCCGCCTCCCGCGCCGAAAAAGAAGACGGCCATCTCGGCCGAACCACCCGGCCCGGGGATCACCGCCTGATCGATTCGCATCGACGAGCTTCGCGCGGTCCGATTCCATCCGGCGGGAAGCTGGTAGGTAATCCCCGAGGGAGCTGCCTTGGATGCCTCTGCGCTCGAGTCCTGACCGGCATCCGGCGCCGACGGAATCGCCGTCGCCGTGGCAATCGCCGGCGGCTCGACTTCGCGCTCGCACGCGGGGAGCGCAATCAGGCAGATAAGGACGAGAGCAAGAGGGAAGATAGTTCTGATCATCGAGGCTCCACACGAGGACGTCGTCATCGCGGAAAGGGTATCAGAAGCGTTCGTTCGCCTGAGTCGTGTCAGAAAAGAAAAGCTCCGGCCGCCCGAAGGCAAGCCGGAGCGATTCGAGCTCGAAATCTGACCGGAGGGTTACTCGCTCTGCGCTGCGCGTTTCGCCGAGGCGGCGAGGCGGGCCTTGTAGCGGTTCGCGGTGTTCTCTTTGATCAGACCGCGCTTGGCGCTTTTGTCGATCACCGAGTGGACCTGGCTGACGGCCTCGCGGGCGGCCTTCTCGTCTCCGGCAGCGATCGCTTCGCGCGTCCGTTTGATCTCGGTCCGCAGCGTCGACATTCCGGCCCGGTTCGCGGCCTTGTGCTTGATCGCCTGCCTGTTCTGTTTCTCAGCGGATCTGATGTTCGCCATGGTTCTCCCTGTTTCCGTGGAGCAGGTTCTGCTCCTTTATTGTGTCTGTACCCCGAGCGCCCGTAAACGCTGGCGGGCAAGGTTTGCTTCCGGCGCGGCCGGATGCTCATGAAGCACGTATTGAAGCTGGATGATTCCCTGAGCCCGTTCCCCCGTCTCGAGGTAGGAGTACCCCTTCTTGAGGAGGGCCGCCGGGACCTTGTCCGAGCGGGGATACCGGCTGATCACCTCGTCAAACTGCCGGATGGCGTCCGCGTATTTCTGCTGGGAGAAAAACGACTCGCCAATCCAGTACGCGGCGTTGTCGGCGAGATCGGAGTCGGCGTTGCCCGCGATGAACTCGCGGAATCCCTCCACGGCCAGATCGTAGTTTCCCCGCTGGTAGTCGCGATACGCAGCCGCATAGGTCTCGAGTGGATCGGGGCCCGGAGCCGCGGGGGAGCGGACCGTGACCTCTTCCATCGGGACGGGGTTGGTGATTCCGCCGGGCCCTGGAGCGGTGGTGCTGGCGCTCTGAAGCGCCATCCGAAGAGCCTCGACTTCCCGCCGGAGATCATTGACCTGCTGGGCCAGCCTGTCCATCCGGTAGCTGGCCTGTTCGAGATTTCCCTGGGATGTCTGGACTCGCTCCTCGATCTGGGAGACCCGGGCCGTCGATTCGGCATTCGACCGGATCAGCGACTGCATCTGGTCGGCGAGGGTCCGGTTGATCTGCTCGACTTCGCTCTTGCTGCTCGCGCTCATCCGCATCTGCGAGATCTCATCCTCGAGATCCGCGATCTGATCCTCGGCGCGCTTCACGTCGCCCGACGAGGCGCAGGCCGCGAAGAGAAAGGAGAGCAGCAGAAGCAGCAGGGAAAGGCGTCTCATCCATTACCTCATCAGAACGATATGAGCGCGGCGGTTCTGCGACCAGGCGCTCTCGTTCGAGCCGACCGCGAAGGGGCGTTCTTCGCCGTAGCTGATCGTCCGCACGCGGTTCGACGGGATGCCGAGCGTGAGCAGATAATCGCGGGCGATGTTCGCGCGGCGATCACCGAGGGCGAGGTTGTATTGCTGGGTGCCTCGTTCGTCGGTGTGGCCTTCGATCATCACGTTGAACTCGGGATGCGTCTTCAGCCAGCTGGCGGTCACCGCAAGGGCGTCCTGCGCGTCGGCGGAGAGGGAGGCGGAGTCGTATTCGAAGAAGACATCGCGGATGTAGCCGAGCCGCTGCACTCTCTCGTTGACCTGATCGATCGTCCCCGACAGATCGACGGCCTCGACCATCGGTTCCGCGGGAGGGCCGAAGTCATCCGGCTGTTCGATCGTCGCTACCGGCGGAGGGGCCGTCTCGGTGACCTCGATGGGAACGGGCTCGGGGGCCGGCACCGGAACGGGCTTGGTCTTCGACCGGCATCCCGCCGCGAGAATGACCGCCACCATGGCGAGAGAGAGCAGAAACAGCCTCAGCGAGGTTTTCTTCATCATTTTGATTCACTCCTTGCGGTGCAGGCTGGCGGCCGGACGGCCCAGCCCGATGCGGTGCCACGCGATGATAACAGACCGGCCATCATGATCAATTCATTGTCTGTCACGGACTTAAGTCTTTCTCCTCGATGGAGGCGCGAACCGGGGTCACTCCTGCCGATCCACCCAGTCGGGCGACCAGTTCTCCCTCTGAGTGGTCAATTGCTGCAGCCCCCGCCCGTCGATCCCGATCCGATAGATCTGCCACCGTCCCGATCGATCCGACATGAAGAGGATCCAGCGGCCGTCGGGGGACCAGGCCGGCTGCTCGTTCGAGCCCTCTCCGGCGATGAGGCGGCTCTCGCCGGTCGAGAGATTCATGATCCGGATCTGAAAGCGGCCGCCGGTGCGGGAGGTGTAGGCGAGCATCTCCCCGTCCGGGGACCAGACGGCGTCGTCATTCCACGGCCCCTCGTGTGAGATGCGGCGCACGTTCGTTCCCTCCGCATCCATGACGTAAATCTGGGGCGACCCCGCGCGGGACGAGGTGAACGCAATCTGACGCCCGGTCGGACTCCATGACGGCGTCGACTCGATCGTATTTGCGCTGGTCAGGCGGCGGAGGTCGGATCCGTCATCCCTGATCAGATAGATGTCGGGATTCCCGCGGACCGATCCGACGAACGCGATGTCGCGGCCGTTCGGCGCGAACACCGGCGAGGTGTTGAGCGCAACCCCGGTGCTGAGCCGGATCCGCCCCCCTCCCTGACGGTGAACGATGTGCAGCCAGCTCGCGTCATTCGAGAATGAGGTGTAGACGAGCCGCTCCCCGTCGGGAGAGAAGCTCGGCGTGAGGGTCAGCGCCCGGTGATTGGTGATCTGGCGCTGATTGGTTCCGTCGTAATCCATGAGCCAGACTTCGCGATGACCGCTGCGGTCGGAGATGAAGGCGATGTTGCTCAGAAAGAGGCCGCGGGCCCCGTTGAAATGACGGACGAGATCATTGGCGACCGTGTGTGCCATCCGGGTCAGCGCCGCGGTATTGCCCCGGTACTTACGACCCATCTGCATCTGATCGCTCGAGAGGTCCCACAATCTTCCCTCGATGACGTACTGCCCGCCGGTGTCGAGCTCGATGTTCATTCGCAGGAGCGCCTGAGCGTCGGCCCTCCGCGCCTGCTCGTTGGTCGTCTCGCCGGGTGGAAGGGCGACCATGCTGAAGACTCCGGAAAAGGCCAGGTCCCGCAGCAGAGGCTGGAAGAATTCCCGTTCGATGGCGGTGCGATCCGTCTCGTTTCCCAGCGCCGGGAACGGGACGGCAATTCTCAGTGTGCCGGCAGCCTGGCTGCCGTAGATGTCGACGCCGATCTGCTGCTGAGCGAATGCGGGGATGGCGCTGATTGCGATCAGTAACGCGAGTGCCTTGGGTTTGATCATCGTTCCTCGGGGATTAGTGGAATGTGAGCCGGACGCCGAGCCAGGTGCCGCGGTATCCGAAAGGGAGCGGAGGGAGAGGCGAGCTGTCGAGAACCGCACGGAGAGCCGCGCGGTCGAACGTACCCTGGCCGCTCGGCGTGTTGACCTTCGCATCCCTGATTCTTCCGTCGCGCTCGATCACGAAGTAGACCTCTGCGAGAGGCTCGCCAGTGATCTGGGGGCGAAGCCAGTTGCGGCCGATCTTCGCCGTCATCTGATTGACGTAGATCTCGAAGGGAAAGTCTCCTCCCTCCAGTCCGGTGACGCCGGCGGCTCCGACTTCAGGCACGGCGAACCCTTCCGCCGGCGTCGCGGCCCCGCTCTTCACTTCGGGCGTCGTTTTGGGGAGCGCCACCTGCTTCTCCGATCTCCCGAAGATCGATTCCTGTTTCGGCGCGTAGGGCTCCTTCTTCGCGGGCGGCGGCTTCACCGCAGGGGCGGGTGGGGTGTCCTCGATCTTGGGTGGTGTGATGGCCGCTTTCGTCGCTGGCTGTGCTGCGCGGCGGGCGGGCGCCGGTCGCGAAGGAGCGATCGGGGCGGGCTGAGCGAACCGGATATTCAGGGTCTGCACCGGTATCGCAGATCTCGGCCGGTTCGCTCCAACCCAGAGGGCGGCGAAAATTGCGGCGTGGAGGAGCAGAGAGACGGCGATGCCGACCGGCAAAGCGCGCGCTCCGAGGTCGCTCCTCTCGGCGATGACGTCAGCGACCGCGTCCCGCATCCCCATCCTCCAGAGGCTGCGTGAGCATTCCCAGCTGCTCCACACCCGCTCGGTTCATGACGTCCATCACCCGGACCACCTCTCCGTACGGGACGGAGCGGTCGGCGCGCAGCATGGCCTGCTTCACGCGGCGTCCGCGAAGCATGGTACCGAGGGTGAGCTCGAGGTCTCCGCGGCCCACCGCGACGTCGTCGAGGTAGACGGCGCCTCCCACCGTGATCGTGACCGTCGCCGGATCCGTTCCTTTGCTCTCCAGACCTTCACCCTCGGCCGGGGGAAGGGCTACCGTCAGTCCCTGAGTCATCAGAGGCGCGGTAACCATGAAGATGATCAGAAGCACCAGCATGACGTCGACCAGAGGGGTCACGTTGATGTCGGACATTGCTGCGAGGTCGTCGCCGGAGTCGGTCTTGAATGCCATGGTTGTAGTTCCCAGTTCCGAGTTCCCAGTTTCCAGTTGCAGTTGCTGGTTCAGGTGAAGTTCCGCTCGGTCATGTTGATGAACTCGAGGGCGAAGTCTTCCATCGCCCCGCGCGATTCGCGAAGCTTCTGCAAGTAGTGGTTGTAGAAGAGGAGCGCCGGGATCGCGGCGAAAAGGCCGGCCGCTGTGTTGATGAGCGCTTCGCTGATGCCGGGGGCGACGGCGACGATCGATGGACTTCCGGTGGTCCCGATCGCCCCGAAGGCGACCATGATTCCCCAGACCGTTCCGAAGAGTCCGATGAACGGGGTGGAGGCGGCAGTGGTGGCGAGAAACGGCATGGAGTGGAAAAGGCGCGCCTGCTCGACGCGGGTGGCCCGCTGCAGCGCCCGTTCGACGGCGTCGAGGGACCGGATTTTCGGGCCGGTGCCGCCGGCGTGGGCGATCTGCGCCTCGATCTCCGCGTAGCCAGCCCTGAAGAGACCGACGAGGGGGGAGTTGGTCGACCCTCCCGTCGCATTCTGGACCTCGAGGAGGCGGCGGCTGCGACGGAAGGTGTCGAGGAACTTTCGCGAATCACGATTGGCCCGGCCGAACCGGAGGCCGATCAGAACGATCATGCCCCACGAGATCACCGAGAAAAGAAGGAGGATGGCGAGGACCCCTTTGCCCACCCATCCCGCGTGCTGAAACGCTTCCAGAACTTGCACGTCTGCTTGGATCCCCTGCTCTGAAGTGATCGTAGCACGGCGGTCGCCGCGCGTTTCCGATCCGCGGATCGCGGATCAGTCAATTCTAAGACGCGGGAAGAGCGATTTTCGTTCCTCGATCTCTCCCGAATCGCAAAAAGAGATGGGGAAGGAGAGCGAAGTGGGCGCTGTTGTCGAGCGCGGTGCCGACTCCTTAAGATGGCGCCGCCCACCTTCGTGGCCCCGTAGCTCAGATGGATAGAGCAGCGGTTTCCTAAACCGTTTGTCGGAGGTTCGAATCCTCTCGGGGCCACCAATCTGATTTTCAAAATCGCGTTGTCAGCGCTCGGCGCGCCAATTCCTTCCCCAGCCCTGCAAGTTCGTTCGGTGAGCTGATGGCCGCTGGTGCAAAACGCCGAGAAGAGGCCTGCGGCCTCGATCTGGCTCGTGGGGGCGACAGCGTGCGACGACACTCCGGTCGCGCTGAGCGAGCGGGACCGCGTCCCTTCATTCTGCTGAAAACAAGGATTTTATTCCTGCCTTCCCTCCCTTGTTTCTGGCACTCCTTTTGTACTTATTAGGAGGTATGAACCGACCAGATTTCAGCGCTTCGAAGCGCTTTTTCTCTGCAACCTTCCTGACCTTGATTCTTGCCCTTTCCTCCGGCGTCTATGCTGCCGGAATGACCGACTGGGTGTCGACCGTCGAATCTCCCTCGACGCCCGAGTTCATCACCGAAGGGCTTCCCGCCGACGCTCCTCTCGAGGGCACGCTGATCACCATCGACACCACCGAGAACGTCCTCTATCTCTTCAGGGACGGCGAGCTGGTGAAGAAGGACGTCGCCGCCACCGGCATGGACAAGGTTCTGAAGAAGGGAAAACGGACCTGGCTCTTCCGGACGCCGCGCGGAATCCACAAGGTTCTCCGGAAGATCGTTGATCCGATCTGGACCAAGCCCGACTGGGCCTTCATCGAGAAGGGGCAAGCGGTCCCTCCGATGAGCTCACCGAAGCGCAAGGAGAAGGGAGTCCTCGGAAAATACGCGCTCGATCTCGGTGACGGCATCCTCATTCACGGCACGAAGGAGCTCAAGTCCCTTGGCACGAAGGCCTCGCACGGCTGCATCCGCCTCGGCCCCGAGATGCTGGAGACCATCTTCCGCGAAGCCGACGTCGGTACTCAGGTCTATATCTTCTAAGAGTGCTGAGTGCTGAGTGCTGAGTGCTGAGTGCTGAGTGAGGAAAGTCGCAGTTCCCAGTTCCGAGTTGGGAGTGTTGGTAAGTGAGACCAGAGTACCGCCGGCCTCCGGCCGGTCGCCATGACCGTTGTCCTATCGGGGCAAGAGTACCGCCGGCCTCTGGCCGGTGAGGCGCGCGAAGCGCGCTGCTCTCTTTAAAAACCAAAATATCTCGCGTGAGCCTGCTCGTGCATGGCGACCGGCCGGAGGCCGGCGGTACTCTGGTCTCGCGTGAGCCCGCGCGTGCAGCGCGACCGGCCGGAGGCCGGCGGTACTCTGACCTCGAACTGACCGGCGTCTCCTCCCGAACCAAACTGGGAACTCGGAACTGGGAACCAACAACTAACAACTAACAACTAACAACTAACAACCGCCCCTCACCCCCCCTGCGGCTTCGTACGGACCTTATGACGGTCGCGGCGGTCCTGCATGAGGATGTTGATGATCAGATAGAAACCGAGGGCGCAGGCGCCGATGAAGCCGATGACCGCGATCCCGGGGTACCCGAGGATGCGGAAGCCTGAGGGGACGCGCATGACGAGGGCCGAGCCGACGATGATCGCGGCGATGATCAGACCGACGGTCAGGCGGTTGGCGATCTTGGTGAATGCCTTCAGCAGGTGCTCGATCTGGTTCACGTTGACGCCGATCGAGAACCGTCCGGATTCCGCCTGATCGAGGAGTCGGCGCGCCTTGCGCGGAAGCTCGATGGCCAGTGAATTGAGGTCCATCAGCGCCGAGTAGTAGTTGCGCGGCTGAAGCTTCTGACGCACGCGCTTGGTGATCAGTTCTTCCGCGTACTCCCGGATGACCGTCTGCGGGTCGTAGTTAGGGTTCAGCCTCCGAGTGATTCCGTCGAGCTGAAGCAGCGTCTTCGCGAGCATGACCATCTCGGCGGGGACCTGCAGCTCGTTCGCGTTCGCGACGCCGATGACCTGGAAGACGATCCTTCCGGCATTGGCCTCGCCGTAGTCGACATCGTGATAGACGCTGACCATCGCCGAGGTGTCGCGCTTGAACTTGTCTCGATCGAATCCCTCCTGGGCCTCGCCGAGCCGCATGCAGATCTCAGCCACCTCGTCGCCCCGGTTTTCGGTGACGGCCAGGAGCAGCTTGATGATCTCGTCCTGGAACTCTCCCGCCACGCGGGCCACCATCCCGAAGTCGAGGAGAACGATCCGCCCCTCATGAATGAAGACGTTGCCCGGGTGGGGGTCGCTGTGAAAGATTCCGTCGACGCAGATCTGCTTGAGGTAGGCGCGCGTCATCACCGCGGCGAGACCTTCGTAGTCGTGGTCGATCGTCTCGAGCGGCGTGATCCTGGAGACTTTTTTTCCGTGGATCAGCTCCATGGTCAGGACGCGGCTCGTGGTCAGGTCGCGGATGACGGCCGGGATGTAGATCTCCGGAAACTCGGCGAGATTGCGCCGGAAGGTATCGATGTTCCGCGCTTCGTAGAGGTAGTTGAGCTCATTGGCGAGGCTGCGGCGCGCCTGCTTCACGCTTCCGGCGAGGTTCATTTTCCGGGCGACCGAGGAATGCTTGTCGAGGAACTCGGCGATCTCGCTGAATACCTGCATGTCCTCGTCGACCACGGTTCGCACGCCGGGGCGCTGGACCTTGATCACGACTTCGCGGCCGTCGCGGAGAACGGCCTCGTGAACCTGCCCCAGGGACGCGGTGGCCATCGGGGTGCTCTCGAAGTCGGAGAACATCTTGGAGATCTTCGCTCCAAGCTCTTCCTCCACGATTTCCTCGACCTCGGCGAATGAGAACGGCCCTACCTGGTCCTGGAGCGCCTCGAGACTCTTTAGGTAGGGCTCCGGGACGATGTCAGGACGGGTGGAGAGGACCTGGCCGAACTTGACGAAGGTCGGGCCCATCGCCTTGAGCTCTTCGGCGAAGGCCTTCGCTCTCTCCTGGATCTCGGGCGCGAGAGCCTGCCCCTTCTCATCCTCGGGCATGGCCGCTTCAATCGATTCATCGGCGACGTCGAGCTTGAAGTCCCTGCGGCCGTAGCGGGTGAAGAGGAGGGCGAGCTGGGCGTAACGCTTGAAGTGGGAGGCCTGCAGCATTCGCGGAGCAGTGTTGCAAACGGAAGGCCCGGCTGGGGCCGGCTCGCGCCGGTCCCAGAGTGGCGGGCGGCGTCCCGCCGCCCAGCCCCATGACGACAACACGCGGGGTGAAGGTGGCTTTCGAGGGGTCGAATCCCTAAAATGGCGGCGACTCAACCCCAGGAGATTTCATGACACGTAAGCGCACCCACCTTTTCACTTCCGAATCCGTCACGGAAGGACATCCCGACAAGATCGCCGACCAGATCTCTGACGCCATCCTCGACGCGGTACTGGCCGACGATCCGAAGGGGCGCGTCGCCTGCGAGACCCTCGTCACCACCGGCCTCGCCATGATCTCGGGGGAGATCACGACCGGCACCTACGTCGATTTCCCCTCGATCGTCCGTTCCACGATCCGCGACATCGGCTACACCCGCGCCAAGTACGGCTTCGACAGCGAGACCTGCGCGGTCATTTCCTCGATCGATCCTCAGTCGCCGGACATCGCCCAGGGTGTCGACACAGGGGGAGCGGGGGACCAGGGTCTGATGTTCGGATTCGCCTGCCGCGAGACCGAAGAGCTGATGCCGCTTCCGATCACGCTCGCTCACAAGCTGGCGCGCCGCCTCTCGGATGTCCGGAAATCGAATGAAGTCGATTTCCTCCGGCCCGACGGCAAGTCTCAGGTCACGGTCGAATACGACGGCAAGGAGCCGATTCGGATCTCGGCCGTCGTCATCTCGACCCAGCATTCGCCGGTCGTTTCCAACTCCGACCTCCGCGAGACCATCGTGGAGTCGGTGATCCGGCCCGTGATCCCCACGCATCTCATCGACGAGAAGACGGTCTTCCACATCAACCCGACCGGCCGCTTCGTCATCGGCGGACCTCAGGGGGATACCGGGTTGACCGGACGGAAGATCATCGTCGACACCTATGGCGGCCGTGGCCGCCACGGGGGCGGCGCCTTCTCCGGGAAGGATCCCACGAAGGTCGATCGCTCCGCCTGCTACATGGCTCGATACATCGCGAAGAACCTCGTAGCCTCCGGAATCGCCGACGAGGTGGAAGTCCAGCTCGCCTACGCGATCGGCGTCGCCGAGCCGGTCTCGATTGCGGTCGATGCCTTCGGGACGGGGCGCATCGACGAAGAGAAGATCGTCGATCTGATCAGAGCCCATTTCATAATGACGCCGAAGGGGATCATCGAGGCCCTCGATCTGCGCCGCCCCATCTTCCGGAAGACGGCGGCCTACGGGCATTTCGGCAGGAACGAGCCGGATTTCTCCTGGGAGCGGACGGACAAGGCCGATGCCCTCCGCCGCGACGCGGAGATCCCCGCCGAAGTCGCGGTCTGAAAACAGCTCAGGGGAGCTCCCGGACGATCGGGTAGAGCATCCACTGCTCGTCGAAATAGGGCGTCTTCTCGTAAAACCATTGAAGGCGTTCCCGAGGACTCGCGGCGAACGTCGCGTCGTTGCGAAGCTTTTCCATGAACTCCCGCGCGAGCTCCGGATCCTCGAGCATCCTGGCCGCCATCGGCTCCATGACGTACGCCTCGGCGTATTCGGTGCGCGAGAGCGGTTCGAGGATGAATCCCCACTGGAAATAGGAATCGGGCGAGAGCGGCTCGAGCATGAGAGCGGCGAGTGTTCCGAGGGGCTGATCGGCCGGAACGCGAATGGAGTTGGCGGGAAGCGTCATTCGTCTTTTCTCCGGCGCCGCAGCTGCTGTGACGCGGGCGCGTCCCTCGAACGGTCGAGGTTCGAGGGAGCTTCCGGTGAGACGGTACGCCTCGACTTCCAGCGTGCGGGGCTCGGCGATCCGCTCGAATCGGACGCCGTGGAGCTCGAGGCCCGCTGCGATTTGATCCCAGGCCGGGGGAATCCAGTAGGCGGCCGGGCGCGAGACGGCATGCTCGACCTGCGTCGGAACCGTGTACTGAATCCGGAGCGGTACCGGCCGTCCCAGCCACTCGGTCACCAGCGATCCGCTGATCGGCGAGAGGCGCTCCCGCGAGTCGACTCCGAGAAAGTCGATCGCCGTGACGTCATCGGGGCCGGCGACCCAGGAGAGCGCAATCGTCGCAGGGCGCCGCTGCCGGTCTGCGGTGATCGCGGCCTTCAGCGAAGCGCGCTCGGAGGCGACCGTCTTCAGCGCGCTCTCCAGAAGGACGTAAGTTCCCAGCACCCGCTGCCGGTAAGGCTTGAGCGAATGATTCTCGACGATGATCGACGGAATGTGGCGCGCGTCCCCGTATCCGTTTGAGAAGCGAGGCGAGAAGTTTCCTCCAATCATTCCCTTGGTCAGATTTTCCTCCGCGAAAACGAGAGGCCCGGGGATGTGTCCCTCGCCGGCGAGAGCGGAGTGAATGCGGGGAGAGAGCGTCCGCTCGAGCCAGGCGGCGGTCGCCGGAGACCATCCATGGATGCCGTTGGCTCCCCAGGTGATGTCGTACTGGTAATCGGCTCCGTCGGTGACGTGGAGGTCGATGTAGAGATCGGGATTCCAGACGCGGAGGGCCGTGATCATCGCACGCATCTCCGGCGTGTCCGCCTTCATGTAATCGCGATTCAGATTCAGGTTCCGGGAGTTGACCCGCCAGCCGGAGATCTCAGGACCTCGCTGGTTGATCCGGGACCAGGGGGAGCTGCGCTCGTGACCATCGACGTTGAAGATCGGAACGAAGAGAAGCGTGGCTCCCTCGAGAAGTGAAGACTTCGTTCCGCGGACGGTCATGTCGCGCAGGAGCATCAGCCCGGCATCCTTTCCGTCGATCTCTCCGGAGTGGATCCCCGCCTGCGCCAGAACGACCGGCTTGCCGCTGCGATGAATGTCGGAGGGAGTGAAGTGCCGCTCCCGCGAGGCGATGACCATCCAGATGTCGCGCCCCTGAGGACTCTTTCCGAGGGAGACCATTCGGAGCTCGGGCGAAGCGCTCACCAGCCTGCGTAGCCATGCCACCGTCTCTTCGTAATCGGGCGTGCGCCGAAGCTCTGTTCGCTCGGCCGGCGTGATCCAGGGATCCGACGCGGGAACGACGAGCTTCTCGCTCGTTCCGCTCCATTCGAGCGGGGGAGGGAGGACCTCGTGCAGGGGAGGGATCGCCACCGGCGCGGCGGCCCATGCATGGGCAGCCAGGAGGAGGGTGCAGGAAAGAAGCGCTTTCGTTCGCATGGGTCTCGATTATCCGCGATCCGGTCCCATAGTGGACTGTTACAGTCCACTGGGTGAACGGCGCGCTCCCGAAGGAGGCGCGCCGTTCTCGAATCGCTCTGTCGGCGGATCGCCGGCTACTCTTCGTCCTCGAAGGGAATGAGGCGAGCCGCGGCGCGGGACAGATCGCCCAGCTCGTTCACCTTCGCCGTCCCCATCTCCTCGGAGAGAGTTTCGATTCTCCGCGCCAGCTCGGAGGGAGACACTTCCTTCGCCCAGTACGAGCGCTTCAGAACCTCCGCGAACGTCGCGACCAGAGAGGCGAGCCGGTACGACTCGCTCGCGGAGCTCCATCGTCCCGCCAGATCCGCGACCTTCACGACCTTTTTCGTCTCGATCACCCGGTCGCCGCCGTCGACATCCTTGTAGCGAAGGTGAAGCGTCGCGATCTCGTCGCCCGGGCGCACTCGCGGCTGCAGCTTGATCTCATAGAGCGCGATCACGGAATGTCCCGCTCCGATCTCTCCCGCGTCGACGCGGTCGTCTCGGAAGCGGTGATCGGCGATGTCGCGGTTCTCGTAGCCGAGAAGGCGGTAGCTGGCGACGGTGCGAGGATTGAACTCGACCTGCACCTTCGCGTCGCGAGCGATCGTCTGGAGCGTGCTGGTGAGATTCTCCTCGAAGATTCGACGCGCCTCCCGCAGGTTGTCGACGTAGGCGTACTGCCCGTTGCCCTTGTTGGCAAGCTGCTCCATCAGGACGTCGTTGTAATTTCCCATCCCGAAGCCGACCGTCGTCAGCTCGATCCCCCGCCGGGCGGCGGCGCCGATGCGCTGCAGAATCGATTCGTGTCCGGTCCCGCCGACGTTCGCGACGCCGTCCGAACAGAGGATGATCCGGTTGATCTCCCCCTCACGGAAGTAGCGTCCGGCGAGGTCGTAGGCGACGAGAAGCCCTTCTTCCACATTGGTAGACCCTTCCGGCCGAAGCCGCTCGATGGCGCGGAGGATCGCGGAGTGGTCGCCGGTCGGCTCGAGGACCACTCGAGCGGAGCTTCCGTAGGTGACCAGGCCGATCCGATCCCTTCTGCCGAGCTGCTCGACCAGGATCTCCAGGGCGTCTTTCACGGTCTCCAGCCGTGACTGCTGCGCCATCGAACCTGACGTGTCGATCGTGAAGATCAGGGTCGCGGGCTTGCGGGCGGCGACGGAAACCTCGCGCCCGTGAATCCCGAAGCGCAGCCCGTAGTAGCGCTGTCCGCGCAAGTAGGGCCACGGTCCTCCTTCGGCACTGATCGAGAAGTTTCCCCGCTGCGGAGGCCTGTCGCCGTAGTCGAACGAGTTGAGGAATTCTTCGACGCGAATCGAAGCCGGCGGCGGAAGATGACCGTCGGTCAGATAGCGTCGGGCCACGGAGTACGAGCCGGTGTCGACGTCGAGGCCGAACGTCGACAGCGCGTCGTCTTCCGTGTCGATGAAAGGATTCACTCCGGCGGACTCGAAGAAGACATCGCCGTACGGCTGATCGTTCGGCTCCGCGGAGCCGCCGGTCGACGGCATCGGGGCGGAGTTCTGCGCCGACATGATCCGCATCTTCGAGCGGGCTGCAGCTGGTGGCGGAGCCGGGAGTGCCGGCGGCGGCGGCGCGCCGGGGCGTGAGGTCACGCCTCCCAGGACGCCGCCGGGGACGCCGGCGCCGACGCCCTCTAACCCGCCGGTGATCCCCTGGGT
>DATLEY010000164.1:0-51974 GCA_035525215.1 Thermoanaerobaculia bacterium | reverse complement strand
CTTCGCCCTTCGCGCCTTCCTTCTCGCGCGTCAGGTAGTAAATTCCCAGCACGATGTCCTGCGACGGCACCGCGATCGGCTGGCCGCTGGCGGGACTGAGAATGTTATTCGAGGACAGCATCAACACGGCCGCTTCGATTTGCGCTTCCGGCGACAGCGGAATGTGAACCGCCATCTGGTCGCCGTCGAAGTCGGCGTTGAAAGCGGTGCAGACGAGCGGGTGAATCTTGATCGCCTTGCCTTCGACCAGCACCGGTTCAAATGCCTGAATGCCGAGACGATGCAGCGTCGGTGCGCGGTTCAGCATCACCGGATGCTCGCGGATCACCTCGTCGAGGATGTCCCAGACTTCGGGCTTCTCCTTTTCAACGAGCTTCTTCGCCTGTTTAACGGTCGTCGACAGGCCCTTGGCGTCGAGCCGCGAATAGATGAACGGCTTGAACAGTTCGAGCGCCATCTTCTTCGGCAGTCCGCACTGATGGAGCTTGAGCTCCGGTCCAATCACGATGACCGATCGACCGGAGTAGTCGACGCGCTTTCCGAGCAGGTTCTGGCGGAAGCGCCCCTGCTTTCCCTTGAGCGTGTCGGAGAGGGACTTGAGAGGCCTGTTGTTCGACCCCTTGAGAACGCGGCCGCGACGGCCGTTGTCGAAGAGCGCGTCGACCGCCTCCTGAAGCATCCGCTTCTCGTTGCGCACGATCACGTCGGGCGCCCGGAGCTCCAGAAGCTTCTTCAGGCGGTTGTTGCGGTTGATGACGCGGCGATACAGATCGTTCAGATCCGAGGTCGCGAACCGGCCGCCGTCGAGAGGAACGAGTGGCCGCAGCTCCGGCGGAATCACCGGAATCACGTCGAGAATCATCCAATCGGGACGATGTCCTGACTTCCGGAACGCGTCGACGACCTTGAGACGCTTGGCGGCCTTCAGCTTCTTCAGCTGCGAGGTCTCCGTTCTCATGATCAGGCGAAGCTCGTCCGAAAGCTCGTCGACCGTCACGCGGCGGAGAAGCTCCTTGATCGCCTCGGCCCCCATCTTCGCGACGAAGACGTCGCCGTGCTGGGACCGGTGCTCGCGGTACTGCTCCTCGGTGAGAAGATCGCGCTCCTTGAGCACCCCGTCCAGGTCACCGGGATCGATGACCACGTAGGACTCGAAGTAGAGAATCCTCTCGAGGTCTCTCAAGGAGATGTCGAGCAGGTGCCCGATCCGCGACGGAAGTCCCTTGAAGAACCAGACGTGGGAGACGGGCGAGGCGAGCTCGATATGGCCCATCCGCTCGCGGCGGACCTTCGAGCGCGTCACTTCGACGCCGCACTTGTCGCAGATCACTCCGCGGTGCTTCATCCTCTTGTATTTTCCGCAGAGACATTCCCAGTCCGTGATCGGGCCGAAGATCTTCGCGCAGAAGAGTCCGTCCCGCTCCGGCTTGAACGTGCGGTAATTGATCGTTTCAGGCTTGGTCACTTCGCCGTACGACCACGAGCGGATCTTCTCCGGAGAGGCGAGAGAGATCTTGATCGCGTTGAAGTCGTTGACGGCCTGTGTCCGGGCCGGCTGAAACAGTGCATTGAAGCTTTCCAAGGTTCGCCTCCCTTAAACTTTCAGCAGTTCGACGTCGAGACAGAGGGACTGCAGCTCGCGGACGAGGACGTTGAACGACTCCGGCAGACCCGGATCATCCGGAACCTCACCCTTGACGATCGCTTCGTAAATCTTCGATCGTCCTTCGACGTCGTCGGACTTCACGGTGAGCAGCTCCTGAAGCGTGTAGGCCGCGCCGTATGCTTCGAGCGCCCAGACTTCCATTTCTCCGAACCGCTGGCCGCCGAACTGGGCCTTACCGCCCAGGGGCTGCTGCGTAATGAGTGAGTACGGCCCGATCGAGCGCGCGTGAATTTTGTCGTCGACCAGGTGCGAGAGCTTGAGCATGTAGATGTAGCCGACGGCGACCTTCTGCTCGAACGCTTCGCCGGTGACTCCATCGTGCAACGTGGTCTTCCCGCCATCCGGGAGATTGGCCGCTTTCAGCTGCGCCCGGATCTCCTCCTCCATCGCTCCGTCGAAGACGGGGGTCGAGAAGAAGAGTCCCAGAACCCTCGCTGCCCACCCGAGATGGGTCTCCAGAATCTGACCCACGTTCATACGGGATGGAACGCCGAGAGGATTCAGCACGATCTCCACCGGAGTTCCGTCCGGCAGATACGGCATGTCCTCCTCCGGGAGGATCTTCGAGATGACGCCCTTGTTTCCGTGGCGCCCGGCCATCTTGTCGCCCACCGACAGCTTGCGCTTCATGGCCACGTACACCTTGACCAGCTTGATCACGCCGGGGGCGAGCTCGTCGCCCTTCTGCAGATCTTCGCGCCGCTCTTCGGCCTTCTGCTCCAGAACCTTGATCCGGTTCTCGGCGCGCTCGATCAGAATCCTGACCGACTCGCGGCTGTCTTCGTCCACCGGAAGAGCGAGCAGCTCGCGCCGGCTCAGACGGCCGATGACCTCGCGGCCGACCGGCTGACCCTTCGCCACCAGCGTCTCGCCCGACCGGAAGTCCACCACGTCCCGTCCCATCGGCTTATCGGTGAGAAGGTCCGCGATCTTCTTGTTGCGGGTCTCATTGATGATCCGGATCTCGTCCTGAATGTTCCGGTTCATCCGGTCGATCTCGGTTTCCTCGATCGATTTGGCGCGCAGATCCTTTTCCACGCCCTTGCGCGAGAAGATCTTCACGTCGACGATCGTCCCTTCGATTCCCGGAGGCGTCTTGAGCGACGCGTCCCGGACATCGCCGGCCTTTTCGCCGAAGATCGCCCGAAGCAGTTTCTCTTCGGGAGTGAGCTGCGTCTCGCCCTTCGGAGTGACCTTGCCGACGAGGATGTCTCCTTGCTTGACCGTCGCTCCGATGCGGATGATCCCGGACTCGTCGAGGTCGCGGAGAGCGGACTCGGAGACGTTCGGGATGTCGCGGGTGATCTCTTCGGGACCGAGCTTGGTGTCGCGGGCCTCGATCTCGAACTCCTCGATGTGAATCGAAGTGTAGTAGTCCTCTTTGACGAGCTTCTCGGAAACGAGAATGGCGTCTTCGAAGTTGTGACCCCGCCACGGCATGAAGGCCACCAGGATGTTGCGTCCAAGGGCCAGCTCGCCCGCCTCGGTGCAGGGCCCGTCCGCGAGGACCTGTCCTTTGCGGACCCGCTGCCCCTCGCGCACGATCGGTTTCTGCGTGATGCAGGTGTTCTGGTTGGAGCGCTTGAACTTGATCAGAGAGTAGATGTCGGCGCCGAACTCCTTCGTTTCGCCGGTATCGACGTCCTCAGCCTCGACCCGGACGATGATCCGGTTCGAGTCGACCAGATCGACCACGCCGCCGCGCTTGCAGAGCACCACCGCGCCGGAGTCGCGCGCGACGATGTTCTCCATTCCCGTACCGACCAGAGGAGACTCGGTGCGGAGGAGCGGGACGGACTGCCGCTGCATGTTCGCGCCCATCAGGGCGCGGTTCGCGTCGTCGTTCTCGAGGAACGGAACGAGGGAGGCCGCCACCGAGACGAGCTGCTTCGGAGAGACGTCGATGTAATCGACCTTTTCCCGCTCGATGGAGACGAAGTCTCCGGCCTGCCGGGCGATGACCCTGTCGTGAACGAGGTTTCCTTCCTCGTCCGTGATCGCGTTGGCCTGAGCAATCGTGTAGCGCTCTTCGTCCCAGGCAGACAGATAGAAGGCGTAAGGCTCGACCTCGGCCAGCTGGAAGCGCTTCTTCGCGCTGCTCGCGTCGGCATTCAATTTCGCAATGCGGTTGTTCTCCTTCTGGAGATCCCGCTTCTCGACGATCTGACCGAGCTCGAACGGCGTGTCGCCGGCCTTGAGAGTCCGGTAGTGATCGAGAACGCGACCGTCTTCCACCTTCTTGTAGGGAGATTCGATGAAGCCGTACTCGTTGATCCGCGCGTAGCAGGCCAGCGAGGAGATCAGGCCGATGTTCGGCCCTTCCGGCGTCTCGATCGGGCAGATCCGGCCGTAATGGGTCGGATGAACGTCGCGAACTTCGAACCCGGCGCGCTCGCGCGAGAGACCGCCTGGTCCGAGCGCCGAGAGCCGCCGTTTGTGCGTGACCTCGGAGAGCGGATTGGTCTGGTCCATGAACTGCGAGAGCTGAGACGAACCGAAGAACTCCTTGATCGCCGCGATGACCGGCTTGGAGTTGATCAGATCGTGAGGCATCGCGGAGTCGATGTCCTGATGTACCGACATCTTCTCCTTGATCGCGCGCTCCATCCTGACCAGTCCGATCCGGAACTGATTCTCGAGGAGCTCGCCCACGGCCCGGACGCGGCGGTTGCCGAGGTTGTCGATGTCGTCGACCCGACCGACGTCCTTGCGGAGACGGAGGAGGTAGTTGATGACGACGAAGAAGTCGTCGGCAGTCATCGTCTTCTGCGTGACCGGCGTGTCCAGGTCGAGCTTGATGTTGAACTTGAACCGCCCCACTCGGGAGAAGTCGTACTTGCGTGCGTCGAAGAACATCCCTTCGAACAGCGCCTTGGCCGACTCCAGCGTCGGAGGATCGCCGGGACGCATGCGGCGGTAGATCTCGATGATCGCGGCCTCGAATGACTTGGCCGTGTCCTTCCGGACCGTGTTCACCAGGATGTCGCTGACCAGGTCCCACTCCGGGAAGATCACGTCGGTCGACTCGATCCCATGCTCGCGGAACACTTCCACCCAGTCCGCGGAGACGGGGTCGCCCGCCTCGAACAGGACCTCGCCGGTGTTCATGTCGACGATATCCCCGAGGAAGGTTGCCTTTTCGAGCTGATCGAAGCCGACCTTGGACGAAAATTCATTGTTCTTGACCAGAGCGTCGGCCATCTTCTTGTCGAGCTTGATGCCGGCGAAGATCGGCCGGATCTCGCGGCGCCCGCGGAGTGAATGCTTCTCCTTGGCCTCTTCCTGATCGAGGACGCGGCGGTCGAACGAGAGCTCGACGTTGTCGCCGGTCTTCGGGACGCGCACCTTGATCGGGGTGTAGAACTGACGAAGGATCTCTTCGTCGGTGGTCAGCCCGAGGGCCCGGAGGAAGACCGAACCGAGGAATTTCCGCTTGCGGTCGATGCGGACATACAGCAGGTTCTTCTGGTCGTACTCGAACTCCACCCATGAGCCGCGGTACGGAATGATCTTGGCGAGGAAGGTATGAGCCGCCTCACGGGTGAAGAAGACTCCGGGACTGCGGTGTAGCTGCGAAACGATGACGCGCTCGGTGCCGTTGATGATGAATGTTCCGTTGTCGGTCATCAGCGGGATGTCGCCGAAGAAGACTTCTTCTTCCTTCGCGTCCCGCATGTGCTTCACGCCGGTCTCGGGATCCTTGTCGTAGACGAAGAGCCGGAAGGTGACCTTGAGCGGAACGCTGTAGGTCATACCGCGCTCCTGGCACTCCTCCACGGAGTACTTCATCTGCAGGTCGACGGGGTTGCCGCAGACGTCGCAGATCTCGACGCGATTCTTGTTGATCACGCCGCAGCGCTTGCAGTTGACCGTCTCCTCGTGAGGATGATCGGTGATGATCTTGGCGCCGCAGTTGGCGCAGGTCATCCGGAGATGCTCCAGCCCCTTGAGCTGGCCGCATTTGCACTCCCAGTTTCCGATGGAGTATTTGACGAAATCCAGCGAACAGGTCTCGCGGAAATCCGAGAAGGGAAACACGCTGGTGAAGACCGACTGCAATCCCCCGTCTTCGCGTTCCTCGGGGAGGAGATTCATCTGCAGGAACCGCTCGTACGACTTCCGCTGGACGTCGATCAGGTTGGGCAGAGCCATGTAGCTCCTGATCTTCGAAAAGTCGTGGCGAACCGGCTCCTGTTTCGGCAAAGCGTTCATAGGCCGTTTGCTCCTTCAGGAAGGGTGTTTGCGAGGTCGGCCGCAGGCAGGCGCGGCACGGAGGTTCGCGGGACATGGCGGAGTCGTATGGAGAGGGACCGCTCCCCCCCTCTCCCGGCTCCTGAACTTGTTCGAACGTCGCCCGGACTTCGGTCCGGAAATCAGGACCGCGAAGCGAACGCCGGAATCCTCTCCAAGCGTTGCTGCGCGCTCACCATTCCCGGAGGGAAATTCGGTGGCCGGCCGGAACCGGCCACCGGGAACCGCATTCGTTACTTGATTTCGACCTTGGCGCCGGCCTCTTCGAAGATCTTCTTGATCTTCGCGGCCTCGTCCTTGGACACGGCTTCCTTGATCGTCCCGGGGGCGCCCTCGACCAGATCCTTGGCTTCCTTCAGGCCGAGGCTGGTGACCTCGCGGACGGCCTTGATCACGTTGATCTTCTTGTCGCCGGCTTCCTGCAGGACGACGGTGAACTCGGTCTGCTCTTCCTCGGGGGCAGCCGCGGCTGCGGCGCCTCCGCCGGCGACCATCATCGGCATGGCGGCCGCGGCGGCCGAAACACCGAAGCGCTCCTCGAGCGCCTTGACCAGGTTCGAAAGGTCGAGGACCGTCATGGTCTCGACCGCTTTGACGAATTCTTCAGTATTCATAGCCATGTTGTAACCTCCAATTTCTCGTTGTCTCTTCGATCTGATTTTGTTTTTTGAGTTCACGACGCGGCGAACCGCGCCTCGATCATTCGGTGGTTGCCTGACCCGCCTCGGGAGATTTCTGCTTTGCGATCTGATCCAGAACGACCGCGAAGTTGCGGATGTTCGCCTGCAGCACGGTGACCAGTCCCTGAATCGGGCTCTGAAGGAGGAACAGGAGCCTGGAGACCAGCTCTTCGCGGCTCGGAAGGTTGGCGATCACGTCGACCTGTTCGGCCGCGATCACTTTCCCGTCCAGCAGTCCTCCCTTGAACGTCATCGCCGGAACGTCTTTGGCGAATTTCGTGAGAGCCTTGGCCAGGGCGACGACGTCGCCGCTGGTGTAAGCGACGGCGGTCTCGCCCGTGAACTTCTCGCGGAGCTCGATCATCGGCGAGTCCTTGAGCGCGATCAGGGCCAGGGTGTTCTTCACGACGACGTAGTTGGATCCCGACTCACGGACCTGCCTGCGCAGCTCGGTGACCTGAGGGACCGTGATGCCCTTGAACTCGATCAGGAATGCGTTGCTGGCCTGACCGATCTCGCGGGACAGGGTTTCGACGACCTGGTTTTTCTCGTCTCGGTTCATCGTCCCCCCTACTCGACTTTCGTCTCGGCGACGGCCGGATCGATCAGGATCGAAGGACTCATCGACGAAGAAATGTAGATGGACTGCATGAAGCGCCCCTTGGCAGCGGCCGGCTTGGCCTTCCGCACCGCGGCGATCATGGCGTCCGTGTTCTCGACCAGATGCTCGCGCGAGAAGGAGACCTTCCCGACCGGAACGTGGATGATCGCGGTCTTGTCGACGCGAAACTCCACCTTGCCGGCCTTGATCTCCTGAATCGCTTTGACCACGTCGAACGTCACCGTTCCGGTCTTCGGATTCGGCATCAGTCCGCGGGGACCGAGGACCTTTCCGAGCCGTCCGACCGACTTCATCATGTCCGGGGTCGCGATCACCGCGTCGAAGTCGGTCCAGCCACCCTGGATCCGCTCGACCAGATCATCGCCACCCGCGAACTCGGCTCCCGCCTCCTGAGCCTCGCGCACCTTGTCGCCCGAAGCGATCACGAGCACGCGCTTGGTCTGGCCGGTTCCATGAGGAAGGACCGTGGTTCCGCGCACCATCTGGTCCGCATGTTTCGGATTGACGCCGAGCAACAGCGCGAGCTCGACCGTCTCGTCGAATTTGGCGTACGCGATCTCCTTGAGGAGACCGAGTGCCTCATCGAGCGAGTAAGGACGGCTCTCGACGCGTTCGGCTGCCGCACGGTACTTCTTTCCGTGTTTTGCCATTACACCTCCGTAGTCCGAGCGATGAGGTCGCCCTCATCTCCTACGCTTCGGTTCGATTGTCCCGGCGGTGCCGGGGGCCACATTCAGACTGGAACGAGTCCAGTCATCCTTCGATTTCGAGTCCCATGGAGCGCGCCGTCCCTTCGACCGTGCGAATGGCCGACTCGAGCGACGCCGCGTTCAGATCCGGCATCTTGGTCTTGGCGATCTCTTCGACCTGCGCGCGCTTGACCGATCCGATCTTCTGCCGGTTCGGGACGCCTGAGCCCTTCTGGACACCCGCCGCGCGAAGCAGCAGGATCGCCGCCGGTGGGGTCTTGGTGATGAAGGTGAACGAGCGATCGGAGAAGACCGTGATCACCACCGGGATGATCAGCCCCTGGTCTTTCTGAGTCCGCGCATTGAAGGCTTTGCAGAACTCCATGATGTTGACCCCGTGCTGGCCGAGCGCGGGACCGACCGGAGGGGCGGGCGTGGCCTGGCCGGCCGGGATCTGAAGCTTGATGAATCCAGTGATCTTTTTAGCCATGATTAACCCTTTAGAAATTTCGTACCTAAATTCGAAATGTTAAATGATTCCGCAATTCGTTTCTCAATGACCACTTCATTCAACACTTCGACCGGCGATCCCTATCGCTTCGGGGCTCCCGCCTGTTCCTCGGCCGCGTCATAACGGGTGACCTGCAGAAAATCCAGCTCGACCGGCGTCGACCGGCCGAAGATCGTGACCATGACTTTCAGCGTGTTCCGGTCGAGATTCACGTCCTCGACCACGCCGGTGAAATTCGTGAAGGGGCCATCCGTGATCCGAACGTGCTCTCCATGCTCGTATACGTGCTTCGGCTTCGGCTTTTCCTTGGTGGAAACGACCTGGTTGAGAATCGAATCGACTTCTTCCTGGGTCAGGGGCGTCGGCTTCTTGCCCGCTCCAACGAATCCAGTGACCTTCGGCGTGTTCTTGACCAGGTGCCACGCCTCGTCGTTCATCTCCATCTCGACCAGGATGTAGCCCGGGAAGAACTTCCGCTGAACTTCGCGCTTCTTGCCGCCCTTCATCTCCACCAGAGTCTCGGTGGGGATGCGGACCTCGCCGAACTTCTCCCGCATCGCCAGCGCGTCAATCCGCTGCTGGAGATTCTCCTTGACCCGCTCCTCGAACCCCGAGTAGGTGTGGACGATGTACCACTGTCTCGTTTTGGTTTCGTTCATGACTCAGACACGCGCTCCGAACTGCTTGAATACGAAATCGACGGCGCGGAAGAAAACGAGGTCGCAGAGCCACAGATACAACCCGAAGAAAATGACCGTCCCCACGACCACACCAGTGGTTCCGACCACCTCGGGGCGCGAGGGCCAGGTCACCTTCTTCATCTCCGAGCTGACCTCGCGAATGTAATCGCGTGTCCGCTGCCACAAATCCCTGGGATCGAACTTCATCTCGACTCCGATTGCCATCCCGGCCCGCTCGACCCGGGCGGCTTTTAATTGAAACGTTGGCAGGCCAGGAGGGATTCGAACCCCCAACCCGCGGTTTTGGAGACCGCTGCTCTACCAGTTCGAGCTACTGGCCTGTATGAAAACGGGCCTTCTTGGCCTACTTCGCTTCGCGATGAACCGTGTGCCGGCGATCGAAGCGGCAGAACTTTTTGAGCTCCAGCTTCTCGGTCGAGGTCTTGCGGTTCTTGGTCGTCGAATAATTCCGACGTTTGCACTCGGTGCACTGCATGGTGATGATTTCTCTGACTGCTGCCATGACGATCTCTCCTGCTGCGTGTTCCGCTTTCCGCGCCCGGCCTCATGAGCCGGGCCCGGAAGACGGAACCTCGTTTCCGATCTGGAGCCCTCGACGAGATTTGAACTCGTGACCCCGTCCTTACCAAGGACGTGCTCTACCCCTGAGCTACGAGGGCGCGATTTCGACTGGTGATTGAACTGTTGAAGTTGAAATGGCCCGGCAAGCCGGACGATTCCGCGCCAGCCTGCCCTGCCTGACTCCCATCGAAATTTCGAATGGAGCGGGAGACGGGGATCGAACCCGCGACCAACAGCTTGGAAGGCTGTGACTCTACCACTGAGTTACTCCCGCCCGACCGTCTCGACATCCTCTCCCGGCCGCCGGCCGCTCTTCGTGTTTCCGTCGAAAAGCGGCCGCCGATCAGCAGCTGCACTTTGAAAAATTGGTGGAGGCGGATGGATTCGAACCACCGTAGGCCGTCGGCCAACAGATTTACAGTCTGCCCCCTTTAGCCACTCGGGCACGCCTCCATAACGGACTGTCTGATCGAGATTTCCGTCCCCGATCCGTGCGGGACGGCCTGGAGCTGGCGACGGGACTCGAACCCGCGACCTGCTGATTACAAATCAGCTGCTCTACCAACTGAGCTATGCCAGCCCGGATTCCAGCTTTTCAAAGAAAACGAGCAGACGGACGAAGACCGTCTGCCCGACCCAAGGGACTGAGCCTTATAGCAAAACGCCAAACCGAGGGCAAGCTACGGCTATTCCGATGAAAAGCCCTCGAAAAGAGGCCCCGCTCGACCTCCCGCGCTCCCCCTTCCCCTACCGCTCACTCCCTCCGGCGCGACGCTGCCTTTCGATCTCGTAGCCGAACACCGCTGCGGCGGCCGCTACGTTCAGTGAATCGACATGGCCCCGCATCGGGATCGAAATCCGTCCGTCGCAATGCTCCAGGACGTTCCGCCGGATCCCCTTCCCCTCGCTCCCGAGGACGATGGCGATCTTCCCTCGAAGGTCGATCCCGGCCACAGGCTCCCCTCCGGCCACTGCGGCCCAGATCCAGAACCCCTCCTTCTTGAGCCGCTCGATCGCCCGCGAAAGATTGGTCACCTGGGCCACCGCCACCCATTCCGAGGCCCCGGCCGAGGCTTTCACGGCGGCCGGCGTCAACCGCGCGCTGGCGTGCTCCGGCAAAACCACCAGCTGGATGCCAAAGACGTCCGCCGCGCGCAGAATCGCTCCGAGGTTCTGCGGATCCGTCACTCCGTCGAGAACGAAGACGAGCTCGACCACGGAGACACGCTCTTCGAAATCGACGAGCTCGCCAGCGGCGACCTCCGCCGCGACCCCGTTATGGACTCCGTTCTTCGCCAGCCGCCCGATCTCCTGAAGAGGGAGGACTCGCACCGGAATCCCTTCCTCCCTCGCCGCAACGGCGATCTTCTGGTGACGGCCGCTCTCTTCCCTGGCGATCGCGACGAACCGGACGCGACCCGGGTTTGCCCGCAAGGCTTCCAGAACCGGATTTGCTCCATAGACGATCATTGGATCTCTTTCACGATTCGCGAGGGGAAGGCGGGACCGCCGTAAACGAATCCCGTATAGACCTGGATCAGATCGGCGCCGGCCGAGAGTTTCGCCCTTGCCGAGTCCCCATCCATGATGCCGCCGACCCCGAGCAGGGGATAGGAGCGGCCGACGAGATTCCGCAGCAGAATCAGGACCTCAGTCGCTCGGGCAAAAAGCGGCGCTCCGGAGAGGCCGCCGCCCTCGCTGCCCGGAAGCGTCGAATGATCCATCGTCGTATTCGTAGCGATGATGCCGTCGGCGAGCGTGACGCAAACCGCGGCCGTCGCCGCCAGTTCCTCCCGGTCGAGGTCGGGGGAGAGCTTTACAAAAATTGGATGGTCGCCGTCAGTTTCGAAAACGACATGCTCCCGAAGTTCGCGCAGACTCTCGAGAATCTCAGCGAGAGCCGACGGCCGCTGGAGGTTCCGGAGGCCGGGAGTGTTGGGCGAGGAGACATTGACCACGATGGCGTCAGCATAAGGAGCGACCCGCTGAAAGCAAGCGGCGTAGGACGCGCGGGCATCCGCTTCGGGGACATCGCGATTCTTTCCGATGTTCACGAAGAGAGCCGAATGTTTCCGACCCGTTCCACGACGTTCCACGAGCGCGCGCAGGCGGCCCCGGATCGCATCCGCTCCGTCGTTGTTGAAGCCGAGCCGGTTCACGAGGGCTTTCTGAAGCGGGTAGCGGAAGATGCGGGGGCGAGGATTGCCCGGCTGTGGATACCGCGTCACCGTCCCGACCTCGATGAACCCGAATCCCAGGACCTCGAGAGCTTCCACCACTCTGGCGTTCTTGTCGAATCCGCCGGCGAGGCCGAGGCGATTCGGAAATTCCATTCCCCAGGCGCGATAGGGCGCCACGGATGGGGATGGCCAACATAAACTCGCCAGCCCCACGAGCGCGGGATTGGCCTGAAGCCGTTCGAGTTGCCAGATCGCGAGCTCGTGCGCGGTCTCCGCGTCGAGCCGGAAGAGAGCCCGCTTCAGCAGTTCGTACATTTCAGCCGAGAGCCGCGCGGAAAGCCTCGACGCGCTCCAGCGGAGAGAGCACCCGCGCGATTCCGGGAGTGCGGCTTCCCTTCTCCAGCAGGGGAAATGTCCGGGCCAGCTCCGGACCGTGAAGCGAGCCGGTGACGGCCACGCGGATCGGCATGAACAGCTTCTTCCCCTGCGCGCCGCTCGCGATTTTCACCCGTTCCGCCAGTGCCTGGTATTCCTCCGCGGTAACCGGCCCCCCCCGCTCGCTGAGGTCGCGGTGGAGGGCGTCGATCACGATTCGTGTGTCGGAATCCGCGATCAGAGGGGAAATCTCCGGGTCCGTGACGGCAGCAGCCGCATCGAAGTGAAAAAGAAACATCAGAGCGGGCCTCAGCTGGCTCATCTTGTCAGCGCCCTTCTGAACGAGATCGACCGCCTCATCGAGCCATTCCTCCGCGGCGGCGCCGCCCCCCGTGACGAGATCGGCCATTTCCAGCTCACGGGAAATCTGACGTCGCAGGGTCGAGGATGGCATCTGCCGGAGATACTGCCCGTTCATCCAGAGCAGCTTCTGCGCATCGAAGACGGCCGGAGCGGCGTTCACGCGGTCCAGTGAGAAATGAGCGATGGCTTCCGTTGCGGTGAAAATCTCCTTTCCATCGGGCGGTGACCAACCGAGCAGGGCGAGATAGTTGAGCATCGCTGCCGGCAGAAATCCATCCTCGGCGTATTGCGATACGGAGGTCGCGCCGTGCCGCTTGGAGAGCTTCGTGCGGTCTTCTCCGAGGATGAGCGAGACGTGCGCAAACTCGGGAACGGGCCAGTTCATCGCTCGATAGATCAGGACCTGGCGATGCGTGTTCGTCAGATGCTCTTCCGCGCGGATTACGTGGCTGATCTCCATGAGGTGGTCGTCGACCACGACCGAGAAGTTGTACGTGGGCATCCCGTCCGAGCGCAGCAGAATGAAGTCGCCGAGGGACTCTTTTTTCCAGACGATCTCTCCGCGGATCAGGTCGTCGATATGGACATCGCCATCGAATGATGCGCCGGCCTCTTTCGGAACGTGGAACCGGACGACTGACTTGTCTCCCGCTTCGGCTTTCTGGCGTCGTTCCTCGGGGCCGAGCTTCCAGCAGGTGAGGTCGTAGTGCGGAGGCTGCTTGGCTTCCTCCGACTCCTTCCTTTTTCGCTCGAGCATCTCCTCGTCGCAGAAGCAGTGGTACGCGCGTCCCGACTGGAGAAGCTCGCGAGCCATGCCGCCGTAGATTTCCATCCGCTCGGATTGGCGATAGGGCCCATGAATGCCCCCGGCCTCCGGCCCTTCGTCCCAGTGAAGGTCGAGCCACCGGAGATCGTCGAGGACCATGGCCTCCGACTCCCGGGTCGACCGCTGCTGATCCGTGTCTTCGATCCGCAGGATGAAGGAGCCGTCGTGACTCTTCGCGAAGAGCCAGTTGAAGATCGCGGTGCGCGCTCCTCCGACGTGAAGATGGCCGGTCGGCGAAGGGGCGAAGCGAACGCGTACGGGACGTGGGTGGGTCAAGAATTCTCCGGGGACTCAGCCTTCGGGCGAAGAAGAACGATCGCGAGAGCCGCAATTCCTTCTTCGCGTCCGATGAAACCGAGATGGTCCGTGGTGGTGGCCTTGATGCTGACCAGCTCCGAATCGACTTCGATAAGCGCAGCGACCGACTTCCGTATCTGATCGCGCCAGGGAGCGAGGCGAGGCTTCTGCGCAATGATCGTGACGTCGAGGTTCCCGATCTGAAATCCCTTTCCTCTGGTGATCCCCAATGCTTCCCGAACGAACTGATCCGAGCTCGCGTCCTTCCAGCGGGGATCATCGGATGGAAAGTACGACCCGATATCTCCGGCGGCACTCGCGCCCAGAAGCGCATCTGTAATCGCGTGAAGCACAGCGTCCGCGTCGGAGTGCCCGGCGAGACCGCCTCGATCTGCGATTCGAACGCCGCCCAGGATCAGGGGGCGGGAGTCGTCGTAACCGTGAACGTCGATTCCCTGGCCGATGCGAAAGCTCATCGAATGGTCCTGTTCAGCAATGTCGCCATTCTGTCGAAATCCTCCGGGAAGGTCACCTTGAAGTTGAGCGGATCGCCTCCCACGACCGCTACTGGATACCCGGACGACGCGACGATCGCCGCCTCGTCGGTTCCGATCTGCCCGGATCGCATCGCGGATCCCAGAGCGTTCACGAGATCCGCGCGCCGGAAGCATTGCGGAGTCTGCGCGGCGCGAAGAGATTCGCGGGAGGGAGATCTGACCACGCGCCCGTCCTCGACCTCATGGACGGTCTCCGTGAGAGAAAGGCAAGGGACAGCGGCGCCGTGGGCTTCGGCCGCCGCGAAAATACGGGAAAGAAGCGCTTCCGTCAGATTGGGCCGGACGGCGTCATGCACGGCGACCCAGACCCCGCTGGTGAGCTGCAGCGCGTTCCATACCGACTCCTGCCGGTTCGTGCCGCCCTCGGCGAGCTCGATCCGGCTCCATCGGTTCTTCGAGATCAGAGAGATCATTCTCGACCGATGGGCCTCGCCAACAGCCACGACGATTCGTTCGACTCGAGCGTCGGCGACGAGCCGCTCAACCGTCCATTCGATCATGGCGCGCCCGCCGATGTCCGCGAACTGTTTGGGGAGGTTCCCGCCGAAACGCTTCCCACTTCCGCCGGCGGGCAGAATGACGTCGCATCGGAAACTGGAAGGGTCGGAGCTCATGACTCGAGACGAACGAGAGGGAACCGGCGCGCCTGTCTCCGGCCTGGGGCTGAGTCCGGGGACTGGCTCCGCCGGCGGTTCAGACTTCCATGATCTCTTTTTCTTTATGGGAAAGAATCTCGCCGGCCTGCTCCGTGAACCGATCCGTCAGCTTCTGGATCTCATCGAGAGCGCGCTTCTCGTCATCCTCGGAAATCTGATGATCCTTCTGCATCTTCTTGACCTTTTCGTTGCCGTCGCGGCGGACCTGACGGATGGCCGTCCGCACTTCCTCGGTCATCTGATGCGCTTTTTTCACCAGCTCTTTCCGCCGCTCTTCGGTCAGGGGGGGCACGGGGATGCGAACCACCTTTCCGTCGCTCGCGGGATTCAGCCCGAGATCCGCGGAACGGATTGCCTTCTCGATCGGCGCGATCATCGACTTGTCCCACGGCTGCGCCACGATCATGGAAGGCTCGGGGATGCTCAGCGAAGCGACCTGGTTCAGCGGCGTGTCGTTGCCGTAATAGGAGACGACCACTCCGTCGAGCATGGCCAGCGAAGCGCGGCCGGTACGCAGCTGCTTGAATTCCGAATGGAGCGTCTCGATCGCGCCGTGCATGCGCCGATCGACGTCTTTCATCACATCCTTTGTCTCCATCACGACTCCTTGATCGATAAAGTCTCGGCGCGGTCGGACACGAGAGATCCGACTTCCTCGCCCATCACCGCGCGCCGAATGCTCCCAGGCTCGCGGATCGAGAGCACGCAGATGGGAATCGAGTTTCCGCGCGCGAGATCGATCGCCGCGGCGTCCATGACCTGCAGCCGGTCCTGAAGCACCCGCTGGTAGGTCAGATGGGGAAGCTTCGTAGCCGTCGGATCGATCTTCGGATCCGCGGTGTAGATCCCGTCGACTTTGGTGGCCTTGAAAATGATCTCGCAGGCGAGCTCATTGGCGCGAAGCGCAGCCGCGGAGTCGGTCGTGAAGAACGGATTGCCCGTGCCGCCGGCGCAGATCACTACGCGCCCTTTCTCGAGGTGCCGGATGGCCCGGCGGCGGATGAACGGCTCGGCCACCTCGGACATGGTCAGCGCGGTGACGACCCGGGTCGAGATCCCGCGGCGCTCCAAGGCCGCCTGCAGCGCCAGTGAGTTGATCACCGTCGCCAGCATTCCCATGTGATCCCCGACCACCCGCTCGATCCCCTGCCCCGCGGCGTTGATGCCCCGGAAGATGTTTCCCCCGCCGATGACGATGGCGATCTGGACGCCCAGCTGGTGGACGATCTGGATCTCGTCGGCGATCCCGTTCAGGGTATCGGGGTCGATCCCGAACTTCCGCTCTCCCATGAGAGCCTCTCCGGAGAGCTTCAGAAGGATGCGTTTGTACGTCGGTTCACTGTCGTTCATCGCGGTTCCGAGGCGCCTCTATATACCACACGGATCTGGCGATTCCAGGCGCGGTGGCCAGAGTCCGGCAGGTCAAAAAAAGGTGAAGACGAGCGCCTCGTCCTCCGCCGGAGAATCTCGCTACTGGCGCTGCCCCGCGCGAGCGGGATCAGAGACCGGCCTGAGCTTTGACTTCCGCGGCGAAGTCATCTTCGCGCTTCTGAAGGCCCTCGCCGACTTTGAAACGGCTGAAGCGCTTCAGCGTAGCGGTTGCGCCAGCGGCCTTTCCGCGCTGCTCGAGCAGCTGACGGATCGAAGTCTTCTCCTCGCGGATGTACGGCTGCTCCAGGAGGACAGCCTCGCCATAGAACTTCTCCATCTTGCCGGAGACGATCTTCTCGACGACAGCCTCGGGCTTACCGGATTTGAGAGCCTGATCCCTGGCGATCTCCCGCTCGGTGTCGAGGTCGGACTGCGTGACTTCATCGCGAGAGAGGAAGCGGGGCTCGGCAGCCGCGACGTGCATGGCAATGTCCTTGGCCAGGCCTTGGATCTCCTCCCCCTTGTTCGAGGCATCCAACTCGACCAGGACGGCGATCTTTCCATTGGCGTGGATGTACGTTCCGAACGCCGAGCTCGCGCTTCCCTCGTAACGGACGAAGCGGCGAACCGAGAGATTCTCCCCGATGGTTCCGATCTTCTCGGCGATGATCTGCGCGAGGTTGCGCCCCTCGGAGTCGCCGGGCCACTTTTCGTCGACCAGCCCGTCGACATCCGAGGCCGAGGACTTGGAGACGACTTTGGCGATCTGCTCGACGAAGGAACGGAAGTCGGCGTTCTGGGCCACGAAGTCCGTCTCGGAGTTGACCTCGAGGGCGACGCCGTTCCCGTCGATGACACCGGCCCAGGCGAGACCTTCCGAGGTGACTCGTCCGGCTTTCTTCCCGGCTGCGGCGAGACCCTTCTTGCGAAGGACCTTCACCGCCTCATCGAAGTCGCCGTTCGCCTCGGTGAGGGCCTTCTTGCAATCCATCATGCCGGCGCCGGTCTTTTCCCGGAGCTCTTTGACCTGAGCTGCAGTGATCTCTGCCATGTTCGAAACTCTCCACTCTGATTTTTGGGGGACGGCGCCGGAGAAAAACGGGGCGTCGCGCCTCGGGTTGGGTGCTGCAGGCGCGCTTCCCCGGAAGGAAGCGCGCCCGATCTGATTTCGAGAGGATTACGGCGCGCTGGGAACGGGAAGCTCGGCGCTTTCCGGAGCCATGACCGCCACGGGTTCAGCGTCCTCTTCCTTTCCTTCCGCGGCCATGTACTGTTCCTCGGCCACGGAGTAGCCCTCGAGGACCGAGTCGGCGATCTTCGAGGTGAAGAGCCGGATGGCGCGAATCGCGTCGTCGTTGCCTGGAATCACGTATTCGATGTCGTCCGGGTCGCAGTTCGTGTCGACGATGCCGACGACGGGGATGCCGAGTTTCCGGGCCTCCTGAACCGCGATGTGCTCTTTCTTCGGGTCGATCACGAAGAGAGCGTCGGGCAGACCTTCCATCTCACGGATTCCGATGAGATTCTTCTGGAGCTTTTCGCGCTCGCGGTCGTAGGCGGCGCGCTCCTTTTTCGACATTTCCTTTTCAGGATCATTCAGGGCCGACTCGAGCTCCTTGAGACGCTCGATCGATTTTCTGACGGTCATGAAATTGGTCAGGGTTCCGCCGAGCCAGCGGCTGTTCACGTAGAACATCCCGCAGCGGTTCGCCTCTTCGACGATCGCATCCTGGGCCTGGCGCTTGGTGCCGACGAACAACACTCGCTTGCCCTGGGCAGCGAGCTCTGTGACAAAGGCGGAAGCTTCCTTGAAGAGCTTGAGCGTTTTCTGCAGGTCAATGATGTAGATCCCATTGCGCTTGCCGAAGATGTACTTCTTCATCTTCGGATTCCAGCGCTTGGTCTGATGACCGAAGTGCACGCCAGCTTCCAAAAGCTCTTTCATCGTAATTGAGACTGCCAACGGATCCTCCTTTTCTCGGAACGAATTTAAGAAACGCTTCTGACCACCGAGTACAAACTGCGTCCGCGGGGGCGAACGTGCAACTGCGGCCTCGGCCCGGCCGCTGGACTTACCTCTTGAAATAGAAAGGACAGGAGCCGGTAGACCCCTGTCCTTCGGTTACGCACGATTGGAAATGCCCATGAAATCAGCGCTTCGAGAACTGGAAGCGGGCGCGGGCGCCACGCTGGCCGTACTTCTTGCGCTCTTTCATCCGCGGGTCCCGCGTCAGGAGGCCGGCCTTCTTCAGCCGCTTGCGCAACTCGCCATTGAAATTCAGCAGAGCGCGCGCAATTCCGTGACGGATCGCTCCGGCCTGGCCGCTGGGACCACCGCCATCGACCGTCACCACGATGTCGAAATGATCGCCGGTCTCCGTCAGAGAGAGCGGCTGCTTGATGACCATCTTGAGAACTTCATTCGGAAAATATTCGTCGAAGCCGCGGCGGTTGACCACGATCTTGCCGCTTCCCTGGCGGAGCCGAACCCGTGCCGTTGAGCTCTTTCGTCTTCCTGTTCCGTAATACTCGACCATATCGTTCCCGTCCGGGCGCTAGCCCTGGATGTCCATTTTTTCCGGCTGCTGCGCCTGATGGGGATGCTGCCCGCCCCGGTAGACCTTCAGCTTCTTGAGCATCTTCCGGCCGATCCGATTCTTGGGGAGCATTCCCCAGACGGCCTGCTCGATCATGTGCTCGGGCTTTTCGGCGCGCACGAATTTCGCCGCGCTCTCCTTGAGTCCGCCAGGATAGCCGCTGTGATGGCGATACATCTTGTTGCCTTCCTTGGCTCCCGTCAGAACGACCTTCTCCGCGTTGATCACGATGACGTGATCTCCAGTATCGAGGAAGGGAGTGTAGGTTGGCTTGGACTTTCCGCTGATGATCTTGGCCACGGCCGACGACAGCCGGCCCAGGACCAGCCCCTCGGCGTCGACGATCCACCAGCGTGCTGTGATGTCACCCTCTTTGGGGAAATACGTACGCATGACTCTCCCTGACAAAACCGGGAAAAACCGGCAACCGATTCGGAAATTTCAACCAACGCAACTGCGCGGCAGGACCCCTTGTTCGAAGGTGCGGAGCGGACACGCCTCCTCCCCTCCAAAGGGCGTGAAACGGTAACCCAGCCGAACAGGGGGTGTCAATCAGACATTCCAGACACGATCGCCCCGTTCTGAGACGGTTCGACTGCGGATACGATACGCCCGGCGGGGTCGCAAGGCCTTGCTTCCGCCTTCATCTTCCTCATCATCAAAGGAGCCCGGTTGAGCGCCCAGATCATCGATGGAAAAATCATCGCCCGAGCCCTCGAGCAGGACCTCGCCGCGCCAATCGAGGCTCTGCGCGCGCGCGGAATCCGCCCCCGCCTCGTCGCGGTCAGGGTCGGCGAGGATCCGGCCTCCGAGATCTACGTGCGAAGCAAGGCCCGCAAGGCGGAAGAGCTCGGCCTGGCCGGAGAAGTGCGAGTCTTCCCCGCGACGCTCACCCAGGAGCAACTCCTCTCGGAAATCGACCAGTTGAACAACGATCCGGAAGTGGATGGGATCCTGGTCCAGCTTCCCCTTCCGCCGGGAATCGATCCCCGGGCCGTGGTCGAGGCCATCGATCCGGACAAGGACGTCGATGGCTTCCACCCGATGAACGCGGGACGCCTCCAGGCCGGCCGCCCCGGCCTGGTGCCCTGCACGCCGGCTGGGGTGATGCGCCTGATCGAATCCACAGGGATGGAGATCGAGGGAAAACACGCTGTGGTCGTCGGGCGAAGCGACATCGTCGGGAAGCCCGCTGCTTTCCTCCTTCTGCATAGGAACGCCACGGTCACGATCTGTCACTCGCGCACGCCGGACCTGGCCACCGTGGTACGCGGGGCCGAGATTCTCGTGGCCGCTGTCGGACGTCCCTGCCTCCTGCGCCGCGAGATGATCCGGCCAGGGGCGGTGGTCATCGACGTCGGAATGAACCGGCTGGAAAGGGGACACGCGGCGGCTTCGAAGCTGGGGCCGAAAAAGAGAAGCCAGCTCGAAGAGCGCGGCTCGGTCCTGGTGGGAGACGTGGAACTGGAGGGCGCTTCCGAAGTCGCTTCCTGGATCACTCCTGTACCGGGCGGAGTTGGACCCATGACGATCGCGATGCTCATGGCCAACACCGTGAAGGCAGCGACCGAGAGGCGGCGTTGATTTTGCGCGTCGGTCTGACCGGTGGCCTGGCGTCAGGCAAGTCCACGGCTGCGGAGCTGCTGGCCGGACTCGGTTGCCGGGTCGTCGACGCGGACGAGGTCGTCGATGCGCTTTATCGTCCCGGTCGACCCGGGCATGAGGCGATCGTCCGAGTCTACGGCCGCGGGATCCTGACCGCCGGCGGGGAAATCGACCGTCAGAAACTCGCTTCGATCGCCTTCTCATCCGCAGAAGAAGCGACTCGACTGAACGACTTGATTCATCCGCTGGTCATCGAGGAGGAAAGGCGAATCATCGACGAGACAAACCTCCTCGGAGAAGACCAGATCGTGGTCGTTGAGGCCACGATGCTGCTGGAGTCTGGGGGGAAGGAGCGCTACGACGTCATCGTGGTCGTCGATCTCCCGGAGGAGATTCAGGTGCGGCGGGCTGTAGAGCGGGGAATGATTGAGGGCGATGCGCGAGCTCGAATCTCGAGGCAGATGAGCCGGGCGAACCGGCTCGCAGCGGCCGACGTGGTGATCGACAACTCGGGCGACGAAGCGGCCCTCGAACGACAAGTCCGTGCTCTCCACGGCCGGCTGGCCGAACGGCTTGCGCAGCGTGTGGGATCCAAATGAAAACGCCCCCGTTTGCACGGGGGCGCCCAGTTCAATCGACGGTTCGCGATTTAGTTGGTTCCCGTCGTGTCGGTCATCGTCGTGTCGGTCATCGTCGTGTCCGTCATCGTCGTGTCCGTCATCGTGGTGTCCATCATCGTGGTGTCGGTGCTGTAGGTCGTGGTCGTATCGGTGACGACGGTGTCGACTGCTGCCGTGTCAGTCACGACCGTCTCTTCCCGAGCGCAGCCGACGGCGAGAAGTGAAACTGCGAAAACTGCGAGGAGCGTCAGTACAAGGGACTTCTTCATGGATCAATCTCTCCTTAATGGTTGTTCATCGAAATGATTTCGATGGAGTTTGTTCAGACTTCCGAAACGATCGAGATCGATAAGTCGGGTTTTGCCTGCATCACCTCATTTCTCATTGGTCTCGAACGCTTCGATCCGTTCGGGGCCGCTCTCTTCGGCCTTGCCCGGATCCAGTTGCTGCATCATGCGATCCGCCGTTCGCGGAGAGGACTGCCGGAGGGTTAAAACCTGTATATCTTAGAAATGAGCCCCGCAATGTCAAGTCCGCCCCATCGGGATTCGGTTCCTCCAACGCCTCCGGTTCGATTTTCAGTCATTGCGCCAGACCATGTCTCGATCGCTGTCGACTTCTATCAAGGCGCGAGCCAGCGCGTCATCCTGATCGTGCCGGGCTTCTGGAGGGTACGGGGTCATCCGGTCCTGGTCGACCTCGCTCGGAAGGCCGTTCAGCACGGTTTTTCCGCGGCCGTCATGGATCTGAGGGGTCACGGCGAGAGCGAAGGCGTTTTCACCTTCAATCGCGTCGAGTTCGCAGACGTTCAGGCGGTGGGCCGCTTTCTGACCCGTTGTTCGGGAGCTTCGCGCCTCGACCTGGTCGGCTTCTCGCTGGGGGGCTCCATCGTGGCGGCGGCCGCGGCGCGAGGAAGCGACCTTCCTCTGGGCCGCCTTCTCCTGATCTCTCCGGTGGCCGACTTCAAGCAGATCCGTCCACATCCCAACCCTTTCACGATTCACCGGCATCTCGCGCTCGCGCAGGCACTTCGCCGGCCGAGGTTCGAGTGGAGCTTCATGAGAAGCGAAAAACTCCGCGCTGTCGACGAGATCCGCCAGGTCAGGATCCCGGTTTCGATTCTGCACGTGAAAAATGACTGGCTCATCTCTCATGAGCATGCGCAGCAGCTCTATGATTCGGCGGGCGGGGAGAAGGAGCTCCACATCCTTGACGTGCCGGGACATTGGCATGCCGACCGGGCGCTGACCGAGGCGGCGGGAGGATGCGAACCGGTCATCGAGAGATTTTTCCTGAAATGAAAAAGGCCACGCCGGCGGCGTGGCCTCGAGTCGTCATTTTCAGAATTCAGGGAACCGGAAAAAACGGCGGAATGTCTTCTCTCTTCCGCGGGACCGGTACGACTTCGAGAATCTGCAGCTCGGGAACGAACTCCTCGAAACCGAGCTCGGGGGCCGGCGTCGACGTTCGATCGTTCCGTCCTATCCTTTCTTCAATCCACCGCTCGCCATCGAATACCCACATCTGGGGCCCCCTTTCCGCTGACGCTGCCGCCAGCAGCCCTTTACTACTTCAAGGGGCCTGCCACGACCTCTCGATATTCAAGATATTGAAAATGAAAGGTTTAGGTATCGCACTCCAACGAAGATTCCGACAATCTGTCCAACTTTCAGAAGCTTTTGTGCTTATTTCTGGACAGAAAGCATCTTCTGGAGCAGCCGGTAGGCCTTGCCACGATGAGAGGTTCGGTCCTTCTCCGCAGGATCCATCTCTGCAAAGGTCTTCGAGCTTCCATCGGGAAGGAACCAGGCATCCCAACCGAATCCGGAAGCGCCGCGCGGCTCGACCAGAATCTCGCCCTCGACCTCGCCGTTCACGATATGGATCGCGTCGCCGTCAAAATATCCGATGCAGCATTGCGCGCGCGCTTTGCGATCACGAAGAGCGTAGGCAATGGCGCCCAGCCCCACTCCTCCAGCCGCCTGGAGCAGCCAGCGGACGTATGGACCTGGAAAATATCCGAGCTCACGGAAGCCGAGAGATACGTCCTCGACGATCAGACGTTTATAGTCCCTGTTCCGTGCAACTTCGAGTTTGTGCCTGGTGATCTCTTCGACCGACGCCGCCTGAATTTCGGGGAGAGACAGGTTCACGCGAAGCAGGGGAATCCCGAGGATTCGCTCTGCTTCGATCGCTTTGTTGGGGTTGGAAGAGACGAAGACGGGCGTGTCACTCACCGGGTTCACGCTCCAGGATGACCGAGAGCGGCATGAATCCGTTCCCGGAGAGTTCCTGGGGCGACGATCGGCTTCAGACGTCTTCGGATGAGCTCGCGCATCCGCTTGTGAAACACGATTCGACCGTCACATGTGGGGCAGGCTTTCAAGTGGCCTTGAAAGTCCACATTTTTTCTTTCGCCGAGCTGACCATCTAAAAAGAAGTATGCGATGCGGCGTACATCGTCACAGACCATCGAGGTCTCCTTGAGCGTTCTGGGACGTGACGACTCCCGCCGTTCGAAACTCCCCTACCGGATGTCGAATTCCTCCGATTCTTCCTGTTCTTCGATTTCGAATTCGAACTCATCCGGGTCCTGATTGAGGAGGGAGAGATCGTCCTCTTCCTCGGGGGCGGCGGCTTCTTCGGCGTCCCCGTCGGCGCCTTTTTTCTTTGCGGCCGGCTTCGCCTCATCTTTCCGCGAGCGCATTTTCGTCGGCTCCGCACCACGGATGTACCCATATTTGCGGGCGTACTCGAGCAGAGTTCGCTCCAGCATTTTCCGGCCGCGATAGAGCCGCGACATCACGGTCCCCACCGGACAGTCGAGGATCTCCGCGATCTCCTTGTAGGAGAAGCCTTCGATGTCGGCCAGAAGAACGACCATCTTGTAATCGTGAGGAAGGGTGTCCAGCGCGCGCTTGACGTCCTCATCCATCATGTCCTGGAAGATCTCGGTCTCAGGATCGCGGATCAGGTCGGGAGCATTCTTCTGGATGACCCGCTCATAAGACTCCTCGATCTCCGAAAAGTCGATCTTGTGCGGGGTCAGCTTTTTCTTGCGGTAGTTGTTGATGAAGGTGTTCTTCATGATCTTGAAGAGCCAAGCCTTGAAGTTCGTGCCTTCTTCGAACTTGTCGTAGTACTTGTACGCCTTCAGATACGTCTCCTGAACCAGATCCTCCGCATCCTCGGAGTTGCGGGTCATCCGGTAGGCCGTGTTGTAGAGAGAATCGACGTAAGGCATTGCTGCCTTCTCGAAATCCCAACCCTGTTCGTGCTCGTAAACTTCGGCGCTCTTCATCGCAGCTCCCCGCGGGCGTCCCGCGTTGGATCAATCAGTTCACACTCCGTGCCGCGGAAACGACGGCGTCAGCGTTCTGCCGCCTGCTGGGACACGTGGGCGTAAATCGAAACCGTTGAGGTAGTTAATGGACTCTCTTGCTCCGGGGACTCGTTCCGTTGAACCGCTGATTACGGTGCTGACGTCTCACCGTCAGGACACCCTGTCCTCGGGACAATTGAAAATAATACGACTTTCGGGGGGAAATGGTTCGGCGGAAGGTGTGTCAACAAACGGTAAACGGCGCCTATTCCCTACCGGACCCGCGAGTATAGCCGTCCTCCGCCCTCCCGGTCAATCGCTCATTTCCTCTCCATCATCAGGAGACGCTCGTAGGCGTCCGTGATGGCGATGAATCGCTCTCCGGCCCGACGTTGTTCTTCGTCCGTTGCGCTGTGAAACCGATCGGGATGGTGGATTCCGGCCAGGCGACGGTACGCACCCACAATCTCGTCTTTTGTTGCTTCCTGCCGCAACTCGAGCACCGCGCAGAGCTCGCCGCGCCGCGAAGGATCGAGGTTCTGAAAGGGAATCAGAGAAGAGCGATCCGCCGAACGGGGACGATTCTGGGAGTGATCGACCCAGGCAAATCGATAACGGGCTCGAAGACGCGCCAGGGCGTCGGGATGAAAACCCAACCCGAAACTGAGATCGAGAAGAGCCTGATACTGCGCCAGTGGAATCGCTTCATGCATCTCGACGGCGAGATGCACCGCGGACTCCAGAAGTTCTTCACGCCGTTCTCTGCCGGACCGCTCGGCAAACCGTTCTGCCCAGTTGCGGATGTCGATTCGGCTTTCACCGCCGGGGACACCCGAAGCGTGAAGGCGCGCCCTCCGAACGGCTTCCTCCACGGAAGCGCCCCCCGCTCGCGCCACGGCATGCAGGATGGCTCCGGCGATGCTGGGACTCGCCCCCGCCCCCGGGCTGGTCTCACCCGAGCGCCGGTTCGCCGCCGCGACGAGGAGATAAACCACGCCCGCCAGAACGAGCCCGGCCCCCAGCATGAAAACAATCAGAAGCATCTCCATCGCGATAATCTTCTCAGGAGATCCTGCCGGAAACGAAACCGGCGGATGAGAGGAGCCACAATGAAGCGACTTCTCCTTTTTCTGACGCTGACTCTCATCTCCCTTCCGTCCTTCGCCAGCCCGCGCGCGCACACCTTCTCGATCGTCGCCCGCGATGAGGCATCGGGCGAGATCGGCGTGGCGGTTCAGTCGCACTGGTTCTCGGTGGGATCGGTAGTGACATGGGCCGAGGCTGGCGTGGGCGCCGTGGCGACGCAGTCGATCGCCGAACCGGCCTATGGTCCACTCGGGCTGACTCTGATGCGTGCCGGGAAAAGCCCGGCCGAGGCGCTGTCGGCCCTTCTCTCCGTGGACGCGCAGGCACACCTCCGGCAGATCGCGATGATCGACGCCCGCGGCAGCGTCGCCGCGCATACTGGCGAGAAGGCGATCGCGGCCGCCGGCCACCTGACCGGCGAGCAGTTCTCGGTGCAGGCGAATCTAATGAGGAGTGACGCCGTCTGGCCGGCAATGGCCGCTGCCTTTCGCGACACGGAAGGAGATCTCGCGGAGCGCATGCTCGCCGCACTCGAAGCGGGTGAAGACGCCGGAGGCGACATTCGCGGCAGGCAGTCGGCGGCCCTGATCATCGTGAGAGCGGAATCGACTGGAAAACCGTGGGCTGACCGTCGCTTCGATCTTCGCGTCGAGGATCACCCTCAACCGATCGCCGAGCTTCGTCGCCTGGTCCGGCTGCAGCGGGCCTACAATCACATGAACCGCGGCGACGAGCTCGCGGGTGAAGAGAAGTGGGTGGAAGCGATGGAAGAGTATCGCGCCGGCGCGGCCCTGGCACCGGAGATCGACGAGCTTCCGTACTGGGTTGCCGTAACTCTCTTCGCCTCAGGACGCGAGCAGGAAGCGTTGACTCTCTTCCGCGACGTCTTCGCGCGCAATGCCGACTGGATCGAAGTGACTCGCCGGCTTCCCGCGTCGGGTTTTCTCCCCGAAGATCCCGCTCAACTGCAGAAAATCCTGGACCAGGCGCCGCCGGCGGCGAGGCCAAAGCGATGACGATCGCTCCAGATCTCCTCGAACGGCTCCAGGAACGATTCGCTCCTTACCCGCTGCATCACTTCCTCGGAATCCGACTGGTCTCCCTGGCCATGGACCAGTGCACCGTGGAGGTCGATCTGAGTCCTTCGACCGACAACGGATCAGGAACGATCCACGGCGGCGTGATTGCCATCATCGCCGACACTGCAGTCGCGGGTGCGCTGGCCACGAATTTCGACGGAAAGATGGGATTCGCGACGTCGAACCTTTCGCTGCATTTCCTTCGCCGGGCCAGGGATCTCGCCCGCGCGAAAGCGACGATCATCAAAAAAGGATCGAGCGTCTGCGTCGCGAGCGTGGAGATCGTCGACGGTTCGGGCCAGCTCGTTTCCGTGGCGACGGCCGACTTCGTCCTCACGACCTCGAAGCTGCCCGGATCAGCGTGACTCCGCCCGGGTCTTCGCGGACAACACTTCGCGGAGAGGCCGGCGAAGTTTCCCGATCTCGGAGTCGCTCAGCGCCGGAACCGACCCCTCGACGTCGATTGGCTCTTCGAGCGAGATCCAGCTGACGCATCCGTGATACTCCGGCCGGTCCGCCTGCACGTTCACCGGCTCGGGAAGGTTCCAGACACGAAGAGTGAGAACATGAACCGCCTGGTCGGGCCGGAATCGATAGCGTTCCTCAATGGTCTCCCGAGTGAAGATGACATGAGGCTCGAGAGCGAGCAGAGTCTCCAGATCGCTCACCACGTCGACACCCGTCACCTCGGCCCACGAACGAATGGATACGTGGCTCGGCGCCGTGTCCTCACGGTCAGTCTGTGCAAACCATGAGCGTTTTTCGGGTTTGAACTGCTTTTCCTTCTGATGAAGATAGGTCGGAAACAGGTAAAACCGATCGGCTTCGAGACCGAAGCGCGGGTCGGCGATTCCGCCTTTTCGCAGCAATATGATCTGGTCGCCGCCGGCGAGGGCCGCATTGACCGAAGCCCATTCCTTCAAGGCAGTGTGGTTGGGCAGAGCCGTCATTGCCGCTCCTGGGGCTCGAATGTGGCGGCGTTGACCGGGCCCTCCCAGACGGTGACGCTCCGCACTACCGCGCCTTCCGCAGCAACTGCCGCAGTCAGCTCGCTCCAGAACCACTCTGCGATGTTCTCGGCGGAGGGGTTGATGCGGTCGAAGGGCGCAACATCGTTGATGCAGGTGTAGTCGAGCCACCGAGCCAGCTCCTCGAGCGAGCGCTTCGAGGTCACGAAATCGACGGCGATCGAATCGTCGTCGATTCCAGCGCTCTTCGCCGCGAGAACGGCTTCGACCCGATATGAATGACCATGCAGAGGCTCCGCGACTCCGCGGTAGCTCCGAAGAAAATGAGCGGCCTCGAAGCGGGCCTCGATGCGAATCGAGAAATTACCAGTCACGATTCTCCGGCCAGAGCTCTTCGATCAGGGTCGGATCCGCCCCCAGGCTCTCCAACTCCTCGCGCGAGGACTGCCCGCGCAGAAGTTCCCGCGCGCGGGAGGGATCCCAGCATCCGCCTGAATCGTCCCCGGACGCCAGCTCGAGGAGCGTTTCGAGAGTCTTTCTTCGATCCGCGGGCAACAAGCGCTCTTCCTGACAGACGCATCCGCGCTTCACAAACCGCGCCCATCGAACCCTATTCCGCCTGGTGAATTTAGGTACAATCCGCCGCCATGCCGTTGCCGAAAAGCATTCTCTGCTCGGCCTGCGATCGCACATATCCGGAAGGATGGCGTCGCTGCCCGTACTGCGGCCACGACGCGATCGGGCTCAAACGCGAGACCGAGGCTTCACGGCGTTTGCGGGACAAGCTGCGAGCGCGCGATCCACAGAAAGGGCAACGAAGAGAGGCCGAAAAACCGAGACCGAGCCGTCGCCGCCCCGGGGACAAATCCGCCGCAACCGGTTCGAAAAATCTCCAACGCAAGCAGGAGCGCAAGCCCGCTGCAACAGGGGCACAACCTCGGCGAGGGCCGGCGGAACGGCAGCGGGGACAGCAGCTGGGCCGTCCCGATCCCCGCAGGCAACCGCGCGGAGCCGCCCCTTCGGCGGTTGCCGGCGAGACCGCTCCTGTCGAAACAGCGGTCCCGCAAACGCCACGAGAAGGATCGCGGCGGCGGCGCCGAAGAGGACGGGGGCGCGGTGCCACAGCGGCTGGTTCCGCGAATCCGGCAATTCAGAACGCGCCGGCCTCTCAACCTCAGCGCCCCGCGCCGGCCGGTGAAGCGGGAGCGCCCTCGAAAAGGAAACGGTCGCGGAGAAGACGGCGGAAGGGTGGGAGCGGAAAACCGGGCGGCGGATCGCCGACGACCTGATCCTTGCCGCGAATCAGCGATTCGACTGACCCTCTCCGGAAGCGCTGTGCTCTTCCGAGAGCCTGATGAAACGCGCGGTGCATTCGGCAAAGCCGTCGCAGCGAATGCAATAGCGATCCTCTCCCTTTGGCTTGTAGTCGGGAGGCGGGCAGATGTTCACGCCTGGCTTGATCTCGCGTTCGATCGAGGCTCGCAGTGCAGCGCGCTCCTCCGCGGAACCCGATCCGATCAGGCGCTCCACTTCGGAAAAGAGAGCGAGGTTCTTCTCAGCGGAGCGTTCCGCCGAGGCTTCGATCGGCGGCCGCTCGCGTAGAGCTGGAGCGACCGGACGGCGAAAGAGGATTTCCGCTCCGCGCTTGTGCCGCCAGTAGAACCACGCCAGGCTCGCCGCCGCTCCGCCAGCCGCGCCGAGGCTCGCACCCTGCATCCTCACCAGGCCGAAGGCCAGAATGGCGATCGCGATCCAGGCGAGCCATTTCACTTTCACCGGAAGCACGAAAAAAATGTAGAAGGTCATCTCCGGGTATGTCGCGGCGTAGGCGAACAGAAGCGAGTAACTGAGAAAAAATGAGCCCATCAGCGGGAAGCCGAGAATCATGGCCACCGCGGCCGAGCCCACCACCGAAAGCATCCAGAAAATGAAGAAGTCGGCGGTACCCCATTCCTCCTCGAGAGCGTTCCCCATGATGTAGAGAATCAGCATCGAGAAGAAAAACCCGAGGGCTCCGCTCTGCATGAACTGATACGTCAGAACTCTCCATACTTCGCCCTGCAGCACCAGCGAGGGAACGAAGGCGAAAAGCTGGACGTATCGTTCCTGATCCTGAAGCTGGAAGAGATAAAACGCCGCTTCGAGGAAGAGGAGGATGTAGATGGCGTGAAGATTCTCGCGATGTCGGAGCATGGTGACAGGCCGCACCGGCGCGGCTTCTGCGGTTAACCTCTTCAGCGCACGCGGAATTGCTCGATGCCTCGGATCTGCACGATGGCACCTGGAGCCAGGCCATGCCGCGATGCTTCGCCCGAGCCGATCTCCAGAACGTACGCGGCCGGACCGTCCGGCGTGTAGCTGGGACAGGGATCGGCCTTGCAGGGTGGAACGTTCGATTCGATGTCGATCACCCGTCCCTGTTCATCGAGCCAGACGATGTCCAGCGGAATCAACGTGTCCTTCATCCAGAAGGACTGAATGTCGGTCGTGGGAAAGAGAAAAAGCATCCCGCGGTCGTCGGAAAGCGACGGACGAAACATCAGCCCGCGGGCGCGCGTGTCGGGATCGGCTGCGATCTCCACGCGCACTTCGTGACCGTCGGGGAGCGTGACGGAGGGGCCTGTTGACCCCTCCTCCCCCGCCATGATCGGCGGAGGGGACGCCGCGGGGCGGCAGCCCAAAAGAAAGGCCATCGTCAACAGGAGCGCGAGACGTTCACGTCGCAAGCTCATGCTCCTCCTCGGTCTCGCCCCGTTCATCCTTGATGATCAGACTATATTTCTTCGCATAGTAGCGAAAGGAGCGGAAGGACATCCCGAGAAGCTCGGCGGCTTGCGTCTGCACGCCTCCGGTTCGCTCCAGAGCCTTCAACATGAAGAATTTCCCGACGTTCTCCAGATGACTCTCCAGATTGATTCCCTCCTCGGGGAGCTCCATCGGCCCGGCGCTGAGGGCCCCCCCGTACAGCACCATGTCGGGGAGCGAACGGGTCGTGATCAGGTCGGATGGCTCGAGAGCCACGGTGCGCTCGATCACGTTCTCCAGCTCGCGCACGTTTCCCGGCCAGCCGTACCGTTCGAGCGTCCGCATCGCATCGACGGAGACCTTCTTCGGCGGCATGTCGTTCGCCGCGCCGCACTTCGTGATGAAGTGCTCCGCGAGCAGAGGGATGTCTTCCGTTCGCTGACGCAGCGGAGGAAGATCGACCGGAATCACATTGATCCGGTAGAAGAGATCTTCGCGGAACAATCCGCGCTGAATGAGATCCTGGAGATCCCGGTTGGTCGCCGCGATCACCCGCACGTCGACGACGATTTCGTCATTGCCGCCTACTTTGCGGATGACCCGGTCCTGGAGCACCCGGAGCAGCTTGATCTGCATTCCCGTCGACATCTCGCCGATCTCGTCGAGGAAGATCGTTCCGTTGCTGGCCTCCTGAAAAAGCCCCTTCTTCTCGCGAATCGCGCCTGTGAATGCCCCGCGCTCGTGACCGAATAGCTCTGATTCGAGCAAGGTCTCGGGAAGAGCTCCACAGTTGATCGAGACGAACTTTCCACGCCGCCCAGAGTGATAGTGGACTGCGCGCGCGATCATTTCTTTCCCGGTCCCGGATTCGCCTGTGATCAGGACCGTGGACGTCGTCCGCGCGATGCGGGAGATGACGCCGAAGAGCTCCTGCATCCGCGCGCTGCGTCCGATGATGTTCGCGAACGTGAACCTGGACTCGAGGGCGCTGCGGAGGTGAATGTTCTCGGTTTCGAGATCCCGCCGCTCCACGGCCTTCGCGACGATGATTTTCAGCTCCTCGACATCGAAGGGCTTGGCGATGTAATCATGCGCCCCCGCCTTGAGAGCTTCGACCGCCGACCTGGTCGAGGTGTGAGCGGTGATCATGATGACTGGCAGGGTCGGGGCCTGGGCTTTGATCTCCCTGAGGAAGTCGAGTCCAGACCCGTCGGGCATCATGAGGTCACAGAGAATGACATCGGGCTCGTGGCGGGCGAAGGCGGCCCGGGCCTCGGCGATGGATGCAGCGGCATCGACCACCCAGCCATCCTCCTCGAACATGATGCTCAAAAAATCCCGAAGGGATGCCTCGTCATCGACGATCAGAACGTCCTGGCCAGCCACCCCCCCGATTATAGGGCTCCCCAGGAAGGGACTCAGCGGGAACGGACCTTGCTGCAGTAGCCTGCCCGTTCTCTGGCGGAGTCTGGCATGGCTGGCTCAAACGACTCGAAAAGACACTCCGAAAGCCTGCGACTGGGTCTGGCCCTCGCTTTCCTCGCGATCACCCTCCTTTTCGCCTCCGTCTCAGCGGCGGAAGAGGCGGGAATCCGGATTCGCGTTTCCAGCGTGAGCGTCTCCGCCGGAAGCTCTTCCGAAGTCGAAGTATCGATGGAAGGAGAGGCAGGAACGGCGGCGATCGCGTTCATCGTCGACTACGATGCCTCGAAGCTCGTTCTCGACTCCGACCCGGTAGCCGGCTCCAAAGTCGAGATTCAGGCGCCCTCCCATTTTCAAGCCGCGTCATGGGTCGGATCCGACCGGACCTCCCTCGGAGTGGTCATCTTTCCGATCGCCAAGCCTCTGCGCGCTCTGCAGCCCGGACCACTGGCGCGTCTTCGTTTTCGGACGCTTTCATCAGCCATCGGGCTCGCGACCATCCGTCTTCGCGACATCAGCGCGGCCGATGGACGAGGAAAAAGCGTCAATGTCACCGATGTGGAGGATGGCGGGATCACGGTGTCGAGCTCTCTGGGACTTCGATCGGACGAATCGATCCGGTCCGAGCCGGTGCCATCCGATGAGATGCCGGCGCAAAATCCTTCGCACTCGCTGATCCTCCCGGCGGCAATCCGCTTCGACGATGAGAGCGCTCGCTGGCGCTCGTCCCTCGATCTGTTCAACGCCGCGCCCAACCCGGCAGCCGTGCGGCTCATTCTTCTTCCCTCTTCTCCGGGCGCAGCCCGGATCACCCGAGACGTTCTGCTCGAGCCGGCGGCGTCCACAGGCTGGAGCGATGTGATTCGGGATCTGTTCGGGATCGAGGAAGCCCGCGGCGCTCTGCTGGTCGAGAGCAGGGACGAGATCGTGGCTCGGAGCTCGACCTATCAACTGCTCCCCAATGGCGGGCGCCTGGCGCAGAGCATCCCGGTGATTCCCCTCGATCGGATGTTCCGGAGCGGAGACACTGCCCATCTGATCGGACTCGAACGGTCGGACGGGAGGACGACGAACGTCACGATCGTGAATCTCGGCTTCGCCGCCGCGACGTTCGAGCTCGAGCTTCTGGACGCCGCTGGAAAGCGTCTCGGTGTGACGGAGACGACAGTACCCCCCGGACAGTCGGCTTCGGATTTTCCGCTTCTTTCGGCACCGGGCCTGGCCGGACGGTCCGGCCTCGCCATGAATATTCGTTCGCTGAGCGACGGCGCGCTTTTTTTCAGCTACGCGTCGACCGTCGATCAGCGTTCCGGTTCGCCCCTCTTTCAGTCCGCCCGGTAGGGTGTCCGACCAGCACACCAGACGAACGGCGGCGCTGCGGAATGATCGACCACTCCGCGCGCCAGCGATCCCATTTCTCGAGTGCCGCGTCGCCGGTCTCGATCGGGCGGTCAATCAACTTGCGAAAGCGCGCCGGATCCGCCGATGCCGTGTCATCTTCCATGATGACGGGATGACCCCCTTCCACGACGATGTGAGCCGCACCAACCCGACAGCCGAAACGACTCCCGATCATCCTCACCGGCATGCACCCGGCGGCAAGGTCGGATGGAAGAAACCGGCGCTCCAGTCTCCGCTTCCGCGAAACGAACCGAACCGGGCTCGCGTTCGATGGACCGGCGGGAACGAAGTACACCGCGTGAATCAGTTCACGTGGCTGCGCGAGCCTCCGGGAGCGGCCATTGCGTTGATCCACGCGAACTGCCGTCCATGGGAGATCGTAGTGAATGATCGTTCCCGCGGCCTGAAGATCGAGCCCCTCGGCGGCGAGATCAGTGACGATGAGAAGATCGAGCCGGCGTCTTCTGAAGAGACTCACGACTTCCGTGAATGTGCGGCGGAGTCTCGTGGCGTCGAGCGCCCTGCTGGAAGTCGCGAGGCCGGCCGACCAGACTGAGCTCACTCCCCTATGCAGAGCCTCCGCCGTGGCGACGGCCCGGGTGAAGATCAGCGCCGGCAGGTCGACCCCGCGAAGCGTTTCCAGCAGAAGCTCGAATTTCGCGGAGCCAGACTCCCTGACCTTCGCGCGGAGCTCGCGCACGCGCTGGAGCTCCTGATCGAGCGCTGATAGGTCCCCAGGGCTGTTCGCGGGCGAAAGAAATGCCTCCGGAAAGAGAAGATCCTGAAAGTAGTCTCCCTCCTCCGAGGCGAAAAGAAGTGAAAAGTCGGCGCGAGTGAATTCGAACCCGCGGGACCGCTTTTCTCGCGCTCGCCGGTAGAAACGCTCCTGGCGGATGAGTGAGTCGTCCAGCGCTTCCAGGCTCGACTCCAATCGCCGGAAGAGAAACTCCCGCATGAGCGCGACTTGCCCGTTCCCGCTCACGATCGGAAACATGAGCTCTTCGATCAGCGCCGAGAGCACAGGGTCCAGCGCAAAGCGCACCAGAGACCGGGCCAGCATCGGAAACTGCAACCCTTCAATCTCGGTCCTCCTCACGCTCACGATCGCGAGAGCCGAGCGGATGCGATCCGCGCTCTTCTCGTCGAACGTTTCGGCAACCGAAGCCATCCCCCAAGGAACGAGAGCGTCGTCGCGAAGGAAGAGAGCGAGGAGTGATCGAAGATCCTCGATCCGGTTGCACAATGGCGTGGCCGTGATCAGAAGAACCTTCGCTCCACCGCAGCGCGTCGAGAGGCGCTGCCACCTGTGCGTCGCGCGATTCGTGAATCGATGCGCTTCATCGACGATGATCAATCGATTGGAAATGACCTCGACGCCGCCTGGGTCATCGTGGCTGATCAGCGTCGCCGCGACACCGAAGCGCGCCAGCGTTCCGCGCCACTGATCCAGCAGCGAAACGGGCGCGAGCACCTCGATTCGGAATGAGCGCGCGGACAGATCCCGCGCAACGGCGGCCGCGGTGAACGATTTTCCGAGGCCTGGAGCATCTGCGAGCAGTGCGCCTCCGAATTCTTCGAGGAGAGAGAGAATCCGCCGGGCCCCACGCTCCTGGTGCGTCACGAGCGGAACAGGCGAGGGACTCAATGGCGGAAGCGACGCTTCCACGGCCCCCTCGATCCAGTCGCCGAGAATCATGAGCGCCGTTCGATCCGGCTTTCGAGGAAGTTGCGCAACGTCTCGAGCTCCGACGATCTCAAGCCCCAGAGTTCGGCAAGGAGATCATCGATCGCGGAGGCGAGCTCTGGGCGTTCTGTGGCCGCCGCCGCCTTCGCGATGCCGGCCAGTCTTCCCTCCGAATCCGGATCGAGAGGCGGTAGGGGGAAAGCCGACACCATTCGCCCGAAATATCGGTAGTGACGATCCTTAGCGGGATCGGCGGAGGCGACGAGAAGAGCCGCTCCGATCGTCGAATTAAGCGTTGCGGCGATGGCCCAGGCGGAGCGCTCGCTGCCGGCGCGCAACCAGTACGTCGTCTGGTTCGGAACGATCGGAACCGTGGACGATCCGATGCGGCGGCTCGCGCGAACGACTGCTGCCGTCATTCGCCGTGAGACGTCCTTCCAGACGACCATGGGCAGGCTTCCAATCCGCACCGCGGTGTCGAGCTGCAGCGTTCCGGGTGGGAGTCCTCTGGCGTTCTCGAGCGATGCGACCCACGATTCGCCCACCCTCGGCCACAACATCCAGGTTGAGTCGTCGGCTCGCCATCGCTTTACGTCGCGACCTCGAACGAGTCGGACCAGCCCGCTGATCGGGACCCGGACGCGGTCGACGATCGCGAATCCCCGCTCGTGGTCGACCGCTTCATCGCGAACGAAAAATAGACGGTTGGCGCCACTCTTGACCCCCATCGCCGGAGGGCCGAACCGCAGCCCTAACTCCTCCCCTCGCTCATGGAGGCTTCGGATCAGATCGCGGACCGGCTCGCGCACGATCATCCACGGCCCGCCCGGAGCAGGAGACAAGAACTTCTGCGCAATCGTGAACCTCCCCGAAGCATCCGAGACCTGGACTGGACGGGAGGCGCCGGTGCGACGGGTCACGATCATGAGAGGAAAAGTGTCCGCATCGAACGCCTTTCCCCCGGCGTCGGTCCAATCCCTGATCGAGACGATCTGCCATGAGCGACAGAGCGTCTCGCGAAGTCGAGCGCCATAAGCGGCCGTGCAGAGCTTCGACGGAACGAGAAGCGCCACGATTCCCCCGGGCGCTACGAGCCTCATCGCTTTCTCGAAGAACGCGACGAAAAGATCGCCTTGTGGGATTCCCCCTCCCTGGCGATGCGGTGCGAACGCAGGGTATCGATCGGCGTATCGCCGGCGCAGCGAGGGCTCGATTCGCGAGGCGCGAACCCAGGGAGGATTTCCGATGACGAGGTCGAATCCCCCGTCTGCCGCGATGTGCGCGAAATGAACGTCCGCCGAGAGCCAGCCGACCTCCCCTCGAGCGATCGACATTCGTTCGTCTTCCAACTCGGCGATTCGAGCCTCGATGTCCTTCCTGCGTGCGGGACGGGACGGCAACGCCCCGGGGAAGAGCGCCGTCTCTCCCGCCAGAGTTTCCAGTTCTCCTTTTTCCATGCTCAATGCGCGCTCGATGAAGGCGCTGGCCAGGGAAAGGTCGGACGATCGAAGCGCCCGCGCCGCTGACGGCCGGTCGGACGGCGTCGAGGAGCGGTAATGATCGACGAGGCCCTGGCGCGCTTTCAGCGCGAAAGACCACTCGCGATAGAGGTCGAATCGGGCGTGCCCCAGATAGTCGGAGGGCCCCAGGAGAGCGTTCCCCTGAACGATGTTTCGATCGAGGTTGGGCAGAGGCTCCACGCCTGATCCGTCGTTTTCGCTTGCCGCGACGATCGCAAGCCAGAGACGAAGCTCACACAAGCGCACCGCTTCCGGTTTGAGATCGATTCCGTAGAGATTCCGCGCCACGATTCGCCGCCGTCGCGACTCGGAGGAGTCCGAGTCGCCGAGGTCCCGTGCGGCTCGATCCAGGGTCTGGAGCGCGGAAAGGAGGAAGGCCCCGGAACCGCAGGCGGGATCGACAATGCGGAGGGCGGAAAGGCGCTCGAGCGCGCGCCGGCGATTGCGAAATCCACGGGCGTCCCCCCGGAACAGCCGCTCGCTGGCTTCCTCCAGCTCTTCGCTTCCTTCACAGAGCCAGGCCGCGGCCGCGCTTCGAACCTGTTCGTCGACGATCGAGCGCGGCGTGTAGAAGCTTCCGCTCTCGAGCCGATCCTCCTCCGCCATGAGACTCTCGAATACGTGCCCCAGCATTTCCGGATCGATGTGGGCGCCGGCTTCGTCATCCTCTTCGATGCTGAACTGAAATCGTTCGAACGTGCCGCTCAGAACGCTCTCCAGGTGAGCGTCGTCCAGGCGGATTGGCGAATGCTCGCTCTCGAACGGCGTCGGCTCGAAGAGACCGCCGTTCAGGTAGGGGATCCGTCCCATGCGGGTTGCGAACGGATCTCGATTCGCGACCGGTGTATTCAGGCAACCGAAGAAGAGTGGCAGAAGCAGGCCGCTGAAAATCCCCTCGCGCATCGAGACGGACCGCTGGACGAGGTCTCGCATGAAGCCGGGGTTGTCGTCCAGCCATCGCTTCTGCTGAAGAAAGTAGAGGAAGAGAACGCGAGAGAGGATGACGAGCGATTCCTCCTCGCACCGGCGGGGGGTCTCTCCGGGAAACTCGCGTCGCAGCTCCGCGGCGATGGCGTGATAGTGGTCGCGGAATGCGGTGAAAAAGCTCCTTCCGACGGACTCGCGCTCGAAAGCCCGGTGGAGATCCAGCCGGAGGCGCTCAGCAGGACGTCCGCTCCGCTGCAGGGTCTCGATCCGGTCCAACGAGTCGCGACGAGGGTTTTGGAGATCGACGTCGATCCGTCTCGGACGACGCCGCGAATCGGACCCGATGAAGGCGACCCTGCGGCGGCTCCCGTCCACATGAATCGTGACATTGATTGTTTCAATATTCCATGACGATATTACTTGATGAAATTTAATAACGGATCCGGCATCCTCTCCCTCGACGCCCCAGATCATGAGGGGTGCCTCGCGCACGAGACTGGCCACCCGCGCCTTGAACGGAGGCACCGGCACCCCGGCGCCGCGCCACCGCGCCGGCGAGAACGTCTTGCGATCGACCTCGTAACCGAGGCCTCGCAGGAGCTCCTCCACGCCGTCCAGGGTGCCGCACCGCTCCACCATCGCCGGCGGAATCACGCCGACCCCCCTGCTACACTCCCACTCCGGTCATGAGGTTTCCCTGGAGCTACGCGAAGAGAGTCGTCGCCGGTGCGATCTTCGGGCTCTACATGGCCCTTCTCCTCTACTACCTGAATCCGCAGCTCGAAATCTCCGCCGGACGTCTGCTGGGAGTCACGCTCGTCTATGCCGTTCTTTGCGGCCTGATCTTCGGATCGATGCTTTGGGGTCTTCGCTCGCTCCGAGTTCGAGTCTTCCCGCCGGCCGTGGAGGAGTCCTACAGGCCCCACGGATTCGGATTCGTCGTCGCCGCTGCGTTCATCTCGGCTCTCGTTTACTGGTCGCACCTCGCTCTCCTGCGGATCTATCTCCCCATCGGAGCCGTGCGGATTCTTTCGAAGGCGACGACCGTAATCGGCGCCACGGCCACACTTCTTCTCGTTCTCTGGCTCGTGGAGCGCACCGCAGGGCGTCGCACGTCGCGCGCTCTCTTCGCTTGCGGCGTGATTCTGATCGTCGTCTCGAGTTTTTTTCTCTACCAGCGGCGCGAGCGTTATCGCTCCGAAGTCGAGAAGCCCGTCGTTGCCACGGTCGCCATCGGTCAGGAGCAGCGGCTTGCATTCGTTGAGATCGCCGACCTTCCTCACGACTGGGTGGTCACGATCCGGGGAGAGGGCGCGCTCCCATTCTTCACCCGCAGCGCCGGCGAGGGATTCTTCACACGGATCGAGCCTTTCCGGACCACCAGCCCGAAAGCGATTCAGGCTTCGCTGAATACCGGAAAGCTCCCCTTCCGACACGGGGTCACCGGGCGGTTTGCCTACCAGACGCCGCTGAATCCGCCCGGGGAGCCGTATCTCCTCGTGCCGATGGGCGTTGGATTCAAGGGATGGGGACTGATCCCTCCTGTCGACCGGATCTCCGCTCAGCTTCCCGCGGGACGCTCCCTCGCGTTCTGGACCATCTGGGACCGGCTCGGTTTTCCTGTCGTAGTCCACGCCTCCGAATCGATCGGAGGGCGGGCGGCATCGAAGCGTTCGAACATCGCAGCAAGTTCGGAAGTGGCAGGCGGAAATGATTCGCTTCCGCCTGAACTGAATGAGATCGACTTCCCACCTCGCGATCGCATCGGGATGGCGCTTCGGCAGGATCGCGCCAGAATCGCGGCGGCGATAAGGAACGGCTCGGCGGTGCTGCAGGTCGTCGAGCTCGAGTCGGTCGCGGTTGCGGTTCGCGAGATGGGAATGGACGGCAATCAACTTCCGCCGCCGCACACGCCTGAGGGAGCGATTCTCCGCTCCATCCTGTCGGAGATCGATGAAAGCCTCGCGGATCTCCAATCGGCGAAACGCGGAGATCTCCTGGTCATCGTTTCTCCTTCGGGGGCGAAACCCCCGGTTCTTCCCGGGACGCTCCCCTCCCTCATCCAGGCGATCGCCGAGACTCAGGATCCCGGCGCAAGCGACGGCTTCTTCATGATGGTCGGTCCCCCCGTCGCCGAGGGCGGCGGCATCTCCACTTCCGCGCAGATCGCCGATGTCGTTCCCACCTTGCTCTTTGGTGGTGGTTTGCCGGTCGCTCGCGATCTCGACGGGCGAATCATCACGGAGGCGTTCTCCGAGTCCTGGCTCCGCGAACGACCCGTTTCGATCATCGAGACGTACGAGTCCGAGCGCCTGATCGTGCGCCGTCCGGCCACCGATTCCGGGGCGCCTCACAACTTCCCCCAGGACTCCGTGCCCCGGTCGTAGACGATTGCCCGCACACGGCCACTTGCGCCAGTGACGCGGACCATTGCGACTCCGAGGTCCCCGTCGGTGAGGAAAATCGACCCCGCGGTGCCGCCGCCCAGTCGGCCGAATGAGCAGAGCGTGGAGGAGTTGAACCGGACCGGAGACGCTCCCTTGGCGATCAGCTTCTTCGTGTCCGGGTCCCGGACCGGAAAGGAAGGGAGCCCGATACGAACCTCGCCGGAATCGAACACTCGCTCAAAAGGAGTGACTCGCGGATCGATCCCCTTGGCGATGTCGTTGTTGCGGACGCCATCCCCGTCCCCATCGTCGAATAGCGCGTAATGCCACTCGTTGCCGATCTGCCGGAACTTGATCGCGCTGTTCTCCGATCTGGAGATCGCCCTCGACCGGGCCAGTCTCATGACGCTCCGAACCTCGTGCACACTCCCGCGAAGCATCGCCTTGCGCCGGATGGCCCCAAACGAGGGCATCGCGACCAGGCAGAGAATCCCGATGATGGCCAGAACGGCGATGAGCTCGATCAGCGCAAACGCTCTCTCGTGCCGCTTCAAGACGAACCTCCTTCCAGGGGGACTGGTGATGTGGGGTGAGGGGGGCCGCCGGGTGACCGGCGGCCCCGTGGGGCGGGAGGCGCTACGGCGCCTGGCTTGAGGCTTTGGTCGAGGCGCTCGCCTTGCGAGGCATCTTCACCTCGCTGGTGAGGGTCGTCTTTCCCTCGACGACCAGATAGGGGCGAAGCCGCTCGAAGGTCTTTTCGCCGATTCCTTTGACCTGCATCAGATCGGTGGCCTTCTTGAACGGTCCGTTTTCGTCGCGATAGGCGACGATGCGCTCACCCGTCTTCGGTCCGATTCCCGGAAGAAGCGCGAGCTGCGTTGCATCCGCGGTATTGATGTTGACCACGCCGGCCGGTGCCGGCTCAGCCTGTTCGGCCACGGCCGCAGACGCGGAGAGGATGAGAACGAGTGCGACGAGGAGAGTCTGGAACTTTCGCATGATCGATAACCTCCTTGTTTTTGAAGTGACGTTGCGGGTTGTTTTTTCTCATTGATGTTTCTCGTTTAGATGTTTCTCGCTGCAGTGTTTCTTCGGCTGTAGAGGTGCCCACACCTCATCCGTCATTTCGACGGTCTTCCCTGCTGACTCTTTTCGCTCCGGCCTCACCTCCTTTCGAAAAGGCGAAGCTTCAATCGGCCAGCCGGACCGGGGCTTCCGCGTCAACTTTCTGAATAGAATCGAGATCGCCTCGGAAATGCGCGCCGCTCGATGTCAAAAAATCTTGCGGACTGAAAGGGGGATGAAAAAAATCGGGCAGGTGCATGCGGCTTCGACGAACGAGCCGGGTGCTATACTCGACTCGAGCCTGCATGAAGGAAAAGCGAGAGGTTTACCGCTTTCTCCACGTCACCCCGCGGCGGATCTACGAGCAGCTCGACCAGTACGTCGTCGGGCAGCGCCAGGCGAAGGAAGTCCTCGCGATCGCCGCCTACAATCACCTCAAGAGAATCGAGTACCTCCGCTTCACGGGAGAGTCATCGATCCACAAGTCGAATGTCCTTCTGATCGGCCCCTCCGGCTCCGGAAAGACCTACATCGCCCGGATGCTCGCGAAGATCCTCGACGTTCCGTTCGCCTACAACGATGCGACGGCCTTCACCGAGGCCGGCTACTACGGCGAGGATGTGGAGGTGGCAATCGGGCGGCTCCTCTACCAGACGAACCAGGACGCCGGCGCCGCCGAGACCGGGATCGTCTTCATCGACGAGATCGACAAGATCGCGCGCCGCTCCGGAGGAGCGCGCACCGGAGCCGGATCCCGGGACATCGGCGGCGAGGGAGTTCAGCAGGCGCTGTTGAAGATCCTGGAAGGCGAGAAGATCTTCGTCCCGATCAACGTCACCGCGCACTGGAACAAGTACGACTACGTCGAGATCGACATCTCGAACATTCTCTTCATCTGCGCCGGATCTTTTTCGGACCTGGACGAAGACACCGAGGGGAAGGCGATCGGCTTTTTCGGCTCGGGAGCGGCGGCACAGGAGGATCCGAGCACGGACGATCTGATCCGTTACGGGTTCCTGCCAGAGCTGCTGGGAAGAGTTCCGGTCCGCGTACGGCTGTCCGGGCTGACCGCCGACGAGCTGGTGTCGATTCTGGTCCAGCCGCGGGAGGCTCTGGTTCCGGAGTATCAGCGGCTTTGCGCGCTCGATCAGCTCCAGCTCGAGTTCACCGAGGAATCGCTGTACGCGATCGCACACGCGGCTCTGCGTCAGAAGCTGGGAGCTCGCGGCCTGCGGGCCATTCTCGAGCGCGTTCTCCATCCCGTTCTGTTTCAGGGGCCGGAGCGGGCGGGCGAGCGGATCCTGATCCAGCGCTCGGACGTCGAGCGTGCGGTCGCGGCACGCTGAGCCGTCGCCCTCTCTTCCCGATTCGCTTCAGCCTGTCCCCGGCCGCACGAGTGACACCGCAGCCGTCCGCGTGTACCCTTCCGCGAATGCGGACTGTGGGGTTGTCGGCCAAAATCTCCTCGGCCTCGGCGCTGCAGCTCGCCGCGGAGACCGCAAAACAGCTCAGCTTCCGTGGTCTCGCCGTCTGCTTCGATGAGCAGACTGCCGGGGCCATCGGACAGTCAGGCGCGGCCTGCCACCCCAAGGCCGATCTTCCCGGAGCGGCCGACCTCCTGATCACATTCGGAGGCGACGGCACGCTCCTCGCCGTGGCCCGCCATGCTCCCAGCAACGTGCCGATCATCGGCGTGAACATGGGAACCCTCGGATTTCTCACGGAGATTCGAGTCGACGAATTTCAGGACGTTCTCGATCAGGCTCTCCGGGGAGACTACGTGGCTGAGCGGCGGGTCACGTTCGACGTCACCGTGACCGGTCCGGGCCGCGATCTTCGTTACCGCGTGCTGAACGATGCAGTCATCAACAAGGGCGCGCTGGCGCGCATCATCGCCATGGACGTCGAAGTGGGTGGCCAGTTCGTATCGACGTTCCGGGCGGACGGCATGATCGTTTCCACGCCGACGGGATCGACTGCCTACAATCTCTCCGCGGGCGGCCCCATCATCTACCCGACGATGGGAGCCGTCGTTCTGACACCGATCTGTCCTCACATGCTCAGCAATCGGCCGATCGTCATGCCGGACCACCTCGAGATCGAGATCAGTATTGCGAGCGAGCGACAGGAAGTCTTTCTCACTCTCGATGGACAGGAAGGCGTTCCTCTGAACGAGCATGACCGAATCAGGATCAGGAAGTCGGATGTCTCGGTCTCGCTCATCCAGGCTCCCGGAAAAAGCTACTTCGACGTACTTCGCCGAAAGCTGAAGTGGGGCGAGGAGCGATGATCCAGCGGATCCCCAGGCGCGGGACCGGTTTTCAGAATTCATGAGGAGGCTTCTTGACACGAGCCGCGCTGTCATTCTTCGCTGTCGCACTCTTTGCATCCTGCACGTCGGCGCCTCCGATGAGCTCCGTTGATTCCGTGCTCCTGATTCGGGGCGGCACTCTGCTGGCCGGGACCGATCTCGTCCAGCGAGATGGAGAGGCGATCGCCGTTCGCGGCCAGCGGATCGCATGGATCGGACCCGACGACCAGATCCCCTCCTGGGCCGCGGCAGCGACGTCGATCGATGCATCGGGGATGACGATCCTTCCGGGGCTGATCGATGCTCATGCTCACGTCGAGGGTCTCGGAACCGCTCTCGACACGGTCGATCTGGTCGGAACGACGTCGGTCGCCGAGATCGCCTCTCGGGTGCGCGAGGCGGTGACTTCAGCGCCTGCCGGAAGCTGGATCCTTGGACGGGGGTGGGACCAGAACGATTGGGCGGTCCGGGAGTTTCCGAACGCTACTGACCTCGATGCCGCATCCGCTGGTCATCCGGTATGGCTTTCACGCATCGATGGTCACGCCGGACTCGCGAACACCGCGGCGATCCGCGCGGCCGGCATCACCTCATCGACGCCCGATCCTGCCGGCGGCAGGATCCTGCGCGATGGTCGAGGAAATCCAACCGGAGTCTTCATCGACAGCGCGATGAATTACATCGATGCGGTCGTCCCGCCTCCCTCTCGGAAGCTCCGCAAAGAGCGGATCGCCGAGGCTGCGGCGGCGATCGCGAGCCGGGGCCTGACGGCGGTGCATGATGCCGGGGTGGACCAGCAGGCCATCCAGCTCATGCGCGAGCTCGTCGACGAGGGGAAACTGCCGATCCGCGTGTACGCGCTGCTTGGCGATGACGATGATCTCGTCCAGTCATGGCTCGAGCGCGGGCCTCTGCTGGATTATGGCAATGCACTCACGGTTCGCTCGATCAAGCTCTACGCGGACGGCGCTCTGGGAAGCCGGGGCGCCGCTCTTCTCGCCCCCTACAGCGACGATCCCGGCAATGAAGGCCTCCTTCTCTCGACGGCGGAACATGTCGAAAGCCGAGCCCGCCACGCGGTGGAACGTGGGTTTCAGATCGGCACTCATGCCATCGGAGATCGCGCGGTCCGGCTGGTCCTCGAGGCGTACCGCCGCGCCGGCGTGCAGCCCGAGCACCGCTTCAGGATCGAGCACCTCCAGGTCGTCGCTCCGGAGGATTTCGCGCCCCTCGCCTCCAGAGGAATCATCGCCTCGATGCAACCGACGCACGCGACCTCGGATATGCCGTGGGCGGAGCGTCGTCTGGGCCCGGAGAGAGTCAAGGGGGCCTATGCATGGCGGACGGTCCTCGACTCGGGAGGCCGGCTCGCTCTCGGCTCTGACTTTCCCGTGGAAAGCGTCGATCCTTTCCTCGGTCTCTACGCCGCCGTCACCCGGATGGATCTCGACGGTCACCCCGCCGGCGGCTGGATGGCCGACGAAAAGCTCTCGATCCGCGAAGCCGTCCGCGGGTTCAGCCTCGACGCCGCCTGGGCCGCTTTCGAGGAGAAGGACCGCGGGTCGATCGAGGTTGGAAAATTCGCGGATTTCACGATCGTCGAAGGGAATCCAATGAGCGCGGACCCCTCAACGCTGCCGGAAACTCGCGTGCGCTACACGATCGTGAACGGACGGCTGGTGCACTCGGCGCCGTAGCAGGGACCGCGGCAAGGGTCGTCCGCAGAAAAAGGACTCGGCTTCAGGGCTAGCTCTCGAAGTCGCCTGATTCGAGATCCCCGAACTCGGTGAGCTCCCTGAAGGAGCGGTATCGCTTCTCGATGTCCGCTCGAGTGATCGATCGAAGCCGATTCAATGAAAACTCCTCTACATTGAAGGACGCCAGGACGCTCCCGAAGATGATCGATCGCCGGAACCGCGCTTCGTCATGTTTTTTCGACGAGGCCAGCGATCCGAGAAAGCCGCCTGCGAATGTATCTCCCGCGCCGGTGGGATCGAACACTTCCTCCAATGGAAACGCGGGAACCGCGAAGATCCGGTCGGCCGTGATCATGAGCACACCGTATTCTCCCCGCTTGATCACGAGCGTGGCCGGACCGAGCGAGAGAATGGCGCGGGCACCGCGGACCAGGTTCGCCTCGCCGGTCAGCTGGCGGACTTCTCCTTCGTTGATGATCACGAGATCGGCCTCGGCGAGGGCGCGCTCGAGCTCCTTTTTCTTCGAGGAAATCCAGTAGTTCATCGTGTCGAGCGCGACCAGCTGCGGCCGCTCGACCTGGCGAAGAACCTCCAGCTGCAATTCCGGATCGATATTCGCGAGGAAAAGAACGTCCGGTTTGCGAAAGGTTTCCGGGAGATTCGGCTTGAAGTCGCCGAAGACGTTCAGGTGAGTCGCCTTCGTCTCCGCGACGTTGAGGTCGTATCCGTAAGCGCCGCTCCAGTGAAATGTCCTGCCGCCCGGGACTCTCTCCAGCCCGGCGAGGTCGATGGGCCGTCCTCGGAAAACCTCCAGATGCTCATCTGAAAAGTCATCGCCAATGACACCGACCAGCTGGACGTCCGTGAAGAAGGACGCTGCGACGGAGAAGTACGTCGCCGAGCCGCCGATGACCTTTTCCGCCTTACCGAAGGGCGTCTCGATCGAGTCGAACGCCACGCTGCCTACGACCAGGATGGACACAAGAAACCTTCCCTCGATCCGGAGTGCGGATCATGAAATGTATTTGCCGATCAGAGGTACGAGCTTGTCGCGAGTCGCCGGCGGAATTGCCTCGTGACGGGTGAGGATCGCAAAACGGAGCGCGCTCGCGCAAATGCAGTCCCGTTCCCTCGCCGCAACGAGAGTGAGCGAGCGCGCGAGAATGCGGCAGGCCATCTCGGCATTCCGGCGAAGATATCCGATCACCGTTTCAACGCTGACCGCCTCTTCGGTCTCGTGCCAGGAGTCGTAGTCGGTCACGAGTGCCATCGGGGCATAACAGATCTCTGCCTCCCGGGCCAGCCGCGCCTCCTGCAGATTCGTCATGCCGATCACGTCCGCGCCCCACGAGCGATAAAGAAGGGACTCGGCGCGCGTCGAAAACTGGGGTCCCTCCATGCAGATGTAGACCCCGCCTCGATGCGTGATCGCCCCGGACTCCTCCGAGGCTGTGGCGAGAATCGACGAAACGTCGCCGCAGACCGGATCTGCGAGAGAAACATGAGCAACGACTCCGTCGGTGAAAAAAGTATCAACTCGATGACGCGTCCTGTCGATGAACTGGTCAGGAAAGACGATGTGCATCGGAGCGTAAGCTTCGCGCAGAGAACCGACGGCCGACGCCGAGAGAAGCGTTTCGACGCCGAGCGTCTTGAAGCCCCAGATGTTCGCCCGGAAGTTCAGATCCGTCGGACTGAGATGATGACTGCGGCCATGCCTGGCCAGAAAGGCAACTCTCACTCCCTCCATCTCGCCGATCACGTATGCGTCCGACGGATCCCCGAAGGGAGTCTCGACCCGCCTCTCGTGAAGAACCCGCAGACCTTCCATTGCATAGAGACCGGAGCCTCCGATCACCCCGATCCCCGCTTCGATCACGAGCGCCCCACGTAGCTGTCGTGCCACCCGCGAAGAGACTCTTCGATTTTTTCTCCTACCCGGATGGCCAGACGCAGGGCAGCCAGGCCGTCCTCGCCGGCAACGATCGGCTTTTCTCGCGTCCGCACGCACTCGACGAACGCTTCCAGCTCGGCGCGGAGCGGTTCCTTCTTGTCGACGGTCACCTCGAGCGGAATGATGGCCGGAGCTCCGCTCTCCGAGCGCCCCAGACGATATCCCTGCACCGCCTGCTCCTTGGTGTCGATCGAGACATAGGCTTCCCCGCCGAAGACCCTGAACTTTCTCACTCGCTCGTTGGAAACGCGGCTCGCGGTGAGATTGGCGACCGCTCCCGACCGGAGCTCCAGCCGCACGTTGGCCATGTCCACCTTCGAGGTGAGCACGGGAACACCGACTGCGTGAATGGAAACCACGTCCTCTCCGAGCAGGGAGATGACGAGCTGAAGATCGTGGATCATCAGGTCCAGCAAAACGTCGATATCGAGGGACCGGCCGGAGAAGACTCCCAGCCGGTCGGCTTCCACGTAGCGGGGAGTGCCGATGTGGGGGATGGCCGCTCGGATCGCCGGGTTGTAACGCTCGACGTGCCCGACCTGAACGATCCGCCCGCGTTTGGCGGCGAGAGCGATGAGCTCTTCCGCGGCGTCGACGGTCGACGTGACGGGCTTCTCGATCAGGACGTCGCAGCCAGCTTCCATGAGGGCGCAGGCATTCTCGGCGTGGGCTGTAGTCGTCGAAGCCACGACGGCCGCGTCGATCTCCCGGCCGAGCGAGACGAGATCGGGAAAACGACGCAGTCCGAGAGTCTTCTCGACTTCCGAGGCCGCGGCAGCATCCGGGTCGACGAAACCGACGACTTCGACCTCGGGCATCTCCGTCAGCACACGGGCGTGAAGCCGGCCCAGAAAGCCGGTTCCGATGACGCCGACTCGAACTCTTTCGGCCATCAGCGCACGAACCCGCGACGGGCCGATCGCGCGAACTCGGCGAAGTATCGTACCTCGGGGTAATACGGCAGTTCCGTCTCGATTCGCTCCACCGCGTCGACCAGCCGAAGCCGCGAGCGCGTCAGGATTCGATAGGCCTTCTGCAGCGCCTCGATGGTCTCCTTCGAGAACCCCTTCCGCTCCAGCCCGATCGTGTTGATGCCGTAGCTCTTGGCCGGCCGGTTTCCCACCGTCTTCACGAAGGGAAGCACGTCCTGCGTCGCAACCGTGAAACCCCCCATGAATGCGTGCTCACCGACCCTGCAGAACTGGTGGACTGCGCTGAACGCGCCCACGGTCGCGTAGTCGCCGACCTCGACGTGCCCGGCCAGGGTCGCGGCGTTCGCGAAGATCGTGTGGGAGCCCACGATGCAGTCGTGCGCGACGTGGGCGTAGGCCATCATGAAATTGTGAGATCCGATCGAAGTGAGGCCTCCGCCGCCCGCGGTGCCGCGGTTCAGGGTCACGAACTCGCGGAAGACGTTGTCGCTGCCGATCTTCAGGTGCGTCCGCTCCTGCTTGTACTTCACGTCCTGAGGCTCGGTGCCGATCGACGAATGCCCGTAAAAACGATTTCGCTCGCCGATGTCGGTAGGGCCTTCGATCAGAACGTGCGAGCCAATGACGCATCCGGCGCCGATCGAGACCGCGTTTCCGACAATCGAATACGGACCGATGACGACGTCGTCCGCCAGCGCGGCTTCCGGACTCACGATCGCGGTTGGATGGATCGTCGGCATCAGGTTCTCTCCACGATGACGCTCAGTAGCTCGGCCTCCGCGACCACCGTGTCGCCGACACGTGCGATTCCGCTCAACCGGGCGGTGCTCGCCCGCCTCTGCAACACGGTGACGTCGAGAATGAGCTGGTCGCCCGGAACCACAGGTTTGCGGAATCGCGCCTTGTCGATTCCGCCGAAGTAAAAGAGCTTCTTGTCGCGATCCGGCAGATCTCGAATTCCCAGGATGGCTCCGCACTGCGCCATCGCCTCGATGATGAGCACTCCCGGCATCACCGGAGCGCCGGGAAAGTGGCCTGGAAAAAACGGCTCGTTCACCGTTACGTTCTTCAGGCAAACGATCCGCCGGTCGCCGTCGATCTCGAGAACCCGGTCGACCAGCAGCATGGGAAAGCGGTGGGGGATCAGCTCCAGAATCTCACTCGTCGTCAGCATTGTTTTCTCGCTTCATCGGAGTTTCGCTTGCGATTGATTTCTCGAGGCGGCCGACACGGGCAAACAGGTCGGGAAGCTTTCTGCTCAGAGCTTCGGACTTGAGATGCTCGCGCAATGGCCGTGCCGGAGTGCCCGCCAGCGTGACCGGACCCTCGTAGTCTTTCATGACCGCCGACTTCGCGCCGACCATCACCCGATTTCCGAGGCGGAGGTGGCCGCTGGCCCCGGAATGTCCCGCGAAGACGCAGTAGTCTCCGATCTCCGTCGAGCCGGCAATCCCGACCTGGGCCACGATCAGGCATCCCTTCCCGATTTTCACGTTGTGCCCGATCTGAACCAGATTGTCGATCTTCGTTCCGGCGCCGATGACCGTCTCGCCGAGAGCGGCGCGGTCGATCGTCGTCCCCGCCCCGATGTCGACGTCGTCCTCGATGCGCACGATTCCGATCTGGGGAATCTTGTGATGCCGGCCGTCCCGGGTGGCGAAGCCGAAACCATCCGATCCGATGACTACGCCCGCCTGGAGGATGCAGCGGCTCCCGATGAGGGAATGATGGTAGATGACGCAGTTCGGATAGATCCGCGCTCCCTGACCGATCCGCACCCCTTCACCGATGACCACGCCGTCGTGAATCGTCACGCCGTCCTCGATCATGACGTCTGCCCCAATCGATGCGAAGGCGCCAACGGAGACGTCCTGGCCGAGCCGGGCCGTCGAGTCGATGCGGGCCTGGGGAGAGATCCCGCGTGGCCCGGGAATCTCGGAGAAAAACCGGCCGAGTACCGTGGCCAGAGCGAAGTAGGGGTCGGCCACGCGGATCCAGCGGTCTGATTCGCCCTCCAACCCTCGGTTGACGAGAACGACGCCTGCGCGTGTCGTCGTCAGAGCGCCCTGATACCGCGCGTTCCCCAGAAAACTGAGGTCCTCGGATCCGGCGTCGCTGAGGGATCTCGCCCCGGTGATGATCCGGCTGCGGTCGCCCCGGAACTCTCCCTCGACCAGATCCGCGATTTCTCCGGCGGTGGTGCTCGGCATCGCGGGCGCATTGTACAGGCGCGCCCGCAGCCGGGCCAAAAAGAAACCCCCGGGGATCCGGGGGTCTTTCATGAGCCAGATGTGAGCGGGATTACCGGGCCGTCTGCTGGTTGTAACGCGTGATCACGGCATCGGTGATCTCGATCGCCGGCGACGCGTAGACGAGGCCGGACTCGAACTTGTTGAAGATGGCCGCGAAGCCCATCTCTTTTCCGATCTCATCGATGAGCGGCAGGATCTGTTTTTCCATTTCCTGCAGTTCCTTGTCGCGGGCCGTCTGCAACTCACGCTCGGCGTCCTGAGCGGACCGCTGCAGAGTGATGCGCCGGTCGGAAATCTGCTTCTGCAATTCGTCGATTTTCTCCGGGCTGAGCGAGAGCCGCTTCTGGCTCAGGTCGGTGTCGAGGGCGCGGATGTCGTCGTCCATCTTCTTCAGACGGGCCTGACGCTCCTCCTGCAGCTTACGGAGTTTCTCGAGAGCGGCCTTGCCGGTCTCCGACTCCGCGAGGACACGTTGAACATTGATCACCGCGACTCGCGAAGGAGCCGTGGTCTGCGCGAAGGCAGGAACCGCGAGTGCCGCGAGAATGAGGGTCATCATGAGCTTCTTCATGGATATCTCCTTTGCTTCTCACTCCCGCGTGGCGGGAGTCCACTGATTGGATTTGTCGGACGGACCCAGCGAAAAAAGCGAGCTCTCGTCAGAAGGTATTCCCGATCGAGAACTGAAACGCCTTGAAATCATCCCCTTCCTGGGGATCGAGATTCACGGCATAGATGAACCGAAGCGGAAACTGGAACACGGGGAGGAAGACTCTCAGCTCGGCTCCCGCCGTGTAGCGCAATTTCGAAAGATCGAACTCTTCTTTGTAACCATAGGCCTGTCCAGCGTCGGCGAAGAGGACCAGGCGCAGCGGATCGTTGACCCGGTGCAGATACTCGAGGTTGAACACGCCGTAGCTGAATCCGCCGACCGGAATGGGGTTTCCGTTCACTTCCTCGTAGGGCGTGATGCTGTAGGAGTCGAAGCCTCGAAGCGAGTATTCGCCCCCCACGAAGAACCGCTCGCTTCGCGGAACACAAAGTTGAAGCAGAGAGTTGCCGGGCTCCAGGTCCGCGAGGCGGTGAACGCACCCATCCTCGTCGGTCGGGATGATGTAGCCCCCTTCGACGTTGAAGCTCAGCGAGGTGAGTCGACTCAGCGGATAGAACGTCGTGTAGTTGATCACTGGCTTGATCAGATCGACGGTGCCGCCGAGAGGTCCGCCCGAGACGCTCACGACTGCCGTAGCCTTGGTTCCCCGGAACGCATCGAACGGATTGTCGCGCGAATCGTACCGGTAGGAAGGAACCACGGTCGACGTGGTGAATCGGGTGTCCTGAATGATCGGAAGCGGGACGTTCCCGTTTTCGTCCGGGGGCGCGACCATGGCGCTGTGCTCGTCGACGTCCTGAAGCGCGTACAGGAACGAGATGCTCTCGAAGCGGTCGAGCCTGAAGCCGTAGGCCAGTGTGCCGCCCATGGCGCGGCTCTGGATACCGATGCTCGCCGGAAGTCTGGTGTCCTTGTTGAACAGCGAGATCCCGAACGAGTGCGGGCGGTCGAGGAACCAGGGATCCGAATAGGAAAGACTGAAGTAGTCCTGCCGGGCTCCCTGCTGGAAGCTGACGCCGAGGTTCTCTCCTTCGCCGAGGAAATTGCGGGTCGCGAACATCAGCTGGCCGAAAAATCCGTACGCTTCCGAATAGCCACCGCCGAACTGGATGTCGTTCTTTCCTTCTTCCTGTCCCTTGACGGTCACGTCGACCGTCTTGGTTTCCTGATCGATCTGGAAATCGGGATTCTGGGTGACTTTGAAGTAGCCGAGCTGACCGAGCTTGTACATGCTGGCCCGAAAGGTCTCCATGTCCATGATGTCTCCCTCTTCGAGGAAGATCTCGCGACGGAGGACCTTGTCCCTGGTGACGGTGTTCCCCTCGAACTCCAGACGGCCGAGCCGGAACTGATCGCCTTCGAAAACCTGCAGATGAACGTCGACGATCCCCTCCTGGTTCTCGACGTACTGGGAGTTGATGTACGCGTAGATGTAGCCGCGCCGCTGATAGGCTTCTTCGAACAGCTCGAGGCGCGCCTGA
>DATLEY010000160.1:0-4142 GCA_035525215.1 Thermoanaerobaculia bacterium | reverse complement strand
GCGCGTCCCTCCGTCGCGGACCGGCAGCCGGCTCCCCTCCCACGAGACGACGATCTGACGCGTATCGGCGGTGATGAAATCCTCCTTGATTTTCTCGTACAGCTCGCGCAGCGATCCCGGCCGCTCGGTCTCGAGCATCGCCCTGATGGCCGCCTGCGCCAGAATGTTCTTGCGCATCAGTTCGCTCTCGGTTCGCGCCTGGGCGAGCCGGCGCCGCACGTCCTCCAGATCCTCGATCCCCTCCTGCCGCGCCCTCTGCGCCAGCAGTGTGAGCCGGATCAGTTCCTCCGCCACCGCCCGCCGTCCCGTTTCGGTCATCAGAACCCCGCGCGCCTCTTCGGGATACGAAGCGAGTGCGAGCTCGAACTCGGTGCGTGTGACCGGTTCTCCGTCGACCCGGATCACCACCTCATCCTCCGGGACAGTCGAATCCGCCGCCCTGTCCGGCGGGAGAAAGACGTACGACGCGGAGTCGACATGGCGGTCGGCGTACCACCACATCCCTCCGATCACGACGGTCATCAGTACGGAGCTGAGGGCGAGCGTCTTCATCGGACAGGAGGATATCGTGAACTCCCGGCGCTGAACAGGGAGTAGAGAGCCGCGATGCTGCAGGCAACGGGACTTCGAAAATCCGGGAAACGCCGGGCCGCATCCCGTACAGGCCCGCCGCGATCACGCTCGTTGACCATCCCTGCCGAAATCGATATCCTCCGGCCTCGTGAAACTTTTCACGCCCGGGCCGGTTCCGCGCCCCGGACACATCCCGCCTCCGGCGGAGTACACACCAGACGAGTCAGCTCCTCCAGACCTATGGCAAAAGTAACGGTTGACGGAATCGAAATCGAGATCGAAGAGGGAACCAACATCATCGAGGCTGCCAAGGCCGCGAACATTCACGTTCCCCACTTCTGCTATCACCCGAGCCTTTCCGTAGTCGGCCAGTGCCGCATGTGTCTGGTCGAGATCGAGGGGATGCCGAAGCTCCAGGCCGGCTGCTCCACGACGATCCGCGACGGCATGGCGATCCACGTCTACAACGAGAAAGTCGACAAGGCGCGGAAGGGACAGATGGAGTTCCTTCTGATCAATCACCCGCTCGACTGCCCGATATGCGACAAGGCGGGAGAGTGCCCTCTCCAGGACTACTCGTTCAACTACGGAGCGGTCGAGTCACGCTACGGTGAGTACAAGCGCACCTACCCCGGCATGGACCGTACCGCGATCGGACCCCACGTCCTCCAGAACATGAACCGCTGCATCCACTGCACGCGCTGCATCCGGTTCACCGAGGAGATCAGCGGCACGGGAGAACTGGCGTTTTTCAAGCGCGGCGCGGAAACCGAAGTCGGCGTCTTCCCGGGACGTCCGCTCGACAACTGGATGAGCGCGTGCGTGACCGACATCTGTCCGACCGGCGCCCTCACGACGCGCCAGTTCCGATTCGAACAGCGCGTGTGGAATCTCGACGCCGCGGAGTCCGTGTGCAACGGCTGTGACGTCGGCTGCAATATCTTCGTCGAGTTCAAGAACGGCCGCATCTACCGGTACAAACCGCGGGTCAATCCCGACGTCAACGATCACTGGCTCTGCGACTACGGCCGCTTCTCCTGCGAACGCTACGAAACCGACCGGGTCGTCGTGCCCCGCATCCGATTCGAGGAAGAGGACCATCTCGGCATCGGAAGCTGGTCGGAAGTGTGGGAGGAGATCGTTTCCCGGCTCCGGCAGGTCTCCGGCGAAAAACTCGCCGTCGTCGGTTCCGCCCAGTTGACCAACGAGGAAGGCTGGCTCATCAAACGCCTCTTCGGCGATCTTCTCGGCAGCTCGCGGATCGACGTGACGGTCGACGCGATCGGCCCGATCAGGATGAAATCGCGCACCGGCTGGCACGAAGGAACCGAGGCGGGCCCGAATCTCCGCGGCCTCCGCTCCCTCGGCTTCGGTAGTGGAGACTCGATCGAGTCGCTGCTCTCGGAGGGCGCCGAGGCCATCGACGTGCTCTACGTGACCGATACCGCGTTCAGCGACAGAACGCGCGACCCGGCTGTGATCGAGCGTCTCCGCAAGGCGAGCTACCTGATCGTGCACGCGTGGGAGAATCACCCTCTGGCGGAAGTGGCCGACGTCGTTCTGCCGTCGAGCATCTTCGCGGAGAAGAGCGGCACATGGACCAACGGCCAGAACCGGGTCCAGCGGATCCGGCAGGCGTACCTGCCGAAGGGAGAGGCGCTCACCGACTGGGAGATCATCCGCCGGCTCGGCGCGCGGCTGTTCCCTGCCGAGGCGGATTTCCGCGCGGAGACTCCCGACGACACATTCGACACGATTCGCGAGAAGGTGGAAGCGTTCCGCGATCTCGAGTGGGACGACGAAACGGGACATGGGAGTGCTCCCTCACCGCCTGCGGCTGAAGGAGGCATCTCCGGGGAGGCACGCGGCTGACCCCTGCTACAGAGGGACCGACCGGGTTTTCGTAATGACCTTCGACACGACCGACATCATCCTGAATCTCGTCAAGATCTCGATCGTCCTGGGCGTCCTGCTCAGCGTAACGCCGATCATGGTATGGATCGAGAGGCGCGGCGGTGCCCTGATCCAGGACCGCCCCGGGCCGAACCGCGTCGGCCCCTTCGGGCTGCTCCAGTCGTTGGCCGATGCCGTCAAGTTGATCCTGAAGGAAGACATCATTCCGGCGAAGGCGCACCGGGTGCTCTTCACGCTGGCACCGACGTTCGGGCTGATACCGGCTTTGACGGTGGTCGCCGTCATTCCATGGGGAAAACCGTTCGTGATTCCCGAGATGATGGTGCTGGGACGAACGCTTTTCGAGGGTGGACGGCTCTTCGAGCCGATCATCGCGAATGTCAACGTCGGCATTCTCCTGATCTTCGCCCTCTCCTCTCTCGGGGTCTACGGGCTGGTCACCGCCGGCTGGGCTTCCAACAACAAGTACGCCCTCATCGGCGGGATCCGCGCCTCTGCCCAGATGATCTCGTACGAGCTCGCGCTCGCGCTCGCCGTCGTGGGCGCGCTGCTGGCCGCCGGATCTCTCAATCTGATGGACGTGGTCGCCTACCAGACCGGCTACTACATGCTCTTCGGCGTGATCAAGCTCCCCGCCTGGAACATCTTTCCGATGTTCCTCGGATTCATCGTCTTCCTGGTCTCGGCGTTCGCCGAGACGAATCGTCTTCCCTTCGACTTTCCGGAAGCCGAGGCGGAGCTGGTCGCCGGGTATCACGTCGAGTACTCCTCGGCGAAGTTTGCGCTCTTCTTCATGGCCGAGTACATGGCGATGGCAGTCATCTCGGCTCTCACGGTGACGCTGTTTCTCGGAGGATGGGACATCCCGTGGTACGACGTTCCGGCAAACGCCTTCGGTTTCGTTGTTTCGGCGCTCTCGTTCGCAATCAAGACAAGCGCGATCCTTTTCCTCTTCGTCTGGGTCCGCTGGACACTTCCCAGACTGAAATACGACTCTTTGATGAGGATCGGATGGAAGGTATTCATCCCACTCGGCCTCCTCAACGCCTTCATCGTCGCGCTGCTGATCACCGTGGACTGGATCTGACACGATGTTCGAATATCTCATCTTCTTCTTCTTCGCCGCCCTGGCAGTGATCTTCGCGGTCGTCGTCGTCGCCCACCGCAACGCGGTGATCGGTGCTCTGTCGCTGGTGATGACCTTCTTCTCGCTGGCGGTGATGTACGTACTGCTCGACGCCGCGTTCATGGCGGTCCTTCAGGTGATCATCTACGCCGGCGCGATCATGGTCCTGTTTCTCTTCGTGATCATGCTGCTGAACCTTCAGAAGATCCCGGAGCCGAGGACGCGGCCTCTCCAGCAGTTCTTCGCCTGGGTGGGGTGCACCTGGTTCGGGTTTCTCCTGATCTACTATCTGGTGAAAGCGGCATTCGTCCGCACCGAGGCCCCGGTACCTTTCGTCAGCGACGCACGGCATATCGGCTACGCGATTTTCGAGGCGTACCTGCTCCCCTTCGAGATGGTCTCGATCCTTCTGCTCGCGGCAATCGTGGGAGCCCTGGTACTCACCCAGCGGCTCGCCGCGGTCAGAGAGCTCCCGGCTGAAGGCGCCGGCTCCGAGGAGGGAGCGCAATGATCCCGACGAGCTGGTTCC
>DATLEY010000156.1:0-9001 GCA_035525215.1 Thermoanaerobaculia bacterium | reverse complement strand
TCCGGCCGGTCGCCATGGGCGGGCAGGTTTACGCGTGACCAGAGTACCGCCGGCCTCCGGCCGGTCGCCATGAGCGGGCAGGTTTACGCGTGACCAGAGTACCGCCGGCCTCCGGCCGGTAATTGAGCCTAAGCCAACGCTGTTGACGTAAGAAGGGCTGGGCGGCGGGACGCCGCCCGCCACTCTGTACCGCCGGCCGGTCGCCATGGGCGGGCAGACTCCGGCGGATTCAGCTCAGTGGCTTCACTTCCTCGAAGAAGCGCATGGTCTCTTCGAAGCGCTCGTTACGCTTCCGGGCGCGCTCGATGCCGAGCTCCACCAGCCGCTCGATCAGCCTGCTGTATTTGAGCTCGGTCGCTTCCCACAACTTGGGATACATGGAAATCCTGGTGAAGCCGGGGATGGTGTTGATCTCGTTGAGATAGATGCGGCCCGTTCCCTTTTCGATGAAGAAGTCGACGCGGGCGAAGCCGGAGGCGCCGATCGCGCGGAACGCGGCCACGGCGAGCTTGCGGATCTCTTCATGTTTCTCCGGAGCGATCTTCGCCGGAATCTGAAGGCTCGACTTGTCGTCGATGTATTTGTCTTCGTAATCGTAGAACTCATGGCCGGTGATGATCTCTCCCGCCACCGACGCCTGCGGGTCATCGTTTCCGAGAACGGAGACTTCGATCTCGCGCGCTTCGACGCCGCGCTCCACCAGAATCTTTTCATCGAAGCGGAGCGCCTTCTTCACGGCCGCCTCGAGGTCGTCGTTCGATCGGACCTTCGAGACGCCCACCGAGGATCCGGCGTTGGCGGGCTTCACGAAGAACGGCAGCCGGAGCGTGTTCGCGATCATGCGCGAGACTTTTTCGCGATCGTGATACCAGTCATGCTCCGAGATCGGGATGTACTCGACCTGAGGAAGCTTCGCGGCGGCGAAGGCGGACTTCATCATCCATTTGTCCATCCCCACGGCGGATCCGGTAACCCCGCTACCGACGTACGGAAGGCCGATGATCTCGAGGTAGCCGGGCAGCGTGCCGTCTTCTCCGAAGGTCCCATGAACGATGGGGAAAGCGACGTCGATCTGTTCCGTGCGGCACCATTGGGGAAACGCGAAATCGGGGTCGCCCTTCCCGCTCGACCCTTTTCCGTCGAGAACCTGGAGGCTGGGATCCGGAGGGAGAAACCGTCCATCCCGGGCAATGCAGATCGGGACGATCTCGATCCGCTCTTTTGGCGCCGCCTCGCGGACCGAGCGGGCAGAGAGGATGGAGACGTCATGCTCGGCGCTCCGGCCGCCGAAGAGGAGAGCTACGCGGGTTTTGCTCATGGCTCGGGCCTGTTTCAATTTTCGGACCGGGGGGATCAGAGTTCCCAGTTTCGAGTTCCCAGTTCCCAGTTGCGAGCCAGTCCTGGTTGAGCGACAACCGTTTTTAGCCCGTGGTTCTGTGGCGCCGGCTTTCAGCGGCGGCATGCTCGTGCAGGCACCCGTGCCTCGGAACTCGGAACTCGGAACTGGGAACTCGGAACTGGGAACTCGGAACTGGGAACTCGGAACTGCCTCTCTACGGCATTGGAATGCTTCCGAGAAGGTATTTCAGGTCTTCGTCGGTCCAGCTCACGCCGGCTCCGAAGATGAGCGCAGGCTGGTTCAGGGCGTCCTCGATGCCGGTATTGAAGAAGATCGCCGGGGCATTCTTCCTCTCCTCCATCAGACGCCACCTTCCGAGAAGCCGGAGCTGGGGGAGATCGGTCTCGGTGCTGCCGAAGTCGAAGATCTCGCTCGAGAAGTGAAGCCTGGGAGAGTGGCGGTAATCGACTCCGAGCCCTCCGTAGGAGTCGATCAGCCCGCCGCGGACCATCCATTCATCGAACTCCCATCCGAACTGCGCGGAGATCAGAAGATCGCGGTCCCACCTCGTCTCCTTCGTGATCACGGTCGACTCGACGCCATCGACGATGGTGGTGGTATGGACGACTTTTTCGCGGCGGTCGCCGCGCGAGTCCTGCGTGGCGCCGAGGTGAAGGAAGAGGTTGCGCTCGGTATTGGGAATGACCTGAGCGGTGAGACCGAGGCGGCTGTTTCCCTCGAAGGGGGCGTTCGGGGTGTCGGAGAGCATGTACCCGTCGATGCCGAGGCGGAGGCCGATGCGATTCACGCGGCCCAGGACGTCGCGGAGCTCGCCCACCCCTCCTTCGATCGATCCGAGGGTCGAAGTCAGGCTGTCGTGCGCCTCGTCGCTGTAGAGAAGCTTGCCGACGGTCCCTTCTCCCGAACGGACCTTCGCTGTGATGTTGTTCAGGTTCTCCGTGGTGGTTTTCAGATCCGCGGAGAGCGTCCGGAGGTTCTCGACGATCACGCGGACGTCTTCGCGGTTCTCGCCCACCGTTCCGCCAATCGATCCCGCGACCCGGTCGATCGATGCGGCAATGCGCGGAATCTCGACGCGGAGATCATCGGTGATCCGGCGCAGGTTGTCGGCGGTCGCGTTCACGTTCGCTTCGTTGTTGGCCAGAATCATCCTGAGCCTCAGGGTGACGTCGTGAACGTTCTCGACGATCTCCTCGACCCTTCGAGTTCCCTCCGGCCCCCCCATGGCGTTGCGGAGCGAGGCCGTGATCGCCTTCAGGTCGGTGGCGATGTCGGAGACCTGCTCGGTCACGCGATCGAAGTCGGCAGTGCTGCTTCCCTGCAGTGTGACTTCACCCGAGAGAGCCGGTTGCGAGACGGATCCCGGGTCGAGCTCGACGTACTTTTCGCCCAGAAGCCCGAGGTTCGCCACGCGCGCGGTCGCGCCGGCATGGATCGGCGTCGACTCGTCGACTTCGAGCCTGACTTTCGCTCTGCCGTCGGGCAGAAGTTCGATTTTCGCGACCTTGCCGACGCGCACGCCGGCAACCCGCACGGTCGATTTCTCGTCGAGCCCCGCGACGGAGTCGAACACCACGTCGATGGTCTTCTGCTCTTCTCCACCGAACGATATGTCCTCGACCCGGATGATGAAAAAGCCGAGGATTCCGAGAACGACGACCATGAAAATTCCGACTTTGGCGGCTGAGCTCATCGTGGCGACATTCTAGTCGCGTTGAGGGGAGGGAAGGGAGGGGGCGGGGATGAATCAGGGAGAAGGTAGACGAGCGAGGGAGGAGGGAGAGGCAAGGCCATCGAGCGCTTTCGACATCGGTGTCGCGAGTGGGGGGGTCATTCAGAGGCCGCACGGGAGGACGAGGTCGAGAGACGATTGGTCTCGCGGCCGAAGAATCTCAGAATGCGAAGGCCGTCATCGGGTTCTTATGCCGGTGCAATCGCATCCTACGAACGCGTCTTGACGTCCATAAGAACCCGACAGCGATCCTCGCGGCTGAGATTCTTCGGCCGCGACGCCATCCTCGAGTCTGCGCCGTCATCGCGTGCGGCCTCTGAATGACCCCCGCCCGGCCGCGGCACCATCCCGGTGTACTCGCCATCGCACACCGCCTCTCCATCCTCCCTCGCTCCTCTACCCTCCTCCCTGCTCCATCCCGTGCTAACCTCCCGTCCGATGAGCAGGCGTGACGAGCTGTATCAGCACGTCGTCCGGAACGGCATCGTCGGTGTGGTGCGGGAGGATGACTCCGAGGTGGGGTGGGAGATCGCTCGTGCGTACGCCGAGAACGGGATTCGCTCCATCGAGATCACCCTCACGACCCCCAACCCCTTCGAGCTGATCGCCCGGCTGATGCGCCGTTACGGCGAGTCGGGGATCGTGGTCGCCGCCGGAACCGTCCGCGGCTCGAATGCGGCCGCGGAGGCGAGACGGGCCGGAGCCCAGATCCTCGTCTCCCCTCACACCGACCTCTCCGTGATCGATTACTCCATCGAGCATGACCTTCTCTGCGTTGCCGGCGCGGCGACCGCGACCGAGATCATTCACGCCTGGGAAGCGGGAGCCGGTCTGATCAAGGTCTATCCCGCCGGCCTTCTCGGAGGACCGGCCTTCTTCCGGACGATCCGTCAGCCCATTCGCGACGTTCCTCTGCTCGCTGGAGGTCCGGTCGCAATCGAAGAGATCGAGGCGTACATGGAAGCGGGCGCCGTCGCACTCAACCTCGCCGCGGCGCTGGCTCCGCCCGACCTGGTGGCCGCCGGCGCGTGGGATCAGGTGGGCCGCCGGGTCGCCATGGCGGTTTCGACCTTCCAGTCCAGGAAGAGCGCGAGCGAGTCCGTCGTTCACTGATAGCGAATGACCTTTCCGGCCCTCCTTCTCGTTCTCTTCGCTTCCGTGGCCCCTGAGTCGCGGACCGACTGGATGCAGCCCTCGAGGCTCGGGATCTCGATCGGGATGCCGCGCCAGGAAGTCGAGTCGATCCTGAAGCAGTCGAAGAAAGAGATCCTGCCGGGCAAGGTTCCCGAGCACCTCGTGGTCGAGCTTTCAGAGAAGAAGAGCGTGACGCTCGCATTCGAAGAGGACCGACTCCAGTCGGCTCGCTTCGAGCTGGTGGAGTTTCCCCGCGAGATCGCGGCCGCGTTCAGCGAGGTGGAGCGGAGGTTGGCGAACGCTCACGGGAAGCCGACGGATCGGAAGCAGCGGCCGTCGGTTCTCGTCTACGATGGAACGGATCCGCGGATCTACGTCGTGGCGTCGACGGACCCTCGAACCGGTTTCGGAAAACAGGGCGTCGGATTTCTGGTCGTCCGCTACTTCGCGCCGCCGCCGGCGACGATCTGAGATCCCGATCCTGCCGGTTTGTCGACCGGCGACTCGTCCCAGATCAGGATCCCCTGCCCGTGAGTCCCGAAGTAAAAACGCTTCGAGCGGAAGGGATCGACGGCGATTCCGGCGAGGTCGTGAAGCGTGGTCGGCATGGCGACCTTCTCCCACGCTCCCGGCTCGGACGAGAAGTGGATCTCGTGGCGATTGTTGAAGCTGACCACGAGCGTACCGGCGGCGTTGGCCTTGAAGACCGAGCCGGCGTCGCCAGTCGGAGCCTTGGTTGCCTTCCACTTTTTCGTCGCGTCGACGATCCCGGCCACCACGCCGTCCGACCCGGCGACCATGACCAGATCGGCGGTTCCTTCCCGGCGCACCGCGAGAGTCTGTCCTCGGCGGGGTGCGCCAGCGACATCGCTCCATGAGGTTCCGTCGTAAACCATCAGCCCACTCTGTCCCAGAGCGTAGAGGGCGGGTCCCTTTCCCATCCAGCCGAGAGCAATGTCGAGCGCGCGCTCGTCGAGACCGAGCCGGTACCAGCTCTTTCCAGCGTCGCGTGAGGTCATCACCCCCGTGGCGGTCCCGGCGAAGAGGCGCGAGCTGTTGTACTCGATGATCTTTTCGACCCGGATCGGTTCGATCGACGGCTGGGAGCGCTCCCAGTTGATGCCGTCGCCGCTGTAGAAGAAGCCCTGTTCGGTCCCGGCGAGGAAACGAGGCTCGGCGTCTTTTCTGACGAGGAGCGTGAGGATCTCCGGAAGCTTGGTCTTGTTGAGACGTCCCCAGTTGGCTCCGCCGTCGGTGGAGACATAAAGACCGGACGCTGAGCCGCCGAAGTAGACGGTCGCGTAGATGCGGCGGTCGTGGACCGGATCGGGGACGATGCTCGCGACCCGGACGTTGTGCAGTCCGCGACTCGAGCGCGCCCACGTTTTCCCCTTGTCCTGCGAGATGTAAATCCCGTCACTCTCGGTCCCCAGTACGATCCGCTCCGGACGTGCCGGATGAATCACCATGGCGTTGGCGACGAGGGAGTCGGGTGAGGTGAGCGCCCATTTTTTCCCGCCGTCGGTCGAGCAGTAGACGCCGGCCACGGATCCGGCGAAGAGAACGTTCGGGTTCAGAGGATCCCGCTCGACGGTGTGGATGCGGCGGTTCTCGAAGCCTTCCTTGAAACGCGTCCAGCTGTCGCCGCGGTCCTTCGAGTTGTAGACCCACCCGCAGGTGGAGACCCAGATGTCGTCCGGATTTTTCGGGTCGAGGTTGATCGCGAAGACGTCGGTGTCGAGCACCATTCCCTTCGCGATGTGCTTCCAGGTCTTCCCGCCGTCGTCGGTGCGCCAGGCCTGCCGCCACGTTCCGACGTAGATCGTGTTGGAGTCGCGCGGATCGACGGCGACCGACTCGACGTTGACGTGGTCCGAGATCCTGGTCCAGCGACGTCCTTCGTCTTTCGAAACGAATACTCCTTCGAGACCTCCCGCCACGAGGACCTTCGCATCTCCGGAGCTCGCGCTGAAGGCGCGCAGCGATTGCTTTTCCAGTCCCTGATCACGCCGGGTCCAGTTGACTCCGCCATCCTCGGAGACTGCGATGACACTCCCACCCCAGAGCCCCCAGGCGGCCGCCCATAGGCGCCCGTCCGCGTCCAGGGTCAGATTGTCGACCACGTGGCCGGGAAAAGGAGTCGATTTGCGGGGGTTGGACCAGGTGGCGGCTCCATCGCGCGAGACGTAGACATCACCCTGGCTGGTACCGAGGTAGAGAAGGTCGGGATCCTCCGGATCGACGACCAGGGCGCGGACATCCGCGCCATAGAGACCGGCGCGGCTCCAGGCGGCGGCCGCAGGGCTCGCCAGAAGCGCGGCGAAAATCAGAAGAGTCAGGAGTCTGCGCATTCCACCCATCACCGTTAGAGGACCTTCCCAGGAAAAAGCTTCTATTTGGAACGTCTGGAAGCAACCGGCGTTCCATCGGTCTAAAGGCCGCGGCGTGCTCTCTCATTCCTCGATCGAGAAAGCGGCCTCGTGTCGATGGCCGCGCCGCAGCCGCCAGGGCGAACGCGACCGCGAGGAGAAGGTGGCTTGCGCGTTCCGGGTTCCCGATAGAATGCGGCGCGATGGATGAGCGAAGAGTCAGGCGGTTGCGAACGTGCGTCTTTCCGTGCGCGGGCTACGGGACCCGATTTCTTCCGGCGACGAAGGTGATCCCGAAGGAGATGCTCCCGCTGGTCGACAAGCCGGTGATCCAGTACGGCGTCGAGGAAGCGCTGGCGTCCGGGCTCGGTCGGATCGTCGTGATCACCTCACGAGGCAAGGACTCCATCCTCGACCACTTCGATCGCTCGTTCGAGCTGGAGGTCTCTCTTCGGGAGCGCGACAAGAACGAACTCCTGGCCGCGGTCGAGGAAACGGCAGGGCTGACGCATGTGATCTCGGTGCGTCAGAAGAATCAGCTCGGCCTCGGCCACGCGGTCCTCCAGGCCGCTCCCGCGGTCGGAAACGAACCGTTCGCCGTGCTCCTGCCGGACGACGTGATCCTGGCTGATCCTCCCTGCCTTCACCAGATGATGGAGGTCTACCGCGAGACCGGACGGCCGGTCATCGCGCTGATGGAAGTCCCGCCCGATCAGACGCATCGGTATGGAGTGATCGCAGGGACGGAAGTGCGCGCCGGTCTCTGGAAAATCAGCCGCATGATCGAGAAGCCGAAAGAGAACGCCCCCTCGAATCTCGCGATCATCGGGCGATACCTCCTTCCTCCGGAGATCTTTCCGCTCCTCGAGAAGACCCCGAAGGGAGCCGGGGGGGAGATCCAGCTCACGGACGGACTTCAGGAGCTGATCGCGGCGGGAGACGTCTACGGCTACGTGTTCCGAGGCAAGCGCTACGACGCGGGAGAGAAGCTCGGCTACCTGAAGGCCACCGTGGATTTTGCGCTTCGCCACCCTGACCTGGGGAATGAGTTCCGAGAATACTTATCTAAAACGGTTAATAAAGAAAATATGCAATAATTACCAAATAATAGCATCTAATATAGAGATATGAATTCAATAGAGCTTTCCGATGTTTCCGGGGAAATGCGGTCGGTGCTGCTGGAATGCGAGGTCACCGGAAACCGGACGCGCTTCACGAGGGCCGGCAAGCCTGTGGCCATTCTCACTTCGTGGGACGAGTACTTCTCGTTGCGGGAGACGATCTCCATCAGCAGCGACCGCGCTCTGATGAAGCGCGTCGAGGAGGCCGACTCCTCGGTTCGACTCGGTGACATCGTCCCCTCGCCGGAGGAAAACGTCTCGCTGGTTGCAGCCTCGGCGGCAGCGCTCGAAGCTCTCGCCTCGGGCGCGCGGGAAGAAGCCGATCGGTCCCTCCAGCAGATCTCCCGGCAGGCGATCACCGGAGCTCCGCTCTCGTTCCCGCTCGCCGGAATCTGGAGCTATCCCGCTGACGCGCTCCGCATCCTCTACCGGATCGCCGGATCCGGCGATCTCTCGGTCGTCCTGGTGATCGAACCGCGCTCCACCGAGGATCGATGAGTCTCATTCTCGCCTCGGGGTCGCCGCGAAGGCACGAGCTCCTCGCTTCGATCGGCCTGCGGTTCGAAGTCGTCACCAGCGACGTGGAAGAGATTCGCGAAGAAGGGGAGGAGGCGCAGTCGTACGTGAAGCGGCTGGCCCTGGAGAAAGCGGAAGCGGTTGCGGCCAAACGCCCGGAGGCGTGGATCATCGCCGCGGATACCGTGGTCTGGCTCGCGGGAGAGATCCTGGAGAAGCCGCGGGATCAGGCGGACGCGGTCCGGATGCTCGGGCTCATCGCGGGGAAGGAACACGTCGTCTACACCGGCACCGCTCTCCGCTGCCGCGAAAAGGAGTGGAGCCGGTGCGAGGTCACCTCGACGCGCGTGCGGATGTCGGCGATGAGCCTCGAGGAGGCCCGGTGGTATGCGTCGACCGGGGAACCGCTCGACAAGGCGGGGTCGTATGCCGTGCAGGGAATCGGCGCGATGTTCATCGAGAGCATCGAGGGAAACTACACGAACGTGGTGGGGCTGCCGCTGACGACTCTCGTCCGGATGATGAGGGAGGCGGGGATCGATCCGGCGGCCTCCTCAGTCGCGATGGGGTGAGTCAAAAACCGTTCACGGGCACGGGCACGTTCACGGGACGGGATCCCGGTATGAGTGGGGTCATTCAGAGTGGGGGAACGTCGCGAGCGCCGGTGGAGCGGAGATGACCCTGCCTGAATCGCGATCGGGTGAGTCAAAAACCGTTCACGGGCACGGGCACGTTCACGTTCACGGGAAGGAAGCCCGCGAAGGCGGGC
>DATLEY010000155.1:0-15376 GCA_035525215.1 Thermoanaerobaculia bacterium | reverse complement strand
GGGTTCCAAGGAATCCGGAAGTCATCTCACGGGCTTCCGGTGGGCGCGACCCTGAATCGCGCTCGGGCGGGATGGGGTCAGGGACCCATCCTACTGCTCCCCCGGGGGCGGCGTTTGCGAAACGCCGCCCCCGTGTTTTTCTTTGCCCCGCTTTTTGGATGAACGATCGATCATGCCGAGCCGCCTGCTGACGCTCTCCCTCGCGGCGGTGGTTCCGCTCCTGGCGTCCTGCACGATGACCGTACGCACCCCGCGCGCTGTCGTCGAACCGGAAACCGTCGTCCTTCTCAGCCACGGGCGGAGCTCCTCTCTGGTCCTCCCATCGGCCGACGGGAGGGCGCTGCGCTACGCGTTCGGCGACTGGCGCTTCTACGCCCTCGGCAGAAAGGGGGCGAGCGACGCGGCCGGTGCGCTCTTGTGGCCGACGCCTGCCGCTTTCGGAAGGCGCGAGACGGAACGGGGTCACGATCCCATGCTCGGACTCGCCGAGCATGTCGGAATCGCATGGGACCACGCGTTCCCGATCACGGTGGAACGCTCGGCGGTCGATGCGCTGCGAGCGCGGCTGGAATCGCTCTTCGAGGCGCGCATCGAGACCGCGCTCTTCAACCCGGGGCCCAACCTCGTCTTCGTCCGCCCGCTGGAGTCGTATTCGATCGTGAACAGCTCCAATCAGAAGGTCGCCGTCTGGCTGGAAGAGCTGGGCTGCGAGGTTCGCGGGATCCGGCTTCTGTCACGCTGGCGGGTCGAGACTCCGGCTCCTGCGGGACCCACTTCTTCGCTGTGACCGGTCTCGCAAGGCATGCTTCTCTGGAGCGAGTGAGCCGATCATGACGATCACGATCCGGGCCGAAGCTCTGGCCGATCTCGAACTGATTCGCGAGGTCCATCTGGCGGCATTTCCGGACGCGACCGAGGCGGATCTCGTCGATCGCCTTCGATCGGAGGCGTCTTCTTACCTCGGTCTGGTGGCTGAGATCGATGGAACCGTAGCGGGCCATCTTTGTATGACCGAGGTCACGATCGAGAACGATGGGGAAAACCGAAAGGGGCTCGGCATTGCGCCCATGGGCGTGCTCCCGCCGTATCAGACGAAAGGTCTCGGCTCCCGGCTCGTAACGGCGGCTCTCGACCTGGCTCGCGAGAAGGGCGTCGAATTCGTCGTCGTCCTCGGAGAGCCGGACTACTACCAGCGATTCGGGTTTCGTCTCGCCGCGCCGGCCGTCCGGTGGCGCAGCGAGGAGTACGACCCCTATTTCCAGTGGATCGTTCTTGGCGGCGAGCACGCCGGCTCTCTACGAGGAATTGCGCGCTACCACCGAGCGATCGAGGCGCTGTGAGGTGTCGTTTGCACCCGCGGGCGCGGGCTTGAATGCCCCACCGTCGCGCTCGCCATAGGGTGGTATCTGGTGGCCGGCTCGCGGCTACAGTAATCTTCCCGGCACCAGATCGTGGTCGCCAGAAACGCGCCCTTTGGAAGGATCGCTCATGAGCATGTTCAATCTGAAGGACGCCCCGCGAGACCCTCGCCCTCACGCATATCCGTGCAGACGATGGTTGAGTGGATCGCTCGGCGTGGTGGTCGCCCTCATCCTCCTCGGCGCGCCGGCCGACGGCCTCGCGCAGTCGGCTCGTAACGCGGCTTACCTGGAGCTCGGCGGAAGCGCCATTGGACTCAGCCTGAATTACGAGCGGCGGTTCAACGAGCGATGGGCGGGGCGGGCCGGCTTTTCAGTCGTGACCGGTGAGACTTCCGAGGATACGGAGACGACGCTCCTATTTCCGCTTACGGCGTCATGGCTGAGCCATCCTGCGTCGAGTCATCATATGGAGCTCGGTGGAGGCGTGACCATCGTGACCGGCGACAGCCAGGATTTCTTCGAAAGCTTCGATGACGACGTGAAGCGGACGAGCGCCTTCGCGACGGGCATCATCGGATACCGCTATCAGAAGCCGGGTCGTGGCTTCCAGTTCCGCGCGATGGCGACGCCGGTCGCGGTCAGCGGCGACTTCGGGATCTGGGCCGGGATCAGCCTCGGGTACGCCTGGTGATTGAGCTCTATCGCCGACAGCTCCAGTCAAAAAGAACCGGCACGGTGGAGCACGAGAGTCAAAGGCCGGGCACGGGCACGTTCACGTTGGTTGTGGATCATCGGATTCGGTCTTCTCCTCGCGGCGGTTCAGTTCCGGGGATTGTGCTCCGGGCAACGCTGCGTTGACCGCGAGGCGGGGCCTGAGCCTGCGCTCGTTATCCTTCTACGCTTGCAGCTCCGGGAAGGAACCCGAGTCGGGCCCTGCGAGAAAAGTTGGTATCAGGTCTGGAAAAGCAACTTTTCGCGGCGAGGTTTCGTGAGTGACACTGGGTCCTCGTCACGAAGGTCCTGGCTTCGTTTCCTGTTTTTCGCGGCTCCCCCGCGCACCCCGCGATGCCGCCGGCTCGTGATCAGGTGAAAAAGTTGCTTTCCAGACCTGATACCAACTTTCCATCAATTCCAGAGTTACAGGGACACTTACGTCATTCTTCCGAGGCTTTCTTGGCCCGCGCAAACGCGATACTGCCTGCGATAAGCATTGCCATGCCAATAATCAGAAGAGCCGGACTGGGGTCGCTGTCAGCAACGAACAGCGACTTCGCTACATAAATAGCAAAGTTCCCGATGGCAAGACCAACGCAGAAGTAGGCAAAACCTCTAGCTCGCTTGGCTTTTTGTTCGTTCATGCCGATTCCTCCAAGTCCAGCGCATATTAGCGCCGCGTGAACGTCCTTTCTTTCGAGACCTGACCCAACTTTCATCTGACACCAACTTTCCCCGCGACGCCATCTTCGGGGAGATTGGCCTGGCCCACCAAGTCTGATTGCGAGACTATATTAGGAGCGAAAGGAGGGTCCCGCATGGCTACCGAGACACCGGCCACTACCCCGGTGACACGCCCGAAGTTCCGTTGGCAGGGAGAGTGGAGCTGGGAGAAATACATCCCCGGAGTGGGAGGGCTGGCGGTCCTGATCTACGCGATCTTAGACGCAGGGAGTCTGGATGCCTTGCTCAGGAGCGGCCTTCTCCACACAGCGCTTCTGCTGTTCATCGGCGCCTATCTGTCGGAGATGCGGTACCGGCTCTTTCCCGACCTGAGGAACGACTAGTCCTCTGTGATGCGCCTGTGATTAGAGTGACCGGGTGATGATTCAACTCGGGCATGTCCGCGAGATCGCGCGCTATCCCGTGAAGTCGATGGCGGGGATCGCGATCGAGTCGGCATTTCTCGGGTGGCACGGTCTCGCCGGGGACCGGCGCTTCGCCTTCCGGCGCCTTGGCGACGAGACCGGCTTCCCCTGGCTCAACGCGAGCCGCCTTGCGGTGCTTCTCCTCTACCACCCCCGCGGGCTCGACGAGAGCAGCGGCGAGCCGCTCCCGACTCACGTGCGAACGCCCGACGGGAGGGAGCTCGAGCTGCGCAGCGGAGAGCTCGAGCGCGAGATCGCCGAGCATTTCGGGAGCAGCGTCGAGCTGATGAAGCTCAAGCACGGGATCTTCGACGATGCCTCCGTCTCCGTGATCAGCCTGACGACGATCGCCGCGATCGGTGCCGTGGCGGGAGTCGATCTCGATCGCCGTCGCTTCCGGGCGAACATCGTTCTCGACACGCACGAGGCCGACCCCTTCCTCGAGGATGCCTGGGTCGGAGGGACGCTGTTGTTCGGCGACCGGGATCCGCGCCCGGCGGTGAGCGTCACCGCGCGCGACGTCCGATGCATGATGATCAACCTCGACCCGGATACCGCCACCCAGGACCCGCGCGTGCTCAAGGCCGCCGTCCGATCGAACGAGAACAACGCCGGAGTCTATGGAACGGTCGTGCAGACGGGGGTCATCGCGGTTGGGCAGGCGGTGTTCTTCGAGGGGAGAAGGGAGAGGAGCGATGGAGTAGGGAGAGGCGAATCCCGTTGAGAGGGTAGAGGGGAGAGGAGCGAGGGAGTAGGGAGAGGCGAATCGCGCAGGTGATGACCGTCGCCGTTGCCGGGTTTTGAGTACTTCTCGCACGATGGACGGAAGTCAAAAGCCGGGCACGGGCACGGGCGCGTTCACGTTCACGGGAAGAGGCGTGGCCGCGGCGCCGGGCACGCCCCTCCTCGGGCGTCCGAGCTCTCGGCCAGGCGTGCGACGTTCGCGAAGATCTTGAGGTTGCGTTCGTACCAGTCGGCAACGACGTCCGCTCCTGCCGGCTCGCCAGACGCGGTTTCTACGGGGACCCGCTTCTGCCCTCGTGGGTGAGCGATCGGAACGTCAGTCCACGACCGTCCGGATAGTAGAGCCGGATCAGGCTGCGATGACGGGGCACGAATGCCGCGCCCGCTTCCGCGTGCGGGATGGAGGTGCCGCCGGGGTCGAACGCGTCGCTGTTCGTCAGCACCGTCGGCCGTTCGCTGATCCACGTCAGTTCGCCGTCGCGCCGAGGGAGGACGCGCAGCTGCGCGTAGCGGAGGCGGTCGTGCTGCCGCTCTTCAGCCGTCGAAGCAGGATCGGGTGGCCCGGATCCCAGGTGCTGCAACGTCGCGACGAAAAGGTGCAGCCGGCCGTCACGTCCGACGGCGACCGGTGCTCGCCGTGTGCGTGCATAAGCGTAATCGACCTTCCGCCGAACGCCGCGCGTGCCATTCAACGTGTCGATGCGGCGCGCAGGTTCGAACACATCGTTCGTGAGCGCATCGCCGGGCTGAATGGTGAGGGCGGCGCGATAGCTGAGGCGTGTCGGCACGTCCCTCCCCCCGATCCTTTCGCTCGTCCCGTAGAGCGCGTACAGCAGCTGCGCCGTGAAGTTGACACCATCTTCCGAGATCTCGCCATCAACGGTCGCCAGTGCCGGATCGGTGGCGTTCGGCGAGCTGTCGAGTGTCGGGATGGGGTCCGCGCCATCCGTGGCGCGCACATCGTCGTAGTCGACGATGCGGAGCGCTCCCGCGGGATCGCGAAATGCGACGATCAGCCGGCGGTTGGCGAACCGGAGAGAGATCGAGCGCGCGGTTCCCATCCACGCATCGTCGCCGAATGGCTCGTGCTCGAACACGAACCGCAGCCCGAGCGATGATGCGCGCCCCGCGCGCTGGAGCGCCACGTCGACGAGCTTTCCCACTCCGTCTGCGAGCTGCATCAGCTCTTGCCGTTCCTTCTGGCGTTCCGCGAGAAGTGGGAGGAGATCCACTCCGTGCCGGACGAGCGACTTCTCGAAGTCGCGCAGCGGTGCACGAGGATCGACCAGGGACGGGTTGCCGAGGACGGCTTTGGAGTCGAGCAGGTTCCGGAGAATCTCGAGCAGCTGCGGGCCGAGGTTCGGCGAGAGCAGGCGGGGCGGAATCCGTTCGCCGACTTCGAAGCAGTCGCCGATCTTCAAGCCCATCGAGCCCATCGTCTGGAACGGGAAGATGGGACCGAACGTCGCGGCCAGCACACCGCAGTCGATCTCGATGGCGTCCGGCTCCCATACGGCGACGGCCGGGCTTCCCCGAAGGAGCCGCTCGGCACCGGGCTCTTCGTCCGCCCATCCGGTGATGCATCCGCCCTCGGTCTCGAGCTCGGCCGGTGAGAGGCTGGCGCCGCGGAGTCGTCCGATGCCGGGCGTCGCCGTCGGCTCGGACCAGATCACGAACAAGGCATCGTCGCGTCCCGCGGCCGTGGGGCTGCCGCTGGTGAATGCGCCCGGAAGGACACACGGTCCTGAAAACGGCGTGGGCGCTTCCGCGTGCTCTCCCCCGCGCGGCTCGTCGCGCCATACGTACTCGACGCGCTGCGACGAGACGTCCGGGCGGTAAAACACGAACGTTCTCTCGACACCGCTCGAGAGAACGAGCGACGCCGCCGCGGGGCGGAACCGAGGATCGGGAGACGGAAGCACTTCGAGTGTTGCCGGTGCAGTCTCCGTGACCACCGACCGGCGTTCCGACCAGATCGACGCGGCCGCATGCGCGGTGCGGATGGCCTGTTCGGGAGCGCTCATGCCGGTTCCGAACGCCGAGACCGCCGCAGCCCGCCACGCACTCGAGTACCCCGTCCAGTCGGGCTGTCCTCGGAAGTGTGTGAGCGCGCGCAGGTACAGCGTCTCGACGGCGCTGCGTCCGATGCCTGGAATGCGGAATCCGTCGAAGCGCGAGGGCGACTCTGCCGGATCACGAAACAAGGCCGCGACGGCGCGATTGCCGACGCCCAGGTTCGTGTGTCCGGCGACGTAGGCGTCCAAGGCCGTGGTGTGCATCCGCGAGTACGCGTCGTACGGTCCATAGGCGAGGTCGAGCGTGCGCGTGGCTCCTTCGCACCATCCTCCGTTGTCCATTTCCGGATTGCAGAACCACCGCCACGGAAGCGCCCGGTTCAGCAGCGAACAGTCGCGCGTCTCGGACTGAGCCGTCGCGATGGTGTCGCGTGTATCGGCATCGCCGCTGAGAGTGCAGAGCTCTCCACCGTCGGGCATGCGCGCGTCGAGCAGCTTGCCGAAGACGTCGCACATGTGTTCCTCGATCCCGGCTCTCTCGATGTTGCTCGAACGCGACGGGTCGAGATCGCGCGTCGCAAGGGACGCGCTCGCGTAGAGAGTGTGGCCGAGCTCATGACCGACGCTGTCGGCCCGCGCCGCGCCATGTGCGAAGGCGAGCGCATGGACGAAGGTGCCCTCGACCGTCGCGCCGCTGTTCTGCGCGATGCTGATCCCGGGATCGGCACCGATGCCGAATGCGAACGGACGGGTGCCGTGGATCCAGTCGCGGAGGGCGGGGCGCCCGAGCGGCGCTCCCGCCTCGGCAATCAGGTCCTCCGCCGCGCAGAGTGCCAGCTTCGTTTCTTCGAGGTCACGCTCGAGAACCGGGTCGTCGAGCGGAACAGGGGACGGCGCATCGCAGGGCATGTCGCCGCTCCAGAGCCGCGGGCGGTACACGTGGTGTTCACTCTCGCCGATCGTTCCCTCGAGGCGGTACACACGATCGCCTGCGTCGAAGAATTTCGTGTGCTCGACCGAGGCGATCACTTCACCGTCGAGCGCATCGACGAGAACTTCGCGATGCCCCCCGAACTTGTTCGGTGGCGCCGTGAACCAGACCGCCCAGGCGAGCCGGTCCGCATCGCACTCGTCGGGATCCAGGCCGGGATCGGGGTCGAGCCCGAACGTGTTCACGATGATGAGCCCGGCCTCCGCGAGGTGCGGCTTCACGTCGATCCAGAGCGGGTCTTTGCTCCCCTGCAGATCGTCGCGCGCGATCTTGAGCGCCTGGCCGCGGGAAACGCGGAGGTTCGTCGACGCTTTCACGCAGGGCACCAGCGTCGAGTCGAGCCGGGTGAGCCGCCCCCGCGCGTCGAGCTCCACGAATGCGCGCGCGTCGCGGACGGCGAATCCGGCGAACGATTGTTCGAACACGAAGATGCGTCCCTGTGCATCGTTCGGTTCCACGCGCGCGAGGACCAGCTGATCGCTGCCACAGAGCGCGAGGAGATCGTGTCCGAGTCCTCCTGGTTGGAGGAACGCGACGGCGCGATCCGCCGTGGGCGCCGGCGCGAGATTCGGAGTGGCGTCGATCTCGAGGAGGCGCGCCGAGAGATGCGTCACCTCGCCGCGACGGCCGCGGCGGAGGTGCAGGTCGAGCGGGTTCTCGTCCCACCACGCCAGCGCGTTGACGAGATCCGCACTCTCGTCCTGCTTCATGGCCTTCAGCCGCGCGCGTACGGACGCCGCATGTTGCGTGGCGACGATGCCGATGGCGCTCCGCGTGCGGTCGGCGCCCGGTTTCTCGTCGGTCTCGTCGGTCACGGCGGTCGAAGAAGCGGCTGTCGCGCCGGCGGCAAGAACCGCCGACGCGACGAGACTGAGCAGTACTCGTCGAAGATTGCCTAGCATGATCGTGTACTGCTGAGTATAGGTCGCTCTACGCAGCGCCAGCAACGGGGATCACGTCTCGGCGGACTCGTCGGCGCGGGATCGGGACGAGGAAACGAGACGATCCTTCAGGATCCGTACTCGATCCAGATCTCAAAGCTCCGTTCGCCCGCGCGCCCTTCCCCTCAGACGCAGTGGCAGTCGGCCGTCGCGACGCAGGTGTAATAGTAGTTGCCGTCGGGCTTCGGGTAGCACGCCTGGCCGACGATCGTCGCCGGGTTGATGACGCTCCCGACGCACGGCCACCAGTTCCTCCTGCAGTACGCATTGCATGTGGCGTTCGGCGACGCAACGGCAAGAGTGCCGCACGGGGTCGCGGCGGCCCTGGCCGCTTCGCACGCAGCCTGGGTCGCGTGCGGACCGTTGTCAGCCACGACGGGCGTGAGCGCCATGTCGTCAGGGCAGATCGCTCCGAGCAGGGGACCGCCGAATCCGGCTTCGGACGGGGAGGGCCGGCTCGGTTTCGCCGGCTCGTCGCCGGCGCTCGCGCACCCCAACAGGGAAACCACGAAGAGTGAGAGGACGAGGTGCCGGGTGGAAGGGGACATGAACGACCTCCTCTATATTTGTGCGCCCGCCGGCCCGCCCTTCGGGGCCGGAGCCCGCGCGCCGCTTTCAGAAGGAGTGTCGGAACGAGGCCGGAATCCTACCCCCCCGTGAAAAAAGACGCATCACACCGTCCTCGCCCACTGCGTATCGACTGACCAGACGGCAATCGTAGCACCGCTCTCGCCGCGGTTCCGACTTCGGAAAAGTTGACGTTGAGGTTGAGGGGAGACGAGCGAGGGAGGAGGGAGAGGCGAATCGCGTGAAGGCGCTGAGGATAATGGCGGGCGTCCCGGCACGAACGGAAGTCAAAAGCCGGGCACGGGCACGTTTACGTTCACGGGAGAACCCTTGCCGTTGCCGTTGACGTTGCCCGGTTTTGAGCGCGCCTCGCCACGTCACTGCTGTTGTCGGGCGCGCTCACGCGCAATCCGGGAGGGGGATGGTTCCGGTAGTTCCGGCCCTCCGGGCGGGCGCCGGCCGGGCGCGCATGCGAAGGGCGCGAGTCCGGCTTCAGCGGCGGCCTTGCTCGGCGATGAGGCGGAGGTCGGGCTTCGCGGAGGCGCCGAGCCGGGACATCCGCACGAAGAAGCACGCGCCGAGACCGGGCCCCGCGCTTTCGGCCCAGATCCGGCCGCCGTGCAGATGGACGACGTGTCGCGCGATCGAGAGCCCGAGGCCGATCCCTCCCTTGTCAACCCCAGATCGCCCCTGCTCGAACCGTTCGAAGATGTGCGGCAGATCCATCGGGTCGATCCCGATCCCTTCGTCCGCGACTTCGATCACGAACTCGGGCCCGTCTCCGCGCAGCACGACCTCGATCCGCCCTCCCGGTTCGCCGAATTTCACGGCATTCGTCAGAAGATTCCAGACCACCTGCTTCAGACGATGGCGGTCGCCGGTGGCGAGTACCTGCCGTTCGAGCTTCGACGCGATCGTCACCGTTTTCTCGGCCGCCAGCGGCCGCACCGTCTCGATCGCTTCTTCGATCACCTGGGAAACCTCGAGCGGGCCCACATCCAGCTCGAGCTTGCCCAGCACGATGCGCGACGCCTCCAGCAGATCGTCGACCAACATGGCCTGGGTCTCCGCCGATCGGTGGATGCTCTCGATCGCGAGCTGCCTCGTCTCGGAGTCGACGTCGTGGTCGCGGAGAAGGCTCGTCCACCCGAGCACGCTCGTGAGCGGTGTTCGCAGCTCGTGGGAGACCGTCGCGATGAACTCGTCTTTCGCGCGGTCGATCTCGGCCAGGTCATCGAGCGCGACCCTCAGCTCCTCCTCGGCCTTCCTCCGCGCGGCGCTGACCGATCCGATCACCAGCGCCGCGAGCGTGAACACGAACAGCCGGAGGGCGTCGCTCAGGTCGAGACGGAGCGTTCCTGCCGATCCGAGATCGAAGTATCCGATCGCCAGCGCGCTCAGCGCCGTGGCCAGGAGTCCGGGCCCCTGCCCTCCAACGATCGCCGCCAACATCACCGCGAGAAAATAGGGTGGGGAGATCTGCGGTTGAATGAACGGGTCGAGCAGCCGCGACATGACGACAGCGGCACACACCAGCAGCGCCGCGATGCCGTACGCCTTTGCCCGCGTTTCCGCAATGCGCTGAAACCGATTTCCTCTCTTCATCGGCTTGGACCGGTCCGAGGTCCGATGCCTCCCTGGTTCTCGATGAGACGCGGCATCTCCGGGCGGGTTCTTCTTCGAATCCACCTCACGATCCGCTGCGGGTTTTCTGCCATCCGGAGATGGCGGGCTGATCCCGAAGGTTTGGGGTCACATCTTCGTTTTTCCCTTTGCAATTCCTGGCAGCATCATGAGTTGCGTCGGCAGCTCCACACCCCGTAGAGAAAAAAAACGAAGAACGAAGACCACCGACGAGCGCGCGGATCCGCCCTTCTGCGGCTGGCGGATTCGAGAATCGGCTCGATGCCGGCGATTTGGAATACGATAGAATACGAACGCATTCGATTCGTACGGAGATCCCGATGGCCAGAGTGGTGACGCTTCGACTCGACGACGAGACTTACGAACAGTTCCGCGAGGCTGCCGAGGCGCAGCGGCGGCCGCTTTCGAACCTGATCGAGACGGCCGCGCTGGCCAAGCTGCGAGAAGAGCAGTTTACGGATGACGCCGAAATGGCGGAGATCCTCGATAACGAGAAGCTCGTCGCTCGCCTCCGGAAGGGATCGAACGACGCGCGCCGCCGCAAAGGGCGTTTCGTTGGCTGAGTTCCGGATCTTCGAAACGGACCAGTTTCGAAAGGACCTCCGAGCCATCGCGCGCGCCGGCGAGCCGAGAATCGTCGATAAGCTCACGGCCATCGTTTATCCGCAGCTTCGTTCCCACCCGCGGTTCGGTCCTCACATCAAAAAACTGAAGAATTACGAGCCCGAGACATGGAGGTACAGGATCGGCGCCTGGCGGTTCTTCTACGAGGTCGACGGCGGCGACCGGATCGTCTTCATGACGGCCGCATTGCATCGGAGAAACGCCTACCGTTCGTGAGCGTCGGGGTGCGACGCATCGCTCGCGACCGACGTGAATCGCGGCTTGCGGCAATCCGCGATATCCTTCCTGGCATGCCTCTGTACACGCGCATCTTCATCGGGCTGATTCTCGGCATCATCGCCGGGCTGGTCATCAACTTCGGCGGGATTGCGGAGCAGGGCTGGTGGGCCAGTGGCGTGCTCCCCTTCCTCGATTTCGTCGGGCGCGTCTTCATCCGGCTGATCACGATGCTCGTCATTCCGCTCGTCGTCGCATCGCTGATGATCGGCGTCGCTTCCCTCGGTGACATCCGGAAGCTCGGGCGCATTGGCGGAAAGACCCTCGCTTACTACCTCGTCACGACCGCGATCGCGATCACCATCGGCCTGACGCTGGCCGTCCTCATCAAGCCTGGCAGCCGCATCGCCCCGGAGACGCGCGACACGCTCGCCGCGGAATTCCGCGGGGATGCCGAGCAGCGCATCGCCCTCGCCGATCAGCGGCCGACGACCTGGGACGTTCTGCTGAACATGATTCCCGACAACCCGATCGCCGCCGCGGCGCAGGGCAACCTCCTTCCGCTGATCATCTTCGTCATCCTGTTCGGGGCCGCGGTCTCGCTGATCGCTCAGCAGAAACGCGACTCGGTGCTGAACTTCTTCGGCGGCGTGAACGATGCGTCGATGATCCTCATCGACTGGGTGATGCGGCTCGCTCCGTACGCGGTCTTCGCGCTGATCGCTGCCGTGATCAGCCGCTTCGGCCTCGAGCTGCTGCGCAGCCTCGCCATCTACGCGATGGTCGTGATCGCCGGACTCCTCATCCACGCGACGTTCACGTACGGGGCGCTCGTCTCGATCCTGGCGCGCCTCAATCCGCTGGAGTTCTTCCGCCGCATCCGCGAAGTGCCGATGATCGCGTTCTCGACGTCGTCCTCGAACGCCACGCTGCCCGTAACGATGGAGACCGCGGAGGAGAAGCTGGGCGTCTCGAAGCAGGTGTCATCGTTCGTGCTGCCTCTCGGAGCGACGATCAACATGGACGGCACCGCGCTCTATCAGGGCGTGGCGACGGTCTTCATCGCCCAGGTCTATGCGCATGACCTCGGCTTCGCCGACCTGCTGACGATCGTGCTCACGGCAACGCTGGCCTCGATCGGCGCCGCCGGCGTACCGAGCGCCGGCATCATCACGCTGATTCTCGTGCTGCACTCGGTCGGTCTCGCCGGCGAGGCCGGCGCCGGCATCGCCCTCATCCTCGGCGTGGACCGCATTCTGGACATGCTTCGCACCGCGGTGAATGTGACCGGCGACCTCTCCTGCGCGGCGTTCGTGGCGCGGTCGGAGGGAGAGACGCTCACGCCGCGGCCGGTCGACCATCCGATCGCGCTCGGGCGCATCGAAGCTTGAGCGGCGCACCAGGTTCGATCGCAGACCGACTGCGTCAGTGCGCAGGTCCTGATAGCGGGTGTCGAGCATCTGCCGCTCGCCCGGCGGGTTCACCCTTAACTGCACTATGTGCGCGCGCTCGCTGCGGAAGGCCAACTCGCGGTGGATGATGCCGGGAGCGCACCGGCGTTGCCGAGGCTGTCGCCGTGCTCGAGCACACCGCATGCACCTCGCGCCGGGAGAGGTGAACGTTGCGACAACGTTCGGCGCGACAGGGAAAGTGCCGCGGTCTGGCACCCCTGCCGGGGTGCTGTTCATTTCAGGTGATGTGGAAGGCCGGGGGTCGCGCTTCGCGCGACGCCCCGGCTGTTGTCCGGGACCGCTTCGCGGTCCTCGTGATTCAGAAGCGTAATGAGAGGTTTGAGAGGTTGGGGTCACATCTTCGTTTTTCGCTTTGCATTTCCTTGCAACATCATTAGTTGCGCCGGCCGCTCCACACTTCGTAGAGAAAAAAACGAAGATGTGACCCCCGGAACCCAGAACCAAAAAACGAAGATGTGACCCCGGAACCTCTGGCGGCGCGACTAGTCCGGAATCTCGGGGTCGACCAGCTTCGCGAGCTGCTCGAGCGACTCCTGCCAGCCGAGGTAGCACATCTCGGTCGGAATCACTTCGGGCAAGCCCTCCTGAACGATCTGGAGCTCCGTTCCGCACGAGACGGCGCGCAGCGTCACCGTCGTTCGCATTTCGCCGGGGAGATTCGGATCATCGAACCGGTCCGTATAGACGATCTTCTCCGCCGGGATCAGCTCGCGATACTCCCCTCCGAAGGAGTGACCGTTGCCCGTCGAGAAATTTGTGAACGACATCCGGTACGTGCCGCCGACTTTCGCGTTCAACTCGAGGACCGAACAGGTGAAGCCGTACGGCGGAAGCCACTTCGCGACCGCCTCGGGAGTCAGAAATGCACGATAGACGCGCTCTGGTGTCCCGCGGAGCACGCGGTGAAGCCGAATGGTCGATCCAGCCATGATCAAATCTCCTTTCAGCAGTACTGCAAAACGAGGGTACACATGTCCTCGCGCTTCAGAGCGTCATCAAGAGGTTGGGGTCACATCTTCGTTTTTCGCTTTGCATTTCCTTGCAACATCATGAGTTGCGCCGGCCGCTCCACACTTCGTGGAGAAAAAAACGAAGATGTGACCCCAGAAACATTCGCAGAAAGAATGTAGTGCACCGGCAGGGGTGCCAGAGACCCGATGAAGCGAAAAAGCCGGCCACGGTCCCTTTGCTTCTCCCTGCTCCCTCGCTCGTCTCCCCTCTACCCTCTTGAATCCCGTGGCCGTTGCCGTCGCGGCCGGCGGGGAATGGATGTCGCGATGTATGGCATTATGTATGGCATGAGGAAGACGACGATTTATCTCCCGGACGAGCTCAAGTCCGACGTCGAGCGGATCGCGGAGGCGGAGAACCGGACCGAGGCGGACGTCATCCGGGACGCGATCGCCGTGGCCGTCAGCGCACGCCGGCCGGAGCCGCCGCGCATCCCGCTCTTCGATGGGGAGCTCTCGGATCCGACGATCGCCGAGCGTGTGGAGGAACTGCTCGAAGGCTTCGGCCGTTGATCCTTCTCGATACGAGCGGAGTGATCGCGGCCTTGTCGAGCCGGCAACGCGATCACGAGGCGGCCGCGGCAGCACTGCGCGCCGCGAAACCGCCGCTGCTGCTCTCTCCTTTCGTTCTCGCGGAGATCGACTACCTGCTCGTCAAACTGGCGGGCGTCGACGCGGCAGCAGGTTTTCTCGACGAGGTGAGCCGCCGCGCCTACGAGCTGGCGCCGTTCGACCACGACGATGCGCGGCGCGCGGCCGAGATTGTCCGCGGGCACCGCGACCTCGCGATCGGTCTCGCCGCCGCCTCGATCGTCGTCCTCGCCGAGCGGTCGGGCGCCCGCGATCTCCTGACGCTCGACGAACGGCATTTCAGGGTCCTGCGCCCTGGGCCCAGAAGGACCTTTCGAATCCTGCCGGCGGACCGGTAACCCCCCGGACAGTCGACTCGCCTCTGGGCGTGAGGGACTTCCTCAAGAGGGCGCATCACTTGTCCGTTCTTCTCGTCTCTGAGAAGCTCGACTGGGGAGACGTTCTCCGGGAGCTCGAGAGGAGAGCGTCGGAAAGGCGACAGCGATGAGATACACGAGCGAGCTCGTGGTGGCGCGCGAGGCGGCGGAAGCCGGCGGAGTCGCCGCGCTCGAGCGGTTCCGCCGGTCCATCGGCATCAAGCGAAAGCCAGACTCGTCGCCGGTCACCGAAGCGGACTTCGCGTCCGAAGCGGCGATCCTCCGCAGAATCCTGCAGGCATTCCCGTCGGATGGATTTCTCTGCGAGGAGAGTGGAGAGAAGGCCGGATCGAGCGGGAGGCGGTGGATCATCGATCCGCTGGACGGGACGCGCGCGTTCCTCCGAGGTCTTCCGCATTGGGGCGTGCTGGTCGCGCTCGAAGTGGAAGGAAGAGTCGAGGCTGGGGTGGCGAACTTTCCCGCGGCTGAAGCGATGTACGCAGCCGCGACGGGCGAGGGATGTACGCGCAACGGCAAGGCGATCCGGTGCAGCGACGCCAGCTCACTCGCGGAGGCGACCGTGCAGCTCGGGGAGATCAGTTCGATCGCCGCGCTCGATCCTGCGTTGTTCGACGGGATTCTCCGGTCGGGCGCCGTTCTGCGCTCGTACGGAGATGCCTACGCTGGATGCCTCGTCCTCGAAGGGCGCTCCGACGCGTGGATCGAGGCGACTGCGAGAGCGTGGGATCTCGCACCGTTCGCGTCGCTGGCGCGCGAGGCGGGAGCCGTGTTCACGGACTGGAGCGGCGAGGAATCGATCGACCGCGGCACCGGACTCCTGGCTCCGCCGGCCCTTCATCGCGCGATCCGTGAGTTGATGACGTTGCGGGGGTAGGGTCGTAGGAGCGCGGGCGTCTCGCCTGAACGGTGACATCGTCGCGAGGGCGACACTTTCGCGAGCCGTCTGGCCTGCATCGCGAAA
>DATLEY010000148.1:0-3209 GCA_035525215.1 Thermoanaerobaculia bacterium | reverse complement strand
CAAGGCCGCTGAGTCCAGGACGGAAGGGGTGAGGATGCCGGGCCATCCGGTGACGACCGCGCTCTTCGTGCTCGCCTGCTTCGCCGTCGTGGCGAGCACCCTCGCGCGGTATCCGCTCGAGAGTGTGACCGGCTTCGCGATCCTCGCTCTCGGGATTCCGGCGTACTTCGCCTGGCGTCGCCGCGGCGCGCGACCATGAGAGCGTCCTCATGACCGCTCTGCGCAGAAGTCTGCGATCCTGCTGATCGCCCCCCGGTGATCGCCAGCGTGGTTTTTCCCACCCCGGGGTCTCCCTGAACCAGGTAAACCCGTCTGCGGGGGAGCCCTCCAACCAGAAGGTAGTCGAGGACTTCGATGCCGGTTCGAGTGCCGGGGTGTCGAAAGCATTGGCGGGAGCGATGAGCTTACTCGGGGCCGCCCAGGCGGACGACCAGCATCTGAAAAGGCCATCCCCCGATGGGCCGATATAATCCGGGCGTGGTCACGACGGGCGCACGTTTAGGGCCTTACGAGATTTTGACTCCCCTCGGCGCGGGCGGGATGGGGGAGGTCTGGCGTGCCCGGGATCATCGTCTTCATCGCGATGTTGCGGTCAAAGTTCTTCCCGAGGCGATGGCGACAACGCAGAGCGCGCTCGTCCGCTTCGAGCGAGAAGCGCGGGCGGTAGCCGCGTTGTCGCACCCCAACATCCTCGCCATTCATGATTTCGGGAATGACGGCGGTGTCGTCTACGCGGTCATGGAGCTCCTCGAAGGATCTACGCTCCGCGGCCGCCTCGCGGACGGTCTGACGGTGGCTCGCGCGCTGGAATGGGCGCATCAGATCGCCGCGGGGCTTGCGGCCGCCCACGAGCGAGGCATCGTCCACAGAGATCTGAAACCAGAGAATCTATTCATTACGCGCGATGGCGTCGTGAAGATCCTCGATTTCGGCCTGGCGCGGCTCGAGCAGGAAGATCTCCCGAAACTCGCACAGGAAAGCACGCTGGTTCGGACGATGCCGGGCACGGTTCTCGGTACGGCCGGTTATCTTTCGCCGGAGCAGGCGCGCGGCGTAACGGCCGACCATCGATCGGACATCTTCTCCTTTGGCGCCGTGTTCTACGAGATGTTGTCCGGTCACCCGGCATTCGCGCGAGCGACGTACGCGGATTCGCTGGTGGCCATCCTCCGCGAGGAACCGAAGTCCCTGGTCGCACTCGGAAAAAGCGTTCCACCCGAGGTCGAAGACATTCTCGCTCACTGCCTGGAAAAGAATCGCGACGAGCGATTCAGATCCGCCGGAGACCTCGCTTTCGCTCTGCGGCTGGCGATTCGCGGCGCTTCCGCTTCCCCAGCCGCTGCGGAGCTCCCCTCACGCCTCACTCCCCGGCCTGATTCGGGGGTGCGCGCCGGTGAAACCTCGATCGCCGTTCTCCCTTTTCGAAACATCGGTTCGACAGCGGAAACCGAGTACTTCACGGACGGAATGACCGAGGAGATCATCAACTCGATCTCCAACATACCCACCCTCCATGTCGCCGCGCGTACCTCGTCGTTTGCGTTCAGGGGCCGCGCGGATGACATTCGGAAAGTCGGACGCGAGCTCGGAGTGGCCATGGTGATGGAGGGAAGCGTTCGGCAGGTCGGATCGCGGCTTCGGGTATCGGCACAATTGATCAATGTCGAAAACGGGTATCAGGTGTGGTCGGATCGGTGGGATCGCGAGCTCGCGGATATCTTCGCCGTTCAGGACGAGATCGCGCAGGCAATCGCCTCGACCTTCAAGCTGCGCCTCGTCCCATCAGAAGGAACGGGCGGCTCAGGCAAGACAGACAGCGTTGAGGCGTACGACCGCTATCTGAAGGGCCGTTATCTGCTGAGCATGCGCCACACCGCTGAAGCCATCGTCGAGTTCCAGTCCGCGGTCGATCACGACGCCGATTTCGTCGATGCTCATACCTCTCTCGCCGACGGCTGGGCGATTCGCGGCTACTACGGCGGGATCCCGACCTGGGAGGCCTGGGCCCGCGCGGGAGCCGCGGTCGCCGAGGCGGAACGGATTGCTCCTGATTTCGCCGGTGTAGCGCTCTCGCGAGCCATTCTCGAGCACTACTATGGCTGGAACACGGCGCGTCAGGAGGAGTATTGCCGTCTGGCCATCGACCGAAACCCGAAATCGGCGGAAGGGTGGAACTGGCTCGGTCTCTGTCTCGCTAGCCTCGGCCGGACCCGGGAAGCGCTCGAGGCGACCTCCAGAGGCATCGAGCTCGAGCCGTATCACGCGAATGTGCGTACCTCATCCGCATGGGCTCACGTGTTCACAGGCGATTACGAGACCGCGGAGCGAGTCGTGGCAAAGGCTCTCGAGCTCGACCCGGCCGCGGCGTACGCGCTCTGGACCCGGGGCATCGCTCTCCGGTTTCTCGGAAGATACGCGGAATCGATTGCACTTCTGGAGCGCCTGGTCGAGTCGCAGCGACGACTCCCCTTCTATGTCGGCCTTCTGGGAGGAACGCTCGCTGCGGCCGGACAACGAGTGCAGGCCGAGGAGATTCTCGACGAGCTCCGCACGGCCGGCGCGCGCGACAACCGCGTGGTGGCATCGCTCGACATCGCACCCGTGCTCAGCGCGCTGGGCGACGACGAGGCCGCAATCGCTGCGCTCGAACGGGCTCGCGACGAGCGGAATGCACTGCTCTGGTCGCGAATCTACTGGCCCGACTATCTCCGGCTACGAAATCACCCGCGCTGGAAGGTCCTCGCGCAGCGGCTCGCCCGATCCGCGCCGGTCGTCAGCCCAATGCGCGCGCGTTGAAGAAGACGAACGGACGCCACCCCGGGGCACGGGGCTGGTTCAGGGATCGAGGTTTCCGCGATCCGGCGTCGCTAATTTGGTTTTCGCTAACCTCACCCGAAACTTTTCCCCCGTCCTCGAATTCACTACTCTGTCGAGATGCCCGAATCGGCCGAAGACGTTCGCGTTCGCAACACGCGCCCCGCGGACTTCGAGGGGAGCTCACTGATTCACGGCAGGCGGCTGCAACGTGATCGCTTCGCTGCGGAAAGTACGCGCGTCCGAGCTCCGCCTGACCGGGATCTCGGTCGATTCTTCTTCTCCCCAGCTCAGCTTCACTGGAAACTCATCTTCCGGCGGAGGGATGTCGAACACCGCCTCAACGTAGAAGGGCGAACCGTGTTTCAGCTCTGAGGCTACGGGCACGAACTGAT
>DATLEY010000110.1:0-32271 GCA_035525215.1 Thermoanaerobaculia bacterium | reverse complement strand
CAGCACCGCGTAGAGCCTCAACGGGCGGACCTTCCTGAAAAAGCGGCCGAAAAGATAGCCGCCGATGCCCAGTCCCGCCAGGAAGATCGCGATCAGTGTCGCGGCGGCGTGAACGGTGTTGCCGAAGACGAAGCCGAGATACTTGAGCCAGGCCACCTGATAGAGGAGGGCGCTGACTCCGGAGATGAAAAAGACGACGAGTACGACCGCGCGGCTGAGCACGACGACGATTGTAGAGTCAATGAGTCAAAGTCTGAACGCAGAACGCAGAACGATGAACGATGGAGAGGCGCTTCGAAGAGCACTTGTCTGGGGCTCGGTTTACAAGAGCACTGACGGGTAGACCATCGCGCTTCGCTTCCAAATTCATCGTTCTGCGTTCTGCGTTCGTCTCTGACTCATTCTCCCAGAATCACCAGTGCCGCCCCCGCGATGGCCGCGGTCTCGGCGCGGAGTCGTCGCGTCCCGAGCGACCAGACGGCGGCCCCCATCGCGCGCGCTTCCGCGACCTCCTCCACGCTCCACCCTCCCTCGGGACCGATGAAGAGGCGCATCGACGCCGCCTTCGGCGGACGTGTGTCACCGCTCGGATCGAGAAACACGTTCACCCCGGGGCGAGCCAGCGCCTCCTTCAGATCGACGATCTCCTCGATGCGGGGAAGCGTGACCCTCCCCGATTGTTTCGAGGCCTCGAGGATGATCTTTCGCCATCGTTCCTCCTTGCCGCGAAACCGCTCGGGTTTCACTTCGACCCTCGCCGTGGTGATTGGAAGAATCGAGCTCACGCCCAGCTCGGTCGCCTTCTGAAGGACGAGCTCGAGTCGCTCCGGCTGAATGAGGGAGATCGCGATTTCGAGCTCGATCGCCGCTTCGCGCGCCTCCACGACTTCGCGCGCGATCTCCAGCTCCATGGAGTCAGCGGAGATCGCGATGATTTTCGCCACCACTCCGCGCCCTCGACCATCGAAGAGCTCCACTTCGTCGTCCACGCGTTTTCGATGGACCCGCGCCGCGTGGTGAAACTCGTCGCCCTTCAGTGAGACTGACGTTCCGGTCTCCAGCGTGGCATCGAGAAAAAACCGATCGAGCATGGGATCCTCAGCGCGCGACCAGTCGCGATCGCATCGGCGGCTTCACCTCGTCGAGAAACTCACCGCGGATGCGGTGGGCAGCCTCCGCGGAGAAATCGACCCCGACCCACAGGGCCAGAGGTCGGGGCGCGGGTACGAGAAAAACCTCGAGACTTGAGTATGCTTCCTCGCCGAGCTGCACCTTCCGGTGAAGATCGGGCTTCCGGAAGCTCCTAGTCGTCCACCCCGCGACGACTGATCGTCCGTAGAAATCATCACCCCACAAGACTCTCCATCCCACTCCCTCTGCGATCACGGAAGTGAAAGAAGCAGAGCCCCAGCTTCCGGGTGGATCGATCAGAACTCCCTCTCCGGAGACCCGTCGGCCGCTTGGCCCGGACCAGGTGACCATCCAGGCTCGCTGCATGTCGTTCCACGCAAGATCGACATTTCGGGTGACGACGGACCCCCCCGGATACGGGTCGGTGATTCGAATGGGTTCAGACTGGGTCACAGCGAGGTGGCGATCGATGCGAAGAGCGACGATGGTGTCGGGTAGTTGCGGGCAAGTGAACTGACACCCGGTAATCGGCGTCAGGATCTGCCAAACCAGCAGGCATCCTGTTTCGCTGGAACAATCGATGTTCGGGATGCGATCGACTCCGCGGCCCGCCGCTACGGTCAGCGGAACGGGATCGAGGAGAACGCCATTCGGCGCAAAACGCCGCAGCTCGATTGACTTGTTTCCCTCGCTCGCAACGATCCAGTGCGAGCCGGCCCAGGCGACATCGGCGATGCGCGGATGCACCGGGTCCGTCAGTTGAACAGGAAGGGTTCCCGCGATGATGATGCCCCCAGGATCCAGTACGGCTCCGTCAGCCGAGATTCTGGCCCCGCGGACCCGGCTCCATCCGCCTGGTCCTTCGCTCCAGACGAGAAAAAACGACTCGCCGTTGAATGCAATCGAAGGCCGGATCTGGTCCTCACTGGAAATCGGAAAAGAGATAGGAGGACCTATGGGCTCACCGCTGCTCGCAAAACGCCGACCCCGGATGCTCCACCTTTCGCCGATGCGCTCACTCCAGCCAACCAGGTAGGCGCCCCCTCCCCAAGCGCCAACGGGGGAGCTTTGGGAAGAAGGGCCGATCGAAATGGCGGTCGGCTCCCCGGCGTGAAACACGCTCTCCACGCTCCGAAACATGACGTCACTCTCACTGCTCGGCGGTACCGACGACGCCCGAAGGCGAGACCAGGCGAGAACGAAACTCTCCGGAGAGGAGATCGTGTCGAAGTCCGTAAAGGACTTCATCGATCTGCCGATAACGGCTTCCTCGCCCAGAGAACCATCGACCCCGACGGGAATCAGCCGGATGTCATAGGTTCCTTGGTGGTCGGCTGCGAATGCGATCGCCCATCCGCCTGCAATCCGGACCGCGCGAGCCAGAAAAACTCGATGTGGCGGTTGATTGAGCGAAACCCATGGCGCAAGCGGTTCAAGGCCGCGATACCGGCGCATCCTGCCATCGCTCGCGACCACGGCGATCTCATTTCCGAATGCGGTGAGCGAGATCGGAAGAGCGGCTCCAATCAGTGCCCTTGAAATGCCGAGCTCCGTCGTTGCCCGAACCTCGCCTCCCCGCACCTCGGCGAGCACGGACTCGTCGTTGCTGCGATGCCACGCCACATAAAAGAAACCATTTGCAGCCGCGACCGCCGGCGTGTGCGAGTGCGGATCCCAGGGGCCGATCGTGAACGGCTCTCCGATCGCCCCCGAGGCGTCGATCACTCTCGCGCGAAGAAGGCGATGGGAGAAGGGGCCAGAAACATAGGTGAGCAGAAACTCCTGGCCGTTCCAGGCTACGGAAGGACCAACCGCATCTGCTTCCACGAAAACGGGAGCGCCAATGGAGCCCTCCGGCTCGATTGACATGATGCAAACGGACCGAGCATTCGCCGATGAAATACATTCACCCGGGACGACCACCCGATCGGGGCTCGCCGCGATCCTTCCGGGAAAGAGCGGTCCGTACACTTTTCGAGGGACCGCGCCAAGTGAACGGATCAGGGAGCCATCCTCCCGCATGAGCGACGCGGCGGTCCAACCTGCCGTTGGTTCCATCGTGCCGGTTTCCGTCCAGACGACGACATACCCCTCGGCAACCTTCGCGACCTGCGGCGTCAATTTCGTTCGGATGCGCAAGCCTGGCTCGGGATCGCTCAGACGAAATTCAGCGCGGGCGAAAGAGGAAGCTCCGAGAAGGAGGAAGAGGAGGACGGACACGGTCCGGACAGGGGGCATTCCCCAGCGTAACGTCGGTCGCACGGCGAGGTACTCCCCCACTGTACCGCCCGCTTCGGTCCCGCAATCGGGCTGGGCGGCGAGACGCTGCCCGCCACTCTGGCCGGCTGGCGCGCGAAGCGCGTAGAGTACCGCCGGCGTCCCGCCGGTAAGGCGCGCGAAGCGCGCTCGTCTTCACAACTCAAGAGACCGCGCGTGAATCTGCACGCGCATGCCTGCCTCTCCCTGCTCCCTCGCTCGTCTACCCTGCGCCTGCTTCACCGTAGCGAGTCCCAGTTCATGATCGCGTTCATGACCAACGCATAGCTTCCATCCGTGTTCATACGCCACATCGGATTCACCGCCATCAGAAGAATGTTTCCCCTACCTCTCGGCGAGAGGATCACGGCGGGCTTTCCGGCCAGCTCCTCGCCGCCTTCGAGCATCCCGGACATCAGAAGCTCATCGGCCTTCTTCGCGAAGGAGACGATCACGCGCGGACGATCCTCCGGTCGCGGCATATAGGCTTCCCAGTTCGACGGCATGTCCTCGGGATACTGGAAGCCTTCCTCTCCCGGCTCAGGCTTCTCCCGCTCCGGCAAAGGGACGAAGACGCGTCCCTGCGGAACATCCGGATCATCCTTCCCTCCGCGGCCGGTCTGGCGCGGCGCAGCGGGACTCTCATGCCGCACGCCGACCCGGAAGATGGGCGAGCCGCCGAAAAAGAGAGGCACCGTCTCGTCGTAACCCGCTGCGATCGGACTCTCCTCATCGGTGACCGCGGCGAGCACGATCGACCCCGGCGCCTTGAGCTTCTGCGCGCGAACCGTCTCCACCCAGCGGACCAGCCCGTAGTCGATCGCCCAGGTCGAGGTATCGAGAGCCGTGATCAGAAGACCCCCTCCCTCGACGAAACGGGCGAGATTCTGCACGCCCGCGAGACCGAGTCCCGGCCGCATGTCGTCCGTCTCGTCCGGAACTCCGAGGTTCGGAGTCAGCGCGCTCTTCTTCCACGGCAGGGGCGGTCCAGGCGGCAGGCCATTCACGATGTCGCCGGTCGAAGAGGAGATCTTCGCCGGCGGAAAGAGAATGACGTCGTAATACCTACGGAGATCCGGAGTCCGCGCGACGTCCTGCGTCGAGATGTAGTCGTAGGGGACTCCCATGCTTTCGAGCGCGAGCCGGTACCACCCCTCGTCCTGCGTCCGGATCCAGGTGTGCATCAACGCGATGCGCGGCGTCCGGAGAGGGACGCTTTCGACGGAGGGAAGTCGCGTCAGCGGCGACGAGCGCAGATGCAGGCCGCCGATGTCTCCGTCGTAAAGAATGGTACCGGCCGGAAACTTCGTTCCTTCCGCCTCGAATTCGCTCTTCACGACGCTCATGCGGGCGGCGGGATTGCGAAATCGCAGCTTCGTGAGCGCGGTATCCGCGGTGTTCTCGAGGGCGAAAATCCCGCGGTGCGCGCTCGAGGCGGCCGGTTGCCATCGCGTCATCGGCACCGAAAGGACCTCGCGGTTCGCGACGCGCGCCGACTCGACGTTCTTGAGCCACCCGAGGGGCCAGCCGGTGTCGTCGTAGGCCCGCTCATCGGAGCGAACGTACTGAACATCGAGAAGGGCATCGGCGAGCCTGCTGTACGGCTGGTCCATCCGGATCACGAAGCTTCCAGCCGGGAAAGTCATCGTTCGTTGTTCGGCGGGCCGCTCTTCGGCCGTTTCCTCGCCAGCATCATCGGCGACCGTGTCTGAGGCATCGGCGGTTTCCATCTCTCCCGACCCGACCTCGTCGGGAAGCCTGCTCTCATCGTCGGCCTTCGCCGGTTTCTCTTCGTCATCCTCATCATCCCGCGGTCGCGGAGGCGGCCATCCGGGATCGATCGTGAAAGCCTCGGTGACCTGGTGGACTTCGACTCCGTGAGCGCCGAACACGCCTAAGAGATCATGAAGCTGTCCGAGCCGCTTCTGATCCGCGGTGAAGACGTAGGCTGCCGGACCCTCATTGTCCGGCTTCGCCACCGAGCGCTTGGAAAGCATCCAGAAATTCTCGAGAAAGCGCTCTCTCTTCTCCGCCATGTCGGCGAAGGCCAGGAGCAGAGCGCTCTGCTGGTAGTTGACATTGTTGCGGAGCGACCAGCGCACCTGCGGAAGCGGAGGATTGGGGCGATACCACGTCCGCTCACTCGCGCTGCGGACGACCCGATTCTCGGTCGTCGGCCACCGGTGACCGAACGTTTCGTAGAAGCGGCCGATCGAGTTGTGACCGAGTCCGATCCAGAACATGTAGCTCGGCGCCCAGCCGTCATAGAAGCCGTGAGTCCAGACCCCCGGGAGCCCGCGGCGCGTCAGCTCATTGACTTCGTTGTAGGCCATCCTGTGCCACTCGTCGATGACCAGCGGATCGAGAGCGGGGTTATAGGGTCCCGTCCCGGTCGAGACGTAGAGAAAGGGAACGGACTCGTGCAGGTCGTGGAAGACCTGGGGGTGAAAATCGAAGTAGGCGCCCATCACGTTCCGGCTGAGATTGAGCGCGAGGCTGATGTTGTCGCGGTTGTTGTCGTGAGCGACATGGTGGCCCCAGTAAATGAGAGGGGGCGTCGGCAGATCGGGATTCGCTTTCCGGTAGCGCCAGAGGTCGACCATTCGATTCCGGCCATCGACCTCGATCACCGGCGTCAGGAGAACGATCACGTTCTCCCGGATGCTGCGAATCATCGGCGACTCTCCGACCGTGAGTCGGAACGCGAGCTCCATCAGCATCTCGGGGCTCGCGGTCTCCGGCGAATGCATCGCGCCGGTGGCGTAGTAAATGGGCTTTCCCTCCGCGATGAGCCGCCGCGCCTCCTCCTCGCTCACCCCGCGCGGATCGGACAGACGGCGCGTGATCTCGCGGTAGCGATCGAGGTTGGAGATGGTCGCTTCGTCGGAGATCGCGACCAGAATCATCTCCCTCCCCTCTTCGCTCCTTCCAATGGAGAAGACCCTCACGCGCGGCGATGCAGCCTCCAGCGCGCGCATGTAGCGATAGACGTCCTCCGCGTACGTCAGGTGGCCGTTCGCCCCGGCGATGTAGCCGTTGAACTCGAGCGGGGACGGCACCGTGTCCGACGCGGGGAGATGATCGACCAGCTCGGTCATGAACCGGGGCTCGGTCGTGAACTCGCGAATTGCCGCGGTGTACGTCGCGTCGACCACGTCCTGAGAGAACGCCGCCGAAGCAGAGAGCAGAAATGCTGCAAACCATCGTTTCATCCGTCGTTCTCCGCGTGCCGATCGAGTGGGCCATTCTATGCGCGCCGGGCGGCACCGCGTGGGCGCAGTGGCCCATTTCCTCTCATCCGCCCGAGCCATTTCCAACCGTTACTGGGTTCCGTCGAGATACCTCAGGAACTCTCCACTGGTGGAGAGCAGGAGTACGGTTTCCGGATCGACGCTCAGCTCGAGCGTGCTCATCGTCTTCAGGAAGCGGTAGAACCCCGGGTCACGGTTGTAGGCACCCGCGTAGATGTCCGCGGCCTCGGCGTCAGCCTTGCCGCGAATCTCCTGCGCCTGCCGGTACGCCTCCGACTCGATGACCCGCAGCTCGCGCTCCCTCTCTCCCGCGATCCGCGCGGCTTCCCCCGCCCCCTCCGAGCGGTAACGCGCGGCGATCCGCTTCCGCTCCGAGATCATCCTCGAGTAGACCTCCTGCCTCACCTCGTCGACGTAGTTGATCCGCTTGAATCGGAAATCGAGGATCTCGATCCCGAGATCGACGGTGCGGTTGCGCGCCGCGGCCAGAACCTCGGCCGTCATTTTTTCGCGGCCGAACGTCACGACCTCGACCGGCTCCATGTTCTGTCCCAGCTCCGCCAGATCCTGCGAGACCACGAAGGGACGGTTGCTCGAGCGCACCAGATCGATCAGGTGATGCTTCGCGATCGCGTTGCGCGTCTCTCCGTCGAGAATGTCGTCCAGACGCGATTGCGCTCCTCGTTCGTCGCGAAGGCGCTGGAAGAAAAGGAGTGGATCGGTGATCCGCCAGCGCGCGTACGTATCGACCCAGATGAACCTCTTGTCCTGGGTGGGGATCTGGTTGGGATCTCCGTCCCACTCCAGAAATCGCTTTTCGAAAGGGTGAACGGTCTGAATGAAGGGGACCTTGATCTTGAGTCCGGGCGTGGTGATCGGCCTGCCGACCGGCTTCCCGAACTGAGTGATCACGACCTGCTGGGTTTCCAGCACCGTGTAGACGGCGTTCGAAAGGACCAGCGCGAGGAGGACGAGAATAACGAGAGCGACGCCGATGCGGACCGGGTTCATGGCTGCACCGCCGGAGCGACCGGGTTCATGGGACCCAGAGGAAGAAGAGGCAGCACTCCCTCCAGTCCCTCATCGACGATGACCTTGCGTTTGACCTGCGGATAGATCTTCCCGAGCGTCTCGAGATACATCCTGCGCCGAGTGACCTCGGGAGCGCGCCGGTAGGCGGCGTGGACCTGCGTGAAGAGCTCAGCGTCGCCACGAGCGCGATTGACCCGATCGGCGGCGAAGCCCTGCGCCTGCTCGATGGTCTGAAGCGCCTCCCCCTTGGCGCGCGGCACCACCTGGTTGTAATCGGCGCGCGCCTGGTTGATCAACTTTTCGCGCTCCTGCTGCGATTGATTGACCTCGTTGAACGAGGGCTTGACGGGATCGGGCGGGTTGACGTCCTGAAGAACGATCTGCTCGACCTTGATTCCGGTGTCGTATTGATCGCACAGCGCCTGGAGCCGCCTTTCCACTTCCGTGGCGATCTCCTGCCGGCCGACCGTGAGCACCTCGTTGACGCTCCGGTCTCCGATGACCTCCCGCATCACCGTTTCGTTCATGTCTCGAAACGTCTTCTGCACGTTTCGGACTTTGAAAAGAAAGCGGAAGGGATCACGAATCCTGTACTGAGCCGTCCATTCGACCATGGCGACATTGAGATCGCCGGTGAGCATCATCGACTCTCCCTCGAAATCGGCATCCGAGTAGCGGGTCTGGCCCTCGGTGGCCTCGGTGCGGAAGCCGAACTCCTCCTTGAGCTGCCGCTCGATCGGAACCTTGATCACTCTTTCGATGGGGTAGGGAAATTTCAGATTCAATCCGGACGGCGCCTGCCGGGCGAGCTGTCCGAAGCGGAGCACCAGACCCGTCTCTTCAGGCTCGACGGTGAACCAGGTGGTCCATACGAGGGCGACCGCGATGAGAATCAGAATGATTTGACCGATCAGCCGCGTCGGCACTGGCGGTGGTCGGAAGTTATGGATGTTGGGGGCTTGAAAATCCATGAGTTCTCCTTGGCGAGCCGAGTCTCCTCTGCACGCGGGGGTGCGAGGGTTCCGGCTCATCCGATTATGTTGTGGCGCGAGCCGCCGTCCCCGCATGATGACGAGAACGGAAACGCGGGCTCTCGATTGGACCGTGACCCGATCTTATCAGTCCGGAACCCGCTTCTTTGCGAAATCGGGCCGCCCACGCGTAACAATGGAGATTTGATGATTCTCGCTGAAGCCTACCGATTGCTGGAGCTCGATCGCGCCGCATCGGACGACGCCGTGCACGCGGCCTGGCGCGATCTGACGAAAGTCTGGCATCCCGATCGTTTCGCTCACGATGCCGAGCTTCAGCGGAAGGCGCAGGAGAAGCTCAAGGCGATCAATCAGGCCTTCGAGACGATTCGTGATTCCCGCTCCGGCACAGGGCGGAGAGGCAGCCGCCCCGAAGGCGATGCGCGGGGGGACCGGAAGAATGAAGGGGCGGCGTGGCGGGTGCGCGCGGGTGAGCGGGAGTGGCCGGCGCGGGATCTCGACGAGATTCTGGCGTGGGCGTCGGCGGGACGGTTTGGATCGGATGCGGAAATCCTGGGGCCGAACGGCGGCGGTTGGATCGCCCTCGAGTCATTGCCGGAAGGGAAAGCGGCGTTCGCCCGCTCCAGAGCGCGACGGGCGAGAGGCTGGGCCATCGCACTCACCGCCGCCGGAATCTTCTTTCTCCTCCGGAGACCCACCCTCGGGGGGTTCGTCATCGCCCTCGCGTTCCTGCTCTGCGCGGCCATCCTCTTCATGAGGGCGCGGTAGGGGTTCCGAGCGGGCGGGTGAGGGACGGGGTCATTCAGAGGCCGCACGGGAGAACGAGATTGAGAGACGATTGGTCTCGCGGCCGAAGAATCTCAGAATACGCAGGCCGTCATCGGGTTCTTATGCCGGTGCACTCGCATGGTACGAACGCGTCTGGGCGTGCCTAAGAATCCGACAGCGATCATCGCGGCTGAGATTCTTCGGCCGCGAGACCAACTCGTATTCTGCGCGGCCGACGCGTGCGGCCTCTGGATGACCCCCCACCCGCACGGGGCGGAACCCCCGCTCCCCTTGCCGCTCGTGCTGGTTCGACCGACATTGCTTGCATGCCGACCGCTTCCGCGCACCCGAGCCTCAACCCTCCTCGCGACCTCCGACCGGATGACGTGCGGGAGATCCGTTACAAGCTCCGCCAGTCCCAGGAGGAGTTCGCGGCGATGATCGGCGTGACGCTCGGGACGCTGCAGAAGTGGGAAGAAGGAAAAGCCCAGCCCGACGGCCCTGCGCTCGCCCTCCTCCGCATCGCCTCGAAGAACCCGAAAATCGTCGCCCGGGCTCTCGGGCACTGATCCGGCTTCAAGCCACTGTGGCGCCGGCTTTCAGCCGGCTGGCGCGCGAAGCGCGCTGGTTTCCCTTCATCACAACAAGACCGCGCGAGCTTGCGCGTGCATGGCGACCGGCCGGAGGCCGGCGGTACAGTGGCCGCGCGTGAACCTACGAGCTCATGGCGACCGGCCGGAGGCCGGCGGTACAGTGGCCGCGCGTGAACCTGCGAGCTCATAGCGACCGGCCGGAGGCCGGCGGTACAGTGGTCGCGCGTGAATCTGCGAGCTCATGGCGACCGGCCGGAGGCCGGCGGTACAGTGGACCCGCAACCTAACTGGGCGGTAACTGGGAACTCGGAACTGTCGTGGCGCCGCCCTCCCCGCTCTTCGCTCTGATACGATCCTTTGCCCATGCCGGACGCGGTTTTTCTCTTCGTGAATGGAGTCCCACAACGGATCTCCGACCACGCGGCCTTCGGCACCCTGGCGACCTTCCTCCGGACGCGGCTCGAGCTCACCGGGACGAAGATCGTCTGCGAAGAAGGCGACTGCGGAGCGTGCAGCGTACTGGTGGGAGCTCCTTCGGAAAAAGGACTCGACTACCGGCCGATCAACTCCTGCATCCAGTTCGTCTTCCAGCTCGATGGAACGCACGTGGTCACCGTCGAGGGGCTGCGCACCGGAGGCGCGCTCCACCCGGTGCAGGAGGCGATGATTCGCTGTCACGGCGCCCAGTGCGGCTACTGCACTCCGGGATTCGTCGTGGCCATGTGCGCGATGTACGAGGCGGGCATCGAGCCATCCGAGAAGAGCGCCCGTGACGCACTCACCGGAAATCTCTGCCGCTGCACCGGCTACGAGCCGATCATCAAAGCTGTCCTCGACGTCGATCCCGCCGCGGTCCGAACCATCAATGAGCTCTATCCTCCGGAGACGATGCTCGGCCCGCTACGGGAACATGTCCGGACAGCCCGCCGCCTCGAGCATGCGGGGCGGACCTTCTACGCGCCCGCGACGATCGAAGAAGCCATCCGTTTCAAGAGCGAGAATCCTGGAGTGGTGATCGTTCAGGGCGCCACCGACATCGGAGTTCAGCACACCAAGCGCGGGCTCCAGCCGGCGGTCATGATGACGCTTGGCCATATCCCGCAGCTGTCGGAGCTGACCTTCGATCGCGATCTCCTTTCCGTGGGTGCGACCGTGACTCTGACGCGTCTCGAGGACTTCTACCGGGACCGCGTTCCCGAGTTTCACCGGATCCTCGAGCTGTTCGGTGCGCCTCAGATCAAGCACGCGGGAACTCTCGCCGGCAACGTCGCCAACGCCTCCCCCATCGCCGACTCGTTACCGTTTCTCTCGGTGATGGATGCGGAAGTCGAGCTCACCGGTCTCGCGGGAGCGCGCCGCGTTTCCATCAACTCGTTCTACCTCGGATACAAGACTCTCGATCTCCGCCCGGATGAGCTCATCACCAGAATCCTGATTCCGATGCCGCCCAGCAGCGAGATCCTGAAGCTCTACAAAGTCTCGAAACGGAAGAACCTCGACATCTCGACCTTCACCGCAGCGATCCGGATGCGGATCCGCGAGGGACGGATCGAGGGAGCCCGCATCGCTTACGGCGGGGTCGGGCCCACGGTGCTTCGCCTCCCTCGCACCGAAGGATTTCTGGAAGGAAAGGCCTTCATCCCTGACGTGTTTCGGGAAGCGGGCGAAACGGCGCTCGGGGAGATCGCTCCGATCTCGGACGTTCGCGGCGCGGCCGCGTTTCGAAATCGCCTCGCCGGCAACGTCCTTATGAAGTTCTACTATGAGAGCGCCGCCTCCGCGCAGGAAGCGGCGCGCTGACGTCATGGGATCCGTAGGCAAGAATCTCCCCCATGATTCCGCGGTCGGACATGTCACCGGCGGATCGGTCTACGTCGACGACATTCCTCCGATGCGTAACGAGCTCGTCGTCGATTTCTGGTGGAGCCCGGTCTCGCACGGAACCATCCGATCGATCGATCTCGAGGAAGCGGCGGCAATTCCCGGCGTCGTCGGCCTCTATACGCGCGAAGACCTCCACGCGAACCTTTTCGGTCCGATCATTCACGACGAAGTGCTCCTCGCCGAGGATCGCGTCCTCTTCATGGGGCAACCGGTCGTGGTGATCGCCGCAGAAAACCGAGACTCCATCCGCGCGGCGAAGCGCGCGATTCGCGTCGACATCGAGGAGCTCGAGCCGATTCTGACGATCGCAGGCGCGGTCGTGAAACACGAGACGATCGGCGATCCGATGGCCCTTCAGCGAGGCGAACTCGCGCGGGGATTCGCCGAAGCCGATCACGTGATCGAAGGACGCTTCGTCAATCAGGGGCAGGACCACTTCTACCTGGAGTCACAGGCCGCGATCGCATTTCCCGGCGAAGAGGGTGAGATCACCGTCCACTCATCCACCCAGAACCCCAGCGAAGTGCAGCATGTCATCGCGCAGGTCCTCGGGCTCCGGCTGAACCAGGTCAACTGCTTGACCAAGCGGATGGGCGGAGCATTCGGAGGAAAGGAGTGCCAGGCGACTCATCCCGCCGCCATGGCCGCCCTGGTGGCTCGGAAGACCGGACGCCCCGCGCGCATCGTCTACACCAAGGACGACGACATGCAGGTCACGGGAAAGCGTCACCCCTTCGAGAACGACTACAAGGTCGGCTTCAGGAAGGACGGTCGAATCACCGCGCTCGAAGTGGAGCTTCGATCGGACGGAGGAGCCTACGCCGACCTCTCCACCGCGGTGATGGGTCGCGCGGTCACGCACGTCGACAACGCCTACTGGCTGCCGAACGTCCGGATCCGCGGTCAGGTCTATCGCACCCACACGCCGCCGAACACGGCCTTCCGAGGCTTCGGAGGTCCGCAGGGCGTCGCCACCATCGAGAACATCCTCGAGGAGATCGCCACCGTCACCGGACTCGACGCGCTCGATGTCCGGCTGGCGAACTGCTACGGCATCGACGACCGAAACGTGACTCCTTACGGACAGGTGGTCGAGAACAACAACCTTCCCCGCCTCTTCGACGAGCTGATCACGCGATCCGGCTACCGCAGCCGCGCCGCGGAAGTGCGACGGTTCAACGCAGCATCCCCCACCCACCTCCGCGGAATCTCGATGACGGCGGTGAAGTTCGGGATCTCCTTCAACACCAAGTTCCTCAATCAGGCGAACGCGCTGGTCAACGTTTACCTCGATGGCACCGTGCAGGTCTCCACCGGCGCGACCGAGATGGGACAGGGGGTCAATACGAAGATCCGGCAGCTCGTCGCGGACGAGCTCGGAATCGATCCCGCTCACGTCGCCGTGATGATCACCTCCACCGAAAAAAACAACAACACGTCCGCCACGGCCGCGTCGAGTGCGGCGGACCTCAATGGATCCGCCGCCGTCGATGCCTGCCGGCGGATCCGCGAGCGCCTCCTCCCTCTCGCCGCCGAGCTTCTTTCGCCGCAGAACTCAGATCCCGCCTCGATCATCTTCGAAGAAGGGATCGTGCGAGACCGGCGAAACGCGGAAGCACGGCTGACATTCGCCGAGCTGGTCTGGCAGGGCTACCTCCGCCGCATCAGTCTCGGTGAGCGCGGGTTTTACGCGACTCCCCGCATCGATTTCTCGTGGCTCACCGGTCAGGGGCATCCTTTCTTCTATTTCACGCAGGGATGCGCAGTTTCCGAGGTGTTGATCGATCGGTTCACTGGAGAATTGACCGTGCTCCGTTCGGACGTGCTCATGGACATCGGCAAGCCGATCAACCCGGGAATCGACCGGGGGCAGATGACCGGCGGTTTCATCCAGGGGATGGGATGGGTGACGACCGAGGATCTCCGCTATGACGAAAAGGGATGGCTCCTCTCCCATTCGCCGACCACCTACAAGATCCCGAACATTCAGGATGTGCCGGCGGTCTTCAACGTCGACTGGCTCGAGATCGGGAATCCGGTGAACATCGCCGGAAGCAAGGCGACGGGCGAGCCTCCCCTTCTTCTCGCGATCTCGGTCTGGACCGCCGTGAAGAACGCGCTCTCCCATGTCTCGAACGGAAAAATCGCGCGCCTGAAGCTGCCGGCCACGGCGGAGGAGATCGTGATGCGGCTCGCCGAGCTGGAAGAGGGAGCTCGAGCAGAAGCGACAACGGCGTCCCGGACCCACGCATGAACTACACGACCCAGGAAGCGCTCAACCTCGTACTCCGCTGGCTTCACGTGTTCGCCGCCATCCTCTGGATCGGGCAGACCTGGTTCTTCACCTGGCTCGATGGCCGCCTGCACGATCCGGACGAGAAGGGGCAGACCTGGATGGTGCACAGCGGCGGCTTCTACGTCGTCGAGAAGCAGACTCGCCCGGAGCTGACACGGACGCTCCACTGGTTCCGCTGGGAGGCGGCGATCACCTGGCTCAGCGGCGCGGCGCTCTTCGTCCTTCTTTACTACTTCGGCGGGATCCTCATCGACGCCGACTCGCCTCTGACGAAAGGGCAGGGCATCGCCGCGAGCGTCGGACTGCTCATCGGCGGATGGATCGTCTACGACGCCTTCTGGATCTCTCCGCTCGGCCGTCACGAGACCGCCGGCGCGCTGATCTCCTTTCTCCTGCTGCTCGGGCTCGCGTGGCTCTCGACGAAGCTTTTCAGCACCCGGGCCGCCTATCTCCAGGTCGGAGCCGTCATGGGCACCCTCATGGCGGCGAACGTCTGGATGAGGATTCTTCCCGCGCAGCGAAAGCTGATCGCTGCGGCTCGCGAGGGAAAAGAACCGGATCAGCGGCTCGCCGACCGCGCCAAGGGCCGCTCGAAGCACAACACGTTCATGGGGATTCCGGTGGTCCTGATCATGATCAGCAATCACTTCCCCGTCCTCACCTATGGCCACCGCTACAACTGGCTCATCCTCGGGGGGCTCTTTCTCGTCGGAGCCGCAGCCGCCCAGTTCCTCCGCAAGAGGGGCTGAGGCAATCTCACAACAAAGGAATCGTCCATGACCACGACTGATCTCAGCTCCGTTCGCCTCTCCCTCGAAGAGGGCGAGCTCCGCGACGCAACGCGTCCACTCGATGACGCCCTTGCCGCTTTCGCGCGAAGGTTTCCAGGCGAATCGGGAGAGCGCCAGCCCGTGCACACGGTTTACGGCGGCGCGCAGCTCTTCAAGTCCGACACGCCCGTCAAGCTCGGGCAACTCGCGCAGCGGGCCCTCGCGGAGTACGGCCCCGACCCCTTCACCTTCGCGCGCGCGATCGGACTCGTGAACACCCCTCTTCCCGAGTCGGTCTCCGAGATCGAAAGGGTCCGCGAAAGCCTGGAGAAGGATCCAGCGTCGGTGAGGCGAGTCAATGAGCCAGCCTGGCTCGCCCACACCGTCTACACCCGGGTCGTCGAAAAGCTCAGGAGAGAAGCGGTCGAGGATTTCCGCATCGACTTCGAAGATGGATACGGCAACCGGCCCGACGCGGAGGAGGATGGGCACGCCGCTCAGGCCGCGCGCGAGGTCGCCGCGGGAATGAAGAACGGCACGCTCTCTCCCTTCATCGGCATCCGGATCAAGCCGTTCTCGCAGGACCTCCTTCGCAGGAGCACCCGGACCCTCGACATCTTCCTGACGACGCTGGTCGAGGCGAGCGGCGGGTCGCTCCCTCCCTGGTTCGTCGTCACGCTGCCGAAGATTCAGCTCCCCGAGCAGGTGACGGCTCTGACCAAGCTGTTCGATCAGCTCGAATCGAAGCTGAAGCTCGCTGCAGGAACGCTCAAGCTCGAATTCATGATCGAGACGACCCAGTCGATTCTCAATGCCCGGGGGGAGTCGAATCTCCCGCTCTTTCTGGACGCGGCGGGAGATCGCGCCGTGGCCGCGCACTTCGGAACCTACGACTTCACCGCGAGCTGCAACATCACGGCGGCCCATCAGCGGATGGATCACCCCATGTGCGATCTCGCGCGCCACATGATGCAGCTCGCCTATGCAGGACGCGGGATCTGGCTCTCCGACGGCGCGACGAACATCATGCCGATCGGGCCGCATCGCGCGACCGCTGACCGGCCGCTGACGCCGGCGATGGTCGCGGAGAATCACCTGATCGTCCACCGAGCCTGGAAGCTCCACTACGACCACATCCGCCATTCCCTGGTGAACGCCTACTACCAGGGGTGGGATCTGAATCCGGCTCAGCTGCCGACGCGCTACGCCGCCGTCTACTCCTTCTTCCTCGAGGGCCTGCACGCGGCGACCGAGCGGCTGCGCAATTTCATCGAAAAAGCGGGACAGGCGACGCTGGTCGGCGACGTCTTCGACGATGCGGCGACCGGGCAGGGTCTCCTCAACTACTTCCTCCGTGGACTGAACTGCGGCGCCATCACGCAGAAAGAGGCCCTCGGAACCGGCCTCACGCTCGAAGAACTGGGCACGCGCTCGTTCGTGAAGATCATCAAAGGACGCTCGTCATCCTGAGCGAGAGCGCCGTCGTCCTGGTAGGTGGGAAAGAAGGCGATGCCGGGCGGTGGGTCATTCAGAGGCCGCACGGGAGTCCGAAGTCGAGAGACGACTGGTCTCGCGGCCGAAGAATCTCAGAATGCGCAAAGCCGTCATCGGATTCTTGTGCCGGTGCCCTCGCATCGCACAAACGCGTCTGGACGTGGATAAGAACCCGACGGCGATCATCGCGGCTGAGATTCTTCGGCCGCGAGACCATCTCGTATTCTGCCCGCCTGGCGCGTGCGGCCTCTGAATGACCCGCCCGTCCCGCCGCAGCCTAGGCAAAAGCAACCGAGGAATCGTAGGGTGGACCCCCTACGATCCTCGGTACGTCGAGTAGCCGTAGGGGCTCAGAAGAAGCGGGACGTGGTAGTGCTGCGCTGCGTCGCGAATCTCGAAGACGATCGACGCTTCCGGAAAGAACGCTTCGCGATTCGTCGCATGGAAGTAGGCGCGTGTGTCGAACGTCAGCCGGTAGACCGCCACGGCGAGAGACTCGGAGCCCAAGAGCGTCCGGAGCCGCCCGTCGGCATCGGTGACTCCCGCGCCTACGACGCGCCACTCCGATCCGTCGCGGATGTCCAGCCGCACGGGAACGCCGGCGGCAGGGCGGCCGATCGAGGTGTCGAGGACGTGCGTGGAGAGTCCGCTCATCCGGTCACCAGCTTTGCCAGCCTGAGATGCATGATCTTGCGCTGCTCCTCCGCGGCTGTACGGAGCTCGGTGTCGGAATCGTTCTTCATTCGCTCGCGGACGATGACAAGCATCTCCTCCGCTGACTTTCCGGTCGCGCAGACGATGAAGATATGCCCGTACTTCTTCTCATAGTCGCGATTGGCCTGAGCCAGCGCTTCCATCGTGGCAGCCGACGCGCTGCGGATTCCCGACTGTTCGGATGACGACCAGGCGCCGCCGGCTTTCTCGCCGATGCGGGGGTGCGCGCTGAATGCCGCGAGCCATTGCTCGCGGGGCAGAGCGCTCCAGATCGCATCCGACTGCGCGGTCAGCGATCCCCAGCTCTCGAAGGGCCTCGACTCGGCCATCCGGCGCGACCACTCACTCGAGCCGCACACTCTGCGCAGTTCCCGCTCGATCAACGGATTCGTATTGATCCGTCTCACCGCCTCCCGTTGGCGGCCGGCTTCCGTCACCACTCCGCGCACCCGAAGGCGGCTTACGCCTCCATCCGGATAGACGTTCAGTCGCAGATGCGTGAATGGCCCGCAATGGCGAAGCTCGTCAGAAAAGAGATGCCGCGTGTGCGCCTGAAGCCTGGTTCGGGGAAGCAGCTCCACCCACTCCATCGTCGCCGGATCGCCCGCCCCGCTTGCGCCGTCGATCGACGCGGTGTCGGGATAGTTTCCCTTGAAGTGAGCCGTGTCGATCTCCACGCCTCGAACTTCCCCCTCCGCCGCCAGCTCGACGATGACCCAGTCATGCCCCGGTCCACGCCGGCGTTTCGTCTCCCACCCCTCGCTCATGTTCGCGGCCCGTCCCGGCATGATCAGGTTGTGTTTCGGGCCGAAGAACATGTCGCTGCAGCTCAGAACGCGCGCTCCATTCTCGACCGCCGCGAGATCGATCTCGCTTCCGAGATTTCCGAGGCGCGACCAGTCGGGGACGACTTCCCCGAGAACCCGGAGGCGGGCGACACCGCCGTCCGGATAGATGTGAAAGCGGAGGTGCGTGAAGGCCTGCGAAGAATCGATCGTGAAGCGGTTCTGGGAGTCTCCAGCCAGCTTCGACTTCGGCAGGATCTCGACCCATTCGGTCTCTTCCGACAGGAGCGCGTCCAGAAGCGTTTCCGGACGCGCATAAGTCGCTTCGATCGAACAATGCTCCGGGTAGTTCCCCCGAAAGTAACTGGTATCGGCGATGACTTCCCGGATCATGCCCGGAAGCCCGAGACGGATGATGGCCCAGTCGTGGCCGGGAGTCCGCTTGCGGCGACTCTCCCACCCATCCATCCACTTGCCGCGATCGGTGTACTCATGCTCCTTCCAGACGGGCGGTCCTGGTTTGAGGAGATTTTCCTTCTCGGCGAAAAAGTCGTCGGTGGCGTAAAGAACCGACCCTCCGAGGCGTTCGCTGGCGAGGTCGATGAAGTCTGAGGGTGCGGTCATGATGTGCGAAGCGGTTGCCAAAGAGTATCAGAGGCGGCGAAGCCACTCACCGGCGGGCTCGGCGAACACGCCGCGATGGAACTGCCTGAGCCCGCGCACCCAGGTCTCTTCGACCACTCCCCGAAGCGTTTCCCCCGCGTACGGCGTCAGCTTGTGGCGATGATGGATCGTCGCCGGATCGACGACGAACGAGGCAGCTGGATCCCAGACCACGAGGTCCGCGTCCGCTCCCTCACGGATCGATCCCTTCCGCCCTTCGAGGCCGCAGAGTCTCGCGGGACCTTCGCACAACCAGCGGGCGACATCCACCGGACCAAATCCACGCCGGCTCGCTTCCGTCCATACGATCGGAAGAACGAGCTGCAGCGAGGAGATGCCTCCCCACGCCGCGCCGAAATCCCCCTGGTCGCGCTTTTTCAGATCGGGAGAGCAGGGAGAGTGATCGCTCACGACGAGCTCGATCGTTCCATCGCTCAGCCCTTCCCAGAGCCGTTCGCGATTCTCATGCTCGCGGATCGGCGGGGCACACTTGAATTCAGTGGCGCCGTCGGGGATCCGCTCCGCCTCGAGATGGAGATAGTGCGGCGTCGTCTCGGCGGAGAGAACGACTCCTTCGCTTCGGGCCCGGGCGACGATCGGCAGCGCGCCGGCCGCCGAGAGATGGACGATGTGCGCGCGTCCCTCATGCTTTCTGCAGAGAGCCGCCACGAGCTCGATCGCCTCGATCTCCGCCGCCGCTGGCCGTGACTCGAGAAACCGCCGATAGTCATCGCCTTCACAGTGGGGGGCGCGGTCGATCGGGCCGGGGAGCTCGGCGTGAACGAGAAGCGGAGCGCCCGTACCCCGCAGCGTCTCGAAGGCGAGAGCGAGATCGCTCGCCGTCACGGGGGGAAACTCGTCGACCCCCGAGTCGACCAGGAAGCATTTGAATCCGAAGACCCCCGCTTCCAGCATCGGACGAAGCTCCTCCTCGTTTCCCGGGACCACTCCTCCCCAGAGCCCGACGTCGACCATCAGCTTCCCGGCCATCGCCTCCTGCTTCGCGCGCATCGCCTCGACGGATACCGTCGCCGGAATGCTGTTCAGCGGCATGTCGATGATCGTGGTGACGCCCCCCGCGGCGGCCGCCCGCGTGGCGCTCTCGAATCCCTCCCACTCGGAGCGCCCCGGCTCGTTGACGTGAACGTGCGAGTCGACGATTCCCGGCATCACCAGGGAGTCGCCGCGATCGACCACCTCCCCGTGACCCGCCTCGCCATACCCGGTCACGCGCTCGATCCGTCCGCCGTTCACATGAATCGCGGCAGGGACCACTCCCGCGGGCGTCACGACGCGCTGGCTGCGAATCACGAAGTTCATCGGCGCGAATCATAACCGGGCGGGCCGGCATCGAGCCGGATGCAGAAGCACCCCTTTCTGGAGTTAACATGGTTTTCGAATGGCTACGCACTTCGAGCAGCTCCTGGAGCTCATCGACGCAGGAATCCCCTGCGCCGCGGTGACCGTGGTCGACGTCATGGGGAGTGTTCCGAACGAGCGGGGCTCGAAGATGATCGTCACCACCGACGGGCTGCATTCCGGAACCGTGGGCGGCGGAAAGATCGAAAAGAAAGCGATCGACGAAGCGATCGCCATGATCTCGCGCGGCTCAGCGAAAAGTCCGACACACTTCGTCAGCTGGAGCCTTCAGAAGGATGTCGGGATGACCTGCGGCGGCTCGGTGAAGCTTTACTTCGAAGCCTTCAACGTCTCCGTCTGGAATGTGGTCGTCTTCGGCGCGGGACACGTTTCCCAGGCGCTGACGCCGATCCTGCTGCAGCTCGACTGCCGGGTCACCTGCATCGATCCGCGGGACGAGTGGCTCTCGCGTCTTCCTTCGTCGCCGAAGCTCCGCAAGGTTCAAAGCGACGACATGCCCTCCGAGGTGGCGAAGCTCCCGGACGACGCGTACGTGCTGCTGATGACCATGGGACACACCACCGACAAGCCGATCCTCATCGAGATCCTACGGAGCGGCCGCCAGTTTCCGTACCTCGGGGTCATCGGCAGCAAGGCGAAAGCGGTGCGGTTGCGAAAGGACGTCGCTGAAGCGGGGCTGCCGGACGAGCTTCAGCACGCCTTCCGCTGCCCGGTGGGAATTCAGATCGGGACGAACGCGCCTGGAGAGATCGCCGTGAGCATCGCGGCGCAGCTCATCGAGCAGCGCGACCGGAATCGTGCGGAGATCGCCGTCGCCCCTCGGAACGAGGAGCTCTGGTCGGAGGGGGAGAGCACGGATCGCGCATAGGGTCTTTTCGCGCGACAGCGCGGGGAGGGCGGGCCCCCTTCGGATGTCAGCGGGGACGGGTTGGAGGTCATTCAGAGTGCGGGAACGTCGCGAGCGCCGGTGGAGCGGAGATGACCCTGTCTGAATCGCGAGTGGGTGAGTCAAAAACCGTTCACGGGCACGGGCACGTTCACGTTCACGGGAAGGGAAGCCCCCCAAGGGGGCGCCGGAGGGTAGCCGGGAGTGACCGAAGGGAACCCGCGGAATGCCAGACCACCAAAAACTTCTTGAAGCCCCGGCAGGAGCGACGGAGGGGAGAACGCGCGTCAGGTTGGAACAACGAACGTCATCGGGTTCCTGTTAGGGTGCAGCCGCATCGCACGAACGCGTCTGGACGTCTATAAGAACCCGACAGCGATCATCGCGGCTGAGATTCTTCGGCCGCAACGTCACCTCATATTCTGCGCGGCTGGCGCGTGCGGCCTCTGAATGACCACCGTTTGTGCTGGAAAGACTCAGCACTCAGCACCCAGCACTCAGGACTCAGCACCCAGCACTCAGCACTCAGCACCCAGCACCCAGCACCCAGCACTCAGCACTCAGCACTCAGCACTCAGCACTCTTATTGGAGGCTCCATGAAGCGACGCATTCTTCCCATTGCTCTGGCACTGGCTTCGATGGCCGGCTGCGCGACGGTCTCATCGACTCCGCCCGCGCGTCCTGATGGAGAGGGGCTCGTGTTTCTCGTGCGCCATGCCGAGACCTCGGGTCCCGGACGCGATCCTGCCCTCTCGGCTGCAGGAGAGCAACGGGCCCAGGCGCTGGCGAATCTCCTGGCGGGCGAGGGAATCGAAAGGATTCTGACCTCGCCCTATCACCGAACGCGGGACACGGCGAAGCCCCTCGCCTCACGTCTCGGAATCACCGTCGAGGAATACGATCCCTCCGACCTGCAGGCGGTGGCGGAGAGCCTGAGAAACAGCGGCGACGTCATCCTCATCGTCGGACACTCGAATACGACCGGTGAGATGGCCGGATTTCTCGGAGGGGATCCCGGCTCGAAGATCGGCGAGCACGAGCACGAGCGCGTTTACCGCGTCGAGATCCCCTCGGGGCGCTCGACCATGACCCGCTACTAGTGGACTAGCGTTTCCTGAGGCGGACGTCGCCGTTGATCGTGCGGATCGTGACCTTGTGGGCGCCTGAACCGGCCTTTCCCTTTCCTTGAATGTAGCGCCTCGCCGTGCCGTGATCGTAGTCCCACTCGGGCGTGGTCGTCGTGGATAGAGGAAAATCGCTGCGAATCGCGTAATTGCGGCCGCTGTCCCGGGTGAAGGCGACCTCGATATCGATCTCCATCTGCAGCCCCGCGGGAACCGTCAACTCGATGTCGCCTCCCTTCGAGTCGATCAGGACGTGACGATCTCCGCGCTGAGGATCGCCCACCATCGTCGCTTCGATGTCCCCTCCCATGGTCTTCGCCTCGATCCATCCATCGACCGCGTCGAGCCTGATCGTTCCTCCCATGGTGCGGGCCTTCACGAAGCTTCCAGCCCGGGCTACATGGACGTTTCCGCCCATCGTCGAAAGCTCGGCACCAGCAGGAGCATCGGCAACCTCGATCTCGCCTCCCATCGTGCTGATGACGACCGCTTTTCCGGTCGAGCGACCATCGCGCCGAGTGAGATTCCGGGAGACGACGTTCCCTCCCATCGATGTCCCCTGAACGTCGCCCACGACGTTCTCCATCAGCACCCGGCCGCCCATCGTGGTCACGGACCCATCGACGTTGGAGTCGCGAAGCGTGACGTTCCCACCATGCGTCCGCATCTCGACCTGCCCGCCGAGACGGCTGAGATCGAGATCTCCCCCGAGCGTCGTTCCGCGCAGGGAGCCTTCGACGCCGGTGACGCTGATGGTTCCTCCCATCGTATCCAGCTCGAGGTTGAACCGGCGCGGCACGTTGATTCGGAGATGCCGCAGATTCCCCCGTGCAGATCGCCTCTCTTCGATCGTGAGCCCCCTGTCGGTGCGGATCACGTCGACGTTGCTCGCGCCGCCCCCTGCCGTGGTCGCGTCGATCGAGACGGCGCTGCGGTCCCAGCCGAGGATCTCGATCGAGCCACTCCGGAGAATCACTTCGAGAGTCTCGCCCGGCCTTGCTTCCAGCTCACGCTGAATGGATTCCGCGCTCGCCAGACCGACCGTCATCACGAAGAGGAGAATCGTCACCGTGATTTGCTTCATGAATGGCTTCTCCATGTTTTTCAATTTCATTCTGATCCTCTCCCGCGCCTGGTCATAGCTGCAGGATGTAGTCGCTCGCCTTGACACGTACGGCGCCCCGCCCTTCCGGATCGCCTGATTCGACCGCCTGCCTCAGCCGCTCAGGATCGACCCGGCTGCGAGTCAGGTAGTCGATCGCGATCAGCCGCATCTGAACTGACGATTCCTTTTCCAGCACCGAGAGCATGGCATCCGCGGTCGCCGAATCGCCAGGCTGCTCGATGAGACGCGCCTGGGCCTGAAGCCTGACGCCGAGATTCGGATCATCGAGCATCGCTTTCACCAGGGCGCCGCGGACCCGGGGATCGAGAAGATCGACTGCGTGATCGATCGCCTTCAGCTTCGTCCCCACCGACCCAGAGTCCAGCAGCGACTGCACGAGAACCTCGGTAACCAGCGGATTCTGCTTGGGGAGGGTGAGCTCGAGGTGGCGGGAAACGTCGAAGGCGAGCCGCACCTCGTCCCCCTCTCCCTCCTCGATCCGGACGTTCGCGTAGCGGAAGCCGGACTGCCGGACGTGGTCATTCCCGGCGCTCTCCCTCGCGACGCTCTGCATGTAGCTGGCAAACTCGAAGTCGGGATCGAGGCCGCCCGCTCCGCCGGTTCCGGTCCGCGCGCCGGCCGATTGTCCCGCGAGCCATCCGAGGGCGAAAAGAGCCGCTCCGGCCGTGACCAGACCGATCGCAGCGGCGTGGCGGTAGCGGTACCAGGCCCGCCCGGATCCCGCTTCCCGCCGAACCGATTGCATGACGCCCCGCCTCACGGCGGCGAGTGACAACTCGTCGGGCTCCGGAGACCGGTCCGCTGCGATCTCTTCGACCAGAGCGCGATGGTCTCGGCATTCCTCGCAGCGCTCGCAATGGCGGTCGAGATTCTCGAGCGAAGCTTCGTCGATCTCTCCAGCGATGAGCTGGTCGATTTCGTTCTGTGCCTTCCTGCAGTCCATCATTTCCATGGTCATTTCCTTCAAACTGCTCCCGCGAGCGCATCTCTCAACGCGCGCACGCCGCGGAACAGCATGCTTTTCGTCGTCCCCTCGCTGCACTGAAGCACGGCCGCGATCTCCTCGATCGGCAACCCCTGCCGGTAACGAAGCGTGATCGCCAGTCTGTAGCGGTCATTCAGCTTCCCGAGCTCGCGCTCGATCAGTTGCTCCCGCTCGCGGGAGAGAAGCTGCTGTTCCTGAGTCCCGGCGGTCGGAATGAGATCCAGGGACTCTCCGTCTCCCTCCGCGGCACGACTTTTCTGTCGAAGCCAGCTCACTCCTTCGTTGTATGCGATCCGCATCAGCCATGTCTTGAGGTTCGCATCCTGACGGAAGCTCCTGAGGCTTCGATACGCCTTCATGAACACCTGCTGCGTGAGATCGAGCGCGTCCTGCCGATTCCGCGCGAATCCCCAGGCCAGCTTGAAGACCAGCCTCTCGTAGCGTTTCATCAGCTCGTCGAAAGCCTCGAGCCGGCCTGCCAGAGTCTCCTGAACCAGCGATTCGTCGGACGTGGACACGTCTCCTCCGGGATGTATAGACGCAGATGCCCGGAGAAAGTTAGCAGCTCGGCCCTGCTAACCATTTCCCGCTTCCAGCGTCTAGATCGCCCGAACCATCTTGAAAGGAAGAACAGCGATGAGAATGGGCAGACTGGTGACATTGACCCTGGTGACCCTGGCGCTCGTGGCGGGTAACCTCGCGGGACAAAACGTATCGAGCCGTTCGCGGGGAGCCGTCCAGACCTGCGCCGACCTGGACTTCGAGATCGACGGCCATCCCGCGGCCCGCTCCGAGGAGCGGATGGCGGTGCCGGGCTCGAGCCTGGCGATCCGTCTCGGCGACGGCAACGGCATCCCGCTGAAAATCGTCGGCTCGAATCGAAGCGGATATGAAGTGCTTCTCTGCAAAGCGGCTCTGGATCAGACCAGTCTCACGGCGGTCCGGCTCGATCGCAGCGGAAACGAGATCTCTGTGTCCGGTCCCCGGTCGGGTGGATGGGGCGGATATCTCCTCGTTCACGCCCCGGTCGACGCGAATCTCGACGTCGAAGCGAGCAACGGTCCGGTCGCGATCAGCGGCATCGCCGGCCGTCTTCAGGCCAGTATCTCCAACGGGCCGCTCTCGTTGAAAAACGTCTCCGGCACCGTCGACGCTCGCGCCGCCAATGGCCCGATCAGCTTCAGCGGTGGCTCGGGCGACGTTTCCATCACGGCGCAGAACGGCCCGATCTCCGTCGATCTGACCGGCCCCTCATGGACGAGCGGCGAGCTGAGAACGTCCACGAGGAATGGCCCGATCACCATTTCGATCCCCGAGGGATATGGCTCCGGCGTGGTCGTGGAGCGCGGAGCGCGCACTCCGTTCCGCTGCCCTTCGTCTCTCTGCGGAAAGAGGCCGGATTTCTTCAACGATGAGGAGACCCGGATCGAGATCGGTTCCGGCGCGCCGCGGGTGCATGTGGCCGCGACCAACGGCCCGATCAGCATCAAGTCCGCCAGGTAATCTGATCTCCCCCGACCCTCTGGACGTCTGTTCGGAGGGTCGGAGGCGCATCCCGGCGAACGACGTTCGTCGAGCGCCCGCCGGCCTGGGTTACGCTTCCCCCGGACGTGAGCACTAACGGGAGAGCGATGCGGTCTGCCTGGACAGCGATTAGGGAATCGTTTTATCGACTTGCCGCCACCGGCCTGGTGCCCGCCAGGCTCTTTCTCCCGGTCATCCCTCCCGCCTCCCCCCGGTCGGGTCCGCTCAGCCTCGAGATCGTGACGCACTGCTGGAACTACGCGCACCTGCTCGCCTTTCAGCTCAGCTCTCTCGCGCTTCATCCGCCCGAAGGCCTCACGATCCGAATGACGGTCTTTCATTCTCCCAGAGACGAACGGACCGGCGATCTCCTGGCGTTTTTCGGGGGCATGAGCATCCCGGGCGTGCGCTGGAACTGGCAACCACTCGAAGAAAGCGAGCTGTTTCGAAGGGGCATCGGACGCAATCGCGCAGCACGCGCCACCACCGCGGACTGGATCTGGTTCACCGACTGCGACGTCGTCTTCCCTCCCCGATTCTTCGAAGGCCTCGCGAAGGCCCTTCAGGGGCGGACTGACCGCCTCATTTACCCTCGCCACGAGCTCGTCAGCCAGCTCCTCTCTGAGGACGACCCCCTCCTGACCGCCACGATGGACGGACCTCGCATCGTAGAGCTCGATCCTCGTCGCTTCCGTCCGGACCAGCGTGGCCGCGCCACGGGACCATTCCAGATCGTGCACGGCGACGTCGCCAGGGGCTGCGGGTACTGTGAATCGACCCACGTCTGGCAGGAACCGGCGGAGCATTGGCAAAAAGCGCACGAAGACCGGATCTTCCGATGGCTCATCCGGACGCAGGGAGAACCAATCGATATCGCACCGCCCTACCGCATCCGTCACGTGAGCAAGGGGCGCTACCGCTCCGGGGAGCCAGCCGGCAGGATCCGGAAAGCGATCCGCCGGATCGGAGACCGGCTGAGGCTCGGCGACTCCGAGCGCCCATAGTGACGGAGAAATCCTGACGATGCTCGACTACATCCTGGAAGTCTCTTTCCCGCCCGGCCATCCCGAGCTGGATGACGCCGCCGAGGGGATTCTCTTCATGACGAGCTGTCTCGGCAGCCGGATCGAGGAGCGCGAGGGAGCGACGGTCGTGAGCTGTTACTTCGACTCGGTCGATCATCGGCTCGAGGCTCTGGAAGCTCTGAGAAGAATCGACGGCCTGGAAGTGACCACGGCGGAGATCGAACGAAGCGACTGGCTCGAGCTCTATAGGCAGTCTCTCGAGCCTCTCTTCATCGGAGAGCGCTTCGTTGTCGTTCCGGACGCCCGGCTGATTCCGGAGAGCGCGCGCATTCCGATCGTGATTCCGCAGGAGCGGGCCTTCGGCACCGGTTCGCATGAGTCGACGTCGATGTGCCTGGCCGCCCTGGAGACCATCCCGCTGTCCAACAGACGGGGTCTGGACATCGGCACGGGCAGCGGGATTCTCGCCATCGCCATGCTGCGCCTCGGCGCGTCGAAGGTGTTCGCTTTCGACAACGATCCCGAGACGTGGGAAGTCCTTCCGAAGAATCTCGAGCGCAACTCGGTTCCCGAAGGCGCCATTCCCTTCTTCATCGCCGGAATCGACGCAATTCGCGGTTCCTCGAGGTTCGACGCAATCACCATGAACATTCTCCCGTACGTGATCATCCCGAATCTTCCCCGTGTGGCCACGATGCTCGCTCCGGAAGGCCGGCTCGTCCTGAGCGGGGTTCTGCTCACGCACCGCCCCGAGGTTCTCGAAGCTGCCACGGCGGCTGGACTGATTCTCGAGGCAGAGAAGGGTCGAGGGGAGTGGTGGTGCGGAATCGTCAAAGCTGCCGACGGGATCGCACTCCGCACGTGAGCAGTCGTAGACCGGAGCGAGCAGGGTTTTTCTTGCCCGGCGAACTCCGGGCGGCTATCCTCGTTCGATCGCATGAACGAGCTCGCTACGCTTCCACGTCCAACGGCGGACGGATGGGAAAGGTTTGTGGTCGGAGACGTCGAGAGCTACTGCCGCGCCGATTTTCGCGAGGTGCTCGAGCAGACCTACCTGCGACATCCGTGGGTCTACGACGCGCTGATCGATTGCCCCCGGACCTCGCTCTTTCGCGGACGGAAGCCGGTCGCCGCCGGGGAGCTCGGGGGGCGGCAGGTAGTCGTGAAGCGAATCTTCCACGGAGGTTTGTTCGCGCCGATCGCCCGGGACGCCTTCATCACTCCGGGGCGCGCGCGGCGCCATCTGGACCTGGCCGAATATCTGAGCAAGCACGGAGTCTCCACGCCGCCGGTTCTCTTCGCGTCGTGGCGGCGCAAGCTTGGCCTCATCCGCTGCGAGGTCGGCTTCGAGCGTATCGAAGGAGCAATCGACGCGGACCGGTTTTTCTTCGGCGGGGAACGGCCACCCGACAACTGGGAAGAGCGGGCGGCCGATCTCGGCGTCATGGTCGCGTCCCTCCACAGAATTCATTTCCTGCACGCCGACCTGAACCTGATGAATTTCCTCTTTGGCAGCTCGGGACAGACTTACATTCTCGATCTCGACAAGTCGTTCCCGCCGCTGCGGCCGCCGACGGGACGAGAGCGCGCCCGAAACCTCGAGCGTCTGGAGCGATCCATCCGCAAACAGGGAAGACATCACCGTCCCGCCCTGGTGGAGAACATCATCCAGAAGATGCTCTCCTCATATCGCGCGGCGCTGGCGGTCCTGCCCGGACTGATGGCCGCCGAGGTGCTTCGGCTGGCGGACGCAGCGCTGATCGCGGCCAAATTTCCGCCGGTGTGAGCACGCACGCCCGCGTCATCCTGAGCGGACCCCGTCATCCTGAGCGTGAGCGAAGGATCCGGGCGTGCGGGACGGGAGTGACGCCGAGATGGAGTAGGGTGCGAAAGAGTTGATTCGCTCGAGATCCGTGAGAGCCGGCCGGAGCGGGGGTCATTCAGAGGCCGCACGGGAGAACGAAGTCGAGCGACGATTGGTCTCGCGGCCGAAGAATCTCAGCATGCGCGGCCCGTCATCGGGTTCTTGTGCCGGTGCAGTCGCATCGTGACACGCATCTGGATGTTCATAAGAACCCGACAGCGATCATCGCATTCTGAGATTCTTCGGCCGCGTCACCATTTTCGATTCTGCTCGATCATCGCGTCGGCCTCTGAATGACCCCCCCCCCGCCCTCTCCGCTAACAGGCGGGATGGCCGCGTCACCATTTTCGATTCTGCTCGATCATCGCGTGCGGCCTCTGAATGACCCCGCCCGCACGGCTTTGGACGTCATGAAGGGCCGATCTAGTCGGTTCCGGTGAAGAACTCCTTCACCTTTCGGAGGACATTTCCGTCCGACACTTCGGTGCCCTGCAGCTTCGCCATCTCCTCGAGGATCTCGCGCTCGCGCGGCTCCAGGGAGGTGGGAACCCGAATCCCGATGTGCGCCCAGTGATCGCCCCTTCCGCTTCCATCGATCCAGGGAACTCCCTTTCCCTTGATACGAAACGTCTGGCCGGGCTGCGTTCCGGCAGGAACCTTGAGCGGCTCGGGGCCGTGCACGGTCTCGACGCGGATTTCGGCACCGAGAGCGGCCTGCGGAAATGAGATGGTCTGCTCGGAGTGAATGTCGTAATCCCGGCGCTGATAGCGCGGATGCTCTTCGACCGCGATGAAAACGTACAGGTCTCCGGCCGGTCCCCCGTTGGTCCCCGCCTCTCCCTCGCCGGCCAGACGCAGGCGCGTCCCGTCGTCGACGCCAGGAGGAATCTTCACCGTCATTTGCTTCTGTTCCCGTACTCGCCCCGCCCCGGTGCAGGCCGCGCAGGGATCCTGAATGACTCGACCCGCTCCGCCACACTGAGGGCAGGTCCGCGCCATCGCGAAGAAACCCTGGGAGTAGCGCACCTGACCACGGCCCGAGCAGAGCGAGCAGACGGCCGGCTCGGTCCCCTTCTTCGCACCCGAACCGGCGCAGGTGGCGCAGGTCGCCGCTCGCGCCAGGTCGATGACGGCTTCCTTGCCGAAGACCGCCTCCTCGAACGCGAGCTCGAGGTCGAAGCGGACGTCCGCGCCGCGCATGGGGCGGTTCGAGCGGCGCCGCGCGCCGCCGAAAGCATCCCCGAAACCGAACAGGTCTCCGAGGATGTCGGCGAAGTCGGTGAACTGCCCGGGATCGAAGCCGACGCCGCCGCCCATTCCGGCGTGGCCGAACCGATCGTAGGACGCCCTCTTGTCCGAATCCGAGAGCACCGCATACGCTTCGGCCGCTTCCTTGAACCTCTCCTCGGCCACTTTGTCACCCGGGTTCTTGTCCGGGTGATGCTTGAGCGCGAGCCGGCGATAGGCCTTCTTGATCTCGTCGACCGACGCATCCCGCGCGACGCCGAGAACCTCGTAATAATCCCGTTTTTCCGTGGAAGCCATTCCCATTGATTCGAATCAGGAGCCGCTCGGAGGGTTCATCTTGAGCGGGTTGTAGAGCATCACCGTGGTGAGAATCCGCGAAGCGTTCTGGAGATCGAAGATCGCGTCGTTGACGACCTGCTTCTGCTCGCTGGCGATCGCGCTCTTCCCCACGGTGATTGCCTTCTGGACCTTGTCCCGCTCGTTCTCGGGTAGCAGCTTCCCGAACTCCCGGAACACCTTTTCGTTGGTGTAAACCATCCCCTCGAGCTTGTTCTGCAGCATCCGGATGTCACGCCTCTGAGCATCGTTTCGTGAATGCTCCTGCGCGTCGTTGATGATCCGGTCGATCTCCTCCTCGGTCAGGCCGCCCGCGGGATTGATCTGCACTCCCTGCTGCTGCCCGGTGGCCTGGTCGCGCGCGGTAACGTGGACGATGCCGTTCGAGTCGATCGAGAAGATGACTTCGATCTGGGGAACACCCCGGGGGGCCGGAGGAATCCCGACCAGGTCGAATTTGCCGAGCGACTTGTTCTCCCGCGAGAACTCGCGCTCTCCCTGCAGCACGTGAATCTGCACCTTGTTCTGGTTGTCCGCCACCGTGGTGAAGACCAGCGAGTTCTTGGTCGGAATGGTGGCGTTCCTCTCGATGATCTTCGTGAAGAGTCCGCCGTGGGTCTCGATGCCGAGCGAGAGCGGGGTCACGTCGAGGAGGACCATGTCCTTGATGTCGCCCCGCAGAATCGCCCCCTGAACGGCGGCGCCGACCGCGACGACCTCGTCCGGGTTGATGTTCCGGTTGGGATCGCGGCTGAAAACCTCGCGTACTGCCTCGATGACCTTCGGCATGCGGGTCTGGCCGCCGACCATGACGACCTCATCGATCTGCGAGGGATTGAGGCCGGCCGCGTCGAGCGCATTGCGGACCGGGTCGATGGTCTTCTGAATCAGATCTCCCACCATCCCTTCGAGCTCACGGCGGGTGATGAGGCGGTTGAGATGTTTCGGCCCGGACTGATCCGCCGAGATGAACGGAAGGGTGATCCGCGTCTCCTCGAGCTGGGAGAGCTCGCATTTCGCTTTTTCGGCGGCTTCCTTGAGGCGCTGCAGCGCCATGCGGTCTTCGCGCAGGTCGATGTTCGTATCGCGCTTGAAGCCGTCGATGAGCCAGTCGATGATGCGCTTGTCGAAGTCCTCGCCGCCGAGGTACGTATCGCCGGCCGTGGCGAGCACTTCGAACAATCCCTCTTCCAGCTTGAGAATCGAGATGTCGAACGTTCCGCCGCCGAGGTCGTAGACCGCGATGGTCTGGTTCTTCCGGTTGTCCAGTCCGTAAGCGAGGGCGGCGGCGGTCGGCTCGTTGATGATGCGGAGAACTTCCAGCCCGGCGATCCTGCCGGCGTCGCGGGTGGCCTGACGCTGCGAGTCGTTGAAATAAGCCGGAACCGTGATGATCGCCTCGGTCACGGCCTCTCCGAGAAACTCTTCCGCGAATGACTTGATCTCCATCAGGACGAACGCGGAGGTCTCTTCGGGAGAGTACTCGCGGTCGCGAACCTTGACCTTGATGTCGCCGTTGGAAGCGGCGAGGATCTGATAGGGAAGGATCTGTTTCGCCTGCGTGACTTCGTCGCTGTCGTACTTCCTCCCCATCAGCCGCTTGATGGCGTAAATCGTGTTGAACGGATTGGTGATGGCCTGACGCTTGGCGATCTGGCCGACCAGCCGTTCTCCATCCTCGGTGAATCCGACCACTGACGGAGTGGTGCGGCTCCCCTCGCGGTTCGGAATCACCTGGGGCGTAGAGACGTCGACCAGCGCCACGCAGGAGTTCGTCGTCCCGAGGTCGATTCCGATGATCTTGGCCATTCGAGTGTCCCGCTCTCCCTGCCCCGAGCCGCGCTCAGGCGTCCGCGCGCGGCGCGGCGACCCGGACCAGTGCCGGTCGGATCAGCCGCTCGTGCAGCAGATAACCTTTCTGAAGAACGTCAATCACCGTATTGGGCTCGGCTTCCTCCGTCTCTTCCCGGGCGATCGCCTCATGGAAAGCCGGATCGAACAGTTCACCTTTCGGTTCGAGAACCTTGAGACCGCTGCGACTCAGAATATCCGAGAGCTGCTTGTAGATCATCTCGATTCCGGTCCTGAACTCGTCAGGTACCTCGCCGCCGGTGGCCAGGGCTCGCTCGAAATTGTCGAGCAC
>DATLEY010000106.1:0-9083 GCA_035525215.1 Thermoanaerobaculia bacterium | reverse complement strand
CTCATCGCGCGCGATACCGTCGAAGAGAGGATCCTGGAGCTGCAGGATCGGAAGAAGAGCCTGGCCGACTCGATCATCTCGGAGGACAACAGCGTCCTCCAGCGGCTGGAGGTGGAGGACCTGGAGAAACTGCTCTCGTGAGGATGGTTGCTAGCAACTAACAACTAACAACTAACAGCTAGCAACAACCATCAGACTTTTCTTCGAATGAATGCCACGATCGCGACCACGATGGCCACCACGAGAATGATGTGAATCAGCCCGCCGACGACATCGAGCACGAACCCGGCAAGCCAGAGAATCGCGAGGACGGCGACAATCACCCAGAGAATGTTCATGAGGGAGTCTCCTTTCGGGCTTTCATTCCTTCACGATCTATACCGGTACGCATCAGTGCCAGTTCCCAGTTGCCGGCGACGTCATCCTTCGCTCACGCTCAGGATGACGCGCTCACGCTCAGGATGACGTCCGCTAACAACTCGGAACTGGGAACTCGGAACTGGGAACTGGGAACCGTAACAACCAACAAACTACCCGATCGGCGGGCCGGCGGGAATCGGCGGACTCGCCGGAGGGGCCGCTGGTTCGGCCGGACGCTCCAGAAAGCGCTCAATCTCCGAGATCGTCGCTCTCCGGTCCGCGGCTTCCACCCCCTCGGAGCGGGCCCGGGCCAGTCGCTGCGCCAGCTGGTGAAGCGCGTCGGAAAAGACCGCCCGCACTTCCGGATCATTCGATTTCGAGGCCTCCCCGATGAGCTTTGCCACCGCGACGTGCCTCACTGCGCGGAGAAGCGACCCCTGCCGCGCCGGAACGGTCGCCGCATCCCGCGAGGCGACATCGATGACGCGGCCGGTCACCTCCATGAGCGAGGGGTTGCGAGGATCTTCGGCGTGAAACCGAAGCAGGCGCGCAGCGCGCGCGGGGTGGAGCAATGCATCGAGCGTAATGCGGGCCGAAGATCGCGCCGCGGTGACCGGATCGAAGAACGGAGTCGTCTCCGAGGCGAAGCGCTCGGCGATCCCCCTGCCGTAACCGGTCGCGGTCGGCGGAATCAGATCGAGAATTCGCTGGGGAACCTCGAGAAAGGCAGGTTCGAGAGTCCTCATGGCGGCATTCAAGGCATCGCGCTGGCGCGATGGATCGACGATCTCGCGGATCTGCTCCGGCAACCGGGAATCCGGCCCCGCATCGCGAACCGCGTAAGTGAAGTAAGCGCCTCCGAGTGATTTGAGTGCCGCTTCCAGCTGATAGCGATGATGGAGGTAGAGAGGAAGCAGCACGGGCTCGAGCTCGGAGAGAGGTTGTCCGGGGCGCAGATTGCGGACGCCGAACTGCTCGAGGGCCATGCGCCGGACTTCGATCTCATGGTCGAGCATGGCGATCGGGTCGGCACCGTTGTCCCACACCGAGGCGAGAGGATGCGCCGAGCCGGGATCCCGCCCATGCTCGTCGGCGATGTAGAGCATGCCGTCACGCACTCCTTCCTCGACGATCCGTCTGAGTGCGGAAGGCTCGTCCGTCCCGGGCGCAAAATCGCTGTAGCCGTAACGGATCGCGAATGCGTCGAACGCTCCAATCCCTTCGTCATAGGCGTCGGAGAGATCGAGCTTCCCATCCACGATCTTCACGTAAGGGGCGGGGTAGTCCATGACCGATCCCCGGTCATACGTCGACGCCGCGAAGTTGTGCGCGATGCCGAGGGTGTGGCCCACCTCGTGCGCGGAGAGCTGCCGGATGCGGGCGAGAGCCATCTCCGTGGGACTGGTCGTCGCGTCGAGCGTGGCGAGGATCGACGGGTCGGGCCCCACCCAGGGCGCAATCAGTCCCGCCGCGAGCATGATGTCCTGCCGGATGCGGAGGGATCCGAGAGAGACATTCCCCTTGATGATCTCGCCGGTGCGCGGGTCGACCACCGACGCGCCGTAAGACCAGCCGCGCGTGGAGCGGTGCACCCAGTTGATCACGTTGTAGCGGATGTCCATCGGGTCCGCATCCTCGGGGAGAATCCGCACTTCGTAGGCATTGCGGAAACCCGCCTTCTCGAATGCTTCTCCCCACCACGCGGCGCCGTCCACGAGCGCGGATCGGATCGGCTCGGGAACTCCGTGGTCGACGTAATAGATGATCGGTGCCACCGGATCGGAGATCGCGGTTGACGGATCCTTCTTTTCGAGGCGGTGACGGACGATCAGGCGGCGTTCCAGCGGCTCGTCGATCGGCGAGGAGTAATCGTAGATCTCCATTCCGATGAAGCCGGCGCGGGGGTCATAGCGGCGCGGCTCGTAGCCGGGCGGCGGCAGTGCCACGAAGGAGTGATGTTGCCGCACCGAGACGATGTCGGGAGTCGGCGAGACGGTGCGAACCATTGATCCTGGTCTGTCGCTGGTGACCAGCGTGATCGTCGCTTCGACCTCGGTGTTCAAGGGAAATGCTTTCGTGCGCGGCATGAAGATGGCCGATCGTTTCGCATCGACCCGGTAGCTTCCCTGATTCGTGTCCCGGAGCCGCTGAGAGACTCCGTGCGCATCGCGGAGGAAGAAGTCGGTGGCGTCGACGAGCAGCCGGCCCCCGGTTTCAGCCACCAGGTCGAAGCTCCAGAGGATCGAGGTGGCGAACGACTCCCGCACCGCCTCCGTCTCTCCGGGATCCTCGTTGAGCGCGCGATAGCGCTGATTCGGTTGAACCATCAGCACCTTCGGGCCCACGCGCTCGAAGCGCACCAGGTAGGTGTCGCCGATCTGACCCCGGTCGAGGCCGATCGGATTGGAGCCGATCCCGGACGAGAGAGAGACCTGATAGATCAGCTCAGTTTCCTCTCCTGGAATCTCGAGGAGCAATTTTCCTTCATCAGCTTGCCAATAGAGAGGGATGAAGCCCTCGAGGCGTTGATGGGATGAGGTCTTCTCCGAGATCGCATCGCGCGCGGTCCCCGTGGGTACTGCCGGAGGAGGCGCTGTCGCGCAGGCGGAGAGAAGAAGGGCGGCTGCCAGGATCGTTCGCATCGGGAGAGAGTATCCGCGGAAAGGGGAGGGGGGGAAGGGGGCGGGGCGGATCGGGGAGGCCCGTGCAGCCGGTGAAACCCGGCGGGTCGGGCTGCGTAAGGGAGTACCGTAAAACGAGCGAAGTCACCGTTCTCGATCCGGACGGCAACAAGGTCCGCTGAGCCGCAAAGCAACTGTTCCTGAAGGCGGGCCGGACGGGGCCCGCGTTTCTTTTCCCGCCCTGCCAGCGAGGCGGTCCTTCCGCGATAAACTCCAGGCCGAGGAGTGCTCCATGGACCAGCAGACTCTCGGCTCTCTCTATCTCGAGACCGTGACGAGAAACTTCCGCGGACTCCGCACCTACGCTGAAAAAGCGATCGAGCAACTGGAAGACGATGAGCTCTTCGCGACGCCCGATACTCGTTCCAACTCGGTGGCCATTCTGATGAAACACGTCGGCGGGAACCTCCGCTCGCGTTTCACCGACTTCCTCACCACGGATGGTGAGAAGCCGGACCGGAGACGAGAGCTCGAATTCGAGAAAGGGAGGGAATCGCGTGAGGCGTTGTTCGCCTCATGGAATGAGGGATGGACGCGCCTTCTCGACAGCGTGGCCTCGCTGACCGAGGCCGACCTGACGAGGGAGATCGCGATCCGCGGAGAAAAGCATACGGTCGTCCTTGCGCTCAACCGTTCGGTCCAGCATGTGGCGTATCACGTCGGTCAGATCGTCTACCTGGCCAAGCATCTGGCCGGCGATCGATGGAACTCGATGTCGTGAGGGAAAAAAAATCGAGGCCCGGCCCCCGATCTGATTGACTCGGGTTCCGGGCCTCGCCGTTCTTCGTTCAGGTTCTTCGTTCAGAGACTGCGCTTTTTCGCGCGCATGTTGCGCCGGCTGCCTTTCGGTTTGCCGCCGCCGAATTTGTCGTTTCCGCCGCCGCCTCCGCGATTGCCGCCGCCACCACCGCCCCCGCCGAAGCGGTCACCGCCGCCGCCGTAGCCGCCGCCACCATACCCACCGCCGCCCCCGCCACCGTAGCCGCCCCCACCGCCGCCGCCGCTCCGCTTTTCCTCGGCTTTGTTGACCCGAAGCGCGCGGCCGCCCAGCTCATATCCGTTGAAGCGCTCGATCGCTGCCGTGGCGTCATCCTCGGAGTCGAATTCGACGAAGGCGAAGCCCCGAGGCCGTCCACTCTCGCGGTCCATCGGCAGAAAGACGTCGCGAATCGGCCCTATCTGCGCAAAAAGCGCCTCGACTTCACTCTTCGACGTGTTGAAATCCAGATTCCCTACGAAAACTTTTGCAGCCATCGACTCCGTCTCTTTCTGCCCGCATTCGGTTCATCCTGTCGGCGGGACCTTCGACAGTGATCGCAAGCTTTGCGCCGGTACGTAAACTACAGAGCCGTAAGAGGAAAAATTTCGACTGCTCCGCATTCCCGCGCGGCGCGGTCCGCTGGACCGACGCTTCGGGAGCGGGAGTCCGGCACGCCCCGAGGTCACCCGCGGGTTGGCCGTCGCTTGAAGGTGAAAATCCAGCAGTCGTTCTCCCCCGGATCGGTGGATTCCCGGGCCTGGACCGAGACGAGCTCCCATCGATCCTTTCCCAGGCGGTTCAGCAGGTCCGTCTGGAAGCTGGCCACTTCACGGGCGTCTCGCTCCGGCTCATGGCAGCTCACCTCGTAGCGGTATTCCCATTCGACGACGCCGCGGATCTCTCCGAGTCCTCGCAGGCTCGGCTGGACGCTGAGGCAGGCAAGCTGCGTCGTGAGCAGCAGGGCCAGCGGCACGATCTTTCTCATGCGGCAGCCGATATGCGAGCGCCGCGCCTGACGGGCGTCCGGCGACTCCCGGCCGGGGTCGTCAGCGGCGATCTATACTCGCGGGCGTGACCTGGCGGCTGAAACTCCTCCTCGTTCTCTTTCTGGGTTGTACATCCTCGGCCCCTCCGCCGGCGGCCTCGGATTCCTCGGCTCCCTTCGCCATCGTCCTCGGAATCGCGCAGGATGGAGGAGTTCCGCACGCAGGCTGCGCCAGGGATCACTGCGAGCGAGCCCGCCGTGACCCGTCCCTTCAGCATCTGGTCTCTTCCCTCGCCATCATCGATCCGATGACCGGGGAGTGGTGGCTCATCGATGCGACGCCGGATTTCCCCCGGCAACTGGCGCGGCTCGATGGGATCGTTCCGGGATCGCGTCCGCTCGATGGCATCCTTCTGACCCACGCGCACATCGGACACTACACGGGGCTCATGCACCTAGGACGCGAGGTCATGGGAGCGCGCGGCATCCCCGTTCTCGCGATGCCACGCATGAGGGAGTTTCTCCGATCGAACGGTCCCTGGAGCCAGCTCGTGGCGCTCGGCAACATCAGGCTCGAGAACCTCGAGGATGGCGTAGAGAGACGTCTCAATGAGCGGATCTCGGTCGTACCGTTTCGTGTTCCTCACAGGGACGAGTTCTCGGAGACGGTTGGATTCGAGATTCGCGGACCTGGCGCGACGATCGTCTATCTCCCGGACATCGATAAGTGGGAGCGCTGGGAGCGCTCGATCGAAACAGTGATCGAGGAAGCGGACGTGCTCTATCTAGACGGTACATTTTTCGCCGACGGCGAGGTCGAGGGGAGGAGCATGGCGGAGATTCCTCACCCCTTCATTTCAGAGAGTCTGGCGCGGTTCGCGCGGCTCTCCCCGGATCTTCGCGCGAAGATCCGTTTCATCCACCTCAATCACAGCAATCCCGCTCTCGAGCAGGACAGCGCGGCGGCGAGAAGCATCATGGATGCGGGGATGGCAGTCGCCGTCCAGGGGGAACGCGTTCCACTGTAGTTCCGAGTTCCCAGTTGTTAGTTGTTAGTTGTTAGTTGTGGTTCTGTGGCGCCGGCTTTCAGCCGGCAGAGTACCGCCGGCCTCCGGCCGGTCGCCATGCACGTGTAGGCTCACGCGTGTCCAAAGTACCGCCGGCCTCCGGTCGGTCGCCATGCGCGTTCCCAGTTCCCAGTGCCCCGGTTCTGTGGCGCGGCTTTCGGCGATCACCGTAGGCGCCCGGTCGACTCAGAAGCTGTAATAAAACGTGATTCGCGGGATCACGTCGTCACCGGCATTCCCGTCATACATCACCCACTCCACGTTCGGGATGATGCCCAGGTTCTTGTGCAACGCGAAGTCGAGTCCCGCGATGAGAAGCGTCGACTCGGATGCGGCCGGGTCGAAGGGGAGATAGGGAATTCGATCTCCCTCGGGGCTCGGGTCGAAGAGGCGGTCGACGCGCAGAATCGCATTCAGCTTCTCCCGCGCCTCCCAGATCGCGAACGCGGAAGCGAGGAAAAAGGAATCGTCGCCGGCCGCGGTCTCGCGGTTCTGACGGCCGAGCTGAGCTCCGAGTCGGTAGCCGGGACGCCGCAGGCCGAAGAAGGCCTGAAACGTGGTGCGATCCGACTCCGCCGGCCGGTCCTCGAAATCGCCGAACAGCTCGATGACGCTCGAATCGGAGGGAGCGAAACCAACGAGCAGTGCGCCATGCTTGCCTGAGTTCGTCTCCGTTCCCGTCCCGGACCCATTGCCCACCATCGCCTTGTATCGAATCCGGGAGTCCGCCGCCATCCGGCCGGCGAGCAACACACCGAAATCGCGCGTGGCGAGCCATCGATGAAGATCGAGCGGCGTTTTCTCGACGGAGCGATATCCCCAGTACGCCTCGACCGAGTCGTAGGAGGGAGTCGGTGCGATGCCCACGGTGAGGTCGACCTGTTCGCTGCGGCGCCAGCGGACCCACGCGTCTTTTACGAAGGGCTCCAGATTCGAGCCCGAGGCGAAGTCCCCCGGATTGGCTGCTTCGAAACGCAGCCGCGCGGAGAGACGATCGCTGATCTTCTGATCGAACGTCAGGTTGATGCGCCGCAGCCAGAATCCATGATTCCCTTCGATCGACTCATCATGGTGCTCGAGCACGGCGTAGTAGTCACCGAAGGCGAGGAGGGAGATCGAAGTCCGCTCGTACCACGGAAGCGGCTCGGTCTCCTGAGCCCGAACCGGAGAGGTTCCGAGAATCAGGAGCCCGAGGAGAATCAGGGAACGAGCCAGGCAGAATGCCCGATTTCGAAGCATTCCTTACTGAACCTGGTACCCGCCTGCGCCGACGACATAGTCCTTCCCATCCGGCGCGGTGACTCGAACGACGTAGGAGCTCTTGGCGACAGGAACATCGGAGCCGGGACGCGGCCATACGTAGTCGACCCACCCGCTTCGCTGCGGGGTCTTCACGGCCTGCATGAAGGCATCGCCGATCCGTTTTCCGTTGGAGTCGACGACGTCGTTCTCCATCGTGCCGACGCGCGACGGCTGGAATGGATGGCAGACCACGGGGCCGTCCATCTCGAATACGAAGACGTACCAGCCGCCCGAGTACCAGCGTGGAGAGCTGAGCGTCGAGCAGGCATCCAGACCTTCGGAGGCGACGAGCTGCGCGGCCTGGGTGACGTAGGAAACGATTTCTTCACGGGAATTCGCGCGCGGCGTGATCGCCGTCGCGCATCCGACTGACAGGAGAAGAACGACCAGGGGAAGTCCTCGACGCATCATGTGCTGCCTCCTGAGCCCTCGTTTCTATGCCTCTCCCGCTCCGGCGTCAAGCCTCTTCGTGGGCAGGGATAAACCGGCGCTGTGCCATCAGCGAGCGGAGTCGAGACTCGTTTCGAGCGCTTCGAGAAAACGCGCCACATCGAGACCATCCGCCAGCGCGTGGTGGACTTCGATCGCAACCGGCATGCGCCACCGTTCTCCATCCGAAAAGCATTTTCCGTAGACGAGTCGCGGGATCGAGTCCTCCCCCAGTGGAAGAGCATTGGAGAATCCGGTGAACCGGATCCAGGGGAGGGTGGAGTGGTAGACGACGTCGTCTCCCGCCGGCTCGGCCAGCGGCGTCGGCGAAGCCTTCGCGCGCTCGACCTCTTCACGTCCCGCTCTTTCGAAAGCGGAGTAGTCCGCAGCTGGAGCAAAGCGCGCGAAGCCGAACGTCTCGTCGGGGCGGAGGACCGTCGAGCTGAGAGCGACGCGGGCATGCAGCCAGACCCGCTGGCCGCGGATCCGCAGTCGCATCGCGTCGATTGCGTTCGCGGCGACGACGCCTGCGTGCACCGAGCCGAGATAGAAGGAGGGTCCGCCCGGCTCCCGCGAGCGCCCCCACAATCGCGTCACGTCGACGTCGACGCATACGTTGAAGAACGGGAGCGCGGTACTGCGGAAAAAGCGAAAGTGCTCCCCCCTCTTCCAGCGATCGAGATCGATGAACCGTCCCGCTTCCATGGGCCGATTGTAATGTGGCGCCGGCTTGCAGCCGGCTGGCGCGAAGGGCGCTTTGGATTCCGCGAGATGTGGACGGCGGAGCCGTCCCAGACAATAGCCGGGGGTCGCCGCAGGCGACCCCCGGAACATCGGAGACGACAATTATTTCTTGCACCCCGGCAGGGGTGCCAGAAGATAGAAGGCGACTGAACTCGAGACGCGGTGGTGATGCTTCTGGGACCCCTGCCGGGGTCCTCGGTTAATCTGATGGAGATTTGCTTTTCCGGGGGTCGCGTTGCGACCCCCGGCTAATGTCTGGGACGGCTCCGCCGTCCTGGGTTTTGGTGATCAAGGGCTGGGCGGCGAGACGCCGCCCGCCACTCTCGTCCTGGGTTTCGTGATCGAAGGCTGGACGGCGTCCCGCCGCCCAGCCTTCGGTGCCCTTGCTTACATTTCAATTGAGAACCGTCCAAGGCGCAGCTTTGCGTTTCGTCGCCGCACCTAGGCCGAGCGGTGAAAGGACGGCGAAGCCGTCCCAGACAATAGCCGGGGGTCGCCGCAGGCGACCCCCGGAAACGAAGAGAGAAAGAATGAGTCGCACCCCGGAGGGGTGCCAGAGGAATCTCGAAGTACACGCGAAGTCGTCACGGCTGATCTGGGCCCCCCCGGGGTCCTCGGTCAATTTGAAAGAGATTTGCTTTTCCGGGGGTCGCGCTGCGACCCCCGGCTAATGTCTGGGACGGCTCCGCCGTCCTGGGTTTTGGTGATCAAGGGCTGGGCGGCGAGACGCCGCCCGCCACTCTCGTCCTGGGTTT
>DATLEY010000089.1:0-4513 GCA_035525215.1 Thermoanaerobaculia bacterium | reverse complement strand
CCCGGCTCGATCTCGTATCCCTGAAGCCACTGAAGGAAAAGACCCCCCTCGTTCAGCCTCCGTGAAGCAGCTTCGTAGAAATCCTTCGTGAACAGGCTGGCAACGCCAGCCCGGTATGGATTCGAAGGCTCGGAAAAGATCACGTCGTACGACTCGCGCGAGGTGAGAAGGAGCTCACGCGCGTCTCCGAAGAGAATGCGAACGCGGGGATTCCCGAGCGGATCGGCGTTGACCGGAACGCAGGCCGCGGCCACGCGAACGATTCCCGGCTCGAGCTCCGCCACATCCACCCGCTCGATTCCCGGCACCCGCCCCAGCCATCCCGCCGTGCTTCCAGTTCCGAGCCCGATCACGAACGCCTTGCGAGGCTCGGGATGAAGCATCGCTCCGATCAGCCCCGACATGACCTGGGTGCCCGCATCGTACCGCGCGCTCCCGTCGGACTTGCCGTTCACCAGGAACGAAAAACTGTCCCGCGACTGGAGGCCCACCGTCGACTCGATGCCGTCGAACTCCCACTCGATCGAGGAACGCTGTTCGCGGATCCAGCGGGTGAACGATCCGTGGTCATCGGGAGCATCCTCGCGTCCAGCGCCGATCGGACTGTGCCGCCAGACCTCGGTCGGACCGAGCGCGAACAGACAGGCGACAGCGCCTGCCGAAACGAGAAGCGGCAGGGCCACTGGCGCAATTCGCCGGTTCGCTCTCGCCGCGAAAAGAAGAGTCACCAGCGAGAGCCCGGCCATCAGGACGACGACCAGTTTCCACGTGCCAAGGAGAGTGAGGAGCGGCAGGATCCCGAAGCCTCCCGCGAGACTTCCCGCGATCGCTCCAGCGGTATTCCAGGCATAGGCGTGCCCGGCATCCCGTCCGACTCCCGCCTTCCCTTTTCCCAGAAGAGCGACGAGCAGGGGGAACTGGTAACCAGCCACAATTGCCGCGGGAAGGGCGACCAGCGCCACGATCACGGACCACCCGCTGACGAATCCGAAGAAACCGACGGCCCCGAGGCGACGGAGAAGAACGGCCAGGATGGCGATCCGGTCCCCCAGCGCATACGGTATCGCGAGGAAAAGCGCCTCGGCGGCACAGGTCAGCGCGAACAGCGACAGCGTCGGACGACGCCCGATCCCGTGCAGTGAGTAAAGAAATCCCCCCGCGCCGATTCCGCCGAGAGCCACCGCCAGGATGAGACCCAAGGTGTACGTGGATCCTCCCAGAAGGGGAGAGAGGGCGCGATACCAGACGATCTCCATCAGAAAGAAGGCGAACCCGCAGACGGCTGCGGCTGCAAGAATCAGCGCCCGAGGGCGGCTTCGATCCGGCGGCGCCTCGGCCGTGACTCCCCCTCCCCTCTCAGTCGTCGGGGCCTCTTCGAAGCGGAGACCACGCGAGAGCACCCAGGCGGCCAGAGCCACCATCAGATTCAGCGCCGCGGCAAGCCAGAGAGTCCGGCGGTTCCCGAGAAGCTCGAGGAGAAAGAACGTCGAGAGCGCCGCACCCGTCACCGCGCCGAAGGTGTTGGCCGCATAGATGAGGGCGACCCTCCGCCGCGCGGAGTCCTGGCGAACTTCGACGGCTCGTGCGGCGGCTGGAAGGGTTCCTCCCATCAGAATGGTCGGCACCGCGAGAATGAGTGCACTGATCACGAGACGCGCCATCGTGGCGCCCGCGGAGCCGAGGGTGGTGGAGCCTCCCGCGGCAATGTAGAGCCAGCGGCCCGCAATCACGAGGAGGGGACTCATCGCCGCTGAGATCGCAATGCCGGCTTCCAACTTCGCGAAGAGGGCAAGCGGATTCCTGGAAGCATCCGCCCGTTTCCCCAGCAGCGCGCTCCCCAGGCCGAGACCCCCCATGAAGATCGCCAGCACGGCGGCTGATGCGGGAGTCGAACTTCCGAAGATGAGGCGCAGCTCACGAAACCAGGCCGTCTGATAGGTGAGCGCGCAGAGGCCCGACGAGAAGAGCAGCGCCGACACACTCGCTCTGCCGGGTCGCATGAGGCGCTATCGTAATCGAATCGTGGAGGGCGGCGTCTCGGCGCCCGGCCGAATTCGCGGGACGGCCTGCTTCGCGGCCCGGCCGGTGAGACCGACTCCCGAAAGCAGCCGGACAATCGCGAGGGTTACGGCGACTCGCTTCGCGCTGCGCTCGAGTCGCCGAGCTGGACCAGATGAAGTGTCTCGATCCGCCGGTCGAGAAACTCCTCCGCGACCTTCCGGAACCGATCCTCCGCGTCCGTGACGAGAAACTCATAGCGAGCGTCCCCTTCGACAGGACGATGGCCGGACCGAGGGCGGCTGTCCAGCATCTCGGCGAGCGCCAATGCCGTCGTCTCGGCCGAATCAACGATGGCGATGCCGTCGCCCACCACTCTGCGGATAGTGTTTTTGAGAATCGGGTAATGGGTGCATCCGAGAACGAGGGTATCGATGCCCGCGTCGAGCAGCGGCGCGAGATAAATCTCGGCCACTTCCTGCGCGACGCGAGTGTTCGCCCACCCTTCCTCGGCGAGGGGAACGAATAACGGACAGGCCTGCTCGACGACCTGCACTCTGTCGTCAATCGCCCCAATCGCCCTGGTATAGGCTCCGGTGCGGACGGTTCCCTCCGTGGCGATCACTCCGACCCGCCCTCGCGTCATCGCGACGGCGGCCCGGGCGCCAGGCTCGATGACTCCGACGACCGGAACGGAAAGGCGCTCAGTCAGAAGCGGCAGGGCCGCCGCCGTAGCTGTGTTGCATGCCACCACGATCGCCTTCACGCCACGCCGGACCAGAAAGTTTCCAGCTTCCATCGAATAACGCGCCACCGTGACGGCTGACTTGGTTCCGTACGGCACCCGCGCCGAGTCACCGAGGTAGATGAGGGATTCATCGGGAAGAGCGCGCGCGATTTCCTGGAATACGGTCAGTCCGCCGACGCCGCTGTCGAATACGCCGATGGCGCCCTTCATCCCTCTTCACTCTGGTTGCCGGCCGACATCCCGCCCGATTCCCGCTTGATGTTGTACTGCTCGATCTTCTTGTAGAGATTCGATCGCGGCGTGTCGATCGCCTCTGCGGTCTTCGAGACGTTCCATCCGTGTTCCCGCAGCTTGGAAAGAATGAAAGCGCGCTCAGCCTGATCCTTGAACTCCTGCAGGGTCGCGGCACGGATCGAGCTCGAGATGATCTCTTCCGATCCACGGAAGAGATCCGTCGGAAGATCACTGGCGTCGATGGTTTCCGAGGCACCCATGACCACGAGACGTTCGACGAGATTTCTCAATTCTCTGACGTTTCCGCGCCACGGCGCTTCCATCAACGCCTTTTTCGCCGTGCTGGTGAACGTCCGCGGCTTGTAATTGTGCTCCTCGGAAAAAAGGGCGGCGAAGTGCTCCGCCAGCAGCGGAATGTCGTCCTTACGCTCGCGAAGCGGAGGAGTGACGACGGGAATTACATTCAGACGATAGAAGAGGTCCTCGCGGAAACGCCCCGCCTTGATCTCTTCGCGGAGATCCTTGTTGGTCGCGGCGATAACCCGAACGTCCACCTCGACGACGATGGCGGCCCCCACCGGCTCGACCTCCCCCTCCTGCAGGACTCGCAGCACCTTCGCCTGCGTCCGCAGCGACATGTCACCGATCTCGTCGAGGAAGATCGTTCCGCCATCGGCGGCCACGAACTTCCCCGTCTGCTTGCGGATCGCTCCGGTAAAGGAGCCCTTTTCATGGCCGAAGAGCTCGGACTCGATGAGCTCCTCCGGGATCGCCGCGCAGTTCACCTGCACGAACGGCAAGTTCGATCGCGACGACAGCCGATGGATCTGCCTCGCGACCAGCTCCTTGCCGGTCCCCGATTCTCCATGGATCAGAACCGTCGCCTTCGTAGGGGCCGCTTTCTCGATCTGCGCCCGAAGCTCCTGAACGGGTCCGGACTCGCCGACGATCTGGAAAAGCTTTGCCGCGCGCTCCCGGAATTCCTCGTTCTCGTCCTCCAGCTTTCCCTGACGAATCGCGTTCCGCACCGCGAGCAGCAGGCGGTCCCGGTTCAGCGGCTTCTCGAGAAAATCAAAGGCACCCTTTTTTGTGCATTCGACCGCGGTTTGAAGATCACCGTGCCCGGAGACCATGATCACCGGAATCCCCACCCGCTGCGCCTTCAGGTTTTCCAGGACCTCGATGCCGTCCAGCACCGGCATCTTGATGTCGAGAAGGATGACGTCATAGGGGACCTTGCCCACTCGATCGAGCCCGTCCTGTCCCGATCTCGCTTCGTCGACCTTATACCCCTCATACTCGAGCGTCATCCGGATGGCCTCCCGGATCGCTGCTTCATCATCGATTACGAGCACGCGCGCTGGCATTTCGGCCTCTTCACTGGGCGGCCGTTCCCGCTTCCGGCAGCCGAACCCAGCCAGGAGCAAGGATAAAGCCAGCGGGCGGCGCGCGAGCCGGGAAGGGAGAACGCCCTCCGTTCCGAGTGGGGAACGTCACCAAAGCCGGTGGAGCGGAGACGACCCGTCGCGATGC
>DATLEY010000087.1:0-24295 GCA_035525215.1 Thermoanaerobaculia bacterium | reverse complement strand
CTCGAGGTCCTGGTGGGCCTTCGCCCAGGTCGCCCGGCGGTCCGCGTGGAACGGGACCTCGAAGACCCGCGAGTGATCCATAACTACGGGCATGGAGGCTCCGGATTCACGCTCTCCTGGGGGTGCGCGGAGGATGTGCTGCGGATCGTTCGGGAATGAAGGGAAAAGGGTAGAGGAGCGAGGGGAGGAGGGATCCACTGTACCGCCGGCCTCCGGCCGGTCGCCATGCATCAGCAGAATGGATCCGGGTGTCGCGCTTCGCGCGACACCCCGGCTAGGTCTGGGACCGCTTCGCGGTCCACACCGGCCGGAGGCCGGCGGTACTTTGGATCCGCGTGAGCCTGCACCGGCATGGCGACCGGCCCGAGGAACTGGCAACTCCGAACTAACCCGTCACTCTCAGCACGATCTTGCCGAAGTGGCGGCTCTCCTTCATCCGGCGATGCGCTTCCGCCGCCTCCGCGAGCGGATAGACGGAATCGACGACCGGCCTGAGGCGGCCGGCTCGGAGCGCGTCTCCGAACTCTCCGCCGAAGGCCCGGATGATTCCCTGCTTCTCCTCTACGGATCGTGGACGAAGAGCCGACCCGAGGATCTTCAGTCCCCGCGTGAGGAGCAGCCCGAGATCGAGCTCTCCCTTCCGCCCTCCCATCCCTCCGATGACGATGAGCCGCCCGCCAGGGGCGAGCGTTCCCAGGTTCCGCGTCAGATACTCCCCTCCGATGTGATCGAGAATCACGTCGACACCGCGGCCGCCGGTCCACTCCCGAATGACATCCTCGAACCTCTGCTCTCGATAGTTGACGGCGAGGCTCGCTCCGAGTGATTCACAGCGCGCCCCCTTTTCGCTCGATCCGACGGTGACGATTGCCATCACCCCGGACTCGCGACAAAGCTGAATGGCGGAGGTGCCGACGCCGCTCCCGCCGCCATGGATCAGTGCCACGCTCCCCGGCCCCGCTCCCCCGAGAAGGAAAAGATTCAGGTAAGCCGTCAGGAATCCCTCCGGAAAGGCCGCCGCCTCGTCATCCGAGAAATGTTCGGGCACCGGAATGAGAGACCCCCCGTCGACGACCGCTTTCTCTGCATACCCTCCCCCGGCGAGGAGCGCCATCACCCGATCTCCTGGCTTCACTTCCCACACTTTCTCCCCCACCGCCTCGACCAGACCGGCGCACTCCAGCCCGAGGATGCTGGAAGCTCCCGGAGGAGGGGGATAGGCTCCCTCTCTCTGAAGGAGATCGGCGCGGTTCACGGCTGTAGCTCGAATGGCGATCAAGGCTTCGCCAGGACCCGGAACCGGATCCTCGGTTTCTCCGAGTCGCAGAACGCTCTCATCGCCGGGTGCATCGAAGAGAATCGCTTTCATGGGGCTACATTATCCTTTCGGCGGCTCGAGGCTCTCGTGAGTTTGATAGTCCCATTCTTTCGGATTCTTCGGGGCTGGGCGGCGAGACACCGCCCGCCACCTTTGAGGTTCCACGCTATGACTCTCGCGACCCGGGCTGGGCGGCGAGACGCCGCCCGCCACTCTTGTAACTTTCGCGATTCGGGGCTGGGCGGCGAGACGCCCCCGCCATTTTGTCCGGCCCTGCGGCGATAATCACAACGTTCTGCCCTTCATGACTCGAGCCGCCACTCTCCTCGCGCTGATCGAAGCCTACGAACCCGCGGACGCGATGGAGTCGCGCCATCGCGACCGGTTCCTCGAGCTCCTCAGGCTCTCCGGCGACCCGCTGAGGCGCGATCATTTCGACCCTGGACACATCACGGCGAGCGCGTTCGTCATTCATCGAAAGAGCCGCAGGCTTCTCCTTCACCGCCACCGCCGCCTCGGACGGTGGCTGCAGATGGGTGGACACATCGAGCCCGTCGAATCAACAGCCGTCGCCGCGCTGCGCGAAGCCCGTGAGGAATCGGGACTCGCGGACCTGGCTCTCATCACGGAGACGATCTTCGATCTCGACCTCCATCTGATTCCCTCAGGCAAAGGCGAACCCGATCATCTCCACTTCGACGTCCGATACCTTCTCGAGACCCGGACCCCCGAGGCGATCGCCATTCAGGTGGCGGAGTCGGAGGATCTGCGCTGGTTTCCACTCGATGACGCGATCGGCGCCATGAACGAGGCCTGTTCGACTCGCGCGATCCGCAAGATCGAGCGCCTCATCCCGGAGGCGCGGTGATGGTGTTCTCCCGGCGAACCCACTGGAGCGCGCCGTCCAACGCCATGAGCCGGGCGCTCGAGAAGGTCCGCGCCGAGAACCGGTCGATCCTCGATCTCACCGAATCGAACCCGACCCGCGCCGGTATCGACTATCCCGCCGCCGAGCTTTCCGAGATCCTCGGCGCGGGCGCGGCGCAACCCTACGAGCCCGAATCCGCCGGCTCGAGAGTGGCTCGCGAAGCGATTGCCGCGGAGATGGCCCTCGCCGGCTCCGCCGTGGATCCCGACGACATCATCCTCACGGCGTCCACCAGCGAGGCCTACTCCTTCCTCTTCAAGCTGCTCGCCGATCCTGACGACGAGATCGTCACGCACTCCCCCTCTTACCCGCTGCTCGATCACCTCGCCGATCTCGAGAGCGTGAAGCTGCGTCGTTTTCCTCTTCACTTTCACGGCCGATGGGAGGTCGAGACCTCATCGCTCTCGTCTGCCGTTTCCGAACGGACTCGCGCGATCGTGGTGATCCATCCGAACAACCCGACCGGGTCGCTCATCGATGAGATCGATCTCCGGGCGCTGGAGGCGATCGCGACGCCGCTCGACGCCCCATTGATATCCGATGAAGTCTTTCTCGATTACGCGTTGCCATCCGCGAAGGCGCTGACGCCCTCGGGGAAAGGCAGATCTTCCGGGAGCAACCGCGCGCACATGAGCCTCGCCGATCGCTCCGAGCTCCCGCTCTTCACTTTGGGCGGCCTTTCCAAGAGCGCTGGTCTTCCCCACTGGAAGCTCGCCTGGATTCGCATTTCCGGTCCTCCCGACTTTCGCGATCGCGCTCGCCGCGGACTCGAGCTGATCGCCGATACGTTCCTGCCGGCCAGCGGCCCGGCGCAGTCCGCCCTTCCCCGGCTCTTTCCGCTGGCCCGGCAGATCCGAGCGGCGATCTCGGCAAGACTCGCTCGGAACCTCGGCGTCCTGGAATCGGCGATCGGCTCGCTTTCCTCCGTCTCAGTCCTGCCGGTGGAAGGAGGATGGTCTGCAGTCCTGCGGATCCCGACGCTTTCGTCGGAGGAAGAGCTGACCATCGATCTTCTCGAGACGGCGGGCGTTCTCGTCCACCCCGGGTTTTTCTTCGATTTCGATCGGGAGGGATTTCTGGTGATCTCGCTTCTCACGCCGCCGGAAACCTTCGAAGAAGGAGTCAGGCGGCTGATCGCGCACATCACCGCCCGGATCAGTTGACCGCGGGCCGCGACGTCCGCCGCGTCGTTGCCGAGGGTCGTCCGGCCCTATATCATTCGCTCGACATGGGTTCCGTCCCCGCCGCGCCGGCGCTGAAGCAACCTTCGCCGATTCATCCCAAGACCAGCAGTGAGGTGCATTCGATGTCGTGGTTTCTCCGCTTCTACGGGTCCGCCCTCGGCAAGAAGTATGTGATGGCGATCTCCGGGCTCGTGCTCTTCGGCTGGATCGTCGCTCACATGGCCGGCAATCTGAAATTCTTCCTCGGCCCCGAGTCGATCAATCACTACGGCGAATGGCTGCGGGTGATGGGGGACCCGATTCTCCCCTACGGCGCCGGCCTCTGGATCTCGAGAATCGTTCTCCTGATCATGGTCTGGCTACATATTCAGGCGGCAACGCAGCTCACGCTGATGAACCGGCGCGCGCGGCCGGTCGGTTACGAGAAAACGAAACCGGAAGCCTCCGACTACGCGGCGCGGACGATGCGCTGGAGCGGCGTCATCATCCTCGTCTACGTGATCTACCACCTGCTTCACCTGACCACCGGAGACGCGCACCAGAACTTCATCCCGGGCGACGTCTACCACAACGTGACGATCGCCTTCCGCCAGCCGCTGATCGCAGGCATCTACATCATCGCGAACATCATGCTCGGCTTTCACCTCTACCACGGCCTCTGGAGTCTCTTCCAGTCGATGGGATGGAACCATCCGACGTTCAATCCCTGGCGCCGCACCCTGGCCACCGCCTTCTCGATCATCGTCGTGCTCGGCTTCATCTCCGTGCCGCTGGCGGTGATGTTCGGGCTGGCCGGCTGAGCTCTTCTGGAGGATGGAATCGATGGAATTGAATTCGAAGATCCCGGCCGGTCCGCTCGCCGAGAAATGGCAGCGGGCGAAGTTCGAGATGAAGCTGGTCAACCCGGCGAACAAGCGGAAGTTCGACATCATCGTCGTCGGCGCCGGCCTGGCCGGCGGATCGGCGGCCGCGACCCTCGCCGAGCTCGGATACAACGTCAAATGCTACGTCTTTCATGACTCTCCGCGGCGCGCGCATTCGATCGCCGCTCAGGGAGGGATCAACGCCGCGAAGAACTATCGCAACGACGGAGACTCGGTTCACCGCCTCTTCTACGACACGGTGAAAGGCGGCGACTACCGCGCGCGCGAGTCAAATGTTCACCGCCTGGCCGAGGTGAGCCTCAACATCATCGATCAGTGTGTGGCGCAGGGAGTGCCGTTCGCGCGGGAGTACGGCGGAATGCTCGACAACCGCTCGTTCGGCGGAGCCCAGGTCTCCCGCACCTTCTACGCGCGCGGTCAGACGGGGCAGCAGCTCCTGCTGGGAGCCTATCAGGCGCTGGAGCGGCAGATCGGCCTCGGGAACGTGCAGATGTACACCCGATACGAGATGCTCGATCTGGTCATCGTCGATGGGGCGGCAAAAGGAATCGTGGTGCGCAACCTGATCACCGGAACGATCGAGTCTCACGCGGCCGACGCGGTGGTTCTCGGCACCGGCGGATACAGTCCCGTCTTCTATCTCTCCACGAACGCGAAATACTCCAACGCCACCGCGATCTGGAGAGCGCATCGCCGCGGCGCTCTCTTCGCCAACCCCTGCTACACGCAGATTCACCCGACCTGCATTCCGCAGACGGGCGAGTATCAGTCCAAGCTGACGCTCATGTCGGAGTCGCTTCGTAACGACGGGCGGGTCTGGGTCCCGAAGAGCCAGGGAGACAAACGACCCCCGCACCAGATTCCCGAAAGCGAGCGCGATTACTTCCTCGAGCGGAAGTACCCCAGCTTCGGCAACCTCGCTCCTCGCGACATCGCCTCCCGCGCGGCGAAGGAAGCATGTGACGACGGGCGCGGCATCGGCCAGTCGGGGCGCGGCGTTTATCTCGATTTCGGTGACGCCATCAAGCGGCTCGGCCGCAGCACCATCGAGGAGCGCTACGGCAATCTCTTCGAGATGTACGACGAGATCACCGCCGAGAATCCGTACGAAGTTCCAATGCGCATCTATCCGGCGCCCCACTACACGATGGGCGGACTCTGGGTCGATTACCAGCTCATGAGCAACGTCCCGGGTCTGTTCGTGATCGGCGAGGCCAATTTCTCGGACCACGGAGCGAATCGGCTCGGCGCATCAGCGCTGATGCAGGGACTCGCCGACGGCTACTTCATTCTCCCCTACACCATCGGGGACTACCTCGCTCCGCTGATGGGGAAGAAGGTCGCGGTGGACCGTCCCGAGTTCGCCGCCGCCGAAAAAGACGTTCACGATCGCATCCGCACGATTCTCTCCGCGAGGGGAAAACGATCCGCGGAATCGTACTGGCGCGAGCTCGGAAAGATCATGTGGGACAAGGTCGGCATGGCGCGGGAGAAACAGGGTCTGATCGCGGCCAGGAAAGAAGTCGCGGAGCTTCGGGAAGAGTACTGGCGTGACGTCAAGGTGATCGGCGGAAACGAAGAGCCGAATCAGGCGCTGGAGAAGGCGATCCGCGTGGCCGACTACTTCGAGCTCGCGGAGCTGATGTGCATCGATGCTCTGCAGCGTGAGGAATCGGCCGGAGGCCACTTCCGCGTCGAGCATCAGACCGAGGATGGCGAGGCGCTCCGCGACGACGAGAAGTTCTCGTACGTGGCCGCCTGGGAGTTCCGCGGCGCCGGCGAGAACCCGGTCCTGCACAAAGAGACCCTGCAGTACGAATTCGTGAAACCGAGCACGAGGAGCTACAAGTAATGAACTTCACACTGTTCGTCTGGCGTCAGGCCGGCCCGAAGAGCGAAGGGAAGCTCGCCCGTTACGAGGCCAAGGACATCAGTCCGGATGCCTCGTTTCTCGAGATGCTCGACATCGTCAACGAAGAGCTGATCGAGAAGGACGAGATGCCCATCGCGTTCGAGCACGACTGCCGCGAAGGAATCTGCGGCTCCTGCGGCATGATGATCAACGGGCGCGCGCACGGCGGCTTTCAGATGGCCACCTGCCAGGTTCACATGCGCCAGTTCGCGGATGGCACGGAGCTCTACATCGAGCCCTGGCGCGCGCGCGCTTTTCCGATCATCCGCGACCTCGTCGTCGATCGCGCGCCGTTTGACGAGATCATTCAGGCGGGAGGATTCATCTCGGTGCCGACCGGGAGTGCTCCGGAGGCCAATCTCATCCCCGTTCCCAAGCCGGTCCAGGAACATGCAATGGATGCCGCGGAGTGCATCGGGTGCGCCGCGTGCGTGGCCCAGTGTCCCAACGGCGCCGGCCAGCTCTTCACCGCCGCCAAGGTCTCCCACCTCGGTATCCTTCCCCAGGGGCAGCCCGAGCGCTACGTACGCGTCGAAGCGATGGTCGACACCATGGAGAAGTACTTCGGTTCCTGCACGAACTTCCGCGAATGCGAGGCCGTCTGCCCGAAAGGCATCTCGATCGACTTCATCGCCCGGATGAACCGCGATTACCTGAAGGCGAAGTTTCAGTAGGAGCCGCTTCAGTTGGCCGTCATCCTGAGCGTGAGCGAAGGATGACGGAAGGGCGGCGGGGTCATTCAGAGGCCGCACGGGAGAGCTGTGTCCCGGCAGGACTGGTCTTGCGGCCGAAGAATCTCAGAATGCGCAGGCCGTCATCGGGTTCTTGTGTCGGTGCACTCGCATCCTACGAACGCGTCTGGACGTGCATAAGAACCCGACAATGATCATCGCGGCTGAGATTCTTCGGCCGCGGCACCATCCTCGATTCTGCACGATCACCGCGTGCGGCCTCTGAATGACCTCCCGCCCGCATTCGACCTCCCGTGAACGTGAACGTGCCCGGGCCCGGTCTTTGACTCTGACTCGTTCCCGCCCGCCGCGACGTTCCCCGACTCCGAAGGCCGGCGCCTACTCCGCGCCTCGTGCCTTCACCGCCGTTCCCTGCTCCGCGGCCGCCTCCGCCAGCGCCCGTTTGCGCGCCGCCTCGAACTCGTCGCCAGGATTCCAGACAGGCGTGTTCTCCATCGTCGCGATGGCGAGTCCCGCGTTGAACGCGAGCTGCGCGTCCTCGATCATCCCGGCAAAGCTCCAGTCATCGGTCAGCTCGTCCGACGGCTGGTGATAGCGCACTGCTTCCCACGACTCGATCTGCTGGCGCCCCCATTCGGCGGGACGATCGCGGAAGTCGACTCCCTCATCCAGATAGATGGCAGGCACGCCGATTTTCGCGAAGTTGAACTGATCCGAGCGGTAGTAGAAGCCTCGATCCGGATACGCTTCCGGTTTGATCTCACGTCCCTGCAGCCGCGCGAAGTGAGCGACCACGTCGTCAATGTTCGATTTGCCGCCGCCGACCTGCGCGATGTCCCGGGTCCTCCCCCAGATGTTTCCGCCGTCGATGTTGATGTTCGCCGCCATCTTGCCGGGATGAACCGTGGGGTGCTCCGCATAGTATTTGGACCCGAGGAGCCCCTGTTCTTCCGCGCCCACGAAGAGAAACATGATCGAGCGGCTCGGCGGCTGCGGAAGCTCGGTGAACGCTTTTGCGATCGCCAGGACCTGCGCCACCCCGGCAGCGTTGTCGCGCGCGCCGTTGTAGATCCGGTCGTCTCCTTCGGCCGCCATTCCGAGATGATCGTGGTGCGCCGTGTAGATGATGTATTCGTCCTTGCGATCGCTCCCCGGCAGAATGCCAAGCACATTCGCGGTCTTCTTGCGGCTAACTTTGTTCTGCAGCGAGAATGACGTGGTGATCCCGAGAGGAACGGGCTTGAAATTCCGACTGCGCGCCGACGCTACCAGGGAGTCGAGGTCCTTGCCGCCCGCCGTCAGAAGACGTCGAGTCGCATCTTCAGTGAGCCACCCTTCGAGCTGTAGCCGCGCCTCTCCAGTGGCCGGCAGCTCGAACTGCTCCCCCGTCCAGGAGGTCTGAACCACCTGCCACGGATAACCCGCCGACGGAGTGGTGTGAATGATGATCGCCCCTGCTGCGCCCTGCCGCGCGGCGCTCTCATATTTGTAAGTCCATCGCCCGTAGTAGAGCCGCTTGCTGCCTTCGAACAGATTCGGATCCCAGTCCGGATCATTGTTCAGCATGACCAGCACTTTGCCTCGGAGATCGGCATCCTTGAAGTCATCCCACTGATACTCGGGAGCCTCGATCCCGTAGCCGACGAAGACCAGCTCTGCATTCGACACGGCGGCCGTGGGCGACTGGACTCCGCTCGCCACGATGAAGTCCCTGGAGTTGTTGAGCGCAAGTTCATTACCCGCGGAGCGGAACGACCACGTCGGCGGCACTGTCGCGTCAACTCCAACGAGGTCGAAGGGCTGCTGCCAGGTTCCATCCGGCATTCCGGGCTTCAGCCCGAGGGCCTCCATCCGCGACTGGATGTAGAGCCGCGCGATTTCGTCACCTCGCATTGCGGGCCCTCGCCCCTCCAGAAGATCATCCGAAAGGAAAGCGACATGGGACCTCAGCGTCTTCTCGTCGATGACCTGAGCCGCGGCGGACGCACCGGCCGGAAGAGTGAAGCTCATTTGTGCAGAGAGCGGAAGCGCGAGGAGCAGAGGTGCTCCTGCACCGATGATCGACTTGCTCAACGACATAAGGATCCTCCTGACGTCAATTCGATGGGACCATATCAATTTTGAAGCGGGAGGCATGCCATCGATGAATGATGGAGATCGCCGCTCAGAAATCAGTATCGGTAGTGATCCGGCTTGAAGGGGCCGTTCTTCGGAATACCGAGATAGTTGGCCTGGGACTCCGTCAGCTCGGTCAGCTCGACACCGAGGTGAGCGAGATGAAGGCGGGCCACCTCTTCATCGAGCGCCTTCGGAAGAACGAAGACCTTCTTTTCGTAGTCGAGCCCGTTCTTCCAGAGATCCAGCTGCGCGAGCACCTGGTTCGTGAAGGAGCTCGACATCACGAAGCTCGGGTGGCCCGTGGCGCAACCGAGGTTCATGAGACGCCCCTCGGCCAGGATGAGCACGGAGTGTCCGTCCGGGAAGCTCCACTCGTCGTACTGCGGCTTCACTTCGCTCCGCTTGACGCCCTTCAACTTCTTGAGACCGGCGATGTCGATCTCATTGTCGAAGTGGCCGATGTTCGCCACGATCGCGTTGTGCTTCATCTTCGACATGTGATCGGCGGTGATGATGTCCTTGTTCCCCGTCGCGGTGATGAAAATATCGGCTCGGGAGACCACGCTCTCCAGCGTGCGGACCTCGTACCCTTCCATGGCCGCCTGAAGCGCGCAGATCGGATCGATCTCGGTGACGATGACGCGCGCTCCCTGACCGCGCAGGGCCTGGGCGCATCCCTTGCCAACCTCGCCGAAGCCGCAGACCACGGCGACTTTGCCGCCGATCATCACGTCCGTCGCGCGGTTCAGGCCGTCGATCACGGAATGGCGGCAGCCGTAGATGTTGTCGAACTTGCTCTTGGTCACCGAGTCGTTCACGTTGATCGCCGGGAAGAGGAGCGTGCCGGCGGTCATCATCTGGTAGAGGCGATGCACGCCGGTGGTGGTCTCTTCGCTCACTCCGCGGATTCGCTTCGACACGTTCGTCCAGCGTTTCGGATCTTCCTTCAGGCTGCGCCGGAGAAGATCGAGGATGTAGCCCCATTCCTCCGGATCGTTCGCCTCATCGAACTCGGGGACCTTCCCCGCGAGCTCGAATTCGCGACCCTTGTGAACCAGGAGAGTGGAATCACCTCCGTCGTCGACGATGAGATCCGGTCCCCCGCCGTCGGGCCAGCGCAGCGCCTGCTCGGTGCACCACCAGTACTCCTCGAGCGTCTCGCCTTTCCAGGCGAAGACCGGCGTTCCCTTCGGATCGTCGGGCGTGCCGTCGGGCCCGACCACCGCGGCCGCGGCCGCGTGATCCTGCGTCGAGAAGATGTTGCAGGAGACCCAGCGGACGTCTGCACCCAGGTGAGTGAGGGTCTCGATGAGGACGGCGGTCTGGATCGTCATGTGAAGACTTCCCATGATCCGCGCCCCGGCCAACGGTCGCTCCTTTCCGTACTTTTCGCGGAGGGCCATCAGGCCGGGCATCTCATGCTCGGCGAGACGGATCTCGCGGCGGCCCGAGTCGGCCAGGCTGAGATCGGCGACTTTGAACGGTGAACGCCCCGACTCTTTCGCATCAGCGAACGGGCGGAGGACTTCGATTGCGGTCATGCGGACTCCCGGAATTCGTTGGATGTTGCCTGCCGGCAGGCACGGCCGGCGATGAAAGCGCGGCGTGAAAATCGAGCGCGGAAGACGGGACATTCTAGCCGATGGGGGGTCGTGAAGCCACTCGGGAGGGACAGGGAGAAGGGTAGAGGCAGGGAGGAGGGTAGACGAGCGAGGGAAGAGGGAGAAGCTTCGCCCTCGTGGGGCATGCGTGCGGGTGGGCGTCATTCAGAGGCCGCACGGGACGTCCGCGCAGAATATGAGATCGCGTCGCGGCCGAAGAATCTCAGCCGCGATAATCGCCGTCGGGTTCTTATACACGTCCAGACGCGTCTTTACGATGCGAGTGCACCGGCATAAGAACCCGATGACGGCCTTCGCATTCTGAGATTCTTCGGCCGCGAGACCAATCTTCCCGCCAGTCCGTTCTCCCGTGCGGCCTCTGAATGACCACCACCCCCTCCCACGCCAACGCACGTAAGCGTCGCGAGCGCCGTACGAGCTGGAGGGCCCTACAGCCCGCCGGTCGCGCAGGCGTTGCGCGCGTCGGCACGCGCCTTCTCGAGCTCGCCTCGGCCTGCCGCATCGAGCGAGGAGCTCGACAATGCGCTCATGAACGACGCCTCCGCTCCGGCGCAGTCGCCTCGTGCCGTCTGGATTCGCCCCAGCGTGTCCAGGGCCAGGTGCGGATCGTTCCCGGGAGCAGCAACGGCTCGCTCCGCGAATCGAAATGCTTCCTCCAGCCGGCGGTCTTCGAAGAGGAGCCAGGCGAGATTGTTCAGCGCATCGCGATCCGCGGGCGCCAGCTCGACGGCGCGCCGATAGGCCGCTTCCGCCTCCGCCCTTCGTCCGGCTCTCGATTCCACATTCCCCAGGTTCGTCCAGAGGAGCGGCGAATCAGCGTCGCGCGCGATCAGTCTCTCGTAGGCCTGGCGAGCTTCCTCGAGATTTCCCTTCTCCTCCAGCTGCACGGCGCGCCGGATTCCGGCCGACAGCTCGATCGGCTCGACCAGAAGGGTCGCGTGGGCGGCGCCTTCCCAGCTCTTCTCGAGCTTGTCGAGGCGGGTCCAGCGAACTTTTCCGTCGCCGAACTGAAAACGGAAGAGATCCTTTCCCGGGTCGTATCCATCGACGATCACGTAATGAAAGAGATCGCGCTGTTCGCCGGGGAGGTCGACGACTCGAAGCATGAGGATCGCAGGCGCGCCGCGCTCGAGCGTCTCCAGCAGAAGCGCCTCGCTACCTTTCACGAGCTGGCTGTCGAAGCCGCGCCGGCGCGTCTCGAGAAGGAGATCGAGGCTGACCACGCCGCCGAACTTCCCCTTCGGAAAACGCTCGTCAAGCTCGGCTTCCGTGATGTCGTCGCCGTAAAAGTTGAGGACCGCCGAGAGAGCCCCCGACCCGCAGGTATTGTCCCCCCATGTTCGAACGGGGACGCCGCCGATCGCAACAGCGTCGGGTGACGTGGCCATGCTGCGCGGCTTGGCGGTGAGACAGGCCGTCAGCGGCAGTACCAGGAGAATCAGGCAGAGTCGTCGTCGCATGCAGGATAAAGAAACGCCTCGGAGCCTTCGAGGCTTCCGAGGCGTTTCGATTGATGGGCGCTCAGATGACGAGGAGAAGAAGAACGATCAGAACCCCGAGCCCGACGTAGGTCCACTGCTCGGTGGTCAGCCCTGCGGCCTGAATCTGATCGATGTTCTGCGCCAGCGAGTTGAGATCCTCGTCGGAAAGCTGAGCCAGACGGGTCTCGACGGCGGCCTTGTCGAAGCCCTGGGCTTCGAGCGCGCCTGCGACGGCTTCGATCTCGATGATGCCGCGGACGGTGGCCAGGTCGGCCTCACGAGCCGTTACCGTCTGGTCCACTGCCGTCTTCGACGGAACCGGTCCAGCCAGCACCGGGATCGAGGTGAGCAGGAGCGCGAGCCCCACGATGAGCAACCCTTTACGATTTCGCACGATCAGTCCTCCTTATCCACTTCGTCGGCCTCGCCGTATCCGCTCGAGTGGTTCTCTCAAATTTTCCGCTGTCGCGGTTGTTTTTCAGGGAAAGCAAGGGGCGAGCCACGGATGAGCTTCACCGCAGATGTCGCCGAAAATGGTCGATCGTTCGTGTCCAGGCGTCCTCAGCTGCTTCCTTGTGGTGAACTTCCGGCCGGCTGTCGTTGAAGAAGGCGTGATCCGCTCCGGGGTAGGTCGCAACGTTGACGTCTTTTCCCATCGCTCTCAGCTTTTTCTGCAGCTCGATCCCCTGCGATGCCGGAACGCCCTGGTCGTTTTCACCATAGATGAGGAGAAGAGCGGCGTTGAGGTTTTCCCAGTCGAGTGTGACTTTCTTGAAACCGCCGTAAAAACTGACCGCCGCTCCAACGAGATCACTTCGAGTTGACGCAGCCTGCGCCAGGGCTCCCCCCATGCAGAACCCGACCACGCCGAACTTCTGGGAAGTGCATTCCTCCCGTCCGAGGAGATAGCTGCCGGCTCCGAGAACCTCTCCGACGGCCCGTTCCGCGTCGAGCTCCATCAGCATCTTCGCCGCGTCGTCAGGAGATTTCGTCGTCTGGCCATGGTAGAGATCGGGAGCCAGCGCCAGGAAGCCGCTCGCCCCGAACCGGTCGGCCAGATCCTCGATATGGGGGACGAGACCCCACCACTCCTGAATCACCACGACCGCCGGGCCGCTGCCGTTGAACGGTCGGGCCAGATATCCCTGACATGAATGAGCATTCGACGGGAACGTCACTCTTTCGCCCATGGAGATCCTCCTCCAAGCCGAAGGGTAACCGAAGGGCCAGGGATCAGGGTAGAAGAGCGAGGGTGGAGGGAAGAGGGTAGAGGAGCGAGGGTAAAGGGAAAGGCGAATCAGGGAAGAGGGAGGAGGAGCGAGGGTAGATGGATCAAAGACTCCGCGGAGATCCACTGTACCGCCGGCCTCCGGCCGGTCGCCATGCACACGCAGGCTCACGCGAAGCCACTGTACCGCCGGCCTCCGGCCGGTCGCCATGCACGCGCCGGCTCACGCGAAGCCACTGTACCGCCGGCCTCCGGCCGGTAAGCGGGCGCCAGCCCGCTGCTGTGTCGTGATCAAGGGCTGGGCGGCGGGACGCCGCCCGCCACTCTCACTCGCAGCCACCGTGTCGCGATGATCCGCCTCTCCCTGAATGTCCCCTCGCTCCTCTACCCTCTTCCCTGCAGCTAGAACAATCCCAACTGCGGTTCCGCGGGTCGCCGGAAATGATCGGCAGAGAGCTCGAACTGTCGCCGGTTCAGCCCGGCGCGCTTTGCGGCGGTGTCGAAGAGAAGACCGACCTGATCGGCGAAGACTCCCTCCCCTTTCTGGCGGATCTTCCAGCGGGGGTCGTACATCTTTCCCCCGCGCATCTCGCGGACCCGATTCATCACCTTCTCCTTCCGATCGGGAAAGTGCTGCTCGAGCCAGGCTTCGAAGATCGGTCCGACGGCGTGAGGCAGCCGCAGCATCACGTATCCCGCCCACTCGGCGCCCGCGGCGGCGGCGGCTTCCAGGATCCTGGGGATTTCGTGATCGTTGATCCCCGGGATGACCGGGGCCACCATGACGCCGACCGGGACTCCAGCCGAGCGAAGGATCGAGACCGCTTCCAGCCGCTTTGCGGGGGTCGAGGCCCGCGGCTCCATGATGTTCGCGAGGTGCGGGTCGACCGTTGTGATCGAAAGAAAGACGCGCGTCGCGTCGAAACGGGCCAGCTCTCCGAGAATGTCCGCGTCTCGCGAGACGAGGTGATTCTTGGTGATCACGGCGGTCGGATTTCTGAACTCTGCGAGTACGCCGAGGCACCGGCGCGTCAGCTCGATGCGCCGCTCGATCGGCTGATAGGGATCGGTCACCCCGCTCACGGCGATGAGCTGCGGCTCCCAGCTCTTCTTCGACAGCTCCTTCCGGAGAAGCTCGGGCGCGTCCTCCTTGACCATGATCCGGGTCTCGAAATCGAGGCCGGCGGAGTAGCCGAGATATTCGTGAGTGGGACGGGCGAAACAGTAGACACACCCATGCTCGCAGCCGCGATAGGGATTCAGGCTCTTGTCGAAGAGGATGTCGGGACTGTCGTTGCTGGCGATGATCTGGCGCGTCGGATCGCGGAAGAAGAGAGTGGAGGGGGCGGAATCATCACGCTCCGCTTCGGGATCCGGCTCGTAGACCAGCGGCTCGAAGCGGTTGGGGGGATTGGTGACGGCGCCCCGTCCCTGGTGAACCTGCGCGGCCTCGTCGACGGGATGGGATCTCTGGGACATGGGTCTCGCAGTAACGAGACCATCCTAGCTTTCATTGAGACTTCGAGACTCACAGTCGTGCTGCGATCAAAGGGCCGTACGTCCAGCAATCCACGATGCGTAGACAATCTCCCTGCTCCCCGCTAGTCGACCCTATCACCCTCGCTCCTCCACCCTCTTCCCCGCTTCAATGCATCGGAAACGGGCGAACCAGCGGGCGGATTTCTCTCGAGGAGATGCGCAGAAATCTGACGTAGAGAAGCGCGGCGACGGCGGTCAGGCCAACGCAGAGCCCCCACCAGAGTCCCACCACGCCGTAGCCGAGTCGAAATGCGAGGAAGAGCGCGACCGGCAGGCCGACGAACCAGTGACCGACCACGTTCGCGTAGAACGCAAATCGAGTATCTCCGGCGCCGCGGAGGACCCCCGCCCCCACCCCCTGAATTCCGTCGGAGATCTGGAAGACCGCGGCCACAGCCAGAAGTGGCACCGCGGCGGCCAGCACCACCGGCTGGTTCGTCATCAGCGAAGCGAGCTGGCCGGGAAAGAGCCAGAAGAGAAGCGCCGACATTGCCATGAAGGCTCCTCCCGCGCCGAACGCGACCAGCCCCGCGCTGCGCGCTCCCGGCGTGTCGAGAGCGCCGACCTTCCTGCCCACCCGCACAGACGCGGCGGATCCGATTCCTAGCGCGCAGGTGAAGGTGAAGCTCGCGAGGCTCAGCGCGATCTGATGAGCCGCCAACGGCGCGGCTCCGAACTTCCCCGCGAAGAGTCCGGCCAGCGCGAACACGCCGACTTCCGCCCCCATCTGCAGCCCCACCGGAACGCCGACGCGGAACGCCGAACCGAACAGCCGGCGATCGATTCTCCGCAGATCGCTCGCTTCCGCGGGAGCCGGAATCGCCCGCACCGCCATCGCCAGAATCGCCAGCTGCAGCACGCTCCCCAGCACCGTCGCCAGCGCGGCTCCCGCCACGCCGTACGCCGGAACGGAACGGAGGGGCCCCGTCCACTCGGGGAGTCCGCCGCCGCCGAAGACGAAGAGGAGATCGGCGAGGAGATTGAACACGTTCCCGATCACCATCGCGACGATCATCGGCCGGGTGATGCCGTGCGCCTGGAGATAGGCGCGGATCGCGACGAACATCAGGAAAGGGACGAGGCTCAGCGCGCGGATCTTCGTGTAGAGAGCGGCGGGCGCCACGAGGCTCGCGTCGATTCCCATCGGCCGAAGAATCAGCGGAGAGAGGATCATCGGGATCATCAGAAAAAGGCCGACGACGATGGAGAGCCAGACGCCCTGCCAGAGGACCCGGCGCGCCTCGACTTCATCCCGCGCCCCGAGCGCCTGCGAGACGAGCGGATCGACTCCCATGACGATCCCCACCCCTACGATCGCGATGGCGAAGAAAAGTGCGTTGCCGAGTCCCGACGCACCCAACTCCTCCGCGCCGAGCCTGCCGAGTACGGCGACGTCGACGAGACCCATGAGGGTCATCCCCGCCTGTGCCGCGGCGAGCGGCAGCGCGAGGCGCACCAGAGCCTTCAGCTCTTTCTTCTTTTCCTCGGCCATGGCCGCTTACTCGTCCCTTCGGCCCGCGATCAGAGATCGATACGCCTTCAGATGCCGGATCGCTCCCTGCTTCCGGCCGAGCTGTTCGAAGAGACCCGCCAGGTTGTAATGAGCGTCGGCCAGGTCGGGGTCGATCTCGAGCGCGTGGCGGTACGCCAGAATCGCTTCGCGCGGCCGTTTCATGTCCTCGAGTGCCACACCGAGGTCGTAGGCAGCGGTCGCATGGTCCGGCTCGGCTTCGAGAGCGATGCGGTAATGCGCCTCGGCGGCCGGAGCCGCTCCCTCCTCATGCAACAGGCGTCCTAGGTTCACATGGGCATCCGCGTGAAACGGATCGAGCTCCACCGCGCGGCGGTACGCGTCGCGAGCCTCGGATGCATTCGTCATCTCCAGATCGCACCCGAGAGCGTACCAATCCTCGGCGGACATCTCCTCGTCGTCTTCGCGGGCGCGCTGAATGTTGCGCTGCGCGATCGGAGCGACGCGGGAGGCGAGGTCGGATACGGCGAAGTCGAAGAGGACCTGTCCGTCTTCCGGGTTCCAGGCGGTTCCCTGGTCCTGCACGATGATCCGCTCCCCCTGAGCGGCGATGCGCACGGCGGTGATCGGCCGGCCGCTGGGAAGCTGTTCGCGGAGCTTCCGGAGGGATGCGCGGATCTTTCGCGCCGGCACCTTTGCCGCCATCAGCTCCTTTGCCGTGCGGAGGACGACCACATCCTGAAAGGAGAAGCGCAGCGCGCCCCGCGGACCGCGCTCCGGATCAATGAACCCGGTGCGCGCGTAGGTCCGGACCTGCGCAGGGGAAAGACCTGCCGCCGCGGCAACGTCGCGAACCGAGTATCCCTTCATGCGGCCGAGAGTTTAGCGCGGAGGGAGAGTGGCGGGCGGCGTCGCCGGTCAGCACAGAGTGGCGGGCGGCGTCTCGCCGCCCAGCCGTCCATCACGGGAGTCTTGTTGCTTCAGAGGAGAACCAGCGCGCTCCGCACGCCTCACCGGCCGGACCCTTCGTCGCTTCGCTCCTCAGGGCATGGCCGGCGGTACTCTGGCCACTCAGCACTCAGCACTCGCCCCTCAGCACTCTTCTTCTATTTTCTGCGGCCGCGCGAGGCGGAGGCGCGCTCTTTCGGAGCGGCAGCCGCAGCGGCAGGACGAGGAGAGCGGCGCGCGGGCTTTCTCACTTCGGCTGCGGCCGGGCGCTTGCCACCCGCCAGACTCGCCTTCAGCGCTTCCATCAGATCGATCACCTGACTCTTCTGCGGCTCGGCCTTCATCGTCAGGATGTCTTCACCCTGGACCTTCCGCTGAATCAGGCTGCGGAGCTTCTCATGAGACTGGTCTTGATAAGCCTCGGGGTCGAAGTGATCCGACGTGATCTGCTCGGCGAGCATGACCGCGAGCTTGAGCTCCTGTTCCTTGATTTCACCGGAGGGGAGATCGAGCTCCGAGAATGAGCGGACCTCGTGACCGTAGTGGAGCTGCTGCATCACCAGGCCGCCTTCGACGGGCCTGAGAGCGACCAGGTACTCCCGCCCTCGCGCGGTATACATCCCGACTGCCCATTTCTCCGTATGCTTCATCGCTTCGGAGAGGAGCCGGTAGGCGCGGTCTCCCCCTTTGTCGGGTCCGAGGTAGTAGGCGCGGTCGAAAAAAACCGGATCAATGGCGTCGGAGGGAACGAACTCGTTGACGACGATCTCCTGGGTCGACCTCTGTTCCAGAGCCTTCAGCTCCTCCTCGGAAATCTTCACGTACTGCCCCTTGGAGAACTCGTAACCCTTGACCATCGCGTCCCGGGTCACTTCCTCCTCCTCATCGATGCAGCGATAGAACTGCTTGAGGCGGGAGCCGCACTTGTCGTGGAGGAGGTTGAACGAGACGGATTCGGAGGACTGGCTGGCGGCGAAAAGCTTCACCGGGACCGTGACCAACCCGAAGGTAATGGTTGCGTTTGCGATCGATCGAGGTGCCATGGCGGAGTCCGTTAGTCTACACGGGGTAGAAATGACGTGCAACAGGTCTTGTGCAACGTTTTCAGCGCGAGCGGGCGGATAATGGGACTCATGCGACGAACGCTCCTGACTCTCTTCGCGGCTTTTGCGCTCGCCTGTTCTTCGTCGTCCATCCCGGAGGGGATCGAAGCCCCGCTGGTCCGGGTCAGGCAACCCTCGGGCCAGATCGCCGACGGCGGCGTCGGCATGGATCCGATCCGCATCGGCCTCGTGATCGATCTGATGAATCGTTCCGACCAGATTCTCCATCTTCGTTATCTTTCACTGCAGAGCGTCGCCGGCGGCGCCTTTCATTTCGGGTCGACTGCGCGCGTCCTCTCGGAGAGATTCGAGCCGGGCGAGACCCGATCCGTCGACATCTGGGTCCATGCCGTGTCGGATCACCCCTCCAGCGACCTCTCGAACGCCGTCTCGGTCAGAGGCTCCGCTCTGTTCGAGAGCGACCTGGGCAAGTTTCGCCACGTCTTCATCGAACAGATCGATATCGTGCGCTGAGGTCAGCGTCTGTGGCGCCGGCTTTCAGCCGGCTGGCGCGCGAAGCGCGCTGTTCTCTTTCCAACACGAAAAGACCGCGCGTGAGCCCGCGGGTTCATGGCGACCGGCCGGAGGCCGGCGGTACTCTAGGGGCCGGTAAGGCGCGCGAAGCGCGCTGTTCTCTTCCCAACACAAGAAGACCGCGCGTGAGCCCGCGAGTGCATGGCGACCGGCCGGAGGCCGGCGGTACTCTGAGGCCGATCACTCCTTCGGAGGCGCGATCGGGAATCCCAGCTGGCGGTTGATCCTCCACTCCTGAAAGCGGCTCCGCATCCGAGGATTCATGGCGGAGCCGGCCGTGCCGGTGAGGGCGAATGGGTCGGGGATCCAGTTGATCTCGACTCCCGACTGCCCCGGGAGCAGCCCTCCGAAGGGAAGAAAGCGGACGGTGGTCTTCGAGTTGCCGAGCTGGAACTCGAAGAGGCGGAGGCCGGTCTTGAAGGGATCGGTCGTTTCGGCTTCCCCTTCCCGGGCTGCCTCCAGAAGGATCGAGCGGAGCGCCGGGCGGGAGTAATCGGGAACAGGCTCCTCCGGCTCACTCTCCTGAGCGAGTGCCGGGACGGCAGAGAGGATCAGTAGAATGGCGAGGCAGGTTCGCATGGCTGTCATCGTCCTGATCTGAAGACGTATCACTGATCATGCCGGTTCCGGAAGAGGCGGGCGGTCACAGTCCTGTGGAATCTGGAAAAGTCTCGCGAGATCCGACCATCAATGAACACCAGGCTGATCCGATTTGCCGCTGCGGACGGAGTCCTTCTTCCAGGACTGCTCTACCAGCCGCGGAAACAGACGCGGGAAGCGGCCATCTTTCTCCACGGGAACGGTGACTCCTCCATCTTTTACTCGGCGGAGCGGACCAACGCGTTCGCGGAAGAGATGGTGCGGCGCGGTATTGCATTCTTTCCCTTCAACAACCGCGGCGCCGGCCTGATCAAGACACTGAAGCGAAGAACCCGAACGATCCGGCGCACGGTGACCGCGGGGATGACGTACGAGAAGATCCGCGACTGCGTCGCCGACATCGAGGGAGCGATCGCCTGTCTGCGGCACGAGGGTTACCGCCGGATCCATCTGATCGGCCACTCCACGGGCGCGAACAAGATCTGCCATTACAACCGGCGCCGCCGGCGCAATCCGGTCGGCAAGTGCATCCTTCTCGCTCCAGGCGATGACGTCGGAATCTATTACGACCAGCTGGGACCGCGCCGGTTCCACCCGGCGCTCGAGCGCGGCCGGGTGATGGTCAAAAAGGGGGAAGGTCATCGCCTCGCTCCCGCTTCCCTCTCGCCCTTTCCGATCTCCTGGACTTCGCTTCTCGATACGATCGACCCGGACGGCGACTACAACGTCTTTCCCTTCCTCGACGCGATGCGAGGACTCGGCCTCTCGAAGCGCCCTCTTTTTCGCGACTACCGGCTCCTGAAGAAACCGACGCTCTCTCTCTTCGGCGCAAACGACGAGTTCTGCTTCGGAGACGTCCCTCGCTGCGTCGATCTTCTTCGCGCGCATGCGGCCGTTCCTCGGCGATTCGAGGGCGTGGTCCTTCCGGATGCAAATCACGGCTTCGGCGGACATGAGCGGGAGGCGGGGGCGATCATGGCGGAGTTTCTGAGGGGGTGAGGCCCTGTGTGCCGGATGTAGCGGCGCACAGCGTGCGCCGACACTTTCGTGGGCGGGTGGGACCCGCTACGACTCAATGAAATACCGATCCGTTCGCCACTTCTCCGGATTCGAACGAATGTAGGCGCGAATCTCCTCGAGTTCCTTTCCATCCCGAATAACTCTGTCGAAATATCCCTTTTGCCAGACCTTCAGATGCGGATCATCGTAGAACTGTCGCTCGCGGGAAGTGACCTTACTCTTGAAGCCAGCGACCATCGATCCCAGGGATCGGCTTGATCTAGCCAGACCGTCGGGTTTGGGTTCATCCCCTCCCGGCAAGAAGAAAATCGCATGCAGATGATTCGGCATCACCTCGTATTCATCGAGGATCATCCCCGGGCGCATCCCGACGCTCCGATGGAGTTCCTCGACGATGACACGGCCCCTCCGCTTCAGCTCGACCTTTCCGTCGATGATTCGTGAAAAGGTACAGCGGCGTTCGAACGAGCAAATCGTGACGAAGAACGTCGCCGCATACGAGTAATTGAAATCTTTCCATCGAATGGAAGGGCGTCGAATCAAGCCAGTGCTTGTTCTCATGCATCGAAGTTCCCTCGGGGTCGCACTCATGACAAGAATGGCTACGCGTTGTAGAGACTGCCCCCGCCCACGAGGGTGTCGGCGCACGCTGTGCGCCGCTACATGTCCTGCCATCTCGGTCGCCCCCCGCCCACGAGGGTGTCGGCGCACGCTGTGCGCCGCTACAGGTCCTGCCACCTCAGTCGCCCCCCGCCCACGAGGGTGTCGGCGCACGCTGTGCGCCGCTACAGGTTCTGCACCCCCTGCTTGCCCGCCGCTCACAAAACCCCTACCGCCCCGACGCGTGGTGAAGTAAGTTACCCCCCCGGTGCGCAGCGTGCATTGCGCACGGGAAGACGACAACGTCAGGAGGACACCGAATGAAACGAACACTGCTGGTTCCGCTGATCGCGCTCTCGGCGATCGCGTGCACCTCGGTCCGCACCGCCACTCCCGACTCCCCTTCCCCCACGGTTTCCGCGACGCAACCCGCGCTCACCGCGAGCGACGCCCGCACTTTCGTCGATCAGGCGAACGAGCAACTGACCAGGACCTACGAAAAGGCGGGGCGGGCAGCCTGGGTCGCCGCGAACTTCATCACTTACGACACGCAGCAGATCTCCGCGGCCGCGGACCAGGAGGCGACCACTCTGGCCGTCTCCCTCGCCAAGGAAGCGGCCAGGTTCGATGACGTCCAGGCCGACGCTTCCACCCGCCGTCAGTTGAATCTTCTGAAGCAGGGGCTGGTGGCTCCTTCCCCCGCGGACGAATCGAAGGCGGAGGAGCTCGCGCAGATCAAGGCGAAGATGGAAGCGACGTATGGCGAGGGGAAGTACTGCCGCCCCGGCCAGACGGGCGACGACTGCCTGGACATCGGGGAGATCACGAAGGTCTTCGCGGAGAGTCGCGATCCAGCCCAGCTCGCGGACGTATGGGCCGGCTGGCGGACCATTTCCATTCCGATGAAGCCGCTCTACAGCCGCTTCGTCGAGCTGGTGAACGAAGGATCGCAACAGCTCGGCTATGAGGATACCGGCGCTCTCTGGCGCTCCAAGTACGACATGCCCCCCGACCAGTTCGCGGCAGAGATGGACCGCCTCTGGTTCCAGGTCAAGCCGCTCTATGACTCGCTCCACTGTTACGTCCGGGCCGAGCTCAATGAGACATACGGGAACTCCGTCGTCCCGCTGAACCAGCCGATCCGCGCGGATCTTCTGGGAAATATCTGGGCTCAGGATTGGGGAAACATCTACGAGATGGTCGCTCCCCCGGACGCAGATCCGGGCTACGACCTCTCCGAGCGTCTGAAAGAGAAGAACCTCAGCGCCGAAGAGATGGTGAAGATCGGCGAGCGGTTCTTCACCTCTCTCGGCTTCGATCCCCTCCCGTCGACATTCTGGGAGCGATCGCTCTTCGTGAAGCCACGGGACCGCGAAGTCGTCTGCCATGCCAGCGCGTGGGACGTGGACAACGTCGAGGATCTCCGCATCAAGATGTGCATCGAGCCGACGGCCGAGGATTTCCGGACCATCCATCACGAGCTCGGCCACAGTTTCTATCAGCGCGCCTACAACAAAGAACCCCTGATCTTCCGCGACAGCGCCAATGACGGATTCCACGAAGCACTGGGCGATACGATCGCTCTGTCGGTCACGCCCGACTATCTCAAGCAGATCGGCCTGATCGACCAGGTGCCCGACACGTCCAAGGACCTCGGGCTTCTCATGCGCGACGCGCTCGAGTCGATCGCCTTCCTCCCCTTCGGCCTGCTGGTCGACAAGTGGCGCTGGAGCGTCTTCTCCGGAGAAACGACGCCCAACGAGTACAACCGCAAGTGGTGGGAGCTGCGGACGCGGTATCAGGGGATCAGGCCCCCGGTTGCCCGCTCCGAGTCGCAGTTCGATCCGGGGGCGAAGTATCACATCCCGGGCAACACCCCCTACTCGCGATACTTCCTCGCGCGCATTCTTCAGTTCCAGTTTCATCGAGCGCTCTGCGATACGGCCGGCTACCAGGGCCCGCTCAATCGGTGCTCGATCTACGGGAACGAGGCGGCCGGTCAGAAGCTCCGGGCCATGATGGAGATGGGAGTCAGCCGCCCCTGGCCTGACGCCCTGGAAGCTCTCACCGGCCAGCGAGAGATGGATGCCACGGCGATCATCGATTACTTCGCGCCGCTGAAGACCTGGCTCGATCAGCAGAACCGCGGGCGGCAGTGCGGGTGGTGATGGAAGAGTCCTGAGTCCTGAGTCCTGAGGCCTGAGTGTGCCGGTTGTTACTTGGATTGGAGACTCCGGTGGGCGCGCGCTTTGCGCGCGTTCACCGGCCGGATCCGTCGTCGCTGTCGCTCCTCAGGACAGGAGCCGGCGGTACAGTGGCCGTACCTAGAACTCAGGACTCGACTCTGTTACTCAGCATCAGCACTCAGCACCCAGCACCCAGCACTCCGCACTCCGCACCCAGCACTCAGCACCCAGCACCCAGCACCCAGCACTCAGCACTCAGCACTGAAAAAGGAGAGGCCGGACGGCCTCTCCTTTTTATGTGATTGGCTCAGCGGCCTGCGCGGGGACGATCCGGCTCGCTGATGTGTTCGACCGTGCGCCCGACTTTCTCGTCGCTCGGCGAATCGATCGCGAGATCGGCCTGCGCGATGATGCCGATCACCTCGTCGTTGTTGCCGAGGATGGGGACGCGGCGGACCTGCCTCTCACTCATGACTCGGAAGACTTCGTCCAGCGACTCGTTCTCGCGCACGGAGTAGATCTCACGCGTCATGATGTTTCCGACGGTCGCGTCCATCGGATTCTTCCCCTCGGCGATGCAGCGGATCACGATGTCGCGGTCGGTGATCATTCCCCGCAATTTCCTGTCGTCGCCGACGACGGGTATCGCGCCGCAGTCACAATCCCGCATCATGCGGGCCACGCTCTGCAGCGTGTCTTTCTCCGTGGCGCACTCGGGGTTCCGGGTCATCACGTCACTCAGCTTCCGTCCGTCACGCTCGCTCGTAGTCGGCGTTTCCATCGATCGATCCGTTCGTTCATTGGCCATCAGGATCCTCCTTGATTTTCATAGTGATCGGGAGCAAGAGCCGTGCCCCGGACGAGGCACGCTTACGCGCGTGGGACGGCGTGGAAACGGACTCCACAGCCGTCAGCCGTTCCGAGTTC